>ONKD01000003.1 GCA_900318345.1 uncultured Prevotellaceae bacterium
AAATTTAGCACGGGACACCCAATTTTCCAAATCATCGTTTGTAATCTGCTGAAATTCAGAACATCAAAAAACGCTCAAAAAAGTGTGACGAAAACAGGAAAAGAACCGTCAGCCAATTCGCCGACAGCCAAGAGCGCGCCAGCCAAAAATTAGTATAATTCGTGTAATTCGTGGACCGTTAAGAGTGCGGATGCCCCTCTAACCTCTTCGCGGCTTTGCGTCTTAGCGTGGGGCTACAAGAGTGCGGATGCCCCTCTAACCTCTAACCTCTAAACCCTAAACTGCGGGCGTTAGCCCGCATCACAGTGTGACCACGGTGCCGATGGGCTCGCCGCTCATCACCTTCTTGAGGTTGCCGACCACGTCCATGTTGAACACGTGGATGGGCAGCTTGTTGTCGCGGGCCATCACGGTGGCGGTCATGTCCATGACCTTGAGGCCGCGGTTGTAGATCTCGTCATAGGTGATGCGGTCAAACTTGGTAGCCGTGGGATCCTTCTCGGGATCAGCGGTATAGATGCCGTCCACACGGGTGCCCTTGAGCATGACGTCGGCCTCGACCTCGATAGCACGCAGCGTGCTGCCCGTGTCGGTGGTGAAGAAGGGGCTGCCCGTGCCGCAAGAGCAGATGGCAACCTTGCCGGCCTGCATAGCCTCGATGGCGCGCCACTTGCTGTAAGGCTCGCCGATGGGGAACATGCCGATGGCGGTGAATACCTGTGCAGGCTGTCCGATGCCCTCGAGGGCCGATGAGAGCGCCAATGCGTTAATCACCGTGGCGAGCATACCCATCTGGTCGCCCTTCACGCGGTCAAATCCCTGGGCGGCACCCTTGAGGCCGCGGAAGATGTTGCCGCCGCCCACGACGATGGCTACCTGTACGCCAGCGTCCACGATTTCCTTGATCTGGGTGGCATAGTCGGCCACGCGCTGCGGATCGATGCCGCTACTCTGTTCTGCTGCCAGCGACTCGCCGCTGAGCTTGAGCAATATGCGATGATAAATCGGTTTCATGTCTTGTGATATGTGGTTTTAAAAAAAGGGTTGGTGCAAAACCATGTTTTGACCAACCCCTTGATACATTAAATCATTTATTGCCAATTATTTGCCTGCAAGCGCATTGGCACGCTCTAAGTACTTGTCAACATTGAAGCCGCTCTGCTGACCAAAAACGGGATACTTGTCCTTGATGGTCTGATAGATGGCAGCCTCCTCGGCATACTTCTTCTGCTCGTGAAGCACGGTTGCCTTCTTGAGCATGAATGCGGGAGTGTACATCTCATTGTCGCCCGACATGCTGATGGCCTTCTCATAGGCAGCCATTGCCTTGTCATACTTCTTGAGGTTCACATAGCAGTCGCCCAGCAGCGAACGCGATGCGGGACCGATGAGCTTGCTGTCGGGAGTGAAATCCTCGAGGTGCTTAGCAGCCTTCTCATACTCACCCTTCTGATACAGAATGATAGCAGCGTTCAAGTGAGCGCGCTCGCCCGGCTTGTTGCCGTATTCAGCAGCCACTTTCTCATAAGCCTTGAGCGCCTCATCTTCCTGACCTTGCAGGAGTTCAATGTCGGCATCGCCGATCTCCTTCTTGGCGTCCTCAATGCCACTGTTGCGCAAGTGGAGGTAACCTCCTGCCAACAATGCGAGCACTGCGATAGCAATAAGTGCCCAGTTGATGTACTTCTTGTTGTCTTCGATACGTTGTGCTGCACTAGTCAGTGATTCATTCACCTCTTCGAGGGTTGTGCGAGCACCTTGGTCTTGTTTTTTTGCCATTTCTATTGCGTTATTTTAATGTTTTCGACAATTTTGCGGGTGCAAAAGTAATAGATATTCTTAACATTAAAAAGCAAAAAGGCAACAATTTTTGATTTTTGACCTTTTTACTACACCTTTTCATGGATATCTGCGGGTCTAGGGGCCATTTTTTTGCATTTTTGAGAGCAATGCATTATCTTTGCAGCCATTTCAAGACAATAGAATTATGGAACTCAAGTGCCCGCAATGCGGTAAATTATTGACGATATCACAAGAAGAGGTGGTGATACACGACAGCCAGGTCGTGTGTCCTCAGTGTTTGGCCGTGTGCCGGTACGAGGGCGGCAAACTTGTCGTTCGTGACGACTCCGACGCCCCCTATCGCCACACCACCAGCGTCAACACCGTTGACAACGAGAGTTCCAGATTTTGCCACCACTGCGGCAAGCATTTGCCCAGCGGCATCAGCTTCTGCCCCTACTGTGGCGCTAACTTGGGCGCACCTTTTGAGAAGCCCCAAGCCAAGCCCGAGCAGCCAAAACCCAAGCAGCCCGAGCCTCAAGTCCAAAAGGCAGAGCCCGTCAAGGAAAAACAACAACCCAAACCCGCCCAGGCAGCTAGAAAACACAACGAGGTTGAGGACAAGCTGCGCACCATGTCACGCCACTACAATGGCGTTCACCCTAGGCTCAGGCAACATGGCACCATGCCCAGCAGGACATTCAAGATTGTGGCCTATGCCATCATCCTCTTGCTGGTCATTTTGCTAGTCTACATCATCATCGCCGGCCTGAGCATCGACATCACCGCAATGGATTAACCACCCCTGCACCGCTATTAGTCTTATTGGCCCAATTAGTCTTATTGGTCTAATGGGTCTAATTCACCGACAGCTAAGTGCGTGGATGCCTTCGATATATTAGTGTAATTCGTGGACAATTAAGTGCGCGCCAGCCCTCAGCATAATTAAAAAATATTTTCACGTGAATTATCGTGAATTATTCATATAATTAATGTTTAATTCATGGTAATTACATGTGAAAAAATAAAACCTTAGCGCCTTAGCGCGGGGCTCCCGAACGCGGATGCCCCTCTAACCTTTAACCTTTAACCTCTAACCTTTAACCTCTAACCTGCCCGAGCAGTGAGCCTTCAGCGTTGAGATAATCTCGCCGATATCATCGGTGAGGGTGAGCAGCAGGTTCTTGTACTTGCCCGTTTCCATCAAGTGCTCGACAAGCGGATAGACCGGGATCTCCTCGGTCCAGAACTGCCTGCCCAGGAAAATCATCGGGCTAGCAAAACCAAAGGACAGATAATGGTTCTGGACCGCCTCCTGGAAGATTTCCTGCAGGGTTCCAGCGCTGCCTGGCGCATAAATCGTGCCGCCAAAGGCGAGCGTGAGGATATTGTCCTCGCGCAGGCTGTTCTCAAAGAACTTGGCGATGTGTGTAGCAAACGGGGTTGACGGCTCGTGGCCGTAGAGCCAAGTGGGAATGCCCAGACTCACATATTCCCCACGGGGATACTTAGCGATGACGCGAAAGGCCGAGCACAGCCAGCCCAAGTCCCTGAACGAGGGCGAGGGCATCATCATCGACAACGCATCATCGAGCTCACTGTCGTCCCTGCCTGCCATCCACGCTCCCAGGTGGGTCGCCTCCATCGCCCCAGGGCCGCCCCCACTCAGCATGATGAAACCCTCCTGGGTCAGTCGCTTGCTCAACAAGGCGATCTTGCGGTAAGCATCGTCAGTCCTGAGCAAGGCATGTCCGCCCATGATGCCCACGCAACGACGGTGGTCATGCTCCTTGAAGAATCGGGCAAGAGCGGTGTGGATGCAGTGGTCGTGCAGGGTACGCGCCAGCAGTTCTTTCACGCTGCTGGTGTGATGCCCCATCGACGCATAGCGCTGATAAACCATGTTGTCAAAACAACACTCGTAACTACTCTCATCATCAGGGCAAAAGCCCTCATAAAGTTCTTCGGCGCTATATAGCGACTTGCGACTCACGTCAAAGGGCACCTGCTCCAGAAAGGCCATGGTGTCCTTCAACTCATCATATCCTGCTGATGTAATCATCTCTTGGTCTTTAGGGTATTAACACAACGTGGGAAAAACATCCAAAATTAGTGCAACTTGCGCTAAGCGCCAAATATATTTGAGCATTTTAGAGACACGGCCCGCCGTTGTATGAACATTTGGCCACTTTTCCTGCGATTTTAACAGTTTGGGACTGTTAAAAAGTGTTACAATGTGGCGAATTGTGGCAAAAATGCCATTTTTTGTGACTTTTAGTCCACCGATTCATGCTGCTGTAGTAATTTTGTAGTCCCAAAATCTCCACTTTCAGGTTTGTTTATATTTAAAAATGTGATAGCAATGAAAAGATTTACAATTTTAGCCCTTTTACTGGCAAGCGTCAGCATGACCTCATTGGCAGGTGGCCTGCTCCATAACACTAACCAGCACATCGCTTTCATGCGCATGATGGCCCGTGGTGCTAGCCACGAGATCGATGGTGTTTACACTAACCCCGCCGGCCTGGCCTTTATGGACCATGAGGGCTGGACCCTGTCACTGAACATCCAGAGTGCTTCGCAGAAGCGCGACGCATTGACCACGTTCGCATTATTCCCCGAGGCTGATCACACGCGCCTGTACAAAGGCAAGGCCGAGGCTCCCGTGATCCCGTCACTCTACGGTGCCTACAAGCGCGATCGCTGGACGTTCTCTGGCTTCTTCGGGTTCACCGGTGGCGGTGGCAAGTGCAACTTTGACAGCGGTCTGCCCGTGTTTGACGCGAGCATCATGGCCGGCATCTATGGCCAGACGGCACAATTGGCCCAGGCCCTGGCCTCCAACCCTGCCACGGCTCCCATCATGGCCGATCCCCGCATCGCTGGCATGTTGCCCTTGACGGCCGACAAGTATGACATCAATTCGGCCATGAAGGGCCGCCAGTACATCTACGGCTTGCAGCTGGGTGCCACCTACAAGGCCCTGGATTGGCTCAGTGTTTACGCCGGTGGCCGCATGAACTACTTTGACGGCAACTACAGCGGCTTTGTCAAGGTGATGCCTAAGCCCGAGTTGGCTGCAACCGTTCAGCAGATCGGCATCGCTTATCCCGCCCTTGCTCCCACCCTGAGCGGTCTGGTGAACCAGAACGGCGAGATGGCCAACATCGAGCTTGACTGCTCGCAGACCGGTTGGGGCATTACGCCCATCATTGGTGTGGACCTGGTGTGGAAAGGCTTTACGCTGGCTGCCAAGTATGAGTTCAAGACCAACCTCAACATCGAGAACGACACCAAGACGGCAACTGCCGAGCCCGCCGCCTTTGAGGCTGCTCTCAACGACTACAAGCATGGTGTGAACACGCCCAACGACTTGCCAGCTGTGTTCTATACTGCCCTGGGTTACGAGTTCATCCCCAACAAGTTGCGCGCCACCGTCGAGTATCACTACTATGACGACAAGCACGCCGAGATGGCCCATGACAAGCAGAAACACTTGCGCCACGGCACCCACGAGGTGCTCGCCGGTGTCGAGTGGGACATCAACAAGATGTTCACCGTGAGCGCTGGTGCCCAGAACACCGACTACGGCCTGAGCGATGATTACCAGACCCACACCTCATTCTCCTGTGACAGCTACTCGATTGGCTTTGGTGGCGCCGTCAACGTGACCGATAAAATTAAGGTCAACGTGGGCTACTTCTGGACCACCTACAAGGACTATGACCGCAGCGAGACCGACTACTTCGGCACCACGCTGCCCGGCAAGGACACCTACAGCCGCACCAACAAGGTCTTCGGTGCCGGTATCGATTTCAAGTTCTAAAGATGAAATAAAGAATCTACTCCTATGGCATAACGCCGCCCGATTTCTTCGAGCGGCGTTATTGTTTTATAGTTCACTAATAGTTAGTTCTTTACCTAATATCTATCATTTAATGCTAATCACGCGAATGAAACTAATTCTCGCTAGTTATTATTAAATTTGTGACAATCAGCGTTTTATTTATAAAAAATTGTCCTTTTTGTCTTTCTTGTCTTCTAACCCAAGACCTTAGCGGCTTCGCGCCTTCGCGTGGGGCTCCAGGGCGCGGATGCCCCAAAAACCTAGCGCAGCAGGTTGCTCATCATCGTGTTCCAGTCCTGGGCATCCTCGATGCTGCTCAACATGCCGCTGTGTGGCGGGAAAGCCACGCTGTCGTTGAGCGTGTAGGTCACTTGCGGCAACTTGACATACAGGCTCAGCGTGTTCAACATCTGGCCCGTCTGGTACTGCTCGCCCAGTTGCTTGAAGTCCTCTGCGCTGATATAGTACAGGCGGTCGCCCTTGTTGCACAGGTAGATGCGACTAAAGTCATGCTCGCCTAGCTCTTGGGCGCACTGCAGCAGGCAGCGCGTAACATCAAAGCGGTCAAAGCTGCGTTCATCGGCCTCTTCCACGTTAAAGGACAGCTCCTTCTTCGGGTTATACCACGGTTGAACCACCTCGATATTGATGCCGTTGTTAGCGGGGTCAAGGTTCTTGAGTTCCACGCGCGAGATGACCGTCCGGCCACCTTTCACAAGGTCCATCGACAGGAAGACATGAACACCCACCAATGCAAGCACAGCAATTATGGCAAGCAACAGAAATTTGTCTTTTCTGGTCATGGGTTTTATGGTTTTTAGTCCTTAGTTGTTAGTTGGGGAGGGTAGAGAACGTCTATTTTGAGAACGTCAATGTGACGCCCTCGGGGGCAACAGTCAAAGTTGCAGGACACCCCTCGACTATCGGGTAATTCCAGTCCTCGTCATGGCTGGCGGGGAAGTCATAGCACACCGGGATGTTGTAGCCATTGAGGGTCTCGCTCAGCATCTCGTTCATGTCAGCCCAGCCGTTACTTGGCTCATACTCGGTGAACCGACCCACGATAATGCCCTTCACCTGATTGAGCACTCCCTTCAGGCGCAGCTGCTGCAACATGCTGTTAACGCGCGGCATGCTCTCGCTCACGTCCTCAAAGAACAGGATGATGTCCTTGCCCCTGATGTTGTCGCGGTCCAGGAAGTCCCACTCGCGGCTACCGCCGATGTTGGTGAACACTGACATGTTGCCGCCAATGACAATACCCCGCGCCGTGCCCATCTTGTTGAGCCGATGGCCAGGAACCGTGTAGCTGGGCAAATTGCCCATCAGCACGTCGCGCAGCATGAGATTGATGCTGTCATTGGCGCCACGGCTGCCCAGCGCGCCACCCATGTTGGCATGCAGGCTCATCACGCCGCTGCACACCATCGCGCTATGCAGGGCGGTAATGTCGCTGTAGCCCACAATCCACTTGGGATTGCGGTTGAAATCGCTCTTTGTCATCGGGTCGAGCAGCATCGCCGAGCCATAACCACCGCGGGTACACACAATCGCCTTGATTTCAGGGTCGTTGAGTGCCCAACGAAGGTCGGCACAACGTTCGTCAATGGTGCCGGCATAGGCATGGCACTTGGTCAGCACATGAGGTGCGATAACGGGCTCAAAACCCCAGGCGCGCAGCGTTGCCGCAGCCTTCTCGGGGTTCTGGTCGCCAGGCGTGCTAGCCGGCGAGATGATAGCGATTTTGTCACCCGCCTTGAGCGCTTCGGGCATCTTGAGGGTGACAGGCCTGCGCTGCCTGGGCATCTTGTGCCGACGTGGTGCCCTGTCGCTTGCGTTTACAGCCATCGATGTGAGTAATGCGATTACAGCAATAATAAAAATACGTTTCATATCTTGTTCTTTTTTAATGGTTCAGTTTACTGGCGAGCCGCAGCACACGGTCATGTGATTCTTGCAGGCGTTGCCAGGGAATGCGCCCCTGCTTGACCGAGTTAACAATCATGTCAACAAGGATGAACGGGCGCTCGGGCTCATAGCCCGTGTTGATGTTGTTGCCCACGCAGATGAGGTCGGCACCCGCGTTGATGGCCAGTTCCAGCGCCGTGGCGATGCTGTACTGGTCGATGATGGCCTGCATGTACAGGTCGTCGGTCACGACCACGCCGTCATAGCCCATCTGCCCGCGCAGCAAGCCGTTGATGGTCTTGCTCGACAAGGTTGCCGGATACTCGTCATCGATGTTGCGGTTAAACAGGTGAGCAGTCATGATCAGGTCGGCCTTGCCTGCATCGATGAGGAGTTTGAAAGGCTCCAATTCCTCAGGGTGCCAACCATTGGTCACGTCAACAAAGCCGTAGTGGGAATCATCGATGGCGTTGCCGTGGCCCGGAAAGTGCTTGAGCGTGCACAACACACCCTCGCGGTGACACTCGTCGATAAACCAGCCGGCATGCCGCGCGATGGCCCGCGTGTCGGTCGAGAAACTGCGCAGGAAGTGCCCCACAGCGGCACAGTCGTGATTGAGTACATCAACCACGGGCGCAAGATTGACATTCACCCCAGCCTCGGCCATCTCACGGGCGAGCCTCGACGCATAGTAACGCGTGGTGTCCTCCTTATCCACAGTGCCCAGATACTCGGCCGTCACTGTGGGCAAGAAGCCATATTGCGGCTTGAGACGCGCCACCTTGCCGCCCTCCTGGTCGGTGGCGATAAGCAAGGGATAGTCGGCCCACGCCTTGAGTTGGGCCGTCATGGCAGTGAGGCGCTCCTTGCTGGTGATATTGCGTGAGCCGATGGTCGCGCTGCCTGTCAAGTCGATGTCAAACAGCACGATAGCGCCCACCTTCAGGTCGCGCACATATCGTGCCGCATCACAATCCTCAGTCACGCTATCGCCCTTGAAGCCCACCATGAGCATCCCAGCCGCATAGCGTCGCAGCAACGAGTCAGACGGCACTTGTGCAAAAAGGCTATTGGCTGCCAGCAGCACAATAGCCAATGTCAACAATATCCTCTTCATATTATTTTAATAACTACGAATTTCGCTAATTAACCTAATCAAGCATCCGCCAGCTTTTTGTATTATATCACGTTAGGCTAATTACTAATTAGTATAATCCGCGTAATTTGTAGTTTTAATTCTTCTTGAAGAAGTTGAAGAAATAGTAGCAAGCGATCCAATCCACCCTCACACCTCGCGCAAAGCCGATGGTCTTTTTCTCGGCATCGCTCACCTTGCCGTCGTTGATGCTGATGTACCCCAGCACGTTGCTCTCACCGTCATTCACCGTGCCGTCAGTGCTGATAAAACCGATGCGGGTACCTGCCGGATCAAAGATTTCTAACTGCTTGATGACGCCCAATTCAGTGCCGGCACTGTTGCGCACCGTGCCATCGGCATCAAATGTGCCTATCGAACGGCCCTTGTCGTCACGCACCACGCCATTGCCGTTAATGCGTCCAATGCTGTTGAAATCGGCATCGCGCAGCACCTGTGCGCTTGCCCCGGTTGCCATGATGCCCGACAGGGTCAGGACGATGGCTGCGATGTATAATCTTAACGTTTTCATTGCCTTCTCAATTTTATTCAACTAACGATAGTTTGTCCATTAGACTACGAACAAGCCACAAAGTTAAATTCTTTTTTCAAATTATCAAAATTTTGCGCCTAAACTGCACGACAACCGTCCCAAAAACAAAGTTGTTGATGTTGTCCTCTCGTGTTGCCCCTGTTGTTTGAAAACTTCGTGCAATTCGTAGTTAATAATGAACGCGGATGCCCACGTTGCTGCAATATTTTGAAGACAAGAAGGACAAATAATTGATTAACAAAAAAAATATTTTCAATTGTCTTTTTAGTCTTCTAACACACAATCGCGGATGCCACTCTAAACTCTAAAACCCGCTCTCCCTACGAGCAATCCCTTTTTTCACATATAATTACCACGAATTTTCCATTAATTATATGATCAATTCACGGCAATTCACGTGAAAATTTTTTAAACTTTGTCCTTCTTGTCTTCCAACACACAATCGCGGATGCCCCTCTAAACACTAAAACCCGTCCTCCCTGCGGGCAATCCCCTTTTTTCACATATAATTACCACGAATTTTCCATTAATTATATGATCAATTCACGGCAATTCACGTGAAAAATTTTTTTTACTCTTTGTCCTTCTTGTCTTTCTTGTCTTCCAACCCAAGACCTTAGCGCCTTCGCGCCCTTGCGTGGGGCCAGCAAGCATCAGCCTAATTCGTAAAATTCGTGTAATTCGTGGATAGCTAAGAGCGCCTTCGCGTGGGACCAGCAAGCGGATGCCACCCAAATCCCAAAGCCCAAAAAACATCTAATTTTTGATAAAATGGGCGGGCTAGACGGCAAAAAAAGTAAAAATTACAGGTTTTCATTTTGTATAATGTACTAGTTGCAGTAATTTTGCCGTTTGCAAAATAGAAACTATCAACAAAAACTAAAAAATAGAACCCTAATTTTACTGAAAAAGACGATGAAGAAGTACAAACTCATCAACAACACGCTGGGTTGGCTGGTGTTTGTGATCGCTGCGGTGACCTACCTGTGCACGATCGAGCCGACGGCCAGTTTCTGGGACTGTCCAGAATTTATCGCACAAGGTTTCAAAACTGAAATTGGCCACCCGCCTGGCAACCCCATCTTCATCCTTGCCGCCAACTTTGCGAGCAAGTTTGCCGGCGGTGACGTCATGGCCGTCGCCAAGTGCATCAATGCCATGTCGGCCATCTTCAGCGCCCTGACCATCCTGTTGTTGTTCTGGTCCATCACCCACCTGGTGAGGAAACTCATCATCAAGGATGAGAACGTGGACAAGATGACCCTCGCCCAGTACTTGGTGGTAATGGGCAGCGGCATCTGCGGAGCCCTGGCCTACACGTGGAGCGACACGTTCTGGTACAGCGCCGTCGAGGCCGAGGTGTATGCCTTCTCGTCGTTCTGCACCGCCCTGGTGTTCTGGCTCATTCTCAAGTGGGAAGACCAAGCAGAGCGCCCTGGCAGTGACCGCTGGATTATTTTAATTGCCTATGTCTTAGGCGTCTCGCTGGGTGTGCACCTGCTTAACTTGCTGTGCATCCCCGCCATCGCGCTGATATTCTACTACCGCCAGTGCCGCTTCAAGGGCAAAGACTCGACGTTAGTGGGATCGCTGCTCACGCTGCTTGTTTCGTTTGTCATCGTGGGTCTGATTCTCTACGGTCTGGAGCCCGGTTTCGTCGAGATGGGTCAGAAGTTTGACCTGTTCTTCGTCAACACGTTGGGCATGTCGTTCAACTCGGGTGTGCTGGTTTATGCCATCGTGCTCATCGCCGCTCTGGTATGGGCCCTGTGGGAGCTCTACCGCAACAAGAGCGACCTGCTCATCAAGGTTTCCTTCGCCCTGGCCATCCTGCTGTCAGGCATGTTGCTGCTGGGCGACAGCATGCTCATACCGCTGGTGCTGCTCATCGGCCTGTGCGTCTATCTGTTCAAGTTCTGCAAGCGCGTGCCCGTTCGCGTGTTCACCAACATCATCTCATGCATCCTGGTGATCTTCATCGGTTTCAGCAGCTATGCGATGATTCTCATCCGTAGCTCGCAGAACACTCCGCTCGACGAGAACTCGCCTAACAACACCTTCTCGCTGGCCAAGTACCTGAGCCGTGAGCAGTATGGCGAGACCCCGCTGCTCTATGGCCGCACACTCTATAGCGACATCATGTACCAGGAGAGCAGCAACGGCACCATGGCTCCCGCGACCAAGGACGGCCCCATGCAGTATGCTCCCGAGGTGAAGACCGACCCCACCCAGCCCGACCGTTACAAGGAACTGGGCAATAAGAAGATCTATCGCTATAGCCCCGAGCAGAACATGCTCTTCCCGCGCATCCACGACGATAAGCACGAGCGTGAGTATGTCGAGTGGTTGGGTATGGAGGGCACCCAGGTCGATGCGACGACAGTCCTCGACCATGACGGCAACCCCATTCGCAGCGAGGCAAAACTCAAGCCCACCATGATGGAGAACCTGCGTTTCTTCGTCGATTACCAGTTGAACTACATGTACTGGCGCTACTTCATGTGGAACTTCGCCGGTCGTCAGAACGACTTACAGGGCATGGGTGAGATTACCCACGGCAACTGGATCTCGGGCTACTCGTTTATCGACAACCCGCGCCTGGGCGACCAGAGCCTGCTGCCCAATGACCTGGGCAAGGGCAACAAGGGACACAACGTGTTCTACATGCTGCCGCTCATCATGGGTATCATCGGCCTGCTGTGGCAGGCTTACCGCGGACGCCGCGGCATCGAGCAGTTCTGGGTGATTTTCTTCCTGTTCTTCATGACGGGTATCGCCATCGTGCTCTACCTGAACCAGACGCCTAACCAGCCCCGTGAGCGTGACTATGCCTACGCTGGCTCGTTCTATGCTTACTGCATCTGGGTCGGCATGGGTGTTGCTGGCTTGTGGAGCCTCGTGATGTGGTTCTTCAAGGACAAGAAGAAAAAAGCAGCCAAGGACGGCGAGCAAATCATCGCCGAGCCTAAGAACACTGGCGTGGCTACCGCCGTTGCCGCTGTTGCCGCCATCATCGGTATTCTCATTCCCCTGCAGATGGTAAGTCAGACCTGGGACGACCACGACCGCAGCGGCAGGACCGCGGCGCGCGACTTCGGCCGCAACTACCTGTCGAGCGTGGCGCCCAACGGCATCATCTTCTGCAACGGTGACAACGACACCTTCCCCTTGTGGTATCTGCAGGAGGTAGAGGGCTACCGCACCGACGTGCGTGCCGTTAACCTGAGCTACCTGTCCACCGACTGGTACATCAGCCAGATGCAGCGTGCCGCCTATGAGTCGGCTCCGCTGCCCATGCAGGCCGGTAAGGACACTTACGCCTACGACAACCGACAGTTCTGCTATTTCGTGCAGCCCGACGTCACTCCCACCGAGGCATCCAAGTCGATTGCCCACGTCTATAGCAATGAGAGCCAGAACAATCCCTATGGCATCACCGAGATCCACTATCCCAAGGTGTACATCCCCATCGATGCCGATCAGGCCATCAAGGCTGGTGTCGTGCGTGAGGAACAGCGCGACATGATCGAGCCCACCATCAACCTCGACCTGCAACGCATGGGTTCAGGCATGACCTCCAGCCAGTTCATGTCGTTTGACATGATTGTCAACAGCATCGCCCAGGGATGGAAGCGTCCGTGCTACTTTGCCATGACGGTGCCCGACAGCTATTATCTGGGCCTGGATCCCTACCTGCGCTTGACCGGTCTGGTTTATCAGGTGACGCCCATTGCCAGCCCCGACATCAGGGTTTCGACCGACATCATGTATGACAACGTGGTGAACAAGTTCCTGTGGGGCGGCCTCGACACCGCCAAGCCCGGCAAACTCTACCTCGACGAGACCGTGAGCCGCATGGTCACCACCATGCGCAGCGCCCTGATCGACCTGGCCAGCAACCTGAGCAATGAGGGCACGATGGCCAAGGCCGGTAACCTGGCCATTCCCGCCGGCATGACCCAGGAGGCCTATGTGGCCGACCGTTACAAGAAGGCACGCCACATCCTCGACCTGATGCTGGAGAAAATGCCCACCTCGGTTTGCCCGTTCACCGTGCAGATGGGTGAGCAGATTGCTGATATCTATTACAACTTGGGTAAGGCCAGTGGCGACAACGAGAGTGTGAAGAAGGCCAAGGAGGTCCTCGATAGCGAGATCCTGCGCTATGCCGACTACCTGCGCTTCTACCAGTCACTCGACGCATCACAATATGACCGCCTCACCAACCTTGACAAGTTCATCGACCAGCAGTACATGCTGTACATGCTCAACGGTTATGGCGAGCGTTACGGTAACGACGCTTACCAGAAGATCATGGGTGAGCTGCAGGCTAAGGGCGTGAACATGGAACGCTTGAAATCCTATCAGCAGATGTACCAGCGCGCTCACGCCTACCGTGAGGCCCCTCAAGAGGAAGAATCCTCAATCAACCTTGAAGAGGCCCTGGGCAACGACTGATGTCTAACCACCACTTTCAACGATAGGCATCGTGTTAGTCGAGCGTCCGCCGCTGATATACAGAATGATATTTCCCGAGACCGTGTGGCGCATCCACAAGCGCGACCACACGGTCTACTTGACGTTTGACGACGGTCCTATCCCCGAGGTCACCCCATGGGTGCTCGACACACTCGACCGCTATGGCGTCAAGGCGACTTTCTTCATGGTGGGTGAGAACGTGGAGCGACACCCCGAGTTGCTCCAGGAGGTGCGCCGCCGTGGACACTCGGTGGGCAACCACACGATGAGCCACCTGCAGGGCGCACATGTCGGCACCAAGCACTACCTGCACAATGTGTTCCGCGCCAACGAGCTGATTGGCAGCACATTGTTCCGCCCGCCTCACGGCTTGCTGCGGTGGGGACAGTCCAAGGTGCTGCGCTCGCGCTTCGCCATCATCATGTATGATCTGGTCACTCGCGACTACAGCCGCAAACTCACCGGCGAGCAGGTGCTGGACAACGTCAAGCGCTATGCCCGCAACGGGTCAATTATTGTTTTCCACGACTCGCTCAAGGCCGAGAAAAATATGAAATATGCCTTGCCGCGCGCCATCGAGTGGCTGCAACAGCAGGGCTACAAGTTTGATGCCATCCCCGAAATGTGACATAGCATTGCAAATCAAATCCCAGGCGGCGAGTCTGGGATTTGACGCTTGTGGCTTCGCCGCCGCTACTGCGGTCGGTGATGAGGCCGTGGCGCGTTATGACCACTGGATCGAACAGGGTCACCACGGTTGCATGCAGTGGGCAACAGGACACCGCGACCTGCGCCGCGACCCCTCGCTGCTGCTCGATGGCGCCCAAACGGTCATTTCGCTGGCCCTCAACTACTATCCCGCCCGCTTCCAGCCCCCTGGGGCGCTGCGGGTCGCCTATTATGCCTATGGCCGCGACTACCACGAGGTGTTGAGAGAGAAGTTGACCCAGTTGGCCCAATACATCGAGCAACTCACCGGTTGCGCCACCCGCCCGTGCGTCGATTCGGCGCCCATCCGTGAACGCTACTGGGCCCAGCAGGCGGGCCTCGGCTTCGTGGGCCGCAACGACTGCCTGATCCTTCCCGGCAAGGGATCGTTCTTTTTCCTTGGCGAGATTGTCACCACGGCGCAACTGCCGCCCGACGAGCCCTGCCTAATGACGTGTGGCGACTGTGGCCAGTGCATCGCGTCGTGCCCCACGGGAGCATTGAGCGATGACGGCGCGGCCGATGCATCGCGATGCCTCTCGTGCCTGCTCATCGAGAACCATGACGATGACTTGCCCGCATGGGTGGGCGAGGTAATCGGCAACAGGGTCGTGGGCTGCGACGACTGCCAGCTGTGCTGCCCCCACAATGCTCATGCCGCGGCGACCACCATCGAGGATTTCTCCCCCACCCCCGCGGTGATGTCGCTCACCCGCGAGCGCATCGAGCAGATGACCGGTGGCGACTTCAAGCGCACCTTTGCCCACAGCGCCATCTCCCGCCTGCGCTACAAGACCCTGCGGCGCAACGCGGCCCTCACTAGAGACAATAACCACAATAAAATAGAGCTACAATGATGAAAAGTGTTTTCAGCACAATCGTGCTTTTCGCAATGATGTTTATGGCCGTGGGCTTCACGGCATGCAGTAATGGCAATCAGGCAGCCGACGAGACTGCCGCCTCGACGGCCGAGCAGTTTGAGCCCGACAGCCGCTTTGCCTCCATCGACTCACTGGCCGACTACATGTTGGCCCGCACAAGTGAGGTGAACGCGACCCAGGGCCTCATCGACTACTATGAGTCGGTGGCAACGGCCATGAAGTCCTACTGGCACCTCAACCACATCACCGAGGACATCAACAACATGACCCAGACCGCATGCAGCGACCTGACGGCACTGGCCGACAGCCTGTCCGGCGGCAGCACGGCCGACATGATGCTCAGCGGTGAACTCAAGGGCGCCATCGCCCGCTATCTCACTGGAGAGAAGTTTTTCAAGAACCACCAGAAGAATCCGCTCTACCAGGAGGAAATGGACGCATGGCTCCAGCTGGAGAACAAGCTGCTCGATTTCTATGGCAACCTGACCCAGGTGGCCAACTGGGGCGGCTCGATTGTCAACGTCATCCAGGGCGCAAACATCGCCAACGTGGCCAATGCCCGCTGGCAGGACTATAGCCAGCTGGCCAAGGGTGGACAGTTCGCCTCCAGCGAGATGCCCATCAACGAGGCACGCACCGAATTGGTCCAGGAGATCAACGATGCCAAGAGCCTTGAAGATGGCGCCGTCGATGACCCTGACTTCAACAAGACGCTCAACAACATGCGCCAGGCGGGTGATGAACTCATCCCGCTGCTTGACAAGTGGCTGGCCACCAGAGCCAAACTCGCCGAGGCAGAGGGCATCCCCGAGGCCCACACGGCCCACGTCATCCAATCGATGGCCCAACATATCCAAGAACTGATTGAGGGTTAATCAATTGGTGATAATCATCTAGAGTCAATAACATAAATCTTAAAAATGATATGATAACATTTATTATTAGTCTAGTTGCCCTTGTGCTGGGCTATCTGGTGTATGGAGCCATTGTGGAGCGCGTGATGCGTCCCGATGGCCGTGAGACACCCGCCGTGCGTCTCGCCGACGGTGTGGACTATGTGGTATTGCCCACATGGAAGGTGTTCATGATCCAGTTCCTGAACATTGCGGGAACGGGACCCATCTTCGGTGCCATCATGGGCATGTGGTTCGGACCCGCGGCCTATCTGTGGATCGTGCTGGGATGCATCTTTGCTGGCGCGGTGCACGACTTCATGAGCGGCATGCTCTCCTTGAGGCACGATGGCGCCAACCTGCCCACGATGATTGGCAAGTACCTGGGTAACGGCACCAGGGTCGTGATGCTCATCTTCACCGTCCTGTTGCTCATGATGGTGGGCGCCGTGTTTGTTTACAGTCCCGCGCTCATCCTCAAGGACATGTGGGGCGGCGACGCGGCCACCATCTGGTGGATCGTGGCCATCTTTGCCTACTATGTGATTGCCACCCTGTTGCCCATCGACAAGATCATCGGACGCATCTATCCCCTGTTCGCCATCGCCCTGCTCGTGATGGCCGCCGGTCTGCTAGTGGGCTTGTTCGTGAAGATGCCCCACCTGCCCGAGTTGTGGGATATAGGAAGCATGGACGCTTGGCGCCAGTCCCAGCTGGTTGATGGCAAGGACATGTTGGGCGTGAGTGCCTATCTGTTGAAGAACCCCTGGTTCCCCTGCCTGTTCATCACCATCGCCTGTGGTGCCATCAGCGGTTTCCACGCCACCCAGAGCCCCCTCATGGCGCGCTGCCTCAAGAGCGAGCGCCTCGCACGCCCCGTCTTCTACGGCGCAATGATTACCGAGGGCCTTGTGGCGCTCATCTGGGCCTCCGTCTCGTCCTACTTCTTCTACTATGGAGGCTGGAAAGAGGTTGTCAGCCCTGATGTGGTGAACGAATTCATGGCTCAGGTGCAGACGGCTGACGGCAAAACTCTGATTCAGTACTTCACCGCGCCTCAAGTCGTGAAGCTTGTGTGCAGCAGTTGGCTGGGCATCGTGGGCGGTACACTGGCCGTCCTCGGTGTGGTGGCTGCCCCCATCACCAGTGGCGACACGGCCTTCCGCAGCGCACGCCTCATCATTGCCGAGGCGTTGCACTTTGAGCAAAAGAGCATGGTGCGCCGCTTGATGATCAGCGTTCCCTTGTTTGTAGCCTCCCTGCTCCTGCTCATTTGGCAAATGGAGAATCCTGACGGCTTCAACGTGCTGTGGCAATACTTCGGCTGGTCCAATCAGGCCCTGTCGGTATTCACCCTGTGGATGATCACCGTCTATCTGGCCCGCGAGCACAAGCCCTACATCATCATGCTCATCCCCGCCGTGTTCATGACCGTGGTCTGCACATCGTTTATGGTTTCCTCTCCCCAGGCGTTGGGCCATGCAGAGCTCACGCCATGGGTCGCTGTCGCTGTGGTGGCCATCTCCTTGGCATGGTTCGCCTTCTGGCTCAACAAAGAACGCGCCTCCTCGCGCCTCCCCCGCGACTAAACTTTATTATACTCGCTACGCTCGTAGTTTAGAGTTTAGAGGTTAGTGGTTAAAGGTTAGAGAAGCATCCTCATTGTAGAGACGCAAAATTTTGCGTCTCTACCGAGTCGCGCCGCGTGATAAATCATCCGCCCTCTTAACTGTCCACGAATTAGACCAATTAGACTAATTAGACTAATTGGACCAACTCGACCAACTCGACCAAATAAAGACATCCGCGTCCCGATTGGAACGCGGATGTCTAACTATTAACTGTTAACTGTTATTAGTTGCCGCTGAGGAGTCGGTCGATGAGGGCGGTTACATCGGCGATGTTCACGTTGCCGTCGCCATTCACGTCGGAACCAGCGGGAGGTGTGGTGCCTGCCAGCAGGATGTCAATCAGGGCGGTCACATCGGCGATGTTCACGTTGCCGTCGCCGTTCACGTCACCAGGTTGAATAGTAACCTCGGTGAGTTTCACATTATCCACTGCGAAGTAGTCGCCCGTGGGATTCACGCTGCCGTCCTTCTGATAGGACCAGGTCAGCGTGTGGCTTCCAGCGGGAATGGCAGCAGAGTAGGACTCCCAATCGTTCTGACGGGCACCATACTTGAATTGCTCCACGCCGTCGATCGAGAAGATGCAAACGTCGTAGCTTGTGCCTTCGCCCCAGGCCTTGAAGTCAAAAGTCACAGTGTGGGGCTTGCTCAGGCTGACGGTGGCCGACAACGTCGAAGTGGAACTGGCCACACCAGCGTTGCTCGACTGGGCATATACACGGGTAGCGTCGCCCTTTACCGTCCATGGGTAGTCACCGGTGGAGGTGAAGTTGATGTTGCCGCCGCTGACGTTGAGCGCATAGTTCAGCTCGCCGCCGTTGGGAACAATCAGATAGAAGTTCTTCCAGTAGGTCGCTGCCTTGTAGCTGTTCACTGCGCTGGTTGAGGGCACCTTGAGCGTGACGGTGCTGTAGTGGCTGTTGTCGAACGTTGTACTCTGGATGGTGGCTGGCGTGCTGCGCTGGCACGTCACCGTTGTCAATGCCGTGCAGCCGTTAAAGGCATACGAGCCGATGCTCGTCACGCCTGAGCCTATGGTCACATTTGTCAGTCCTGTACACTTGTAGAAAGCATAGTCCTCAATGGTTTGAATACTGGAGCCCATGGTCACCGATTTCAGATCGCCCTGGTCGCGCAACGACGGGGCTTCGCCCGTGCTGTTCTTGTTCATTTGTCTATCCTCATTGAAGGCGCCATAACCGATGGCCGTCACGTTATAAGTTTTGCTAGTGCCGCTATAGTAAGCTGTTGTGGGGATGGTGACACTGCCAGTGTAAGAGTAGTCATTGGTAGATGCGATGCCTGGAACTCTGCCTCCATATTTGTTCGTTACCTTGACGGTGTTGGTGCCTGAAATCAGGTAATAGATGCCACCCGTGTAGAAGTCGTATCTATGATTCGTTACTAAGTGAGAATAGGTGTAGAAATTGCTCCAATAGGTCGCGTTCTTATAGAGATTTTGCGCGTATGGCCCTTCCACATACACCGTGTGCCTTATGTAGGGGTTATAGTGCCAGTCCTCGGCAGCAGGGTCTGACTTGCCGGAGAAGGTGTGCTTCTGGATTGTGGGCGGATTGATGGACTTCATGTGGAACGTCACGGGTCTTATGCAGTCCTCTCCATATTCTTGATAATCCGACCAACGATAATCAAAGCTGAACGCATAATCACCAATCGAGGTCACCGAGCTGCCGACGGTCATATTTGTAATATTGTAGCATGAAGAGAAGGCATCTTCACCGATGCTGGTCACGCCATCACCAATAACCACTGTTTGTAAGCTATAGGATCTAGAGAAAGCACCCTCACCAATGGTTATTACCGAATTGGGAATTGTGACTGAAGTCAGTCTGTTGGGCTCACTGTCCGATTCGAACGCGGAGAAAGCATAATCGCCAATGGAAGTTACAGTATTGGGAATTGTGATTGACGTTAGTCTTCCCGCTTGACAAAAGGCATAACGACCGATAGCCGTTACCGTATAATACGACCCGTTATAATACACGGTACTGGGAATGGTCACAGCGCCTTCGTAGGCGTAGGTACCATGATAGTTGTAATACCCGTCTTCCTTGTAGGTCACCTCGACGGTTTTGTTGGTGGAACTCGTGATGTTGAAGTACATTAACACGCCGTTGCAAACCGCTGAGAAGTCGTAGGCGGTGGCGCTTAGGGTACTCGACAGGCACGTCACGAGGACGAGCAGTTTTAGGAATAAAAATTTTTTCATAATGCAAAGTTGATGCCTCCTGAGTCCCCCGAATTCGGCATTTAGTATTAGTATAATGAAAGCGCAGGGACTTTGCTTGTCTGTTCACTCATCTAGAGGCATCGCCAAACGCCCTTCCACTGCGAACAGTCATCCCCCACGCTCGGCTTTATGGTCGAGCCCTCTCCCGTGGTTAGGGGGATGGCGTACCACGCAACCTGCGACGGAGCGTCGTGACTGTCTTTGACCAGTGGATAATTTTGGCGAAATTTCTAGATGAGGTCAAAAACAAAACGCTTTCGTCTTGTTTACAAGTATGTCTTGCTCGGCAATGGGACATGCCCACCACTTTGCACCGCAAAGATAGCATAAAAAAGCAATATTCCAAAAAAATGAGGTGATTATTATGCTCGCTGCGCTCGCAGTTTAGAGTTTAGAAGTTAAAGAGTCATCCGCGCCCTTAACCGGCCACAAATTTGACCTATTAGCCCTATAAGACCTATAAGACCAATTTGACCAATTTGGCATCCGCCAACAGGCCCCACGCTAAGGCGCTAAGGCGAGGCGCGAAGGTTTTATTTTTTCATCCGCGTAACGGGTCTGGAAGACAAGAACGACAAAGACAATGAATAATTTTAATTTATAATTTGTTTTAATTTTCCGCCCATTAGGGCGGTTAAACAGTTCCAGGCGTTTCCCAACGTCAATAGATCATATAATTAATGAATAATTCAAGGTAATTACATGTAAAAAAAGCCTTTCATCATTGACGTGCTTAGGGTGTCGGTCATACCTTTGTGCTGCGAGTGCATCTCGGCGCTTTTAACAATTCGTTAACAGTCCCGCACGCCACTCTTATCAAACCACGCAAAACAAGTCCACCTGAAAATGAGCCAATTAAGAAATCGACCACCAAATATCCAACCTGCTTTTTAACCTAATCCATCAAAAGCGGATGCCCATTTTAAAATGAAAATTTGTTTTAATTTCCCGTGCGCAGCACGGTTATAGTTCCACGCGTTTCCCAACGTCAATTGATCATATAATTAATGAATAATTCACGGTAATTACATGTAAAAAAAGCCTTAGCGCCTTAGCGTCTTCGCGTGGGGTCCCAGAGCGCGGATGCCAATTAGCTTAATTCGTTTAATTCGTGGACAGCTAAGAGCGCGGCAGCTTTCAATTAATGGATAATTCACGATAATTACATGTAAAAAAGGATTGCTCGCAGCGCGAGCAGTTTAGATCGCGGATGCCACTTCGAATAATTCGTTTAATTTGTGGACAGTTAAGAGCGCGGCAGCTTTCAATTAATGGATAATTCACGGTAATTACATGTAAAAAAAGCCAGGATTTCTACCCAGCGATTCATTTCATACATTAATCCCACCCTTTCGTTCAGTATGCCTCAAAACATTTGGTTTGGGGCTTTTCACGCCTCTAATTTTGCATCGACAAAACAATTATCAACTTTTTTAAAACTCAAAAATTATGAAAACCCGTTTACATTTCTTCAGCGATGCAAAAACAGCAGTTATTGCAATCATGTTAACCCTATTAGTCCCCTGCTTCCAGTCCTGCCTCGATGAGTTTGCCGAGACCTCACAGGAGCATGACACCGAAGTCCCCAGCATCCAAATCCTCAACCCCACCAGCGAGGAAGTTTATGTCACCATCGACAACAACGTCGTCATCTCGGGTACCGCTCGCGACAATGGCGTCCTCAAGTCGATCAGCTACACCTCGAGCAGCGGTGCCAGCGGCACGGCGACTGGCCTTGAGAACTGGTCCATCAACGACCTGGAGCTGGCCCAGGGCGACAACACCATCCAGGTGACCGCCACCGACGAGGGCGACAACCGCGGCACGGCCAGCATCATCATCACCAAGAACAAGTACCTCACCTTCCTGGGAACGCCCACGGTGGACAACGACGTGCTCTACACCAACACCCCCAGCGAACTGTGGATTACCGTGAGCATCGCGCCCAACGACCACCTCATCCCCTCGAGCGTCAAGATCATCGAACTTGACGCCAGCAACAAGCCCGTTGACGACGTGTGCATGATGTATGACGACGGCAACCTCGACCATGGCGACGAGATTAAGGGCGATAATGTGTTCTCGACCAAGCACACCTTCAGCTTCACGAGCGAGGGCACCAAGCGCTTCCGCGTGTCGGCCAAGACCAACGAGGACGAGGGCGAGGTCGAGGGCCTCTCGGCAGTGTTCACCCTCACCGTGGTCAACCAGCAGAACGCCTCGGCTCAGGTAAAGAACCTGATTGACGTGCACAAGGGCGTCGAGGAAAAACTCGCCGAACTCAGCGGCATGAGCGCACAGGAAAAGGCCGAAGCCGTCACCCAGTGGCTGCAAACCCTTCCTGCCGTCAAGAGCGTCCTCAACGAGGATGGCATGATCACCATCAAGCACCTTTCGGGCCTCGAGTCCTATGTCATGCTCAATGACGAGAGCAGCGAGATTAAGGGCAGCACACCCGCCACCGACCGCCGGAGCACACCGTGCCTCCCCCTGAGCCAGCAAACGCGCGGCACCAATGCCAAGCCCGGTGCCAAGCATGCGCCCGCCCAAGCCCCGGCCACCAACCTCAACCTTAATATCATCCAAAACAAGAATGTGCTCATCTGGGGTGCCTATGAGGACGTCTTCGGCATCGACATGGAGCCTAGCCTGACCGAGATCTTCAACGACAGCCAGGTCAACCTGGATGTGGACCACCTTGCCAACGCCCAGTGCAACAGGGCCTCGCTGCAGAGCCTGAACAACTACGGCATCATCGTCTTTGACACCCATGGTTCAGGTGGCAACCTGCTCCTCACCAGGGAAGAAGTGGGCGACTACGACAACCTGAGCACCGATGACATCTATGACCTGTATGCCAGCATCTATCAAGTGGCAACCATGGGCGACAACAAGAGCTACTATGCCGTCACCGCCAAGTTCTTCAGGAACAAGATGAACACCATGCTGCCCAATAGCGTGATCTTCAACGGCTCCTGCCAGAGCCTCATGACCGACCGCCTGGCCAACGCGCTGATCAGCAAGGGCGCCAAGACCTATCTGGGCTTCAGGGCCAACGTGTTGACCTCTACCTGCCGCGACAAGGCTGACCAATTCTTCACCGGACTGGTGGGCGACGACCTCAAGACCACGGGGCAATCCTATATCGCTGACCTCGATTTTGTTGAGCGTGAAGGCATCAAGTCATGGAGCAACTCCTACCTGATGAGCGGCAGCCAGGACATGCGCTTCTACCTGGGATTGATTAACGGTGACTTTGAGTATGGCAACCTCAACGGATGGAACACCAACGGTGACGGTCGCGTCATCACCCAGCTGGGCACCCAGAAACCCTCGCAGGGCTACTACATGGGCATCGTCTCGACCGGCTTGGGATATACCGAGAAATATGGACGCATTTCCCAGTCGTTCAAGGTGACCAACGAGAACAGCCTGAAAATCAAGTGGAACTTCCTGTCCGAAGAGTTCCTTGAGTATGTGGGCAGCATCTACCAGGACTACCTCAAGATCACCATCACCGATGGCCAGAACTCCACAGTGCTCATGTCGATGGCTATTGACCAGTTTGCAAGCAATTACTCCCTCAGCAGGGTATCGCCCACCATCGTGTTTGACCGCGGCGACGTTTACATGACCGGCTGGCAGACCACCACCTTTGACATCAGCCAGTACAAGGGCAAGACCGTCACGCTCACGATCGAGACCGGCGACATCGGCGACAGCATCTTTGACAGCGCGACATTGTTAGACGAAATCAGCATCTACTAATGAAGAAGCTCGTTTCACTCCTGATGGCAGCGGCCATGTGGCTCATGGGGTGCTCGGCAACAGGCAATGCCCTGGACAACGCTTGCAAGGTGCGACTGTACAAGAACAGGCAGTCCAGCGAAACACACCAGCAAAACGTGCAGGAACTCGAAGCCATGGTCAAGGAACTGGTCGAAGGAACCGACGACGCTTACAAGCAGATCGTTACCGCCCTGGACATCAAGGAGCTCAAGCAGCAGCTCTGCTTGGAAATCATCTTCCCTGGCGAGTTGACCATCGCCCTCAACGGCGGCACCTGCATCACGATGAGCAAAATTCTCATCCCGCTCGACGAGCACCACGACAATAGCATCGTGTTCTACTGTGGCCATGATAGATACTTCTCACCACCCTATGTTAACAGCCACGGTGCCCGAACGTTGGAAAAAATATTGCAATGTGTGACGACAATGCCATGAGGCACACCAGTCTTGATAAGAGTAGGGGCATCCCATAGTGCCTCTACTCTTTTTTAGATTTTTCTGGCCCACCAAATGAGGAAAAACTTCACCCCATGCAGCGATAACTGAAAACTTTGTTGTAATTTTGTAAGTTAAACACAAAACCTCTACACGACAATGGCAAAACAAGGACTCACACTGGAACAGAAGCAGACCCAACGCCTGGCGCTCGAGCAGCAACGATTGCTGGGCATGGTGCTGGAGAAGAACGATGCTGAGATGGCCGAGTTCATTGACAACAAAGTGAATGAAATTCAGGCCCTTGAAAAGAAAAGCGACGAGAACGACGAGTATGACAACAGTCAAGACCACGACAGGGGCAACGAACACCCCTCAGAGGCCGAGGTGAGCGCCGAGACCAGCGGCGATGACGACACGCTCGCTTGGTATCGCTATTTTGCCAACAACCGCAGCCGTGACGATGAGTACTACACCCCAACGGCGGTCAACGAGAAATCACTGCAGGAATTCCTGGCCGACCAGCTGGGTGAACTGGAACTCGACGAGACCCAGCAGATGATTGCCCGAGCCATTGTGGGCAACATTGAGGATAACGGCTACCTGCGCCGCAGCGCTGCCGAGATTGCCGACGACGTGACGTTTAATGACGGATATGTGGTTGACGCACAGCAGGTGGAGCAGATGCTGGAGGTCGTGCAGTCACTGGATCCGCCAGGCATCGCGGCGCGCAACCTGCGCGAGTGCATGATGCTGCAGCTGCAGCGCAAGCCACGCAACGCCGAGGTCGAGATGGCACTCACCATGGTCGATAAGCACTTTGACGAGATGGGAGCCATGCGATTTGACTCCATCGGACGCAAGATGGGCGTGACCAAGGAGCAGTTGGAGGAAGTGTTCAGGCGCCAAATCAGGCGCGGGTTGAACCCATTCCCCGGCAACGCCTTTGAATCGCGCATGGACAGCAGCCAGCAAGTGACGCCCGACTTTGATGTCGAGATTGACGAGGATAACGACCGATTGACGGTGACCTTGCGCAACAACATCCCCACCCTGCAAATTAGCGAGAGCTATGCCCTGATGAACGAGCGCTACAAGAAAACCGACTCGCTGAGCGTCAAGGAAACCAAAGAGAAAAAGCAAATCCAGGACGCCTTCCAGCGTGCAAGCATGTTCATCGAGGTGCTCAAGCAGCGCCAGGAGACCCTCTTCAACACCATGAGCGCCATCGTCAAGTGCCAGCGCGACTACTTCATGAGCGGCGATGAACGGGACCTTAAACCGCTGGGCCAGCAACAGATTGCCGACATGATTGGCAAGGATGTGTCGGTGGTATCACGCGCCGTGAGCAACAAGTATGTGCAACTGCCATGGGGCATCAAGAGCCTAAAGTCATTTTTCTCCGAGGATATCAATGGCGCGTCCAGGCACGAGGTGTATGATGATCTCAAGAAACTGATTGATGCCGAGGATAAGGCCCACCCATTGAGCGATGACGCCCTGTGTGACCGCCTCAAGGAGATGGGATACAAGCTAGAGCGCCGCACGGTAGCCAAGTACCGCGAGGCCCTGAAGATTCCCAGCAGTAGCGTGCGCCGCAAGATGGCAAAATAACAACGAGTCAACGATGATATTTTTATTGGTCAGCTAACAGTCCTTACAATGCCAATCAGTAAATTCACAATCAATAAATTTATCGCGGGCGTGGCCAACTTCTTGTCCACGGTCCTGAGCCCGTTGCTCATGCCCACCTTTGGCGTTTTCCTGGTGTTCTGGTTGTCTGTACTGTGCCTGTTGCCTTATGGTCGGCGAGTATCCATGTTGCTCGTCAGCATGGGCATCACCTGCATCCTGCCGCTCATCTTCCTGAGCGTGCTGCGGCACTTCAAACTGGTCACCGACCTGCATGTCGAGGTGAGGGAACAACGCATGGTGCCCTACCTGTTTGCCGCCGTATGCAATGCGGCAGCAGCCTATTACCTGTACTATTCCCACATGCCACGATGGTTCATCATGTTCATGGTCGGCTCGATGTTGACCATCATCGTGATGGTGATCATCAACCTGAGGTGGAAAATCAGTGCCCACATGGCGGGCATCGGTGGCATTGTGGCATTGATCAACCAGATTCATGTCCAGGGCTTGGGCGCCTTAGACCTGCTGTGGCCCCTGTGCATCTCGATCATCATCGCTGGTGCTTTGGGCTCGGCACGACTGATCCTCAAGCGGCATGACTCGTGGCAAGTGCTGGCCGGAGCTGTTGTCGGCTTCTTGTGTGTGACCATAACCATGAAATTTTTTGGATAAAAACAAGTACTACTTTAACCTTAAACAACGTCAATGAATACGACCTTCAATTATAACCGCCGCCACACCTTGAGTGTAAATGTGGGACAGATTCCCATGGGCAGCGAGTGGCCCATCAGGGTCCAGTCGATGACCAACACCGCCACCGATGATGTGGAATCGAGCGCCGCTCAGTGCCAACGCATTGCCTATGCGGGAGCCGAGTATGTGCGACTCACGGCCCAAGGCGTGAAACAGGCCAACAGTATTGGTGAGATTTCTAGGGTGTTGCGCACACAAGACTGCAACATCCCGTTGATTGCCGATATCCACTTCAATCCACAGGCTGCCCTTGCGGCGGCAGCGGTGTGCGAGGGCGTGCGCATCAACCCAGGAAACTTTGTGGACCCGGCGCGCACTTTCAAGCAGTTGGAATACAGCGATGAGGAGTATCAAGCCGAGTTGGGACGCATCCGTGAGGCCCTGTTGCCTTTTATCGCCGTGTGCCGCGAGCACCACACCGCCGTCAGGCTGGGTGTGAACCACGGCTCGCTCAGCGACCGCATCATGAGCCGCTATGGCAACACTGCTGCCGGCATGGTCGAGAGTGTGATGGAATTTCTCAGGGTATTTGTTGATGAGGGATTCATGGATGTTGTCATCTCGATGAAGGCCTCTAACGTGGCCGTCATGGTCGAAGCCGTGCGACGCCTGGTCGATGCCATGGATCGCGAGGACATGCATTTCCCGCTCCACTTGGGCGTTACCGAGGCGGGATTTGGCGAGGACGGACGCATCAAGAGCGCTGTGGGCATCGGCACACTCATGGCCGAAGGCTTGGGCGACACCATCAGGGTGTCCCTCAGCGAGGATCCCGAACTCGAGGTGCCCGTCGCCCGCAAGTTGGTGGACTATATAACGGCTCGCGCCGGCCATGACTTGATCGAGGGCGAGTATTGTGAGGGTTATGACCCGTTGTGCCCCGCACGGCGCAAGTCAGTGACTGTCGACGGACTCATCGGCGGAACGATGCAGCCTGTGGTCATCGCCAGCTACCGCCCCGACGAGATTGACGGAACAACCGTGCTGCCCGATTTCTACTACAGCGGCGACGGAATGATTGACGGTATGCACCGCTTCCTGGTGCCCTTAGCCAGGTGGAGCGGTGAGCGCAACGCCTATCCACTGCTCACACTGGGCGAGTGGGAGCGCTGCCCCGCAACCTCGTTGCGCTTCTTGCAAGTGCCCGCCAGCACTCCTGTCCAGCGATTGGAGTTCCTGCGTGACCGCAACGACACGGTTCTGGTGATCACGCCAGTGGGCATCAATATCCCTGGCAGCCAGCAGGCTTTGACCCACGCCCTGAGCGCTCATGGCATCCATTGCCCTATTGTGATGCGCAACACCTATGCCGACAGCTCCAATGACTGGTTGCAGGTGAAGGCTGGGGCCGACCTTGGTGCCGTGCTGATGAACCGCCGCGCCGATGGCATCTGGCTTGAGGCACCCAACATTCACAGCGGGATCGAAGTCGTGAAATATGCCTTTGCCGTGTTGCAGGCAGCCCGCCAACGCATCACCAAGACGGAGTTCATCTCATGCCCCGGCTGCGGCAGGACAATGTTTGACCTGCAGTCCACCGTCAAGCGTGTACAGCAGGCCACGTCCCACCTGCGCCACCTCAAGATCGGGGTCATGGGCTGTATCGTCAACGGTCCCGGCGAGATGGCCGATGCCGACTACGGCTACGTGGGCGCTGCCGCGGGACGCATCAGCCTGTACAAGGGCAAGCAATGCATCGAGATGAATATCCCCGAGCAGGACGCCATCGACAGGCTGCTGGACCTCATCAAGCAAAATGGAGACTGGGTCGATCCTTAATGGTCACCCTTAAGCTTTAACGATAGAGAATGAAAAAGACAACACTCATGTTGTTGCTCATGATGGCGGTGCTCGCCTCGTGCAACAGCGGCAGTTTCAAGATTGAGGGCAATCTCCCTAACCTTGAGGGCAAGGCCGTGCGCGTGCTTTTCAAGGCCGACTCATGCATTGTTGATGAACCGATTGAGGCCGACAACAAGGGCGGGTTCACCTTCAAGGGCGAATCCTCCCAACCCGTGCTGGTGTCATTGCTCAATTACCGTGGCGAAGTCTTGACCATGCTGGTCGCTGTCAACGGCGACCATATCAAGGTGTCGGGCGACGCGAGCAAAGCCATGGGCATCAAGATCAGTGGCAGCAACCTCAACGAGGAGTGGCAACTGTTCCGCAAGGAGCACACCTCCTTTTATACCGACCCCAACCCCAGCCGCCTGAATGCCGCCATCGAGAAATATGTGCGCGAGCATCCCGCCGACATGCTCTCTACAGTGCTGCTCATGGCCGACTACACCGACTTCAGCGACCGCGATAAAGTGGAAAAGATGCTCATGAGCATTGAGGAACAAGCCCGACCCGAGTCTCTCACAGCACCCTTCACAAACCTGTTCGGGCAAGACAAGCATACAAGCCTACCCCGCTTGATGACCCTCAAGCTAACAAAGAATGGTTCCAGATTTGATGAGATCAAGCTCACGGGGCACCAGACACTCATCAACCTGTGGGCCCAGCCGCAAAATGACCGTAGCCCCATCATCAATGCCATCACAGCCATGACCGAGGCAAGAGATGGAGCCATTCAGGTGCTTGACGTGCTCATGGAGAGCGACACCCTCAGGTGGCATCAGGCCATCGCCAATGACCCAAAAAGCTGGTCTCACTACTGGGCGCCAGGCGGTCCCCTGGAACAGGGCATCCAGCTGCTGGGCATCACTTCGGCCCCCTGGTATGCCGTTGCTGACAGCACCGGCCTCATCGTTTACTCGGGCCCAAGCCTTGACGCAGCCATCAAGAAAATCAAGTAAGTTTTTCTATTTTTCCTTTGACCCCACGCAAAGCCGCAACGGCTTCAAACAACTTGCACAACATTGAATCAACTAAAACAACTTTTTTAGTTGACATCCGCACGCGGATTTTTTTCACGTGAATTGTCGTGAATCGATCATATAATTAATGAATAATTCATGGTAATTACATGTAAAAAAAAGCCTTAGCGTCTTTGCGTCTTCGCGTGGGGGTCCAGAACGCGGATGCCATCAGAAAAAATCAGATAAATCCGTAGTTTTATAAATGGTGTTGTTTTTTAATAGTTTCATTGTTGTTATTGTTGTTTGAAGTGTTTGAAAAGTTTGCAAAAAACGTCCAAAACTGCCGATTTCTGGGAGAAAAAAACACCAAATACACCAAAATAAATAGGGTGAAAACTAAAAACTTGATTTTTTTATGCCCCACGTCAAGAAAATAATGTATATTTGCAGGCTGAAAAAGACGTTTGAAGCGAAATTTAACAAAATTTAATTAAATAATTAACAAAACAAATGCAAACTAAAGGTTTTATTAGAGTCCTTACTTATGCACTGTTGTTGATTTGCGCGTTCTATCTGTCATTTTCTTTTGTGAGCACTCACTATCAGAACAAGGCAGAGAAGAAGGCACTCGCTGCTGCCGGCATCAAATCGCCCGACACCAGCAACGAGAAGTACAAAGCAGCGCTGAATCAGTATCTGGACTCCCTCGCCAAAGAGAAAGTGTACCTCAACTATTACACTTTCCAGCAGGTTCGTGAGAAAGAGCTGGGCTACGGCCTTGACTTGAAGGGTGGTATGAATGTGACACTGCAAATCTCAGTGCCCGACATCTTGCGCGCGCTCGCGAACAATAATCCAGATAAGAAGTTTAACCAGGCCATCGACAATGTGGCAAACAGCAGTACCGCTCAGGACGACTTCGTGGGCTCCTTCTGCAAGGAGTACAAGAAACTCGCTCCCGAGGGCAACTTGGCTCAGATCTTCCGCGGTATCGACAAGATCGCTGCCAACCCCACTGCCAATGACCGTGAGGTGCAGAACATCCTCAACGACGAGGTCAACAGTATGGTCGACAACTCCTACAAGGTGTTGCGCAACCGTATCGACCGCTTTGGCGTGGTACAACCCAATATCCAGAAGTTGCAGAGCACTGGCCGCATCCTGCTTGAGCTCCCGGGTGTGAAAGAGCCCGAGCGCGTACGCAAACTGTTGCAGGGTGCCGCTAACCTGGAGTTCTATCTGACCTACACGCTGTCTGACATCGTTGGTTCGCTGCGTCAGCTCAGTGACCAGGCTACCGCCAATGTCACCACCGCCCAGGCAACCCCCGCCGACACGACCGCTAAGGCCGCTGCCGACACCACCAAGGCTGCCGAGCCCGTCAAGGAAGACAAGAATGCTCCCACCCTGGCCCAGTTGACCGGTTTTGATGCACTGGCAAGTGCCAACCCCGGATCGCCCGTGATTGGTTACGTTAACGCTAGCGATACCGCTACCGTCAACAAGATCATCAACTCGACCGCCGCTAAGACCATCCTGCCCGCTGACTTGAAGCTGGCTTGGACCGTTAAGCCCGAGAGCATGCAGAACGGCCACGAGGCCTTCCAGCTCGTCGCCCTGCGCACCGTCAACGGACAGCCCGTCCTCAACGGTGACGTCGTTACACGCGCCAGCAGCGAGTATGACAACCTGCAGGGTCAGGTAGTTTCGATGAACATGAACGATGAGGGCGCACGTCAGTGGAGCCGCATCACCGGTCAGAACATCGGCAAGGCCATCGCCATCGTGCTCGATGACCAGGTTTACTCATTCCCCAATGTGAACAGCAAGATCGACGGTGGTCGCTCACAAATCAGTGGCCGCTTCACCGTCGAGGAGGCTAACGACCTTGCTAACGTGCTCGAGTCTGGTAAGATGGTAGCACGTGTCAATGTTGCTAGCGAGAGCGTGATTGGCCCGTCGCTGGGTAAGGAATCCATCGAGAAGGGTCTCCGCTCATTCATCATCGCACTCGTGCTGTTGATGTGCTTCATGTGGTTCGCTTATGGCTGGCAGGCTGGTTCAATCGCCAACCTCGGTCTGGTGCTCAACCTCTTCTTCACCATCGGTATTCTTGCATCATTCCAGAGTGTGCTCACCCTGCCTGGTATCGCCGGTATCGTGCTCACCCTCGGTATGGCGGTCGACGCCAACGTGCTTATCTTCGAGCGTTGTAAGGAGGAATTGCGCGCTGGCAAGGGTCTCAAGGCCGCCGTCAGCGACGGTTACAAGAACGCCTTCTCGGCCATCTTCGACTCTAACTTGACCACCATCATCACGGGTATCATCCTGATCCTCCTCGGTTCAGGTCCCATCCGCGGTTTTGCCGTTACCCTCGTGATCGGTATCTGCTGCTCATTCTTCACCGCCGTGTTTGCAACACGCCTCGTGATGGAGCACTTCGTCAACAAGGGCACCTTCGACAAGATGACCTTCAGCACCTCGCTCACCCGCAACCTCATGCAGGACGTCAAGTTCAACTTCATGGGCGCTGCCAAGAAGACCTCAATCATCGTGCTCGCACTCCTCGCCATCATGGCTATCCTGTTCGCCGTTCGCGGTTTGAGCCGTGGTATCGACTTCTCAGGTGGTCGCAACTACGTGGTACAATTTGACCATCCCGTCAAGACCCAGGCCCTGGAGAACCAGCTCACCGAGCTCCTTCCCGGTGCCAACACCTCAGTCATCACCATCGATAACGACACCAAGGTGCGCGTTTCGACCAACTACAAGATCGATGACAACAGCGAGGGCGTTGACGACGAGATCATGGGCAAGCTCTATGAGGGCATGAAGAGCGACCTTGGCTCAATGTCCAAGGAAGACTTCAGCATGTCCAACGAGAACATCGGCGTTGTATCGAGCGAAACCGTCGGCCCGAGCATCGCAAGCGACATGACCCGCCAGGCCGTTTGGGCAGTGCTCTTCTCACTGCTCGCCATGGCACTCTACATCCTGTTCCGTTTCCGCAACATCGCGTTCTCTATCGGCGCTCTGGCTGCCGTAGCGTTCACCTCGTTTGTGGTAATCGGCTTCTACAACCTGCACGGCCTGCTGCCCTTCTCCATGGAGATTGACCAGACCTTCATCGCCGCCATCCTGACCGTTATCGGTTATCAGGTGAACGATACCGTGGTTGTATTTGACCGTGTGCGTGAGTACCGCAAGCTCTATCCCAAGCAGGACCTCTACACCACCTTCAACAAGGCGTTGTGCAGCACCCTGTCACGTACCATGATGACCTCTATCACGACACTGCTCGTGCTGTTCATCATGCTGTTCTTCGGCGGTGAGAGCATCCGCAGCTTCATCTTCGCGATGATCCTCGGTGTCATCATCGGTACTTGCTCCTCACTGTTCATCGCTTCGCCCGTGGCCTACTGGATTGCCCGCCGCAGCGATAAGAAAGAGGCAGCTCTTGCCACTAAAGTGAACAGGTAATTCCTGAAACTCAACATTACCGGCTGGCCTCAGCGCCAAGCCAAGTGCCAGCCGGTTTGGTATTGCTCCTGTAGTTCAATGGATAGAATGGAGGTTTCCTAAACCTTAGATTTGGGTTCGATTCCCAGCGGGAGTACAAATAAAGAATGAGCACTGACAATGTTGTCGGTGCTCATTCTTTTATGCGGTTGAATTCCCCATTTTTGAGACGCAAAATCTTGCGTCTCATCAGGAACCCAAAAGCATCAAGACCCCTTGGCGTGGGCGATGATGTCGTCATAGACGGCAATCACCTTCTTGATGTCGAAGCGGCTCTCGGCCAGCTTGCGGCTCTCGATCGACATCTGCCGGCGCTGCTCCCGGCTGAGCTCGATGTAACGCTTGATGGCGTCAACGAGCGCAGGCACGCTCTTGGGCTCGATAAGGTAGCCGTTAACGCCGTCCACAACGGTCTCCTTGCAGCCATAGATGCTCGTGGTGATGATGGGCTTGCCACAGGAGCAGGCCTCCATGAGCGAGCGGTTCAGGCCCTCGCTGTAATAGGAGGGAATGGTGATGACACTGCCTGGGCGGCTGTACACCTCGAGCATGTTGCTGAAGGTGCCCAGGTACTCTATATAGCCTTGCTTGACGTCGTTCTCGACTTCCTCCTTGGTGATGTTGGACGACGCGTCGGGCGACCCGTCGGCAAAGGTGCCGATGGCTTGGAACTTGACTTGGCTGTACTGCTTTTTCACCTCCTTGGCCGCTTCGACAAAGATGCGGTAGCCTTTCTCGGCAATCATGCGGGCAATGAACACGAAAGTGATCTCCTGGGCATCGTTATCATAGAACGGGTAGTTGCTGATGTTCACGCCCTCGCCGCCCTTGAGCCACAGGATTTTTTCCTTCTTGCACAAGCGCTTCTCTTGCAGGGTATTGTAATTACTCTCGTTGAGCACCATGATGTGCTGTGTACACTTCATGCTCAAGCGATACAGCGCCCTGGCGATGCGGGAACTCATGTCGTTGTGCGAGAAGGCATAGCCCAGGCCCGCCATCATGCACGAATTGGGTATTCCTAACAACTTGGCGGCAAATGCGCCATAGATATTGGGCTTGATGGTGTAATTGAACACATAGTCGGGCCGCTCTTTCTTGAAAATCTTGTACAGCTGCTTCAGGTAGCTCAGGTTGTCGATGATGCCTGTTGATGCCCTGTTGGCATAGATGGGAATCATCTTGGCGCCAGGGGGCATCTTCTTGAGGTCATCCACCATCCTCACGGGGCACACCAGGATCACTTCATGACCGCACTCCAAGAAGTGGCGGATGATGTCAATCCTGAAAACAGTGAGCCCAAAGGTGTTATTGTTATTGAATAAAATCTTCATGGGGCAGCATTATTTACGGTTTTTAGCCTTGCGGTGGTAATGGTCATACATATTGGTGGGCATCGCCCATTTAGCCATGGGCACAATCACGCTCTCGGGATAGTGCCACCACGGCAGATGGAACGCGCGGCAGATGCGCAGGCGCATCAACACCTCGTTGCGGCGGGCCTTGAAATTGCGCCGCCTGGTGGCATTGCGGTCGTCGCGCATCATGTAGAGCGGCTCCTCAAGGCAGTAGCCCTTGTACCCCTTGGTGTACAGTTTGAGCCACAGGTGCTGGTCCTCAAGCCTGAGCAGGTAGTCCGACACGGTATAGCCGCCAACGGCGCGATAGGCCTCGAGACGCATCAGCACCGGGGCGTGGCAGAAGGTCACTCCGTGCAGGAAATCAAGCCCCGTGGGGTTATTGTGTTGCTTGCCGCGCTTGAACTCGCCCTGCTCGTCAAAATAGATCATCGGGCAACTCACAAAGGCATACTCTGGATGCTCATCCAGGAAGTTGATTTCCTTCTCAAAGCGGTCGGGCAGCGAGATGTCATCACCGTCCATGCGGGCGACATACTCGGTATCGGCCAGCTCCAGGCAGCGGTTCAGCGTGTGGTTCAAGCCCATGTTCTTCTCGTTCCTGATGAGGATGATGTTATCGTGTTGGGCAGCATACTGGGCCGCCACCTCATAGGTGTTGTCGCTGGAGCCGTCCTCACACAGGATAATCTTGAAGTCCTGGTAGGTCTGAGCATATAGTGAATCCAGCGCCTCGACCAGTGTGGGAGCGCAGTTGTAAATGCCTATAATTACCGAGATGCGTGCCATTTTTTCAATCTTTTATTGGAGGTCTCGGGGCTGCCTGCTAGCCTGTTGTTGTGGGGTAACAATGGGCTGGGCGGATAGCCCACATTTCCAATTTACAAAAGTAGAAAAAAAAACACACATATTGGCCAGTTTGGTCAAAAAAGTGCCTGCGGCGGTATCCCGTGGGCCATGGCTTTGCTATGATTCCCGTGCGGTGTGATTGCAAAACAAGCATTGGACTTAGCGCCCAATGCTTGTCGTCGGTTGATGTGTACCGTGTGCTTTATTTCTTAAAGAAGCGGTTGTACAGGCCGGTGAAGCCCTGTCCGTGGCGAGCCTCGTCACGTGCCATCTCGTGAACAGTGTCGTGGATGGCATCGAGGTTCTGGGCCTTGGCCAGCTTAGCGATGCGGAACTTGTCCTCACAGGCGCCAGCCTCGGCTGCCATGCGTTTCTCAAGGTTGGTCTTGGTGTCCCAAACCACCTCGCCCAGCAGCTCGGCAAACTTGGCAGCATGCTCAGCCTCCTCAAAGGCATAGCGCTTAAAGGCCTCGGCCACCTCGGGATAGCCCTCGCGGTCGGCCTGGCGCGACATCGCCAGATACATGCCCACCTCAGAGCACTCGCCCTCAAAGTGTGCCTTCAAGCCAGCCAGGATTTCGGGGTCAACACCCTTGGCAACACCGATGACATGCTCGGCGGCATAGGTTACCTCCTCGTCTTCCTTGAGTTCCTTGAACTTCTCGGCGGGTTGTTTACACTGCGGACATTTCTCGGGCGGCGTGTCACCCTCATGAACATAACCACAAACGGTACAAATCCATTTTTTAGCCATAATTTCTCTAGTTATTAAGTTGTAAGTTTTAAGTTAAACAGATGTTTTCTTGAATGAATTAAGATTGAGCGCGTTACTCGGTCACCTCCTCAAAATCCTCGGGACCAACGCCGCACAGCGGGCACTCTTCGGGCGGTGTGTCACCCTCATGGATGTAACCGCACACTACACATTTCCATTTCTTCATTGTCGCGAATTGTTTTAGATGGTTAATAAAAAGATTTTTACTGGTTACAAAGTTAAACCAATGAAACCCTATTTTCCAAATTTTTTATTGTTTTTTATGAAAATTTCCCACCGCTCCCTCCCTTCCCTCCGCCCAATCCGTCCCATCCGCCCCGTCCGTCCCATCCGCCCCGTCCGTCCCATCCGCCCCGTCCTGTGTGCGGTGGCACCGCCACCGCCGCCCCATTCTCTCCGTCCCTTCCGTTTTTTCCGTCCCATCCGCTCCGTCCCGTATGCGGTGGCGCTGCCACCGCCGCATGCAGGACAAGAAGTGAAGAAACTTTGGGCAGGAATCCTTTTCCAGAGAATCGAGTAGTGGCAACCCCAGCACAAGGGGGCTGCCACTACTCCAAATATCTTAAACAAATAATGCTAATCAGAAGCTTCTAAGCTGCTTCTTGCTTGACTCGGTTGGCACGATTGACTTAGACAAATCTTTCAATTTATTCAAGTCATCTTGGGTCAACTCAATGCCATTGGCGTTACCATTCAAGAGCAGGTCGATGAGGTCGGTCACGTCGTCAATCGATACCCTCCCGTCGGTGTTCACATCGGCTCCAGCATTTCCACTGCCAGTGCCGTTCAGCAAAATATCAATCAAGTCGGTCACATCGTCAATCGAGACCCTGCCGTCACCATTCACATCACCGCGCACAGTTGTCGCATAGTAGTCAACCCAACTGCTGCCGTTATACTGCTTGGGCTTCCAGTACTTGTTGCTGGCGGTAGTGATCTGGGCAGCAGTCATCGAGTTGTTCTCACCCGTGTTGTAAATGACGCGGAAGGTGCCTGGGTTGCTGGCAGTGCGAGTGGGCAGGCTGTTCACGAGGGTCGTCATGCCATTACCACTGATCTTGTTCTTGTAGCAGTAGAGCGTAGTCAATGCGCTGCATCCCGACACGTTCAATGAGGTCAACTGATTGTTGTAGCAAAATAACTCTTCCAGATTTGATCTACCAGTCAAATTAAGCGAAGTGAGCTTATTGTTATGGCAATCAATATGTCGTATTGATGATTGATTGGCTAGAATGAGTGATGTTAATTGATTATCTGTACAACCTAAAGACCATAGATCCTTACAGTTTTGAAGATTGAGTGATGTGAGTTTGTTACCACTACATTGTAAAAATTGAAGGTCAGTATTGCTCGACAAGTTAAGTGATGTTAGTTGATTATCACTGCAGCTTAATGTGTTTAATGAGAGGTTTGATACATTAAGTGTTGCTAATTTGTTCTCACAACAATCGAGATCAAAAAGTTCGGTGCAACCAGTAAGATTGAGTGTAGTCAATTCATTATTACTGCAATAGAGTAAAACAAGGTTAGTGCAGCCTGTGGCATTTAGAGTGGTCAAAGCATTTCTAGTGCAATCAAGGCTACTCAACACAGTGCAGCTTGAAACATCGAGTGTTGTCAATGCATTATTATAGCAATACAATGTACCCAGTTGGGAGCACCTCTCAACATTGAGTGTTGTCAGAGCATTGAAGGTGCAGTCTAGTGATGTTAACTGCGTGCAGTCGTGAAGATTGAGGGTGGTTAACCTGCTGTTGCCCATGATGGTTGCATCGTTCAATTGCGGGTTGTTGTAGCACAAGAGTTCAGTCAACTTGTTCTTGTCGGTTACCGTAAGCGAGGTTAGTTTAGTACCACTGCAGTACAGCTTTTCCAGGTTGCTCATGTTGCTTACGTTGAGGCTGGCAATGGATGTGTTGTAACAATAGAACGTCTTTAACGCGGTCAAATTAGCTTGGTTTGTGATGTTGGTCAGGTTGGGGTTTGGCGCACAGTCCAGGTAGGTCAATGCGGTGGTGCCTGACAGATCAAGCGTGGTGAAGGTGTTGTTGTTTCCATAGCACCGCAAATCTTGCAGCGCTGGGCAATCCGTCACGTTTAACGTCCCCAGCTTATTAGAGTAGCAGTAGAGCGTTGTCAGTGCTGGGCAGTTGTTGCTGGCGAGGTACTTCAGGGCCGTGTTGTTGGTGACTGTGAGCGTCGTCATTTGAGGGTTGCTGTAGCAATAGAGTTCAGTCAACTTGCTCTTGTTGGTTATCGTGAGCGAGGTCAACTTAGTATTATTGCAGTACAGCTTTTCCAGGTTGCTCATGTTGCTTACGTTGAGACTGGCAATGGATGTGTCAAAACAATAGAACGTCTTTAACGCGGTCAAATCGGCTTGGTTGGTGATGCTGGTCAGGTTGGGGCTAGGTGCACAGTCCAGGTAGGTCAATGCGGTGGTACCTGACAGATTAAGCGTGGTGAAGGTGTTGTTGCTTCCATAGCACCGCAAATCTTGCAGTGCTGGGCAATTCGTCACGTTTAATGTCCCCAGCTTATTAGAGTAGCAGCTGAGCGTCGTCAGTGACGTGCAGTTGTTGCACAACAAGGTCGTTAAAGCCGAGTTGCCGTAAACTTTGATTGTTGTCACCTGTGGGTTGTCGTAAGCATAGATAGTAGTCAGCTCGCTCTTGTTGGTCACCGTGAGCGAGGTCAGTTGGTTGGCATGGCAGAACAGACTTTTCAGGTTGGGCATGCTATTGACGGCACTTAGGCTGGTCAGTGCACAATAGTGGCAATATAAATATTGAAGAGCCGTGCAGTTTGCTAGACCCGTAATTGCGCCTAGGTTAGTATTATACGAGCAGTTTAGGCTCTTCAACGCTGTGCAGCCAGTGACGTTGAACGAAGTGAGATTGTTATCGTTGCATACCAAATCCGTCAAGTTAGTCTTGTAGTTGACATCTAGACTGCTGAAATTACAGTTTTCACAGATCAGTCTAGTGATGGCGCTGCAATCGGCCAGGCCAGTGATTTGGGTTAGGTTTGCATTATTTTGGCACCGCAGTTCTTGCAATCCAGTACAGCCTGTCACGTTGAGCGATGTCAGAGCGTTTCCATAGCAGTCCAAATTTGTCAAATTAGTATTGCCCAGGACACGTATATCCTTCAGCTGGGTCTTGTTTGTAACCAAGAGTGAGGTCAGTTGGTTGTTGCGTGCCCATAGCGTGCCCAGGTTAGTCATATTGTTGACACCACTCAGGGTGGTGATGGCGCAGTCCTCGCAGTCGAGATAGGTAATGGCGGTGCAATCAGCCAAGCCAGTGATCCTGGATAGGTTTGGATTCTCGTAACACCGCAAATCGGTCAATGCAGTGCAGTTCGTAACACCTAGTCCAGTCAGGGCATTTCTATAGCATTTAAGTGTTGTCAATCTAGTGTTGCCTTCGACGATCAAGGAGGACAACTTGCTTTTGTTGGTGATTGTGAGCGAGGTCAATCTGTTGTTATTGGCATACACTGTCTCGATGTTGCTCAGGCTGTTCAAGGCACTCAAGTCTGAGATCTTGCAGTCACAGCAGTCGAGATAGGTCAGGGCGGAGCAATCAGCCAGGCCGGTGATGCTGGAAAGGTAGGGAGTTTCGTAGCATTTGATTGTCTTTAAAGCTGTACAACCAGTGACATTAAGTGAAGAATTAATAGGACCGTTTGCGCCAGTCCGATAGCAGTTAAGTGTGTGTAGTGATTTACAGTTCGATACATCGATTTGACAAAGTCGCTTAAGATCGTCAATATTGAGCGTGGTATATGAATTATTAGCGCAATATAGATAAACAAGATTTGAACAATTACTTATATCAAGTGAAGTCATTCCATTCCCTGAACAGTCCAAATCTTCTAATTGAGTATTAGAGTTGAGATTTAGCCAGCTGAGATTATTGTCAGAACAATCCAGGGATGTCAAGGCTGTAAAGTATTTGATTCCTTGTAACGATGATATGTATTGCCGGGACACGTCAAGCCTTGTCCTAGAGTTGAGCTGGGCGGTTGTGATGTAGCCACTTGGATACAATGAGAGCAGGAAACTGCGGAAGTTCGCATCAGGGAAGTTGGTGGAATTGATGGTGACATCCGCCTGTGCTGCAAGGCCTGACAGCAGCACAATCAATAGAGGTAATAATAATTTTTTCATAAGCTCAAAGTGTTGCCTCCTTAGTCCCTCGAATTTGGCATTTTAAGTATCAGTAGAAAAGCGCAGGGACTTAGTTTGCCAATGCAATGACAACGCGCCTTCGTTTAGTTATTAGTAATTTCATCGAGATGCTGGGTGGTTTTTCCATCACAACGCCCGCCACAAAGTTAGCATAAAAAAGCAGAAAAACAAAAGTAAGGCCCCAAATCTTTAAAAAAATAGCAATTGACGGTATTTTCATTCCATCAATGCTTTAAAAAGGCAGGTAATAAGATAAGTCTTGTTGATGGGCGGGTGGCCGCGAGAAACGCAAAACAACACGGACTGAAGAAAAAAGGAGGGCAGGTGCCCTTGTGGTGCCCGCCCTCGTGAAGTTTTTCATTGTTTACCTATCCCCTTTAAGTCATATAGAGGGGACTTTTTATCTGTTGGCAGCCATGAAGTCCTCGACATCCTGGGGATGGTAGGGGATGCGCTTCTCGCCCAGGAAGCGGCAGCCGTCGGCGGTGATGAGGATGTCATCCTCGATGCGGATGCCACCAAAGTCCTTATAGGTCTCGAGCTTGTCAAAGTTGAGGAACTCGGCGCAGTGGCCGCTGGCACGCCAGTCGTCGATGAGGGCGGGGATGAAATAGATGCCAGGCTCGTCGGTCACGACAAAGCCTTCTTGCAGGCGGCGGCCCATGCGCAGGGCATTGGTGCCGAACTGCTCCAGGTTGGGACGGGTTTCCTCGTCAAAGCCGACATAGATCTGTCCCAAGCCTTCCATGTCGTGAACGTCCATACCCATCATGTGTCCCAGACCGTGAGGCAAGAACATAGCGTGAGCACCGGCGGCAACAGCCTCGTCAACGTCGCCCTTCATCAGGCCCAGCTCCTTGAGGCGCTCGGTCATCAGGCGGCACACGGCCATGTGAACGTCCATATATTTCATGCTAGGCTTGGAAATACCCAATGCCAAGTCATGGCTCTCCTCGACAATGCTGTAGATCTCGAGTTGGCGCTGGTCATACTTGCCCGTAACGGGCATGGTACGGGTGTTGTCGCTGCAATAGAACTCCATCGTCTCGGCACCGCAGTCACACAGTGCCAACCTGCCGGCCTCGAGGGGAGCCATCGAGGGGTTGCCGTGCATGATCTCGCCATGCTGCGAGAAGATGGTGGCGAAGCTCACCTTGGCGCCATAGCTCTCGGCAATGCCGTCCACCTGGCCACCGATGTATTTCTCGGTGACGCCCGGCTTGATGAGGCGCATGGCGGTGGTGTGCATCATGTAGCCCACCTCGGCAGCGCGCTCGAGTTCGGCAATCTCCTCGGCGGTCTTGACCGAACGCATGTTGATGACCGCCATGCGCAGGTCGTGGGACACGGCCTCGGCCTGTTTGTCAGGGTGGATGCCCAGCAAGTCCATGATCTGTATCTTGGTGTCGTGGCGGTAGGGTGGCAGGAAATGGATGCGGCGGCCCTTGGCACGCGCCTCGTCACAGATGACCTGCAACTGTTTCATGGGCGCTGAGTGGGCCACGCCCACCTGAGCAGCCATGTCGGCCACGCTATCGACCGAACCATACCACACGATATCCTCGATGTCGATGTCATCGCCCACGAGGGTCTCGATGTTGTTATCAATGTCAATGACACCCACCAGGCCGTCGCGCTGCTGACCAAAGTAGTACAGGAACGAGGAATCCTGGCGGAATGGATAATAAGCGTTGTTAGGATAGTTGCACGGTGACTCATTGTTGCCAAAAAGCAGGATCACGCCGTCGCCCACCCGCTTTTTTAACTCGTCACGTCTCTCTTGATAGGTTTCTTTCTTGAACATAAGTGATAAATGCATTTAAAAGGTTGATGTTTCGATAGGGGCAAAGATAATTAAAAGATTTTATTCAATGGCGGTCGGCAACGAGTTTTTGCCGATTTCAAGTGGTGTTTCCACCGCGGAATCACCACCAAGAGAAAAAAATGGGAACTTTTTTTGCCAAAACGCTTGTGTATTAAAAAAAAGTATTACCTTTGCAGTCGCAAAACCAAAATGCCCAGGTGGCGGAATTGGTAGACGCGCACGTTTCAGGTGCGTGTGCCGCGAGGTGTGCGGGTTCGAGTCCCGCCCTGGGCACTACCAAGAATCCTTGACAATCAGCTGATTGTCAAGGATTTGCTTTATCTACCCCACTATTACAAAAAATCATGCCGCAGGGTCATCCACGACCTTGCGGCATGATGTATGTTGGTCAAAGGCCTCTTTCCTTTCAGCTATAGCCTAATAGCCTAAGTCCTAAAACCTGTCTTAGTCAGCGCACTTGGCGCAGATAAACTCGCGGTTCAAGCGGGCAATGTTGCTCAGCTTGATGTTCTTGGGGCACTCGGCGGCACAAGCACCAGTGTTGGTGCAGTTACCGAAACCGAGCTCGTCCATCTTGGCCAGCATGGCCTTGACGCGGCGCTTAGCCTCGGCACGGCCCTGAGGCAGCAATGCGAACTGGCTCACCTTGGCACTGAGGAACAGCATGGCCGAGCCGTTCTTGCAGGCAGCCACACAAGCACCGCAACCGATGCAGGTAGCGCTGTCCATGGCCTCGTCGGCGGCTTCCTTGCTGATGGGGATAGCGTTAGCATCCTGTGCACCGCCAGTCTGGAAGCTCACATAGCCACCAGCCTGCTGGATCTGGTCAAAGGCATTGCGGTTAACCATCAAGTCCTTGATCACGGGGAAAGCGGCGCTGCGCCAGGGCTCAACAGTGATGGTGTCGCCATCATGGAAGCGGCGCATGTAGAGCTGGCATGTTGTTGCACCAGTAGCGGGACCGTGAGGGTGACCGTTAACATAGAGCGAGCACATGCCGCAGATGCCCTCGCGGCAGTCGTGGTCAAAGGCAATGGGCTCCTGACCCTGCTCGATGAGCTGCTCGTTGAGGATGTCCATCATCTCGAGGAACGAGGTGTCGGTGGGAATGTCGTGCATCTCGTAGGTCTCGAAACGTCCTTCAGCATGGGCGTTGGCTTGACGCCAAACCTTAATTTTGAAGCTTATATTGGTCTCCATTTTATTCGATGAATTTAATTGTGTGGTTGATTATGACTTATAGTTACGTGTCTGGACCTTGATGGCCTCATAGTGCAGCGGCTCCTTGATGAGCGTGGGAGCGGTCTCGTCGTTGCCGTTGTACTTCCAGCAGGCGACATAGAAGAAGTTCTCGTCGTCGCGCTTGGCCTCGCCTTCCTCGGTCTGATGTTCCTCGCGGAAGTGGCCACCGCAGCTCTCGTGACGGTTCAGTGCATCATAGGCGATGAGCTCACCCATGGTGATGAAGTCGCGCAGGCGGAACGCCTTGTCCAACTCGATGTTCATGCCCTCTTGAGTGCCGGGGATGAACAGGTTGTTCTCAAACTCCTTGCGCAGGTCTTTGAGTTTCTTCAATGCGGTCTCGAGGCTCTCCTTTGTGCGAGCCATGCCCACATAGTCCCACATCACGTTACCCAGCTCCTTGTGGATGCTGTCAACCGAGCGCTTGCCCTGAATGCTCATCAGGTGGTCGAGGTCGGCCTGAACCTTTTTCTCGGCAGCGTCAAACTCGGGTGAGTCAGTCGAGAAGTGAGGCACGGTGATCTGATCGCTCAAGTAGTTCTGGATGGTGTAGGGCAGCACGAAGTAACCGTCAGCCAGACCCTGCATCAGCGCCGAAGCACCGAGGCGGTTAGCACCGTGGTCACTGAAGTTGCACTCACCGATAGCGAACAGACCCTTGATGCTGGTCTGCAGCTCATAATCAACCCAGATGCCGCCCATGGTATAGTGGATGGCGGGATAGATCATCATGGGATTGTAGTATTTCACACCGTTGATCTCGTTGGCGAGCTCGCCAGGATTGACGTCGGTGATCTCCTCATACATGTCGAACAGGTTGCCATAGCGCTGGCGAATCACATCGATGCCCAAGCGGTTGATGGCCTCGCTAAAGTCGAGGAACACGGCCTTGCCGGTGTTGTTCACGCCGAAGCCCTTGTCGCAGCGCTCCTTAGCGGCGCGGCTAGCAACGTCACGAGGCACGAGGTTACCGAAGGCGGGATAGCGGCGCTCCAGGTAGTAGTCACGGTTCTCCTCGGGGATGTCACTGCCCTTGATTTGACCTGCCTGCAGTTTCTTGGCGTCCTCAATGTTCTTGGGCACCCAAATGCGGCCGTCGTTACGCAACGACTCACTCATCAGCGTCAGCTTGGACTGCTTGTCACCATGCACGGGGATGCAGGTGGGGTGAATCTGCACGTAAGCGGGGTTAGCAAAGTAAGCACCATGGCGATAGCAAGCCATAGCAGCCGAGCAGTTGCAGCCCATAGCGTTGGTGCTCAAGAAATAGGTGTTACCATAACCACCAGTGGCGATAACCACAGCGTGGGCGGCAAAGCGCTCGAGCTTGCCAGTCACCAGGTTCTTAGCGATGATACCGCGGGCACGGCCGTCGATGATGACCACGTCGTGCATCTCATAGCGGTTGTAGCTCTTTACCTTGCCGGCGTGGATCATGCGGTTCAGGCTCGAGTAGGCACCGAGCAGCAGCTGCTGACCGGTCTGGCCCTTGGCGTAGAACGTACGGCTCACCTGAGCACCACCGAACGAACGGTTGGCCAACAGGCCGCCATACTCGCGGGCGAAGGGAACACCCTGTGCCACGCACTGGTCAATGATATTGTTGGACACCTCGGCCAGGCGGTAAACGTTGGCCTCGCGGGCACGATAGTCGCCACCCTTAACTGTGTCGTAGAACAAGCGGTAAACCGAGTCACCGTCGTTCTGATAGTTCTTGGCTGCGTTGATACCACCCTGAGCGGCAATCGAGTGAGCGCGGCGGGGTGAATCCTGGATGCAGAAGTTCAGCACGTTGAAGCCCATCTCGCCCAGCGTGGCAGCTGCCGAAGCACCAGCCAGACCAGTACCCACGACGATGATGTCGAGTTTACGCTTGTTGGCGGGATTGACGAGTTTCTGGTGTGCCTTATAGTTGGTCCACTTCTCAGCGATGGGTCCCTCGGGAATCTTGGAATCGATGGGCTGAGCGTTCATTTTGTTTTCTTCCATTTGTCTAAGAAATTTAATAGGTTAATACTCAGCAATTAGAGGGCAAAGAACCAGGTGAAGTAGCAAGCCTCTACAGCAAACAGGATAAACACGATGCTAGCCCACCACTTGGAGATGCACTGCCAGCGGGGAATCCAATTGTCGTTGGCGGTACCCAGGGTTTGGAAAGCGCTCCAGAAACCGTGGCTGATGTGGAACCACAGGGCGGCAAAGCCGATGAGGTAAACGGGCAGTACCCACAAGTGGCTGAAGGTAGCCTGCAGGTAGTGAGTGCCGTTCATCACATGGTCACCCATCATCTCGGGCAACTGCATCTTGGCCCAGAACTGCACGAGGTGCAGAATCAGGAAGCAGCAAACGATAAGACCCAGAACGAGCATGTTCTGAGAAGCCCACTCGACATCCTTGGGCTTGGAGGTCACAGCATAGCGGTTATTGCCACGTGCCTTGCGGTTCTGGAACGTGAGAATGAACGCAAAGATGATGTGAATTGCAAAGCCGCCTGCCAGGATCAACGTACCCAACAGAGCATACCAGTTGGCACCGAGGAATTCGCAGATGGCATCATAAGCCTCAAAGGAAATGAGGGCCACCGCGTTCATCAGCGCATGAAATGTTACAAATAGGACAAGGAAAAGACCAGTGACTGACATCACAATCTTTCGCCCTACAGATGAATTAGTTAACCACATAGTAGTTGAAGATTTTTGAGTTATTAAATTGATTGTTAATATTAATTCAAAACTAATAATCTGCAAAGATAGTGATTTTTTTTGATATTTCCCCTATTATTCGGTCAGAATGGGAATCCAAAGCCGCAAAAAATGTTTTTAAATGATGTTTAATCGTGTGCATCTTCTACTTGAGACTGGCACACGTATGGACAAAAAGGAGAGTGACCATCGATTCACATCGAAAGCCACCCAATAACATATGAAACACATTTCTTCTACTCTCGGGGACGCTCCCCCAATTTCAAAAACGATTAGTCGTTGAGGATGAGCATGGCGTCACCGTAGGCGCCAAAGCGGTATTTCTCCTCGATGGCCACCTTGTAGGCGCCCATCGTCTGGTCATATCCGCCAAATGCGGCCTGTGCCATGAGCATGATGGAGTAAGGCATGTGGAAATTGGTCACCAATGCATCACATGTGGTGCACTCATAGGGCGGGAAGAGGAACTTGTTGGACCATCCGCCATAGGGCTTGATGTGTCCGTTCATGCCCACGCAGGTCTCGAAGGCGCGCAGCACCGAGGTGCCGATGGCACAGACCTTGTTGCCGCCGTCGCGCAGGGTGTTGACCTTCTCGGCGAGCTCGACGCTCACGTCCATCTCCTCGCTATCCATGCGGTGCTTGGTGAGGTCCTCGACATCGATGTCGCGGTAAGTGCCCAGGCTGATGTGCATCGTGAGGAACTCCTTGTCAATGTCACGGATCTCCATGCGTCGCATGAGCTCGCGTGAGAAATGCAGGCCTGCTGCTGGAGCCACCACGGCGCCCTCCTTGCTGGCGAAGATGGTTTGGTAACGCTCGGCATCTTCGGGCTCGGCATCACGCTGGATATAGTAGGGCAAGGGTGTGTTACCCAGGTTGTACAGGTCTCTCTTGAACGTGTCGTGGTCGCCGTCGTAGAGGAAGCGCAACGTGCGTCCGCGTGAGGTGGTGTTGTCGATGACCTCGGCCACCATCGAGTCGTCCAGCCCAAAGTAGAGCTTGTTGCCGATGCGTATCTTGCGGGCGGGCTCGACAAGCACATCCCACAGTTTGTTGTTGGGGTTGAGTTCACGCAGGAGGAAGACCTCAATGCGCGCACCGGTCTTTTCCTTGTTGCCAAAAAGCTTGGCGGGGAAGACCTGGGTATCATTGAACACAAACAGGTCATGAGGGTTGAAATACTCAAGGATATCCTTGAACACACGGTGCTCGATTTGGTTGCTGCGCTTATGCAAGACCATGAGGCGGGACTCGTCGCGCACGGGAGAGGGATAGGAAGCGATGAGCTCCTCGGGCATCTGGGTATTGAATTCTGAAAGTTTCATATTTTTTAGTCCTTAGTTTTTAGTCCATAGTCCTTAGTTTTTATACTTAAGACTAATGGAACGATTCTATCATAACAGATTATTTTATTTGTGATGTGCGCTTGGGCTGTGCAGCGCACTTTTTAGCGGCTTGGCGTGCGACGCGCTCGGCCTTTTGCCTAGCGGCACGCTCGCGGTTTTCCTGACGCTCACGCTCCAGGCGCTCGGCAGCTGCCTGTTCGGGCGAGACATACTCCTCGTTGTCGAGTTTCTCGACCAGTTGGTCGAGCGTGAGGCAGTCGGCAATGGTGAGGTCTCCCACGCGGGTGCGCCTCAGGCCCGTGAGATGGGCTCCGCTGCCCAATGCCTCGCCGATGTCCCGCGCAAGGGCGCGGATATAGGTACCCTTACTGCACACTACCCTGATTTGCAGCGTGGGCTCATCGGGCAGCCCACATTGCAGGGTCTCAATCTCGTCGATGACGAGCGTTTTGGGACGGATTTCCACATCCTGTCCCTTGCGGGCAAGCTTGTAGGCGGGCTTGCCATCAACCTTGCATGCCGAGAAAGCGGGGGGTACCTGCTCGATGCTTCCCGTGAACTGCTCTTGCAGCACGCGTTCAATCATCGGTCGGTCGATGTGCTTCCACTCAAAGGTGGCATCGACCTGGGTCTCGAGGTCATAGCTGGGTGTCGTTGCTCCTAACCTCAAGTCGGCGATGTACTCCTTGACTCCTGCCTGCAACTCCTCGATGCGCTTGGTGGCATGGCCAGTGCACAGGATGAGTACACCGGTGGCAAGCGGGTCGAGCGTCCCGGCATGGCCCACCTTGACCTGACGGGTCTTCAAGTGGGTGCGCAAGACGGCACGCACTTTCTTGACCGCGGCAAACGAGGTCATGCGCAGCGGCTTGTCGATGCAGAATATTTCTCCTTCTATCGGGTTTAGCATTCTATTAGTCATTAGCCACTAGTCCACCATCTGCAGCGATTGACCGCTTAACAGCAGGACCAAAATGAGTACACCCACAACGATGCGGTACCAGCCAAAGGCTTTAAAGCCATACTTGGTCAGGAAATTCACAAACCACTTCATGGCGAGCAGCGCAACGATAAAAGCGACAACACAACCCACAATTAAGACCATGATATTGTGGGAAGTTGCCCAATCGGCATTGTCCTTGAACAAATCCACAAGGTCCAGCAGAGTGGCGCCAGCCATTGTAGGCACAGCCAGGAAGAACGAGAATTCGGCGGCCTTGCGGCGGCTGAGTTTCTGTGCCATGCCGCCCACGATGGTTGCCATGCTGCGGCTCACGCCAGGAATAACTGATATACACTGGTAGAGACCTATCTTGAAAGCCTTGCGCTCATCCAGCTTCACGTCCTCACTACCCTTGTTGAAGATGCGGTCACAAAAGAGCATAAACACACCTCCGGCCACCAGCATGATGGCGACGACCATGACGCTGTCGAGTAGCCAGTCGAGCAAGCCCGACTTTTTAGCAGCCAAGCCGATGATGACAGCGGGCAGCACGCCCACCAGCAGCAGCCAGTAGAAATACCACTTGTGCTTGAACCGTTGCCATGACGAGGCCCCAACGGGTGCTGGCGTGCGGTCAAGACGGAAAAACCGCTTCCAGTAGAGCACCACTACCGACAGGATGGCACCAAACTGAATGATGAAAGTGAACGCATGCACAAAAGCATCACCCTGAGGAACGCCCAGCAGATTCTGGGCGATAATCATGTGGCCTGTTGACGAAACGGGAAGAAACTCGGTGAGTCCTTCCACAATAGCTATAATGATTGCTTGCAGCAGATCCATGCTGATGAGGGCTTATTCTTTGGTGTCGGTGTTGTCGTCCAGTCCCTTGTTATCCTTCTTGCGGTAGATGATGGCAAATGCCATGAGCACAAAACCCAGGAAAGCGATGATGGGGCCAGTGGTAACGCGACTGCTCTCGAACACGTCAGCATTAAACGTGTCGCCCACATTGGCGCTACCCGTCATGAGCCAAAAGCCGATGATGATCAACAGCAGGCAGATGCCCATGAGAATGAAATTGATTTTGCCCAGTGGATAGGAAACTTTGCCCTTGGGCTGGTTCTCGACTTGAGTTTTCTTTTCTTCTTTAGCCATATACAATTGTCTGTTTTCCGTTTTCGGTTTCTCGGCTTGAATTGCTCTCTGAGTGTTAGTTGCCAAAGCCTAAAAACCCAATTTGGCGCAAAATTACAACATCAGGGAGGGTTTGTCAAGACTTTTAACCCATTTTTAGATTTACAGAGGTTATATGCCCTATAGGTCAATTCAGGCCAATAGGGCCAGTTTTAACCGACAAATCGTTCCAGAATTTATAATATTGAACCACTTAACAATCCGCTGGATTACTTGAGAGTTTAGGTCAGTCTTCCTCGAAGGATTGGGCGACGAGCTTGAGGCTGTCGATGATGTCGATGTGTTGTGGGCACTGGGCCTCGCACTGTCCGCATTCCACACATTCGCTGGCCTTGCCATGGTTCTTGGCGAGCAAGCCGTAGTAAAGCTTGCAGTTACCACGCTGATCGGGGAACTGTTGCAGGTTGTTGTAAAGGTTAAAGTACTCTGGAATGGCAATCTGCTGGGGACAGCCCTCACTGCAGTAGTGGCAGGCAGTGCAAGGGATGGCGATGGAGTCGCGGATGACTTGGGTCGCCTGGGCGATGATGCTCTGCTCCTCGTTGTTGAGGGGCACAAAGTCCTGCATGTAGCTCGTGTTGTCCTCGAGCTGCTCCATGTCGCTCATGCCGCTCAAGACCATGTAAACATTGGGTAATGAGGCGCAGTAGCGGATGGCCCACGAGGCAGCACTGGCATCGGGGGCGTAGTCCTTAAACAATTTTTCAACAGCTTGGGGCACACGAGCCAATGAGCCTCCCTTGACGGGTTCCATGACGAGAACGGGCTTGCCATGCTTCACACACAGTTCATAACAGGTCCTCGACTCGATGGCGGGGCTTTCCCAATCAAGGTAATTGATTTGGAGTTGGACAAAGTCAACCTCAGGGTGTTTCTCGAGAATTTCGGCCAACAGTTGCGAATCATCATGGAACGAGAAGCCGATGTTGCGGATGCGGCCTTCGGCCTTCTTGCGGGCGAGGAAGCCCCAACCGTCCATGCGGTCAATGACCTCGACACGCTCATGGTTAAGGGCATGCAGCCAGTAGTAGTCAAAATACTCGATACCACAACGCTCCAACTGCTCGTTGAAAACGCGATCCAAATCGGCCACCTCATTGATGGCCCACACGGGCATCTTGCTGGTGATGGTGAACGCCTCACGCGGATAGCGTTTCACGACAACCTCCCTGAAGGCTTCCTCACTCTTGCCTCCATGATAGGGATAGGCGGTGTCAAAATAGGTGAAACCGCGCTCGATGAACCTGTCGGCCATCTCCTTAAACTTCTCGATGTCGATGCTCGTCTGGTCATCGGGGTTGACCAACGGCAAACGCATGAGTCCAAATCCAAGCTTTTTCATAACTATTTTTATTTTTAGGGGCTCTAAGGGCCTTAAGGACTATAGGGAAATTAAGGGCCTTTAAGACATGTCTAGTTCATCTTGAGTTGAGAATAAAGCTTCACACCACGCAGGTAATGGGCGGTAATGATGTTGACGTGCTCCTCGGGCAACGCGCGAAGCAGGTTAACCGAGGGCTGAGAGGTATAATGCGAGCGCATCTGGCGGAAGTCGCGATGGGCGCGGATAATCGCCCAGGCATCCTTGAAGTGGAACTTAGCGAGAGCCATGCCAAAGGCGAGCGTATCCATCAAGCGCCGGGTGAACAACAGACGCTTGCCCTCGCTGGTGGGCAAATTCTTGTGCAACAGCAAGAGGTTGTTGCGGAAGTTCAGATAGGTCTTGCGGGGGTTGCCCTTGGGCAGGCTACCGCCTCCCAAGTGGTAGACACTGCTGGTGGGCACCATCATCAAGTCATTACCCGCCAAGCGGATGCGCCAACAGAGGTCGATTTCCTCCATGTGAGCAAAAAAGTCTTTGTCCAGTCCGCCCACGTCCTGATAAAGCTGGCTGCGCACCATCAGACAAGCACCCGTCGCCCAAAAGACGCTCTTAGGACCGTCGTCATACTGCCCCTTGTCCTCCTCGAGGTACTCAAAGATGCGCCCACGGCAGTAGGGATAGCCGTGACAATCGATATAGCCGCCAGCCGCGCCGGCATACTCAAACATCTGCTTGCCATCATCGCGGTCATGAAGCAGCTTGGGCATCACGGCACCCACGCCTGGATGGGTCTCCATGTAGTCCAGCAGGGGGTTGAGCCAACCTTGGGGCGTACGCACATCATTGTTAAGCAGCACCGAGTAGGGGTACATTGTTTGCTCAATAGCGACGTTATAGCCCTGGGCGAAACCAAGGTTATTGTCAAATCTCAACACCTTGACCTGGGGAAACTCCCGCTGGAGCACGTTGAGGCTGTCATCGGTGCTGCCGTTGTCGGCGACAATGACGTCGGCAATAGCGTCATCGGTGCCCGCCAAAACGGTGGGCAGGTAACGGCGCAACAGGGCTGTTCCATTCCAGTTCAATATGATGACGGCAACTTGTTTCATAGGAAGTCCTTAGTTTTTAGATTACTTGAGCGTCGACGCTCAGGTCGTCGTTGAGTTTGAGGAGTTTGACATTCACTATGCGGTTGGCGAGAGACATATCGGGTTGCACATTCACACGGATGTAGTTGTCAGTAAAACCGTGCATCAGACCCTTACCGCGGCCATGCTCAAGCAGGACAGGGCGCACGGTATCCAAATAACGGCGGGTGAAAGCGGCCTGTTTCTTGTCGCTCAAGGCAATCATGCGGGCGGCACGCTCTTGCTTGTCGGGCTGGGAAACAATATAAGGGATGCTCAACGCCTTGGTGCCAGGACGCTCGCTATAGGGGAAGACATGCAGGTGCTGCACGTCAAGTCCTGCGATGAAGTTATAGCTATCTTCAAATAAACCAGGGGTTTCACCGCGAGTGCCCACCATCACATCCACACCAATGAAGCAGTCGGGCATGAGCTCACGGCAGCGCCCTACCCTGTCGGCAAACAGTTGGCGGTCATAGTGACGGTGCATCAACTGCAACACAGGGTCGCTACCGCTCTGCAACGGGATGTGGAAATGGGGCATGAAGGCGCGCGAGCGGGCACAAAAGTCGATGATGTCCTCGGTGAGCAGGTCGGGCTCAATCGATGAGATGCGATAGCGCTCAATTCCCTCGACATCGTCGAGAGATTTGAGCAAGTCCAAGAATGTCTCGCCCGTGTTTTTACCGAAATCGCCGATGTTCACACCCGTGATGACAATTTCCTTGCCACCCTCAGCAGCCACGTCGCGCGCCTGAGCAGTAAGTTCAGCGATGGTGCCGCTACGGCTGCGCCCACGCGCGGCAGGGATGGTGCAATAGGTGCACCAGTAATCACATCCATCCTGCACCTTGAGCCAATAGCGGGTGCGGTCACCACGGTCACATGACGGCGAGAAACGGCGAATATCCTTAGTAGGCGTCACAGCCAACTGGCGTTGACGGTCCTCAAACCACTGCAACACATAGCGGGCGATGTCGGGCTTCTGCTCGCTGCCCAACACGATGTCCACGCCCTCGATTTGGGCGATTTCCTCGCCCTTGAGCTGGGCATAACAGCCAGTGACCACCATGAGCGTGCCAGGATACTGGCGGATGAGATGGCGGATGTGCTGCCGGCACTTGCTGTCGGCGAGGGCGGTCACGCTGCACGTGTTGACCACGCACACATCGGGCGCCTCATCCTTGCCAACAGGCATGATGCCATGCTCGGCAAGCAACGACTGCATGGTTGCGGTCTCAGAGAAATTGAGCTTGCAGCCCAGAGTCTCGAGTTTTACTGTATGTCGTGTGGTGCTCATTATCTCGAGTGGAAGAGGGAGGGATAGAACGGAATTAACTGATAAAACGGATAATCACTTAAACCTAATACCTAAAGCCTATTTCTTACGGCCCCGGGGTTTGCCCGAGCGGCCCGTCCTGCGGGGACGACCGGGTTTATCGGGGTTGGCTCCGCGAGCCTCACGAGCCTGGCGGCGGGCGCTGTTGCCACGGGCACCGCGCTGCTGGCGGCGTGACGCACTACCACCCTCGTAATTCATGCGCTGGCGCTCGTCACGCGAGAGCTTGCCACCCATGCTGCGGCTGTTCTGCTCGGTGATGGGCTCCTTGTCGATGCGGTGGCTGCCAGCAGGATTCTCCTCATTCACAAGCACAAAGTCGAGCTGTTTTTTAATCAAGTCGGCACGTGCCACCTGGATGGTGATGGGATCGCCCAAGCGATAAACACGGCCACGGCGGCGTCCACGGATGCAGTAGTTCTTCTCGTCAAACTCATAGAAATCGTCATCCAAGCCACGGATGCCCACCAAACCCTCGCAATGGGTCTCATCAAGCTCGACATACAGGCCCCACTCGGTCACACCCGAGATGTGACCCGTGAACACACCACCCAAGCGCTGGCCCATGAACTCGACCTCCTTATACTTGATGGAGGCGCGCTCGGCATTGGCAGCCAACTGCTCCTGAGAACTCATGTGCTTGCACTGGTCCTCGAGTTTGGTGGGGTCAACGCTCTTGCCACCGGCGGCATACTGGTCGAGCAAGCGGTGAACCGTCAAGTCGGGATAACGGCGAATGGGTGAAGTGAAATGAGTATAGTAGTCAAACGCCAAGCCATAATGGCCGATGTTGGTCGCGCTATAGATGGCCTTGGCCATCGAGCGGATGGCCAGGATGGAGAGCATCTCCTCCTCGGGCTTGCCCTTGGCCTGCTCCAGCATCTTGTTGATTGACTTGTTGATGTCCTTGCCCGAGCCCTTGGTGCGCACCTTGTAGCCAAAGTGGGCGGCAATGTCAGCAAAATTCTGCAATTTATCCAGGTCGGGTTGGTCATGCACACGATAGACAAAGGCCTTGGCTGTCCTGTTTTTGGGCACTTTACCGATGTGCTCAGCCACCTTGCAGTTGGCCAGCAGCATGAACTCCTCGATGAGCTTATTGGCATCCTGAGCCTCATGGACATGCACAGCGGTGGGCTTGCCCTGCTCGTCGATGTCAAACTTGATTTCCTCGCGGTTGAACGAGACCGATCCGCCCTCCTCAAAACGACGACGGCGCAACTGCTTGGCCATCTCGTTGAGCACAGCCAGTTCCTCGGCCAGGTCGCCCTTACCCGTTTCCAGGATGTGCTGGGCCTCCTCATAGGAGAAGCGCCTGTTGCTGCGGGTGACAGTATGGCAAATCTTGTATTTCTTCACCTTGGCCTCGGCATCCATCTCCATGACAACCGAGTGGGTGAGTTTGTCCTCATCGGGGCGTAGTGAGCAGATGAAGTTGCACAGTTTCTCGGGGAGCATGGGCACCGTGCGATCCACCAGATAGACCGACGTGGCGCGCTCATAGGCCTCCTTGTCGATGATGGAACCAGGGGTGACATAGTGGCTCACGTCGGCGATGTGAACGCCAATCTCCCAGTTGCCGTTCTTGAGTTTCTCTATCGATAGAGCGTCGTCAAAGTCCTTGGCATCGGCGGGGTCAATCGTGAATGTGGTCACGTCGCGCATGTCGCGACGACGGGCGATCTCCTCGGGTGTAATTCCCGGCTCAAGGAGTTCGGCGGCCTGGGTCACATTTTCGGGATACTTGTATGGCAGACCAAACTCGGCGAGAATGGCATGAATCTCGGCATTGTTCTCACCCGCCATGCCCAGCACGTCAACAACCTCACCGATGGGGCTGTTGGCTTCCTCGGGCCACTCCACGATTTTCACCACCGCCTTGTCGCCGGTTTTGCCACCAGCGAGTTTATCCAGCGGGATAAAAATGTCGGTAGCGAGGAACTTGCTGTCGGTGGCCAGTTGAGCGAAATATTTCATCACCTGCAGGGTGCCGACAAACACCTGTTCCTTGCGCTCCAGGATTTTAACTACCTCGGCCTCGGGCTCCATGCCGTGTCGAGCAGCACTGATGTGCACCAGAACCCTGTCACCATTGAGGGCGTGCATCGAGTTGCGCTCGGCGACCATGATGGGGTCTCCGTCGTCGCTAGCCGTGTCGACGCTGTTCTTGCCATTACTGCGACGGATAAAGATGCCCTCGGCCACCGACGAGCGGTTGACCGCCTTGAAGCTGCCAGTACCCACCTCGGAGAGGAAGCCGTCGACCGACAACTGCTCCAAGATCTCGACGATGAGAGCGCGCCGCTTGGGTGTATTGGCACCCACGGCAGCCGACACCTGCTTGTAATTGAATGACCCCTCGCCCTGCTGGTTAAAGAAATTGATGACCCTGTCATGGAACTCGCGCCGTTCCATTTTCAACGATTGTAGTCCGCTCTTTTTTGCCATATTACGTAAAGTTTAACCCTTATTGAATTTTGATAATCCTACAAAGTTAAGAATTTTTGTTCATCCATCATCTAAAAAAGCGGATTTTCGCATTTTTTTCAACTAAAAAAATGATTCATCAGGTTGATTGCCCATTTTTTAACACTAGTGCCGACCGCCAAGCCAACACCCGACACAAGAAAAAAGACCCAGTGCTAATGAGAATGGCAAGAAAGTCAAACTTTTTTACTATCTTTGCAGCCAAATTTCATCTAAGGAACACTCAAGATAGCAATTAGGTCATGTGCAAAACTAGGATATATCACATATTTTTAACGGTCATGCTCTTGCTGCTGCCCATCTCGACAGCGGCTCAGCAGGCTAATGACATCAAAAAACCTACCCGTAGCCGAGTTGCGGAAAAGGACAAGAAGAATACTGAGCAGAAAACCGCCAAGAGCAAAGACACAAATAACGACAATAAAAACGACAATAAGGCGGCTGACAAGAAAGATAACAAGGCACCTGAAAAGAAGGACAATAAGGTGCCCGAAAAACCCATTCCCGTCAAGGAAGAGAAGGCGCCTGTGAAGCAAGAGCCCACAAAGCCCGTGACCGACACCACGGCTAAGCCCGCCACACCGCCCAAGCCCAAGAAAGCGCCTGTTGATCCCAGCAAGGTGCAATATGACGGCATTGATATCTCAAAGCATCAGGGTTCCATCAATTGGGAAGAACTGAGAAAGAACACCAAAATAAAATTTGTCTATATCAAGGCCTCGGAAGGTAGCAACCACGTGGATTCCAAGTACAAGGAAAACATCAGGAATGCCCGCAAGCACGGCTTTAAGGTGGGTAGCTACCATTTCTTCAGGACGACATCCAGCGCGAGGACCCAGGCCATCAACTTCCTGCAGACGGCCAACCGCGATGAGCAGGATCTGATTCCCGTAATTGACGTCGAGGAAAACAAGAACTGGAGCAGAGACCGGTTGCGCGACAGTGTCAAGGTGTTTGTGGACATCGTCGAGGATTACTATGGCTGCAAACCCATGATTTATGCCAGCGAGACATTCTTTAACAGGCATTTGGGCTTGGCATTCAAGGAGTATCCCCTGTTCATTGCCAAGTACAGCGATGTTAGTCCCAACGTCAACATCAAGTGGATCCTGTGGCAGTTCTCGGAGAGCGGCAAATTCAGGGCTGTCAGGGAGAACCTGGTGGACATGAGCCGCTTTAACAAGGGCTTCACTATCGAGAACATCCTGTACAAGCCCGGCAAGGCAAGGCCCAAGAGCAGCATCAAGGACATCGTTGACCACAAGGATGCGCCCAAGAGCGTGAATATGACGACTGAGCAAAAGCCCGCTCCCGCTAAGAGCAAACGCGAGCTCGAAGAAGAAAAGCGCAAAGCCGAAAGAGAGAAAAAGGTGAATGAGCGCAACAAGAGAATAGCCGAGGAAGAGGCTAAAAAGAAAGCTGAAGCCGACAAAAAAGCCAAAGAAAAGGCTAAAGAAAAAGCCGAACAGGTAAAGAAAGAAAAGGCGCGCCAAGCAGCCCGTGAAGAGGCAGCAAAAAAAGAAGCCGAGGCTAAAGCCAAGCGCAAAGCCGAGGCAGCTAAAGCCCGTGAGCAAAAAGCCAAGCAGCAACAAACGGCCAAGAAAGACAATAACAAATCGGCCAACTTGCTGAACACCACATCCTCAAAGTTATCGCAGTCACAACGCAACGACAGCATACGCAATGCAAAACTAAAGGGCCGCAAAACCAATAAGAGTTCGGCCGATAATGATTGAACATGCACATACCAGGCTCATGAGGGCGCTGCCACCAGTTTTAGTGGCAGTGGCCGCATTGTGCTCATGCCACAACTCGACCGACAAGGCATCAACCACCAAAAGTGTGCCCCCGCGCAACACCGAGGCCCGTTATGACGGCATCGACATCTCGAGCCATCAGGGCATCATCGATTGGGCCAAGGTGAGCAGCGACAAGGACATCCGCTTCGTCTACATCAAGGCTACCGAGGGGGCTACCTACCGCTCGCCGCACTACTCCACCAACATCACCGAGGCCAGGCACTATGGCCTGCTAGTGGGAAGTTATCACTATATCACCTCGACATCGTCTATCGATGCCCAGTTTAAGAACTTCTCCAAGTATGCCCTCAAATCCATCCAGGACCTGATTCCGATGCTTGACGTTGAGGTACGCGGTCACTGGTCGCGCAGCCAGCTCATCGACAGCGTGAGCAAGTTTTGCAACCTCATCGAGCGGCACTATGGTGTGCAACCCATGATTTACAGCACCATGGGATTTTACAATAAGAACCTGACCCCCCATTTCAACAAGCACCACCTCTACATCGGGCGCTACTCAAGCAGCGAACCCGAAATCAACTGGGAGGGCGAGTACACCATCTGGCAATACAGCGAGACGGGCATTATTCCTGGAATAGACGCCTACGTGGACCTGTGCCGATACCGCGAAGACGGCTGGCTCGACGAGATCCTCCTCCCCAAGGAAAAATAAACCAGGCATAGCGGACGGGAAATCATAAATGACGGCGTTGTCAACGCCGCATACCAAACGGAGATAACGGAGGAAACGGAGATAACGGAGACTGCTGCGCACCGCCTCCAGACAACTTGGAAACAATAAGAAACTGAAATAACAATTATTAAAAACAAGAGGAGACGCATATTGATCTCCTCTTGTTTTTAATTGGTTATGGTGTCGACGGGGACGGGCTCGATGAGGTCGCGGTAGAGCTTGAGCGAGTCGCTGGGCATCTTGTCGCTGCCCAAGACGATGGGCATGAGGTCGAGTGTCATCTCGTAGGGCTTGTTCTTGAGCATGTGCTCGGTGCCAAAGGTGTCCATGTCGGGGTTAATGGCATAGAGCAGGTTCAAGACGATACTCAGGATGAAGGCATGCTTGAACATGAACAGCAATGAGCCGCCCAATTTATCGACAAAGCCCAAGTTCACTGTATTCAAGGCCCCCTTGAACAAGCGCATGACAAGCCTGATGACCAGCATGACAATAAGGAACGCGAATGCCAGCGAAACGGTCTTGACCGTGATGCTCGACAACGGCCACTGGGCAGCGCTGGGCACGATGGAAAGGAAAATGTCCTGAGCCAGGTCACCGCACTTGTAACACAGCACAATAGCAACCACCCACGAGATGAGTGACGACAACTGCCCAATGAACCCCTTGCGGTAGCCCAGGACCACGCCACCCAACACAATCAGGATCAATAGGATATCAACCAGTGTCATGAATCGTGATGTTTATCCTTTCAGACCACGGTCAATGTTACGCTTGAGGGCCTCGACATAGTTGTTGATGCGCTCCATCTCGCGGGGAATCTGGATGCGCTGGGGACAGTGCTCGACGCACTTGCCGCAGCCGATGCAATGGTCGGCCTGACGCAATTTGGGAACGCTGCGGTCATATCCAATGAGGAACGCGCGTCGCGCGCGGGCGTAATCGGGATCGTTGCGGTCACGAGTGAGGTTGCCCTCGGCAATGCACTTGTTATAGTGGGTGAGCACGGCGGGAATGTCGATGCCATAGGGGCACGGCATGCAGTACTTGCAGTCGTTACAGGGGATGGTGTTGTAACCCACGATTTCATCAGCGATGCCGTAGAGGAATTCTTTTTCCTCATCGGTCAGTTCCTCCAGTGGGCTGTAAGTACACAGGTTCTCCTTGAGGTGCTCCATATAGGTCATGCCGCTCAACACGGTCAACACGCCAGGGAAAGAGCCGGCATAACGGAAGGCCCAAGAGGCGAGACTGCGTTCGGGGTCCCTTTCCAGAATCTTTCTGGCCACTGGTTTAGGCATCGCTGCAAGGCGTCCGCCCAGCAGCGGCTCCATGATGACAGCGGGAATATCACGCTTGGCCAACTCGGCATACAGGTACTCTGCATTGGTGTTCTCCTCGCTGAAGTCCTTGGCATGCTTCCAGTCAAGATAATTCAACTCAATCTGAACGAAATCCCAGTGGTACTTGTCGTGGTTGGCCAGCAGATAGTCAAACACGGCAATCTCGCCATGATAGGAGAAGCCCAGGTTGCGGATGACGCCTTTCTCGCGCTGCTCAAGCAGGTAGTCGAGGATACCATTATAAACGTATCGCTGCCTGTAAAGCTCCATGGCCTCCTCACCCGTGCCACCACCGATGGCATGCAGCAACAGGTAGTCGATGTAATCGACCTGGAGCTCCTTGAGTGAGTTCTGGAACATCTCGATGCTGGCAGCACGGGTCTGTGTCGCAGGATCGAAATTGGAGAGCTTTGTGGCGATGAAGTACTTGTCGCGGGCGTGGCGGCTCAGGGCGATACCTGTGGCACGCTCGCTCAGGCCCTTGCAATAGGCGGGAGACGTATCAAAGTAGTTCACGCCATGCTCGATGGCATAGTCCACCTGCTTGTTGATCATCTCCTGGTCAATCTTGGCGTCATTGCCCTGGCCAAAGGGCTTGCCGTCGGTGCCAGGCAAGCGCATCATGCCGTATCCCAAGATAGAGACTTTCTCCTTGGTTTTGGGGTTGACGCGGTAGGTCATCTTGCCCACGGGCGGTTCCTGAACCGGTGCCTTGTGGTCATCGCCAGTGGCACAGCTCACGATGGCAGGAGCGGCGGCAGTGGCCGTGCCCAGGCCGAGAGCCTTGAGAAACGTGCGGCGGCTCAGTGTCTTGCCGCTCTCTTTATTGTTGTCGATATGCTTGTTGTCGTTCATAATTCTTGCTTGAAAAGGTGGTGGTTAAATCTCCTTGTGGACCTCGTGTCCCTCGACATAGATGGCGCTGAATGGCCGCGCCGGGCAAACATATTCACAAGTGCCGCAACCGATGCACATGGCGATGTTCACAGCAGGCACCATGGGCGATGTATCATCCTGGGGATCGCTGGGTACCATCATGATGGCCCCTACAGGGCAATGGCGCGCGCAGTTGCCGCAGCTCACACCATCGGTCAGCACCAGACAGTTGTCCTTGACCCAAACGGCATGTCCCACCATGGTCGAGGATTTCTGGGCCACGGTGATGGGCTTGATGGCCCCCGTGGGGCACACGGTGGAGCAGGTAACGCACTCGGGGCGGCAGGCTCCGCGCTCAAAGCTCATCTCGGGTTGCATCAGCCTCATGGGATCAGTCGAGGGGCGTAGCACGCCGTTGGGGCACTTGGCGACACACAACTGGCACGCTGTGCAGTGCTGGGCAAAGTGCTTAGCGCTCACTGAGCCTGGAGGCGTGATGGGTGTCGCGCGCTTGGCTTGGACCTTATCCTGAATGACAGCGAGACCACCATCCACTTTCTTGGCCGCCTGAGCCAGGGCCACATCGGCTCCCACAACAGCTGTTCCCACGAGGAAAGCGCGACGGGCTTGGTCGGTATTCTTCTCATCGGTCTTGACGGGTTGGGCGACCGCCTTGGGATGGCCATAACGCAACGCACCAAAGTTGCACTTCTCGATGCAGTTGCCACAAGTGACGCAACGCGTGTAGTCCACCTTGTGAGTATTGAAGTCGATGCACGATGCCTTGCAATTCTTGGTGCACAGGCTGCACGACTTGCACTTGTCGGCATCAAAATAGACCTTGAACCACGAGAAACGTGCCAGCTGGGCCAGAATGGTGCCCACGGGGCAGATGGTGTTACAATAGGTGCGTCCGCCACGCCATGCCAGCACGGCGATGATGATAAATGTGGCTATAGCGATCAGGAAGGTGGGCAGGCTCTTGATCCACACGTCAACGCCGTAGAAGGCGTAGCTATCGGCCCGTTCGGCGATGGCAGCCAGCAGGTTGTTGCCCCATTGATAGACGGGGAGCAACAGGTTGGTCACCATGCGGCCATAGCTACTGTAAGGCGCTAGCAGAGCCACCAGCGAGTGGACACCGGCAATAAAAGCCACAACGAACAGCGCCAACACGCCGTAGCGCAACCAGCGTTTCTCTGGGCTAGCGGTGAAGCGGTTCTTCTTGTGTTTGCTGGCAAACCACGAGACAATGTCCTGGAAAATGCCCAACGGGCAGATGACCGAGCAATAGATGCGGCCAAAGATGAGTGTGAGTAATACCAGTGCAACGATAACCACTACGTTGAGGGCCAAAATCGCGGGCAGGAACTGGATGCGGGCCGTCCATCCCAAAAAGTGATGCAACGTGCCACTCACGTCAAGAAACAGCAGCGTCACCATGATCATCATGAGTGTCGCGAGCGTGATGCGGATTTTCCTTAGCATAACAGTTTATTAGTCAAAGAGTGAATGAATAATCGTGGAAAGTGCAAAGATACTGATTAATCTTGAGATTTCAAGCTCCCATAGCGTCATTTTTTCAATTTTGCCCCATTATTACCAATAAAAAATAAACACCACGTTTCACAACGCGATGTTCATTTAGGATGAATAGTATTAATATTTCCAACTTTGATGCAAAAGTACTGCCTTTATGGTAATTACCCAAATATTTTTAGATAAATAATGTTATAAAAAGTTAACCGATTTTGGTAGGGAAAATCAAACACGAAAAAAGGGATGCCCGCATTTAGGCATCCCCATGATTCTGGTGATTAGTGATTAGTGAAAAGAAATCGAATAATCACTAGGATAATCCCTTACCATTAATTTGACGACAGGATGATCTCGATGATGGCGCTGATGTCGGCGATGTTGACCTCGCCATCATCGTTTACATCGGCGTTAAATCCCTTGTCGGCGGCATCGCCAGTCAAGATCACATCAATAATCGCGTTCACGTCTACGATATTGACCTCGCCGTCACCATTCACGTCACCCTTGACCACGGGATCGGGCCAAGTTTCGCTGTAGTAAAGCTTGACGTCGTCGAGGAAGATATTGGCCTTATCACTGCCCGACGTTTGGTTAAAGCGCAGCATGATGGGCTTGTCATAAGGCAAAATCAGCGAAGTGGTAGTACGATTTTTAGGCTGAGCGACGAGTACACCCTCGGGCAGGGCAATCCAGTTCTCACCGTTATCGACTGAATAGGACAGTCTGACATTGGCTTCGGTCGAGGTGGGATTGTAGACCGAGAAGCTCGCCATATAAGGGATAATCTTCAGGGGAGCAGTTGTCGTCAGCGAGCTGGGTTTCTTCATTGCCACACCTTGGTTGAGCGTGCCATTGGCCTCATATTCCTTGATAGTACTCTTAGAGAAATCCCAGTTGCAGAAAACTCCAGGCACATTCTTGTTGGAGAGGTTGGAGCTAACGGGCATCGCCTCAAAGTCCTCGACAACCGATAAGATAGAGGTGTCGGGCATGATGTCAAAGGTGATGAGCCTATCCTGCTCGGCGATATTGTCAATGAAGTACTCGTTGAAGGTGCCGTCCCAAGCCTTCAGGCTAGGATTGGTGAAATTGGCGATGCGGGTAACACCCATAGTGCCGGGGAACGGGTCAGAGTCACTGTCGTGTCCTGAATAGTTGGCACGCAACAGGTGATAGTACATGTGGCTGGGGTTACAGTTCACCTCATTCATCCACCAGATGCGCTCATCGGTTGAATCGACGCGAACAACGAGCATGCCGTGGCCGGGCAGATAACGGTCCCACTTGCCGGCCTGGCGGTTCTCGATGAGGAAGAACTCCTTATCGATGGGGGTATTCAATCGGTAGCCCACATTGCTCTCGTCAAGGGGCTGCATCTCATAGGATCCACTCTCCTCGATCAATACGGGCTTGGTAAATCCCAGGGCATAGCGCTCATAGAGGCTATAGCCCACGGGGTTGCGCCCGTAGTTATTACCGCTGCCACCCGCCATGATCGACCAGCTGCCCGGGTTGAGGCTCTCGCCACCAGTTCCTTCATAGTCGGTATCATAGAGGTCGGGCAATCCCAGCACATGGCTAAACTCATGGCAGAAGGTGCCGATACCGTTCACGTCAAAGTAATATCCCTCCCAACCGGCAATCTCGGTGGAGCTGGCATACAGGCCAAATCCCACGCCATCGCGCGGAGGCTCGTTGAAGAGGTAATACATGTGAGGCCACAAGTAGCCCTCGTTATTACCGCCATAGTTAGCCGAGAAGCCAGCGACCAGGAAGAATACCATATCGACATAGCCGTCGCCATCGCTGTCATAGTCGCTGTAGTTGATCAGCGAGTCGGCAGCCACGATTGCCGCATGGAACACGGCGTCGGCCCGAGAGGTACTCTGAGGATAGGTGGCTGAATAAGGCACATCCACAGGACCTACCACGTCAAACGAGGGGTCGAACTGATGATTGGAGTTATCATAATAATAGTCCCTCACACTACCTGTCATGTTCACACGGCGGTTATTGAGCACATAACCCGTGTAATCATGGGTGTTGACCATGTCGTCATAGAAACTGTTGGCATCGGGCATCGAGAACTTCTTGTTCGTGTAGTTGATGAGGATGATGAGTCCACGGAAACTATCATAATCCATTTCACCCTCGGCACCCACGCGACGCATCGCGCTGTTGCGACGGCCCAACTTCTTGGCGCCGGCAGTGGCTGCTGAGCGTGAGGTGAGTCGCTTGGGCAATGTGGACAAGAACGACAAGTCAGCCGCAGTGCGGCGGCTAGGGTCGCGGGCGATGCGGTCGCTGGCAACGAGGTGGTCGCCATCGAGACGCGCATAGGTGTAATAGCCACCACTGTTTTTCACGACTGTGTAACCATCGCTAGTGGTGGTGAAATGGAAGAACTCGTCACCATGCAACTTGATGGTGAGCGTAGAGCCGTCAGGCTGTGTCACCTTGACGGGCGTGGGATCGGCGGGGATTGCATGTGCCATCATGCCACACAATCCCACCACGAGTAGCAATAAAATTTTTCTCATAGCAGTTATACTTGAATCTTAGTGTCTTATCTATTGTAAGAGAATGTCAATGACAGCGTTAATGTCAGAGATGCTCACCTCACCGTCGCCATTGACGTCGGCACGGCGCTGAAGGTCAGCATTGTTGGCCGAACCGCCCAGAAGCACATCGATAATCGCGTTGATATCAGAGATGCTGATCTCGCCATCACCGTTCACGTCACCGGGAATATCCTGGTCAGGACCACCCTCCTCGCCAGTGTAGTAGAGGGTGAAGTCATCGGCATAGGTGGCAGCGGTCTTGTGACCGGCACGCTCGTAGATACGGAACTTGGCAGGCTGATTATTCTTCAAGTCGAGTATCCAGTAAAGCGTTGACTTAGACCTGACTGGCGCCTCGGCAATGGTATCGCCAGAAGAGCAAGGCGCAGTAACCCAGATGGGTTTTCCCTCGCTGTTATCCTTGACCGAGTATTCGAGCGTGATCTTGGTCACTGTGCTCGATGTGTTGAACACGGTCAAGCTGGCCATATAGAAATTGTAATAAACCGGGGTGATGCTGCAGAAGGTGCTGGGCAGCTTCATGATCACGCTGTTCTCGCCATTGGCCTTATCCTCGCCGGGAGCACGCACGCCGCACTTGGTGAAGTCCCACGTGGCAAATGCGCCCTCCACGCCTTTCTCGGCGGTAGTGGTGGTTACCGGCATTGACTCAAAGTCCTCAACAATCGTCTTTAAACTCTCCTCGGAGAGCACATTGAAAGTGATTACGCCATTTTTCTCGGCAATGCCAGTGATCAAGAAATCATTGGGCTGACCCGACCAGGTCGTGAGGTTTGGAGTGGTCTCGTTAGTGATCATCACGTTACCAGAGGTTCCGGGGAACGGGTCACTCGACGAATCACCAGAAGTGCTGTTGCCGGCACGCAACATCTCAAAGTAATTATGATCAGGGTTACAATTGACCTTGTTGTTAGCCCACACACTCGCATTGGTGCTATCCACACGGGTGACAATCATGCCATGGCCGGGAATATAAGAATCCCAACCGGTCCTTTGCCTATTCTCGATGGTGAAGAACTCTTTATTAACCGGAGTGCGCAGGATGTAGCCCTCGCGCGATGTGTTCACGGGATTGAGCACATAGGAACCCTCGCTGGTGATGGTTTTGGCATTAGCCCACCCCAGAGCATAACGCTCATAGAAAGTGTAGCCCGCAGGACAACGACCATAATTGTAATCGCCGCCACCAGCCATAATGTCCCATCCATCGGGATGGTGGCTCTCGCCGCCACTACCAGCGTAGTCGGTATCATAAAAGTCGGGCAGACCCAACACATGGCTGAACTCGTGGCACACGGTACCGATGCCCTCGACGGTAACTGTCGATGGTGTGTCTTCCCATCCATACAACTCGGTTGAGCAAGCATAGCGGTCCATCCACTTGCCGTCATATTGTGTAAAAATATAGTAGTTCAAGTTAGAGGCATGGGGCCACAGGTAGCCAGAGTTGTTGCCCGAGCTGCTCGAGGCATAGCCGGCAACCAAGAAATAAACCATGTCTACCTTGCCATCGTTGTTGTTGTCATACCTTGAGTAGTCAATATCACTGTCAGCCTCCTTGATCACATTAGAAGTGATCCTGGACATGAGGTTGTTGCACTGGGTAGAGCGGGCAGGATAAGTCGTTCCGTTAGAGGTGTAAGAAGCACGATAAGGGCCATACACATCAAATGGGGGGCAGAAAGCGCCATTGGACTGATCCCTGAAGTAATCATGCACGCTACCCGGGCAATTCACATTGCGCTGAGTGACGGGGTCGTAATAGGATGTGAAATTCTCAGAGCTGAACATCTGGGTGTAGAACTCTTGAGGATTCTCACTTGCGAACTGCTTGTCGCTGAAGTCAATCAGAATCACGAGACCGCGGAAGTTCTCAAAGTCAAAGTTAGACATATCCACGTCGCGCTTAGCCCTTCTCACGTGGGCCTGAGCGACTGACGTCTCATCGACCAGGAGTTTAGGAGTGTTGGCAAGCAAGGCCAACTCCTGTGCATTGCGGGAACCGGCATCATGAGCCAGCACCTGGGTGGGCACTAGGGTTAAGCCATCACGCTGAGCATAGACGTAGGCGCCAGCCTCATTAAGCATGATGGTGTAGTCATCGGCAGTAGTGTTAAAATGATAGTATTCATCGCCAATCAACTTGAGTGACAGCAACGTGCCGTCGGGCTGAGGTACTTGGACGATACCTTTACGAGCTGGCACGGCCAATGCTTGAACACTAACCAATAGTGCTAACACAAACAGTGAAATTAATTTTCTCATTTGTCAATCTATTATTTTAGGTTTGAATGTTAATCTATTGTTGTTAATCTATTGTTTGGTTTGTAAAGTAGATGTGCGGTTATCAGCCAAATAACAATAAATATTAAGTCGCAGTGCTCCAGATTCAATTTTTAGAGCCCACAAAATTACACCATTTTTTCACATTGGCAGAAAAAATAAGGTTAAATGTTACTTTTTGTTTGTTTTATAGCACTATTTACGGATTTTTAATAAAAAAAACATTACCTTTGTAGTTTCATGAAAAAAGCAGATGACAATTCCCTGTGTTTACACACATGCATTCACGATATGCGGGCCAAGGTTTTTCAATAGGTAAGGCCCGCTAAAAAAGATGTTTTAAGGTTTACAATGGGTGGCTGCGTCGTGACGATGCGGCCACTTTTTCATGCATCCGTCTGGTGGCACTAAGCCGTTGGGACACGAGTTTATAAGGTAAAAATGCAAAAAAATGAATGTTCCACGAGTTATTGACATTTCACGATAGTTTTGAACAATTCAACGATTTTAACGGAGTTTTTGGCGTTTTTTTGAGCGAAAAATTGTTACTTTGTGCCCGTGAAACATTCGAGGCTACAGTTAAGGGTTGACATCTGATGGTTAACCCTTGGAATTGTAGCCCTTTGGGCAAGTCAAGACTTGCAAAACATAACAGACAAATTGAAGATTATCCACAATGGGAAAAATAATAGCAGTCGCCAACCAAAAGGGCGGCGTAGGCAAAACAACAACATCAATTAACCTGTCGGCGGCATTGGCCGAATGTGGGCAGCGCGTGCTACTCATCGATGCCGACCCTCAGGCCAACGCCACTTCGGGGCTGGGCATCGAGCCCAAGGACATGTCATCGACCATCTATGAATGCCTGGTTGATGATTATCCCATGCGCAGTGCCGCCGTTGACACCGGAATCGAAGGGCTCAAACTGCTGGGCTCACGCATCGACCTCGTGGGAGCCGAGCTGGAACTGGTTGAGAAACAAGGCCGCGAACGTGTATTGAGAAAAGCCATCGGTGATATGAAACAGGAGTTTGACTACATCATCATCGACTGCAGTCCGTCACTGGGACTGATTACCGTCAACGCGCTAACCGCTGCCGACAGTGTCATCATCCCCGTGCAGGCCGAGTATTTTGCGCTGGAGGGCATCAGCAAGTTGCTCAACACCATCCGCATCATCAAGGGCAGACTCAACGCCGGCCTGCGCATCGAGGGCTTCCTGCTCACGATGTATGACGCTAGACTGAGGCTTGCCAACGAGATTTTTGAAGAACTGAAGGGCCACTTTGGCGACATGGTGTTCAACACGGTCATTCCGCGCAACATCCGCATCAGTGAAGCGCCGAGCCATGGGATGCCTGTCACACAATATGACCCCACCTGCCGTGGCGCGACGAGCCACATCCAGCTCGCCCAGGAGATCATCGCTCGTGGCAAGGGTAAATAAACAGAATTGAATAACAACCAACAACGATAATAAAAGAATAACCGCTACATCATAATGAAAGGTAAAGCACTCAAACGCGGCCTGGGGTCACTCATCTCGATGGATGATATCCAAACCGAGGGCTCCTCGGCCATCAACGAGATACCCATCAGCCAAATCACCCCCAATCCTGACCAACCCCGCCAGAACTTTGACGAGGATGCGCTCGAAGAACTGGCGACCAGCATCCGTGAGCTGGGCATTATCCAGCCGCTGACGCTGCGCAGCACGGATGACAACAGCTACCAGATCATCTCGGGCGAAAGGCGCTACCGCGCGTCACTACTGGCTGGACTGAACACGGTGCCGGCCTACATACGCACGGCCAACGACAGCGAGGTCACCGAGATGGCTCTGATCGAGAACATCCAGCGCGAGGACCTCAATGCCATCGAGATCGCGCTCACATTCAGGAAACTCATCGACCAGTATAACCTGACTCAGGAACGCCTGAGCGAGCGCATCGGCAAGAAGCGCGCCACGATCGCCAATTTCCTGCGCCTGCTCAAGTTGCCCGCCGAGGTGCAGCTGGGCCTGCATGACCACGCTGTTGACATGGGACACGCCAGAGCGTTGCTGTCGCTTGACGACCCCAAGCTCCAGTTGAAGCTCTATAACGAGACGATCAAGAAAGGGCTGTCAGTTAGGCAGGTGGAACAACGCGCCAAGCAGATGCAACAGGCTGCCGCCAATGAGCAAGGCAAGGGGACCAATGCGCCCAAGGCCGTGAATGCCAAGGACTATGAGATATTGCAAAAGCACTTGTCCACCGCATTTGGCGTGCCCGTGAAGTTCACATGCGACCAGTCGGGCAAGGGGAAAATTACCTTCCCGTTCACGACCGAGGAACAACTCGTGAAGATCATCAGCATCTTTGACCAATTAAAGGACGCTTAACCCCCCACTCCACTGGTGAAACGATTGATGACATATTGCATGAGACGGCACTGGTTTGTCACCGCACTGGTGATGTGCCTGTTGTGCCACGATGCTATCGCCGCGGCCCAGGAACCGGTTGCCGTGGCTGGCGATACCGTCATCACCAAGCCACAACCAGTAACCGGCCACCACGTGCGCCGCACGATAGCAGTGAGTGACACCGTCGATATGGGGAAAAATCGTCCCGTGCGGATAGTTAACGCCTCGGGCGACACCATCACCTTTGCCTCGATTGATTCGATCCAGGGGATTGATAATGTAGAGATTCTTACCGACAACACCACTGACGTCCCCCTGGGCAAGGTGCGCACGTTCAACCCCGACCCGCAACGGGCGCTGTGGTTGTCGGCATTGTGCCCTGGACTTGGACAAATCTATAACCGCCGCTACTGGAAACTGCCCATTGTGGTGGGCTCATTTGTGGGGTTGACCTATGGTGCTTCATGGAATAACCGCATGTACAAGGACTATTCCAAGGGTTACCGCGACGTGATGGATGATGACACCGTGAAGGAGAGCGACCTGGACAAGGCATGGCTACAAAAGGTCATGAAAAATAAGCGCGACTACTACCGGCGCTACCGTGAGATTTGCGTCATCGCCATGGTGGGTGTCTATCTTATCAACATCGTGGATGCCTATGTGGACGCCTCGCTCGCCCACTTTGACATATCTCCCGACCTCACGCTGGATGTTGCCCCCACAGCCATCGACAGCGGCCAGATTGGGGGGCGCACACCCTCGCTGGGGCTGCAGTGCGCCATCAATTTTTAACAACGAAACTTAACGACAAAACAAAATATGACAAAACATCGACTCCTGACATTACTGCTCGCGGCCACGCTGACCACAGTCACGCTGACGGCAACGCCACGCGAGAAAAACAACATCCTGTCGCTCAAGAACACGATTACCGATGACGACATTGTCTTCCCCGAGAGTTTTGATGCCGATGTGCACAAGATGATGACCAACTGGTACCTGCAGAACTATGCGGTGCTGGATGCCGACGTGGAAAACAAGTCTCATGGTGAAGTGAGTGAGGAGACTTTCATCCGTCGCCTCGCTGCTATCCCCTCGGTGATCGAGATGCCCTATAACCAGGTCGTGCGCAAACACATCGAGCGATATGTTTACCGCAGCCGCACGCTAGTCGAGGAGATGCTGGGCATGAGCCTGTACTACATGCCCATCTTTGAACAGGCGCTTGAAAAAGAGGGTCTACCATTGGAACTCAAGTACCTGCCCATCGTGGAGAGCGCGCTTGATCCCAACGCGGTGTCGCGCGTGGGAGCCGCCGGACTGTGGCAATTCATGATCGGCACCGGCAAGGGCCTGGGGCTGGAGGTGAATTCGCTGGTCGATGAGCGCCGCGACCCCTATCGGTCAAGCGCCATGGCCGCCAAATACCTCAAGAACCTGTACCAGATCTATAATGACTGGTCACTGGCCATCGCGGCCTATAACTGCGGCCCGGGTAATGTCAACAAGGCGCTGCACCGCAATGGCGGCACGGGGGACTTTTGGGACATCTATGAGTACCTGCCCCGCGAGACACGCGGCTATGTGCCCGCCTTTATCGCGGCCAACTATGCGATGACCTACTACAAACAGCACAACATCAGCCCCTCGCTGGCACGCAAGCCCCTGATCACCGACACCGTCAGCGTGAACAGGCGCATCCACTTCGCCCAGATTGCCCAGGTGCTCAACATCCCCATCGAGGAGATACGCACCTTCAATCCGCAGTACCGCGCCGATGTGATCCCGGGTGACAACCACCCCTACACGCTCGTGCTGCCGTCACAGCAGATCTACAGCTTCATCATGAGCGAGGACAGCATCGACAATTACCGCGACGACTTGTATGCCCATCGCAGCATTGTCGAGCCGGGAGGTCAGGTATCCACCATCGAGGAATATGTCAACGGTCAATCAGCCAGCACCCCGCAAACTTATACCCACAAGGTGGGCCGCGGTGAGACCTTATCGACCATCGCAGCAAAGTATGGCATGACGACCGAGGAACTCATGTCGCTGAACAACATGAGCAGCGAGCGGGTGAGACGCGGCGACAACCTCAAGGTGCTTGCCCCCGTCCACAACAATGCCAGCGCCGACAATGAGGACTTTGGCATCAACAACACCAGCAGTTCGCCTAACGAGGACCTGGCGATGAACGACGACACCGAGAGTGAGCAGGCGCAATTTGACGAGGTGAAGAACATTGAGCGTGAAGCCTCGTCCAAGGCTCCCTACAAGGGCTCATACACCGTGAATGTCGACAACGAGACCAGCAACAAGACGGCCAAGAAAGCCCACGCCACATCGCGATATGAGGACCAGACGGCCAGGCAAAATGCGTCGAAACGCAACGCCAGCAACTGGCGCTCGCGCAATGCCAAGTATAACGAGAAGGAAAGCAAATCCAAGGACAGAAAGAACACCGAGACCGCACATAGCTCAAAGAGCAGCAAGAGCAAAAAGCACTCCAAGCCCAAACAGCCCAGCGAGGTAACGGTGCAAAAGGGTGAGTCCCTCACCAAGATTGCCGAGAAGGCTGGCGTATCGGTCAAGGACCTCGAGCGTGCTAACGGCATCGAGAACGGCAACAAAATCAAGGCTGGTGAGAAAATCAAGATTCCCACCAAGGAAGAAGCCCGTCAGGCTGCAGCATCCGAGAAGAAAGGCGGCAAGAAGAGCGCCTCGTCCAAGGACAATAGCAAGTCATCAAGCAAAGCCAGCAAGAAGTCTAAATCCACCAGCAAGTCAAGCTCCTCAGGCAAGAGCTCCAAGAAGTCAAAGAAGAAATAAAGAGACTAGACCTTGCTAGTGAGGTTGGAGGTGAGATCCGTCGTGAGGTCCTTTGTAAGGTCCACGATCACCTCGCGAGCAATCAACAAACCGGCCGCGGCAGGAACAAACGCGTTACTGCCCGGCTGTTTTTTTCCATCAACATACACAGGCACATCAGGATTCCTGCGCGGTTCCTCCTCGCTATATACACATTTAAAATGATGGATACCCTCGCGGTGCAAGAGCTTGCGCAGCATGCGCGCCAGCGGGTCGATGCGCGTCGCGTCAAAGTCAGCCACGCGAAACGCCATCGGGTCCATCTTGTAGGCCGCCCCCATCGAGCAGATGTGCGTCACCCCCAAGCGCAAACAGCGACGGGCAATCTCCATCTTGGCCGTGATAGTATCAAGGCTGTCCACCACATAGTCAAAGCACGACAGGTCGATTTCATCGGCATTCTCGGGAAGGTAAAACATCTTGTGGGTCGTCACCCGGCACTGCGGATTGATGTCACGCACACGCTCGGCCGCCACATCCACCTTAGCGCGCCCAATGGTGCTGTGAAGCGCAAAAATCTGGCGGTTGATATTCGTCACGCTCACCTCGTCATCATCAATCAAATCCAGCGCCCCCACCCCACTGCGGGCCAGCGCCTCGACCACATAGCCGCCCACGCCACCGATGCCAAACACCGCCACGCGGCACCGCGACAAACGCTCCATCGCCTTGTCTCCCAACATCAACGCCGTCCTGGCAAACGGATTCTCCTGCTTATTCTCCATCACATTTCATTTTTCTTTGTGCGACAAAATTACTAAAAACCAAGCCCAAACAACGACACAACACACCCAAAATCACGTTATTTGTAAAAAAACAGCGATTTTTTGCCCCTATTTCAAAAAAAACACTTACCTTTGCACCCGCTATTCGCCCAGATGGCGGAATCGGTAGACGCGTTGGTCTCAAACACCAATGGGGTAACACCCGTGCCGGTTCGACCCCGGCTCTGGGTACTGAAAATCAAGCGTAAAGCGCTGAAACTCACTGAGTTTTGGCGCTTTTTTATTTTCCTGCTAAAACATTGCTAAAACATTTTACTCTGCTCTTTACTCGACCGGAATTCTCTTTTCTACTTCTGGCAAATTCTCTACACACAACCATTAATTCAGATTCAAGCCCATTTCTTAAAATACCGAAACAACCTCATATGAAAATTGAGGCTTACTCTAAGTCATGCGCTGAATTATGTCGTTTCATAGTGTTTCTATCAACTGTTGCTGTAGTATGTTTCCCAACAAAAAAACAAGACGATGCAATATATTAAAATATGTTAATTTTCCTGGTCTCATTATCATTATTTGATGAACGAAGGAAGATTCTAAACATTCTTAATAGCATTCTAAATTGGTTTTAGAGTAAATTCTCAATAGCAAACTGCATTTCTAAATAGTCTTAATGAATTATTGTAAGCCACTGATTTAGAATTATTTAGTTACCGTACCTTGTTCGTAATTTTGCATCGCATTTCCACGTTGGAGGTGCGCTAAAACATTTTATAATGGACAAAACAATCATGGCTATTTTGCCGCAAGATCAACTGGACTCAATCCAGACGGAATTGAACGAGATCAAGGCCCTCTTGCTTGAGAAAAAGTCCGAAGGGCTTTCGAAGGGAAACAAATACATATGTACGCGCGAGGCAGCTCTCTTACTCAACGTAACCACTCGAACGCTAGCAACGTGGCGCCAGAAAGGCATCATCAAAGTGAGCAAGGTAGGCCGCCGTGTGTATTTCAAGATGAGTGACATCACTGAACTTATTGAGAGAAACCAACTTAACTAGTTGTTATAAAACATTATTAATATGAAAATGATTGACTTTCCGGCCGAAACATCCCAGATGGGTGCAGAGGCACAGCTCAACGAGGGAATGAGCGTAGTTGAACCCTCAAACAATGGAGGCCGTATCCATCGACTTGGTTTTATCGAAATCATTGAGGATGAGAATGCTGAGGTGGTGGATACGGAAGGTATGTCTCCCGAGGAACTGGAAGACCTGCGTACTTGGGAAATTGAGAAGGCCGCCGATGAGGGTCGACTGATTATTCATGAGATTGACCTCACTGATGAGCAGGCGAAGAGACTGGGCATTTCTTTCTGCGATCCCTGTCATAGATCTGAATTGCCTTACAGCATTTCGATTCCATGCAGCCTGAGACCAGCCTCCCGTCCCAACAAGAAGAATAAGGGATATACCCGTTTTAATAACTTTTTTTAATCAAAAATTAAAGACTATGAAGAAGCAAGTTTTGACTTCTGCCGCCCCGAATGCGGGCGAAGTGGACCTGGCAAAGGCCCAAGTTGAAAACGTAGCTGAGCCCATCCAGGGTTCGTCCGAGTCCCAGTCGCCGGTTGATACCGCAGCCAGCGACATGGAAACTCCCGCTGTTAGTGAGAGTATTGAGGCTACGTCTACCACCACGGAGAGCGACAATGCTGTCCTGGGTGATGAGAACACCGCTGAGCAAGACTCGAAGGCTCAGGCAGAAAAAGCTGAAAAGCTCAAACTGATTAAAGTCGAGGACCAGGAGGTGCGTGACAATCTGAAGGCACGCCTCAGCGAGAATGGTGTGGAAGCTCAGGTGGTTCTGAAGTATGACCTGCAGAAGTTGTTGGCTGCCGCTATCATTCTGGTTAGCTATGCCGCCAACCGCAAGGTGGATGAGAAACATGTGAACAAACTCATTCATGCTTTGAAGCAAGAGGGCAAAAAGCGTTTCTCGGAGCCGATCACTGTCTGCTCTGCAAAGGTCGCTCTGAAGTTGGGCACAAAACTCAACGATGATGATGGTAATGAAATCACCCTCGATCATCCTGACATCGACCGCATGTTCGTCGTACTCGACGGTCAACATCGTCGTGCTGCCGTTGAAGGTAGTGGCTTCGAGTACGAGGCTGATGTTGTTATCATCTCGACTCCTGAAGACATCAATGCATACGTCCGCGTAATTAATGCCTACGACTCCAACTGGAATATGATTGATATCAGGAATCAGAATGAAGTCATCAGCGGAGTTGAGGACAAGCTGAAGTCCAAGGAGCAAGAGGCTGAGGAAATACTCCCGAACACTAGCCCGAAGTTCCGTGACTATGGTCTGACGGGTGAGAAGGAAGCAGTCAAGAAGAAAGATCTTCTCAAGGGAGAAGTGCCCGTTTTAGACGAGGAAAAGGCAAACACTGGCATAGAAATCTTCAAAACCATCAGGCTCGGCAATCCCGACTGTGAAAAGAACGGAATGCTCACGATGGCAATGCTTGTGGCTATATTCACCGCAAAGCAGGATTATAACAGCAAGGTCGGTGTTGACACTGACTTTGTCAAGCACTTCAAGCTCTTCATGAACGAGGAGCGTAACAAGGGACTCGACCCCAAGAAAAAGGACAAGGTGTCAGCCTTCATCCTGGATTTCACCAAGAACTTCAAGGCCTTTGTCAAGAAGAACCCTCTGGCGCCCGACATCGACGAGCAGATTAAGGTCATCGACGAGCAGATCCAGAGCATCATTGATGCTGGTATCTCTAGTACTGGTAAGGTCTATGAACGCGGTTCTGTGTCCGACGTTGTGGCCAAGATGAAGGAACGCAAGGCTAACCAAGACAAGCTGGACGTGGAAAAGAAAAAGATGGATGACGCCATCGCAGCGGCCAAGAAGGCATTTGCAGACTTCAAGAAGACCATCTAACGCTAAACTATTCAATGAGCCCCACCTCCTGTCGGTGGCATGGTGGGCGGTGGGGCTTTTAAAAACAATTGATTATGACAGTTGCTGAAAGTCAAATTTTGAACACCGTAACACCATTCTTCGGTGATGACCAGGTAAAACCTCATATGGTTACCATCTGCCCGAAGGAAGAAGGATTCTCAATTCGAGGTAAAGAGGTTCTGCGGTGTTTCACTAGCCCAGACCTCAATGTCGGCCTGCTTGACTTTGAGGACGGTATCTACGTTCGCTACGAGTTGCTCAAGACCGAAGTAGCAGGTAAGAGACATCCCGCTGGCACCGTAATCCTGGAAATCCTGAACGAAGCCCCATTCAAAAAGGCCAACATTCGAATCGACAGGCTAGCGGCGGCTTTAAGCGAAAGTTGCGGTACCAATCTGTTTCCTGTGGTGAATGATGACGGCACCGTTACAATCCTTGACGTTAATTATTTCAAACTGTAACGCCTATGCCGCTTAGTTATTCATCAGGCCATGAGTCGAACGCTCCCCTTGTAGGGTGCCTCCCATCGAGCTTCACAATGAGAATAATCATATACAACAAAAAATTAACAACTAAAAGAATGAAAAAGAACAATTTATCTAACAATTTATTGCCCAAGTCATCGAGACACATGAACAGTGCTGAAGCCATTTTCATTATCTCGTTCTGCCTCTCGAGAACTTGCCGCTTTTTCCGTCAAGATTTTGGTGGTAAGAGTGTCTTCGAATTTCGGGAAGAAATTTGCCAGGAAGTAGGCCATGAAATCGGATTTATCGTGTCAAACGATGAACTCTTCCCGAAGTTCATGAAGTACTTTGGGGCAATGTACTGGCTCCGTTGTTTCAAGCAGTGTGAGGAAGCAGGAGCGGAACAAGCCCCGTTGAAGGAGAGTATCCTCCCTGTCGGTCTCTTTCTTAAACCCGATCAGCCTAAAGAGTACTGCATCCTGGCCGATCCGTATTTTGTCTTCAACTCGCCAGATCTTGCTATTGAGCAGAACAATTGCAACCTTATTGACGAGATGAATAAAAGTCACAACCTTGTCGGCTTGTTGGTTGAGGGTTACATGTGGGCTCAAGGATTTGAGAATCAAGTTGGGGGAGAATACCGTAAAGGTGGTTACATGACCGCTGCCGAATATCTTCATAACGAAGCTTTGGCTCAGTTCGGTCTCACGATGGACTTACTCCGTGTAATGCATTAATTATCGCTATGGAGAAGGTTACATCAAGGCATCCTCCCCATACGGGGATCAGCGCATCAAATCATTACTAAGCATTATTTCCAGGCCCGTGGTGAGAGGGCGGGCCTGATTTTAAAAAAAAACAAACTATATGAAATTAATAAAGTTTAATATATACAATGACAGATATGCTCTCGGTATCGCTGATTTCGGTGGTTTTATTAGTATCCTCCTTATGGGCTTTACTAATAACACTTATTCCGGGCTCCGTGTTAGAAAAGACAAACTTGGTGAACTCGTAGCTGCTTTGTGCTCTGTATATTCTGGCAAAAAGAATATCGTCACAGTTGCTAATGGTTCACCGGACTTGGTGAACAGCAATATCGTTGTGAAAAGAACTGGGTATTGTATACGCCTCAGTAAAGAGCACTCATGGTCTGGAGGTTTACACTTTTATGACAAAGTTGCTCTACCCTTGATTCAACTCTTGGAGTCCGATAGCTTGAATGACATAATTGAAGTGGAAGAATTCATCAACCCAGCATTTGAAGATGGAGTACAACGTTGGATTTTCGTTCTCAATTTTGGCAATCGGGTTGTAATCTCCAATTTGGACGAACACGATTGGGCTCAAGGGATGATCATTCCCAGGAGTAGTATCTATACTGTATCGAATAAACTGCTCCGGGAATACAACACCCGTAAAAAGAATTGGGCTCCTAATTCTCAATTCGATATGGCTAATCCATATGGAAGAGGCAAACTGGTTCTTCCTGGTAGTGATTGCATTTTATTTGTGGGTGAGACGTTAAGAACAATCTATTTTACTTAATGGCCTTAATATGGATCAGTATGAGGAAGAACAAAAATATAATTCCAGGTAGAGCTCCACCTAGTGAGGCTAACATCAAAAGATAGAATAATCTCTAACAACTAAAAAAACAATACAATGGGAAAGTTTAAAGAAATAAACAAGACGGTCTGGACAAAAGATGACTTGTTGAAAATCGCTGACAACGAGTTTGAGAGAAACGCTATTGAATTCGAATTTGAAATGATGGCTATTAAAAATTCTGCCGGCGAACATGTCATTGACCTTAGAGGAGATGAGGTAAATGGTACTTGGCTGTTGATGAATCTTCAGGCATTCCAAATAGAACACTTTATTAGTGTTTTCATGTCCGAAAGAGGTTATGAGGGCTTGAGTCTAGAGGATGCCAAAAAGTTCCATGAACACTTAACCACGCTCCTTGGTGGTCTATACATTTAGAAGACCAGACAAATGAGATAGACAAACTATTTCTTGTACAGGGCCCGTCATCGTGAAAGGGCGGCGGGCCTAATTTTTCGAACTACATTATATTTAAACAACTAGAAAATTATGGTTCAATTATTATTTTTTTTTGAGAAAAGAGAATGGACAAAAGACGAGCTGATGTCTGCTCAAAAATTCTTTTGTGACAATGACTTTGCAAGAGACGCACTTGAGAGCATTTTCAAGGATAGGGCTGCCAAGAACGCTGCCGGAGAACTTGTTTTTGACTGTGGTAAAGAATTAGATGCTTTCAGTATCCTGATGAATATGTTGGGTGAGCATTTTGCATTGTTCTTTGAAGGCTTTTTATTGGAAAGAGGCGGTGACCCAGGCGAGCACTGGCATGAGCATCGCAATGAATTGCACCGGAGGTTAACCGACATGTTTACACAGATGTATCATTATCATAAGAAGTCATAAATAATAGAAAAGTCATAGTGTAAATCATAGTGTAATAAGTTTGAAGGGGAATGGCGTTAATGGCTGTTCCCTTTCATTTTGCCCCGACCGAACCGAAAAAAAAGAAGAGCGACATCAACACTTCTCCAGCATTGATATCACACTTCGATCGGACTCTCTCATTGGCTTGACGGTGGCAGCTTAAGGCCGGTGTCTATCCAAAACAAGATAATAACGTCCGGGATGGTGGTTTTCCGACTAACTCTTCGCTAGCCGGTCCTTCTCCATCATTATATTGTTGTCGCCCCTTACATATCCGCCGGCATGTCTCTTCTTTTAAAGCCAGCAGTCCAAAATGGGGCGTAATTCTCTTTAGTTATTTATAAGGCATCTACGGGATTTCAGGCGGAGGAAATTATTGTTGGTGGAAATGGAGATTGTCGATGAGTTTTTTTTCAATAATCAATAACATCTTCCTCGCTCTAGATTGTCACTTTTTTATTTTGAGTTGGGAAATATTTCTATGCTTCTTTTTATATTATTCAGTTTTTTTAAAAGAAGATACTATTTAATTTGCACATCAGAAATAATTAATCTAAATTTGTGGCGATTAAGTAGCTCCAATTATTGGCTTTATAATCAAAATACGTACTGGATAAACTGAAAGGCGTTTTTGCTTTATCTAGTCTTGGAAATTGTGATGTGGACCTGTTTGACCACATGGAAGCTCCAAGATGAATAAACAAAACATTGTCCTCACGCTATTCATTTATCCGTCAGTTAACATAGACCTCTTAAACTACAAACCCCGCCGAGCCTGAAGAGGACAAGAAACGGCTCTTAAATTCAAATGCGTATGAAACAATCACTATTTCGGACCCAGTTAGCTTCCCTTTTATTGCTGCTACTGCTACCAAATATCTCCGTTGCTCATGATTTTGAGGTTAATGGCATTTATTACAACATAGATGGTGATAATGCAGTTGTTACTTATAAAGGAACTTCTTATTATAATACTGATGACTACAGTGATGAAGTGTCAATTCCTTCAAGCGTCACTCACGATGGAACCACTTACTCAGTCACCTCAATCGGTAGCAGTGCGTTCTATAACTGTACAGGACTGACGAGTATCACTATCCCGAACTCTGTTATCTCCATCGGCGGCCATGCTTTCTCTGGCTGCATTGGACTGACAGAAATCACCATCCCGAACTCAGTCACAACCATTGGCTATGGTGCTTTCTCTGGCTGCAAGGGACTGAAAACGGTTTATTTCAATGCTGAAAATTGTAGTGATATTGATTACGAATACGGAAACGGCTTAGTTTTCCGTAATTGTCCGATAGAAAGGATTGTTATTGGTGACAATGTGGCAAAGATACCTGCTAACTTCGCATATGGGCTAACTGGCTTAACTGAAATCACCATCCCGAACTCCGTAACCTCCATCGGCGGCCATGCTTTCTACGGCTGCACGGGCCTTACAGAAATCACCATCCCTAACTCCGTAACAACTATCGGCCAGTATGCGTTCTCTAACTGCACGGGGTTGAAAACGATTTATTTCAATGCCGAGAATTGTAGTTATTATTACAGTAGTTACCATCCCTTCCGTAATTGTCCGATAGAAAGGATTGTTATTGGTGACAATGTGGCAAAGATACCTGCTAACTTCGCAAATGGGCTAACTGGCTTAACTGAAATCACCATCCCGAACTCTGTCACTTCCATCGGCAGCTCTGCTTTCTCTGGCTGCACGGGGCTGACAAACATCACCATCCCGAACTCAGTCACTTCCATCGACGGCTCTACTTTCTCTGGCTGCACTGGGCTGACCGGCATCACTATCCCGAACTCTGTCACTTCCATCGGCAGCTCTGCGTTCTCTGGCTGCACTGGGCTGGCAGAAATCACCATCCCGAACTCCGTAACATCTGTTGGCAGCTCTGCTTTCTCTGGCTGCACTGGGCTGACAAACATCACCATCCCGAACTCAGTCACAACCATTGGCTATGGTGCTTTCTCTGGCTGCACTGGGTTAACCAGTGCTACAATTGGCAACTCGGTAGCGTCTATCGGAAGATACGTGTTCAATAATTGCACTGGGTTGAAAACAGTTTATTTTAATGCCGAGAATTGTAATGATTTCGATATATCCTATGCCTCCTATCATCCCTTCTATGATTGTCCGATTGAGAGGATTGTTATCGGGGTCAATGTGAAAAATATACCAGCCCACTTCGCACGTTGGCTAACAGATTTAACAGAAATCAGCATCCCGAACTCTATCACTTCCATCGGCTCCTATGCGTTCTCTGGCTGCACGGGACTGACAAACATCAACATACAGAATAGTATTATTGGAGGGAATATGTTCTCTGGCTGCACTGGGCTGACCAGCATCACCATCCCGAACTCAGTCACAACCATTGGCTATGGTGCTTTCTCTGGCTGCACTGAGCTGGCAAACGTCAACATCCAGAATAGTATTATTGGCCAGAATATGTTCTCTGGCTGTAAAGGGCTGACAGAAATCACCATCCCCAACTCGGTAACTGAAATCAACGGTTCTGCTTTCTCAGGCTGCACGGGACTGACAGAAATCAACATCCAGAATAGTATTATTGGCTCTTCTATGTTCTCAGGCTGCACAGGGCTGACAGAAATCACCATCCCGAACTCCGTCACCTCCATTGGCAATGGTGCGTTCTCTGGCTGCACAGGGCTGAAAACGGTTTATTTCAATGCCGAGAATTGTGGTGATTTCAGTTCTTCCGGCCACCCCTTCTCCATTTGTTCGATAGAAAGGATTGTCATTGGGGACAATGTGAAAAAGATACCAAGCTACTTCGCAAATGTGTTAACTGGCTTAACAGAAATCACCATCCCCAACTCTGTCACTTCCATCGGCTACTATGCGTTCCAGGGCTGCACAGGGCTGACAAACATCACCATCCCGAACTCCGTCACCTCCATTGGCAATGGTGCGTTCTCTGGCTGCACAGGGCTGAAAACGGTTTATTTCAATGCCGAGAATTGTATTTTCAGTTCTTCTGTCCATCCCTTCTCCAATAGTCCGGTAGAAAGGATAGTCATTGGAGCCAATGTGAAAAAAATACCAGGCTACTTTGCATATAAACTAACTGGCTTGACTGAAATCACTATCCCGAACTCTGTCACCTCTGTTGGTAATAATGCGTTCTATAACTGTACAGGACTGACGAGTATCACTATCCCGAACTCCGTCACATCTGTTGGTAACAGTGCGTTCAGAGACTGCAGTGGATTGAAAACGGTTTATTTCAATGCCGAGAATTGTAGTCAATTCAATAATAGCTCCTCCTACCATCCCTTCTCCAATTGTCCTATTGAGAGGATTGTTATCGGGGCCAATGTGAAAAGGATACCAGCCTACTTTGCGGATGCGTTAACTGGCTTAACAGAAATCACCATCCCGAACTCCGTCACATCTGTTGGGGCCAATGCTTTCTCTGGCTGCACGGGACTGACAAACATCAACATCCAGAATAGCATTATTGGCAGTTATATGTTCCAGGGCTGCACTGGGCTGACAGAAATCACCATCCCCAACGCTGTCACATCTATTGACGAAAATGCGTTCTCTGGCTGCAGGGGGCTGAAAACGGTTTATTTCAATGCTGAGAATTGTGGTGATTTCAGTTCTTCCGGCCACCCCTTCTCCATTTGTTCGATAGAAAGGATTGTCATTGGGGACAATGTGAAAAAGATACCAGGCTACTTTGCATATAAACTAACTGGCTTAACAGAAATCACCATCCCGAACTCCGTCACATCTATTGGCAATTATGCGTTCTCTGGCTGCACAGGGCTGACAGAAATCACCATCCCCAACTCCGTCACCTCCATTGGCAATGGTGCGTTCCAGAATTGTACAGGACTGACCAGCATCACCATTGGTGAAGCTGTCACTTCAATTGGCAATTATGCGTTCTATAAGTGCACGGGGCTGACCAGCATCACCATTGGTGAAGCTGTCACTTCAATTGGCAATTCTGCGTTCTATAACTGTAGCGGACTTGAAAGTGTGATCTGTTGGGCGCTTGAACCACCTAGTTTAGTCTACAATGCCTTCAATGGTGTGTTAAGCAGTATGTGCGTTTATGTTCCTTCAATTGCGGTTGAGGCATATCAGAGTGCGTCAGGATGGAACCAGTTTGAAATCTTGCCCATTAATGATGGCCATGTGCTTTCTGTCAGTCTTCCTGAAAATGTTAATGTGCAGGATTATGCTAACATGCGTTTGGAACTCACAAATGCAGAGGGCGGGGATGCTCAACATTACACCTTGACCGATAAGTCAAGTTACAAGTTTACTGTTGAGCCTAATTCCACCTGGAATGTGACACTGACCAATCAATATGGAGATCTGTTTGGTAAAATAGAACATGTTGAAGTGAGTGAGGAGAATGTTGCAGTGATTTTTCCCTCGCTGCTAAAGCCTCAGGATGTCTCCTTAAAAGTCAAGAAACCTAATGGCCAAGATGTGACTGCTCAATGCAAAATCTCTTGGTTTGATGAGGATGGAGAGTTGCTGTTGCAAGGCAATCCCATCAAGAAATTGCCCGCTGGACGCAAGTTAAAGTATCAAGTGTCGTTACCGCAAGATTTGGCAACCGCTTACACCTTGCCGTCAACTAGCACCTACACGGTCAAGGACGGTAATAACGAAATTTCTTGCCAGTTGTCGGCTATCGGCGAAACGCTGTTAAGCGGAAAGGTCAAGGATGCGACCAATAACCAGTCGTTGTATGGCTCAATGATCTCGGCAGTGCAGTCGTTTGGCGGTGGTACTACCAAGATAATTACTGCAACCACCGACAACCAGGGACAGTATTCATTAGATGCTTCTACAGTGCCTACCACATTGACCATTGCTGCGACCGGCTATATTAGCCAGACCATTGACTGCGACATGACGAGTGGCGGCAGCACTGTTACCGTTCCTGATGTAGCATTAAGCCCCATTACTGGTGCTGTGGTCAACATTAACTTGACCTATACTCCCGCTCATGCCGAGGGCGAGTCAGCCGAAACCCAGAATTGGTACAGTGACTATAACAATGTGGATTATGAGGTCTATAACATGACCACGGGCCACGCTATCACTGATATCAGCGTCCAGTACCCGCAAATCGTCTTGTTGGAGGATGTCAATGACGGCAATGTTCTTGAACTGACTGCGACAAGTCGCAAGAATGCTTTCAAGCCGGTCAAGACAACCGTAACTATCGCAGAGCAAAAGGCGACCGCAACCTTCAATATTAAGGAATTGGGTAAAGTGACTGCAACATTCAATAGGAACATCAATCCCAAAGTGACAGGAACACTCTATGATGCAGAGAACAAACTGGTCAAAACTGCCGACTACTCGGGTAGTACACAGACGATAGAAGAGTTACCTGATGGCAATTATCAGCTTGTCACTATGGGCAAGAGTGACTTCTTTAATTCCATTTATGATTTGGATCAGTTTGCCTCAGCCGGATTGACCGAAGGCGATGACTATGTCAAGAACGATGTGCAAGTCAATAGCGGCATCATCAGTCTGGTGTCTATTGACGAAGTGCCATTCTTTGACGAGAGCAAATTCTACTATACGGGCGAACATACTTCCTTCTCGGTCAACAAGCCAAGCATTGTTGTTGGCAACTACTTGACTTATAGAGCCCAGATTGACTTCAAGGAGCAGTATGCCAATCAGGTGAGTGATGTTCAACTCATTGTAGATTTACCAGAGTCCTGTTCATTTATAGACAACTCTGTTATGGCTGGGGCTGCTTTAGCTGGTTATAGTACAAGCGGGAACCGTATCACTATACCCATGGCTAACTATAGTGACATTGTTCGTTTCTGTGCCATCCCGACTATGTCTGGTGATTTCGCTCCCAGTGCCTTTGTAAGGTTTAAACTTAATGGCAAGTACATTACCCAACCCATCGGCAATGCGCCTTTCACTGCACAAGGATTGTCAATCACTGTCCCGACCACTGTAGCCAAAACCCTGATCCCTATCTCGGGAACGGCTATAGGTGCGTGTGAGGTCGACATCTATGACAACGATGTGCTCATCGGTCACACTACATCGCTGCAGAATGGCACTTGGTCAACCCAATGTGAATTGTATAACCCCTACAATTTGTCAACACATAGGATTTATGCTAAGGTTACGACTGCTCAAGGTTATGTCCTTCAAACAGAAGTTGCTAAATGTTTCTATGACCAAAATGCGATTGAGGTTGATAATGTGGTGATGACGTTCTATAATGGGTGGCTGAAACATAGTGTAACGGTAACTTTTGACTTCTTAAATGGGACAGTTAATCCCAGTTCCTATTCGCCCTATACTACTACTACCGACATTACTTTCGTAGTCAATTTCACCAATAACGATACAACTACTGTGTCGGATGTGGTTGTGAACGTGTTCACTGATCATAACAACATTCATAGATTGCTGGCCGTTTATGATGAGAATTCTAATCAATGGGTGGCATCAGCAACTTTTTCAAGTAACGACCTGCCTGTAAATGTTAGTGTTGATTATTCAGTTAATACTGAATGGATATTTACTTCCACACACCTCAATGATGTCCTCAGCGAGGCCAAAAGTGAATACGATGAATATGTTCAAGGGCGGAATGATATCGATGAAATGCTGGCAAATGCTTGGGCCGCAATCGAAGATGCGGGAGACAATACCGATGCATTATTGGCGGCATATGATAGTTTTGACAACGTGATAAGTCAAATAAACGCTATTTACAACCTGGGCATTGACTTGCAGTCATCTTCGGAATATGACTATTTATCAGAAGAAGAACTTGAGGCTACCGAAGCAGAAGACATCACCAGAATGTTGACATTCCTGCAAGAGCTTGAGCAAGAGATAGAATTTATCAATAAGACATATATCTATCAGGAATACTCTGATTACGTCGACCAACAAAACGGCATCACCATATCATCGACCACTTGCGACGGCTTGTCTCCTGCCTATCTTTTGGTGAATGGATATGAGGCCATTTTTACCGATAATGGCGATTCAATTTATGTTAAATTCCGAAGTGACACAGTTTCTTATGTGAATTTTGAAGAAAATATCTGCCAGACAATCGTTTTAAGCGATATCGGGAAATCAATAATGTTTGCTTCGACTGTTATGGAACTAGCTTCTTCAGAAGAATCTTCGGAACTGATTGAGGAATTGAAAGTCATATTCAATAAGATAGAAGAAAAGCAGAAGCAAGCCGATCAGATATTAGCAATGCTTGGCAGGGCGACTGTTAATTCAATCAAAGACGATTATACTGAAATGCTTGCCAACTGTAATAATTTGGTAGGAACATTTAAGGAATTGTCAAATTTGGTATCTGATTTTGTTGATAAAGCTAAGGATACAAAGCTGTTTACACCATTAAAATCGTTGCAGGATAAATACAACAGATTGCATAATGAATGGTCTTTGGCTAAAGCGCATGCAACCAAATCGAAAAATATTAATCGACATCTATTCTGGAAATCTATTGCCGCGAGACTAGAGGAGCAGATGCCAAAATCTAAATTCTTAATGAATTCGGGCAAATTCCTCATGAGATATGCTCCTGTTGCTGCTTCTGCCTTTGCTGTGGCTGATGGTGCCGAAAAAATCGCTACGGTAGTTGGAGCCGCATCGACGATATTTCCATGTGAGAATGATGTGTTAAATGCATGTCGTGCAATGATATACGCAATTGGTATCGTTAGAAATATAGGTAATTATGTCGGAGCCAACATAGCTGTTGATCTTGCTTTAGATGGGACGACATTAGCGACCTCGGAAACTGTTTTGGGCGCGGTTGGGTTTATCGTCTTAAAATACATCGCATCGTGGGGTGTCGATAAGGCGACCGGATGGCTCTTCAATAGCCAAATGAATACCTTGTATAATAAGATTGGAGCACTGAAGTGTCAAAAAGAGCTGGAATCAGAACCCTCTGAGCCCAAGACACCTCCTACAACCCCAATTCACGACCCCTCTGGATTTGTTTATGAGGGTGTTCCCTCTAACCGTTTGCAGGGCGTGACTGCGACTTGTTACTACAAGGAGACGGTTGAGGATATGTATGGAGACCTGCATGAGGAGGTCGTTCTGTGGGATGCAGAGCAGTATGGCCAGGAGAATCCATTGCTCACCGATGAGAATGGTTTCTATCGCTGGGATGTACCCGTCGGCATGTGGCAGGTGAAGTATGAGAAGGAGGGTTATGAGACGACTTACAGCGACTGGCTGCCCGTGCCTCCTCCTCAACTGGACGTGAACATCGGCATGGTGCAGATGCGTCAGCCTGAGGTCATCAAAGCCCGTGCTTATCCCAAGGCTGTGGAATTTGAGTTCGACAAGTTCATGTTCCCCGAGACACTGAACAGTGATAACATTACCGTGACTGTCAATGGATCACCCGTTAGTGGTACTATTGAGTTGCTGAACGCCGAGGTGGATGACCCGCTGGCCATCACTTCAATTCGCCGCGCTCCGGGAACTGGCTTGACCTTCGCCTCGAAGGTGCGCTTTAATGCCAACATCCCGTTCAATGCCGACAAGGTAACACTCCATGTCAAGAAAGACGTGAAGAGTTATGCCGATCTGGAGATGTATGAGGACTACGAGGCCGTGCTGGATGTTGAACTCGAAATCCAGTCGATTGAAGCCGACTCGACCGTGAACATCCTCTACGGCGACAGCCGCCAGTTGACTGTTACTGTATTACCCGCTAACGCGTCAAGGGGCAAGACCCTGTCTGTGAGAAGTGTAGCTCCGATGATTGCCACGACCGATGCCGAGTCTTACACGCTCAACAATAACGGTCAGGCCATCATCACCGTGGATGGTGACGTGCCCGGGATGACTTCGCTACTCTACAGCATTGAGGGTTATGACTTGACAGCATCCACACTCGTCAAAGTGATGATGGAGAGCCAGATAACAGTTGCGACACCGACGGCCTCGATCGCAAGCGGCAGCGAGGTGGAAAAAGGCACTGCTGTCTATCTGTATTGCATGACCGAGGGCGTTACAATCTACTACACGCTGGATGGTTCCTGTCCGTGTGACAACACGCCAGCCCGTAAGGTTTATGACGGAACTCCAATCATCATCAACAGCACCACCACCATCAAGGCGATGGCAACGGCTCCCGACCTGTATGATAGCGACGTGGCTACCTTCGTTTACCGTGTGGGCAACGGCCTCATGGGTGATGTTAATGGAGATGGCGAGGTAAATATTGCTGATGTCAATGCGGTAATTGACATTATCCTGGGTGGAAACGTAGATGCAGACACGCGTGACCGTGCTGACGTTAATGAGGATGGTGAAATAAATATCGCCGATATCAATGCTGTGATTAACATCATCTTGGATCCTTCACGTCTCATGTCACACAAGGTGAATTGTAATGACAAACTTCATCTTGAAAACGTGAATTTGAGGCCAGGTGATGTTCGTACCCTTCAAGTCAATGTAGATCATGCATCACAATATAGTGCTATGCAATGTGACATTGTATTGCCTGCTGGCCTGACTCTTTTGAATACGGCTTCAATCGGGAATAATGTGACTAAGGTGAACAACTTGGACGAAACGTCATCTCGTGCATTGTCATATTCTCCCACTAAAGTTCCGTTCGCAAGTAATAGCCAAGGAATCTTAACCTTGACTGTACGAGCTGATGAAGCTCTTGAGGCTGAAAGCGAGATCGTATTAACCAATGTCGTTCTTGCTGATGCTGAGAATAAGGCTTGGCATCTGGCAGATTGCAAAGCACAGGTAAATAACACAAGTGGTGTTAATGACTTGACTTCCGTTGCTGACAAGGTTTGGGTTGAGGGGCATACTTTATTCATCGAAGCACACCATGATGGAACTGCTCAACTGGCCACGATTAATGGAATCGTATGCGATATTCCTGTCAAAGCTGGAGTAAATCAGCATCGTCTCGATCAAGGTATCTATATTGTAGTGATCAATGGCGTTTCGCATAAGATAGCTATCAAGTAAGACTCTTAAATAAGCGTCTAACACATGGAAATGGTTACTCATCACATGGGTGACCATTTTCATTTTTATAATGATTTAGCTTCATCGAAGCCGAAAGAAAAACGGCTAATGCTTGCCGTCTTTCTAATTATAGTCCTCACACCACTTAAATATCGTGGAATGATCAATCGTCTAAAGCTGTGATTGAGCTCTTAGTCAGTATTGTCTCTTTCTGCTGACTACACGGATGTACTTGGCTTTGGGATATTTCTTCCTCGCCTTGTAGTGAATGCATATCCGGCTTCTGCTCATGCTTACAATCTGGATTTGCCTACCATCCACTTCAACCTCGTAAGTGTAGATTGTGGGGATGGGCATTTTTGTGGTAGAGTTTCCAGCCCACCACTCAATCAATAATTCTTTAATTGTCTTAATCATTTCAGTTGATATCGGTTTATGAGGATCGAGACCTGCTTGGCGGTGAACTTACCTCCTCTGCTAGTCGTAAAACCCTCGTTGTTTAATGTTCTAGCCATCTCGCTCAGGTTATTGGTTTCTCTCACCAGGATCTTCAGCATTGCAACAGCTCTCTTGTTGTGAGGATTGTTCGCCGCTTTCTCCTGGTTCGTTTGCCGGCTGTTCGAGATAGCTTTCTCCATATTGCCCGTCAAGTTCTCAGGTTTACCAAGTTGACACCCTTGCTCCTTCTTTACTTGTAGGGCTGCTCTGGTACGCTGACGGATCAATCCAGCCTCATATTCACTTATGGCTGCGATGATAGTCAATACCAGTCTATTTGCTCTTGGGAAGTCACAGAATACGATTTCTATGCCCGAATCCAAAAGCTGGCTCGTAAAGGTCACATTTCTTGATAGTCGGTCCATTTTGGCGACAATCAGTGTAGCCTTCTCCTTCTTGCAGAGTTCCAACGCCTCGTGTAGCTTGGGACGCTGTGTTTTTCGTCCGCTTTCAACTTCCACGAATTCAGCTATCGGTTCTTCTCCGCTAAGATAGTTTCTGATAATTTCCTGTTGTGCTTGTAATCCCAATCCTGACACACCTTGACGTTGTGTCGAGACTCTAAGATACGCAACATATGCATTATTATCCATTGTTTGAAAAATATTAAACCCTCGTTTAGTATTGTTCAAGAATAGTGGGACCCTCCAAAATTGCCTGGAAAATCCCACTTTCTCTCAATTTTCGGTTTCTGTGATAAATCATTTTCTCTTGTTTTTGTTGATTTCACTGATGAGCCTTCGGTTGAGAGCGTTGAGTGCTTTATACAACCGATCATAGCTCTTTTCATACTTTGTGCCTCGGAGTCTTAATCCGGCACTCACGAGATCATTACCGGCATTATAGATATCCTTTTGTGCCAGGCGTAATTCTCTCAGTCGGTCTTCTTCTGTAAAAATCATAATGCGTTCAGTTTAAATAAGTGTTGTTTACTACGGTTTTGTAATAGCTTCCGGGGCAAGGGATTCGTACTTTCGTAAAAACCATTTGCCACCATTCGCTTCTTAGGTTAGGTTTTTCTCCCATCAGCATCTCAACGATTGCAGGATGGATTGGAAATACGAACTGAAGCGCCCTCTTGCGGCTCATGTCCGATAACCCATTCCAGTACTTCAATGTCATTTTCTTTGTTTTCTGTGCCATTGTTGTTTGTGTTTTATGAAGAAGGCCCTCACATGTTAAGTTTTGTGAGAGCCTTCGTTCGGTTAATAATGTTTGTAATACTCGGCTTCTTCTCTACCCCAAAAATCCAGATCAGCTTTTACCATTTCATACGTGGATTTAAGTTCTGTCCTGTCAAGTTTGGGATTGTGTTGTTGATATGCTGCTTCTACTTCTCCAAATGTTAGGTCGGGATAAGTCTGAAGTAACTCATACAGCTCATCATAATATTCGTAGAAATAATCGTCGAACCCATAGAATCCTCCCATCTTGTAATCATACTCATGCGGATAGGTTTCAGTACAGTTATCAATGATATTTTCTACAAACGACAAACAATTAAGAAGATCTTGTTTTATCGTAAATTCATGATCTGTGTGGGGGTCGTAATACCCGCAGCTCATATTCACGGCACTGACTTGAAGACCATTCTCTTTAAGGGTCAGCACGTCGGTCATCATTCCTTCCTCAAGATGATAACCAAATTGCTCATGTCCGGTAGCTTCAATAAATTCCTTAGAGGCTATTTCAGTGGAGCAGATGGAAGCGATAAGGTCATTACTTCCTCTTCTGTCACACTGAATCACAAATCTGACGTCCTTGAAGAAATCCATATTGGCTTTGCTACTACCAACACATCCGACTTCTTCTCCAACGAAAAATGCTACTTTAAGGTTGTCGTATTTCATCAGACACTTCAGGCAGATCCATACACCATTTTTGTCGTCTGCTCCAAGTCCTTCAAGTCGTTTATTCTTGGGACTATAGCCGAAAATGATGTCCTTGGTCTCGATAGCCTGAAAATCTCGTGAATGAATGCTTTGTACTTGATCTATGTGAGCGACCAAGCACGGGTAGGTGTCAGCAATACCTTTCGTGATATAAATATTGCCGACTTCTCGATCTAATTCAACTTTCGCTCCCGGTACATTGTTTCTAATCCACCAAAGCAGAAATTTGATCATCTTCTGTTCTTTTCCACTCTTGCTGTGAATGGAATAAAGTTTTTTAAGCAGTTTCATATCTCACTAAGCTTCAATAAGAGCCTCCTCCACGACTTCTACATCAAGGGGCAGCTCGGTTTGTTCATTAATCTCATCGTAAAGTTCATCGCCAATACGGAACAGGATCTGGCAGTTGATATATACTTCAACCATTTCGATGTTCACGGTCTTGGTCTCATACATGCCCAGATCCTCATTCCAGGCATTGAAGGTTGTAAGGATGTCGTCTTCCTCGTAGTACTTCTGGTCGAAATCGCAATAATGCCAGTTGTCCTTCTTGTATTGGAGCTCAGCCTTCTCCTTGCAACCTTGACAGCAATAGTATTCCTCTGTAAGTTCGCTATAGAAAAGTTCATCACGGTAATATTCAGGCTCCAGCATACGTGAACCACATTCAGGACAGTTGGTAAGATCGTCCTCGCTGTGATAGTAGTTCTCCTGGAAGTATTCAAAGTCCTCCATACAATCACTGTCGCAAGTTATCTCAGATCCATGAAAGTATACATCACAGATTGCAAACGCGTCTCTATCTTGATATTCTGCATAGTACATTTCCTCATCATCCTCGAGTTGCCCGTTGGTAGTATCGAGATTATATGAGTAATCCGAATCTGTGTAGTTATAGGCTACATTCCAGTCGAGGTTGTAGTACTTGAAACTGTCCTGGTAACTGAGCTTGTCTTCCCAGTCAAGGTTGCATTCAATACGAAACTTCTTATGTGAAAGTGAGTTCCCTTCGATGTCAACAAATGCTCGGCTGGAACCACAATCAGCTCCAACCTGTTTATATCCATCGATCTCTCCGGCTTTTATCAACGAATCGACCAAAGCCCGTTTAAGGATGTCACTTTGGTCTTTCGCATACTGACGTTCTGCGAGACGATATACTTTATCATCTTCATCGAAAACTTCAGTGAAGATAATGCAACGGGCCAAAATGATACCGTCTTCATCCACGAGTCTAGCAGCTTTAGCCTTCACACTGTCTCGATAGAAGCTATGAAAGCCACGGTCAATCATGCAACTATTAAAACCGCTCGAACATGCCTCACTGGAATAAATCTCAGCGAAGTCATGATCCACAATCAAAGTGTAATTGGGAAGTGTACCAGCAATATAAACCTGCCAGTCTTGAGAAAATTCCTCACAAAGCCAAGTCTTAACCTGCTGTGGTAATGCTTGGCCAATGTTAGTTTCATCGATGAGCTTGGAATAGAATCGTCCAGCTCTCATCTTGAAAACTCCGTCATTGTTGTCGTGATTGATGTAGCGAACGAATGCTATTGAACCATCCTCTGGTACCCCTTTATATACATCAGATTCGTAGGTGTTGCTGTGATATGTAACACCATTCAAAACTACAGTATAATCGAGGCCCTGATGAACCCCGGCATCTGAAATCATCTTCGTCAATTTGGTCTTCAACTCGGCCATACTCTTGATAGCGAGCAGTGACCAATCTTCATACTCTCTGCAATAAGCCCATACTGATTTTGATTTGAGTAGGGCCAGCAAAATTTTGTTTCTACGGCTTTTTACTTCACCATGCTCTTGAATCCCGAATAGTTCTTGGAATTCCTGAGCGTTCTTAAATGATTGAATCTTGTTCATTTTTCTAGACTTTAAAATGTTGTTTGATAAGTTGTTAAATAAAAAAAAGGAGGACTCACGTGTAATTGTGAATCCTCCTCGGAATCAAGGCTAATACGGCTGATTAACTGATGAACCAGCTATACCCGGAATCTTCGTCTCATACCCGGAATCTTCGTCTCGCAGCCCTTCAGCTATGCCGAGACTCGTTGTAAGTGCATTGGCTTGTCTTGAAAGAAATGTATCTAAATAACTGGCCTTGCAGGCCCCTGTCAAAAGGTTGTAGAAATTCCACATACTGAGTTCGCCGCCCCCGTTCACCTTAAAGTTGGGATCGCGGTAATATTGGCGGGCTACACTGTTCACCATTGAATCGGTAATCAGCATTTCAGGTATTCCCCTCTGAATCCTCTGGGGCAGGTAGTTATACAGACGCATTTTCCCCAGAATAAGGGCAAATTGAGTCTCGGACAGGTAAAGGTCTCCCAGCGATTGAAGCAGGTAGATATGCTTAGCCATGTCATAGGTATCGAGCAGCCTGAGGGTATGTTGGTAGATTTCCCCCGGTGATAATGCCCGAATGTCGTCTTTATAGCCGTCTGTCCAAATGCATTGGTTGCAGCAGACGGTATTCTGGAA
>ONKD01000014.1 GCA_900318345.1 uncultured Prevotellaceae bacterium
GAGGTACAGCGCATGGTCATCGCCGGTCATTTATTTAAATAAATAAGGAGGACAGAATATGAATATTATAGTTTGTGTAAAACAAGTTCCCGATACCACGGTTGTCAAGATCGACCCCGTTAAGGGTACCTTGATTCGTGAAGGCGTGCCCAGCATCATGAACCCTGACGACAAGGGTGGTCTGGAGCTCGCATTGAGACTGAAGGACGAGTGTGGCGCTAATGTCACCGTTATCTCGATGGGTCCTCCCCAAGCCGACGTCATGCTGCGCGAGGCCCTCGCTATGGGAGCCGACCGTGCCATCCTGCTGAGTGACCGCAAGTTTGCAGGTGCCGATACCTTGGCTACCTCCTATGCCCTCTCGGGCCTGTGCCGCGTGCTGGACTATGACCTCATCATCGCTGGCCGCCAGGCCATCGACGGTGACACCGCCCAGGTGGGTCCCGAGCTCGCTGAGCACCTTGACCTGCCGCAGATTACCTACGTTGCCGGTGCCAAATTGCTCGACAACGGCAATCTGGAGGTCGAGAAAGAGAACGAGGATGGCGTGCAAGTCCTCGAGGTCGAGGGCAAGTGCCTGTTGACCGTGCTCGCTTCGGCCTTTGACGCCCGCTACATGAGCGTGAGCGGCATCATGGAGGCCTATGACAAGGAAGTCGAGGTCTGGAGTGCCGACAAGATCGATGTGGACGAGGGCAAGCTGGGTCTTGCAGGTTCTCCCACCAAGGTCTTCAAGTCCTTCCCCAAGGCCATGAAGGCTCCTGGCGAGGTTCACGAGGTAACTCCCGAGGAGGCCGTTGAACTCATCGTTAATCAACTCAAAGCTAAACACATTATCTAAAAACTCACTGCATTATGGATAAGAAAGATTATAAGAACGTATTCGTTTTTGCTGAGCAGCGCGAGGGTGTCATCCAGTCCGTTGCGTTTGAGCTTTTAGGTAAGGCACGCGACCTGGCCGACGCACTCGGCGAGAAGGTCGTGGCTATGTTGCTGGGTTGCGGCATCAAGGACCAGGCTCAGGCCCTCATCGAGCAGGGTGCCGACGAGGTCATCGTTGTTGACGCTCCCGAGCTGAAGGACTTCCTCAGCGAGCAGTACTCACAGGCTGTCGGCCAGATCATCCTGGACCGTAAGCCCGCTATCGTGCTCTATGGTGCCACCACCATCGGCCGTGACCTGGCTCCGCGCATCGCTTCGCGCCTCAAGACCGGTCTTACCGCCGACTGCACCAAGCTTGACATCGAGCCCGACAAGGACGGCGAACCCGAATTCCGCATGACCCGTCCCGCCTTTGGCGGCAACCTCATGGCAACCATCATCTGCCCCAACAACCGTCCGCAGATGTCAACCGTTCGCCCCGGTGTGATGCAGAAGATGCAGCGCCAGCCCGGACGCCAGGGTGTCATCACCGAGTTTGCGCCCAAGTTCGACGCCAGCAAGTTTAAGGTAAAACTCGTCAAGACCATCAAGGCCGACAAGCAGATTGCAGACATCGCCGAGGCAAAGGTCCTCGTCAGCGGTGGACGCGGTGTGCATGACAAGGAAGGCTTTGACAAGCTCCAGGCTCTCGCCGACGTCCTCGGCGGCCAGGTGGCTTCGTCACGTGCCATGGTCGACAACGGCGTGATGCCTCATGAGTGCCAGGTTGGTCAGACGGGTAAGACCGTCCGTCCCGCCCTCTACATGGCTTGCGGTATCAGCGGTGCCATCCAGCACCTTGCCGGTATGGAGGAGAGCGATTTCATCATCGCCATCAACAAGGACAAGTTCGCCCCCATCTTCAGCGTCGCTGACCTGGGTATCGTGGGTGACCTCCACAAGATTGTCCCCATGTTGACCGAGCGCATCAAGAAAGAACTTGAGGCATAACACATCCTTGACACAAAAACTAAGGGCGGGCGCCATCATGGCACCCGCTCTCGTTATCTATATAAACTACGAACTACGCTAATTCACGCGACAAAGCATTGTTCACAACCCCTGCGAGCAATCTTTTTTTACATGTAATTATCATGAATTTTTCATTAATTAATGGCCCATTCACGGCAATTCACGTGAAAGAAACTAATTATCGCTAATCATTATTAAATTTGTGATAATCAGCGTAATCAGCGTTTTGCTAGAATTTGGCTGTATAGGTCGAACAGGCGGGCGACGATGTCGGGCTCGGCCATGTCGGGGGCGAAGCCATAGGCCGCCATCACCGCGCGGTCGTTCTCGCGGTGGGCCTTGCGCAGCTCGGGCGGCATCGTCACCGGGTCATACAGGTCGGCCAGCGACGAGTCGGGGTACAGCGCACGCGCGTCAAGGATGCCCTGCGCCGTTTGAGCAATCTTTTCCTGTTGCTCGGCATTGACCTCGGGCCACGGGAAGTTATTGTAAACCACGTCCTTGCTGTAGCGGTAATCACTCTTTAATCGCCCACAAACAGCCCGCATCCATGCCATGTGGACACTCGACTCCAACACCCCAAAATGATATAAACTAGCACCAGGAACGATTTGTACGGCATCATTTGTCACGACATCAGAAAGCACATATCCCATTGGCACATATTCACGACGTTCTGAAGAGACTCTTGGAATAATGAGATTATAATTTACCTGATCATCATTCCATATTGTACTTCCATCATCATTTCGTTTTGGAATATTCGGTTGTGTTCGTTGAGCGAACAAATGAGGAGTATCTGCAAATTTACGAATTGCCGCAGCTGGACTTTTCAACCGGTTAGATTTGCAGGCAGCAACCCTTTCAAGTACTTTCGGCAAAAGGCGTAAGGCTGCGGGGCTTATGCCATCCAACCAAAGGCAATAACGTATTTTGTCATTTAGATGGGGTTTGTTATTGATGAATTCCGTTGCCCCTATCAATGTATAAATCCATTTAATGGCTTGCGGCTCTTTTTTTAATAAAACGTCTTTCTCTTCTTTTGATAATATAAGAAATCCTCCATCAGCTGGTTTGTTTCCATATATCATTTGGGGAACATTGCAAATAGCTTTATTTTGACTTTTTACAATCACATTTGGAGCATCTACGAGATAGGGGTTAATGTTTTTGCATTCAACAACGCCATCTTCACTATAAATATACTTGTGCTTACGGTTCTTATGTGCAAAACCTATGATTACACAATGAACGTGAGCCTTGTCATGAGCTTCACTGTTCCATTTAAAAGTTGTATGAGCAAAATTGATTGTAACATCAAGTGATTCCCATATTCTCCCTATTGTCTCGCCTTGAGTAACTGAATTTGTTGAGACAAAAGCGCATTCAATGAGTGAATCACGTGTAAAATCACAAGCTTTTTTGAACCAACAACTTACATAATCTATATTCTTAATACCAGGATAAATAGCAGCAACGTCAGCCTTTTGATCTGACGTCATATAAGTAAACCCCACAAACGGGGGATTGCCCATGATATAGTTAAGTTTGTCCTTGGGGATGACGGTTTCCCAATCCATGCGCAGGGCGTTGCCCTCGGCGATGTTGGTATAGGTCTTCAAGGGCAGGAAATCGATATCGTGATGGATGATACGCTCGGTCTCGGCCATCATCTGGGCCTCGCTGATCCACAGAGCCGTTTTAGCGACTGTCACGGCAAAATCGTTGATCTCGATGCCATACAACTGGTGAATGTTGACTTGTATGGGATTAACAAACTCATCGCCGATAATATTGTATGTTTCAGTTTTTTCATAACGGGCACGGATTGCACGGTTTTCCAATCGGCGCAATGACAGGTATGTTTCAGTCAAGAAATTGCCGCTGCCGCAAGCGGGATCAAGAAAAGTCAACGAGGCCAGTTTTTCTTGATATTTGATGGCTTGTCGCTTGCGTTTGGCGATGGCAGGTTCAACGAGGATGCCGTCCAGTTCCTGGCGCAAGTCGTTCAGGAACAGCGGGTCGATGACCTTGTGGATGTTCTCGATGCTGGTGTAGTGCATGCCGCCGCTGCGGCGCGTCTCGGGATTCAATGTGCTCTCAAACACCGCGCCAAAGATGGTGGGCGAGATCTCGCTCCAGTCAAAGTCGTGCGAGGCGTTCTGCAACAACAGGGTGCGTATTTCATCATTCATACGAGGAATCTCAATGTCCTCGTTAAAAAGACCACCGTTGGCATAGGGGAAGGCCTTGAGGTCGTCCATCAGGTAACGGCTACGCTGCTCGACGGGCGTGTTCAACACCTCAAATAGGCGTACGAGCGCATTGCGCAGGTCTTGGGCCTCATATCGGGCGAGGTAGTCGTGAAACTGGTCGTGGGTGAACACGCCGGCATCCTCGGCATAGAGGCAGAACACCAGCCTCACGCACAGGATGTTGAGCCACCTGAGCGCCTCGGGCGAATTGTCGTCATACTGCGTGAGCAGCGCGTCATAGAGCCGCCCCACAATCTCGCCCGCCTGCATCGACACCTGCATCTCGCGCGAGATGTGCTCTTTTTGGGCATCGACAAGGAATGCGAGGCGGTAGTACTCCTTGCCCAAGTTCTTGAGCAGGATTTGTTCGGGTTGGTCAAGGGGATGTTCCATGTCATAAACATGGAACTCAGCAAAGTTGCACGTCACAATCCAACGTGGATGCATCGAGACGGGCAAATTAGTAATATAACGCTTGGCTTGCTGGAAGGGGGTGAGTATTTTTCCATCGCTTTGTACGGATTGCCGAAGTAAGTTGGTACCCAGTGACTTTTGCTCGATAAGCACGCGCGTCGAGGAAATATAAGCATCCATAAAATTAGTTGCCTCTAACTTGACTGGGCTTTCATAATTGATGAAAGTTGAGGGATGTTCAATGCCAAAGACCTCCGTTAATAACTCAGTCCAGAAAATTTGGCTCTCGCCCTTCTCGTAGCCCTTGCCCGCCCAGCGCTGGGCAAACTGCTCGGCAGTTTGTGCTATATGTTTCTCGCTCTTGTTCATACCTTCACATTAGTTATCGATGCACAAAGTTAATCAAAAATAGTGATTCTCTCGAAGCCCCCGACCATTTCTCATAAAAAAAAGCATTGTTCACAACCCCTGCGAGCAATCTTTTTTTACATGTAATTATCATGAATTTTTCATTAATTAATGGCCCATTCACGGCAATTCACGTGAAAGCGAATTACGCTAATGAAACTAATTATCGCTAATAATTATTAAAATCGTGATAATCAGCGTAATCAACATTTATTTATTATGATTGTTTTTCTTGTCATTCTTGTCTTATGAACGGCTATGAGGGGTGGTAATTCAATAGTTTTGCTTACCTTTGCAGCCGAATATGAACCAAAATAGTTGAGAAAGATGAAGATAATGTATAGACAGTGGATGTGGGCCGTGATGCTGGTCATTTGCGGCTGCATGACATCGTGCAAGAGCACTCAGGGGCTTCAGGCCATCGACCCCACGATGGATTCGAGCCAATTTGCTAACATCACCGACGTCGTGCCCGACGCGATTCTGGAGATACGCTACCATAGCACCTACAACTTTGTGGGAGCGCGCATTGACGGATATGAGGAACCGGTGGCGCTGATGACGCGCGTGGCAGCAGACAGCCTGCGCGCCGTGAGCGACGACCTCAAGCGTCATGGCTATCGCTTGAAGATCTTTGACGCTTATCGCCCGCAGCGTGGCGTGGACCACTTTATGCGTTGGTCACAGGACCTGACCGACACCATCACCAAGGCCTATTTCTATCCCTACCTGACCAAGAAGCAGGTGTTTGACGGCGAATATGTCGCTACCAGGAGCGGCCACTCCCGTGGCTCGACGGTGGACTTAACGCTCTTTGACATGAAGACCGGTAAGGAAGTGGACATGGGCGGCACGTTTGACTGGTTTGGCCACGAGAGCCATCCCGACTACGGCGGCAACCCCGAGACGCTGGAATATACCGGCCCCGAGTCAGACATCACCTCCGAGCAGTTCTATAACCGCATGGTGCTGCGCACGGCGATGCTGCGCCACGGCTTCAAGCCGCTCGACAACGAGTGGTGGCACTTCACCTTGAAGAACGAGCCCTTCCCTGACACCTACTTCAACTTCCCCGTCAAGACCCTCAGTCATTGACCCACTGGAGTAGCCGATGGGCAATCGAGCACCGTTTTATCGGGAGCATATTTTGTGGATTGGCCGAAAAGAATTACTTTTGCGGCGCTAAAAAAGAAAGTAATCATCAATAAGTGCAATAACTGGCGCTGTGATGCGCTACATCAATAACTTTAACTATTTAATTTTAACAGTATGAAGAAATTTTACATGATTCTCGCAGCTCTTGCTGCAATGACAATGAATGCTCAGGAAATGAGCTATGGCGCTATCGAGGTGGGTGATTTTGAGAACGCATCCGAGATTTACAACGGTTCCTACTTCGACATGGCTCCCACCAACTTCTATCTGGCCCACACTGGCGCACAGATGATTTACACCACTAACGAGTTGGCCGACCTGCAACTGCTTGAGGGCGTGAAGATCAACAAGCTCACCTTCAAGTTCAACAATGCCGGCACCTGGGAGGAGATTTACCGCGACGTGAAGTTGTATCTCCAGGAGATCGATGACGCGACTTTTGCTGTCAATGAGGAAGGCATTAAGCAATTCTTCACCTTTGGCGAGCCCGTTCTGGAGACTTCGGTAAACTATGACTTTATCACTAGCATGGATGAGGATATCGAGCTCGCTCTCGAGCTGAATGACCCCTTTGAGATCGCTGCCGGCAAGAACCTGCTCGTGACCGTGGTATTTGACGCTGTTGACGACGACAACTGCACCATGGGTAGCGACTATGCTCCCTTCTATACCAGCGGCATCCGTCGCCAGGCTATGGTTTATACCAACAACTGGACCAGCTTTGTGGACTACGCCCAGGGCGAGGACTTCCCCAATGCTACCGCTATGCTCGGCTGCGGCACCAACGTTGAGTTGCCCGTGACCCGCATCGACTACTCTTATCCCACTTCAACTGGTATCCAGGAGATTGAGGCTGCCAAGGCTGGCGACAACGCCTACTACAACCTCATGGGTCAGAAGTTCAACGGCGAGAACCTGCCCGCTGGCATCTATATCCACAATGGCCAGAAGGTTATGGTGAAGTAAGAAACAATCGCTAAAATATTGTTAATCAATAAATTAAGGGTACACCCATCGTGGTGTGCCCTTAATTTATTGGGATAAAACCTTTCCCCTTGTGAGGTGAGGGCTTTTAGGACATAGGGCTGTGAGTGAATTTTTGGGCTTGTGGGACAATCAAGGCCGCCTTGAATGGACTGTTGTGTTTTTTAAAAAAACACAAAATCTTTAGAAAAAATAATATACCTTTGCATTGGTAATTATGATTACTTAGATTTAGTGCATCTTTATCTCTTGATGAAATGACGTTTAAAGGTATTTTAAACCGGCTCAATGTAGGCAAAAACTGGAAGAAGCTCTCAGCACTTGGCTTTGTCTTGCTTGCAATCGTACTCATTGAGGCAATATCCTTAACGCAGTATAGATATACCCATAAACTGATCGAGAACGAACTGGATTATCGTACCGAGAGTGAGTTGACCATCAAGTCTGTTCGCGTTAGGGGCCTGCTCAAGTCGAATGAGAAGATGGTGCACAACTACTTGTGGCCTATTCAGCTGCAAATCAAACATCCCGATAAGATTTACGACATCATTAAGCGTGTCGTGACCACTAACCCCGACGTGGTGAGTAGCTTTGTGACATTCAAACCGGGCTATTATCCTGACCGTGAATATCTGTTTGAACCATGTGTAACCCGACTTGGGGACAGCATCATCATCCGGCAGGTAGCTAGTGAGAAGCATGACTATACCCAACGGGAGTTTTATCACAATGCAGTTGATAATGACTTATCGTGCTGGAGCGATCCATACCCTGATGAGGAAGCCAGGGGCGCGCTCGTCACGACCTATGCGGTGTCTCTCAAGGATGATGCTGGCCAGACTGTCGGAGCCTTTGGCATCGACCTGTCGGCTCAGGGAATCATTGATACCCTGAACACCAAGCACAATTATCCCTCCACCTTCTTCCTCTTGCTCACCGAGGACGGCCGGCTCATTTCGCAACCCGATACAACCCACTCTCAACACGATGATGTGGCCAGGGTAGTGAGCATGATCAATGACAGCACGTGTGAGCGCGAGAGTAGCGCTTCGGGGCTCACTAAGATCATTACGTTTAACGACGACAAGAAAGGCAAGGGCTATGCTTACTATGCGTTCATGAAGGGCCGACCCCGCTGGCAGGTGGTGATGGTCTGCTATGACGATGAGGTTTACGGCAAGTTGAACAAGATGCGTCGCATCATGCTGCTGTTGTTGTTAGCAGGCTTCTCGCTGTTGGGATTCATCCTTTACCGTTTCAATCGCAATGTGTCCAGACTACATGAGTCTAAACTGAACAAGGAGCGAGCCGATAGTGAGCTGCGCGTTGCCCAGAACATTCAAGCCGAGATGCTGCCCAGCGAGGACATCAATCGGCCCGATGTCGAGGTGAGCGGCAAACAGGTGACCGCGCTCGAGGTGGGCGGTGACTTGTATGACTACTTCATCCGTGACGAGAAGCTGTACTTCTGCATCGGTGACGTGAGCGGCAAGGGTGTGCCGTCATCACTGGTGATGGCTGTGGTCCACTCTTTCTTCCGTAGCCAATCCATGCACGAGAGCAACCCTGTCCACATCATGCAGGTCATCAACGAGATAGCCTGTGAGGGCAACGAGACCAACATGTTCGTCACCTTGTTCATCGGTGTGCTCGACCTGCCCACGGGTCGCTTGCGCTATTGTAATGCGGGCCATGATGCTCCATTGCTCATCACCGGTGGCGTGGAACTCTTGCCTGTTAATGCCAATCTGCCAGTAGGCTTGTTTGACGATTTCAAGTATGTACAGCAGCAAGCAAGTTTGGAAGACGGCACCACGCTGTTCCTATATACCGATGGCCTGACCGAGATGGCCGCCCCAGACCGACGCCTGTTCGGCCTGCAGCGCATCATCGACAAGGCCCAAGATTGCCTGGAACAAGGCAAGATGGCCCCTGCGGCGCTGATGAGCACCATGCTTGAAGAATCCAAGCGATTTGCTAACGGTGCACAGCAGAGCGATGACCTGACCATGCTCACCATCAATTACCACCGTCCCGAGGAGGAGCTTGTGCTGGATGAACAACTCAAGACGGTCAATGATGTGCATCAAGTGCCAGAGGTCAACAAATTTGTCACATCGGTGGGCCAACGATTAAACCTTGAACCATCGCTAGTGTCTCAACTGATGCTGGCTGTTGAGGAGGCCGTGGTCAACGTGATGAACTATGCCTATCCATTAGGGTCAAAAGGCGACATCACCATTGAGGCCAAAGCAACAGGACAATGGCTGAAGTTCATCATCTCAGATGAGGGTAAGGCCTTTGATCCGACTCAAGGCGGCAATGCCGACACCTCGCTCAGTGCCGAGGATCGCCCCATCGGCGGACTTGGCATCCTGTTGGTACGATCTTTGATGGATAGCATTAACTATGAGTACAACGGCGGCAAGAACGTGCTGACGTTGATGAAGGTAATAGGCAACAAGTAGAACTTTATATAACCTAGATAATAAACATCAAATTACAATAATTAGATATGAAAACGATTATTGAAGAACATGACGAGAATATCCTCGTTACCATGATTGGTTCGCTCGACACCGCAGCAGCTATCGAAGCCGAACAAATGTTGAAACCTATCACTGAAGGCGAGGGCAAGGACATCGTGTTTGAGTGCAAGGAACTGGAGTATATCGCATCCAGTGGCCTGCGTATCTTGCTCGACGTGCTCAAGAAGACCAAGGCCAAAGGCAAGAAGGTCACCCTGCGCAACGTGAATGATGATATCCAGAATGTGTTCAAAATCACGGGGTTCATCAACCTGTTTGAGTTTGAGTGATTACCCCATGGACATGAAACACATCAACATCAGGCGATGGCTGCTGGCAGCACTCGCCTTGCCTGCACTCTTGGCGACGGGACAACCGTCTGGCGACACCATCCCTGCACCTCAAAACCAGTTGAGCGTGGATGTTCAGTTCCTGGGACGTGGCGAGTCCCGATATGGAGGACTGCCGGAAGCGCCCAATGAGGAAGATGAGGATAAGAATAGCGATAAGGTACCGAAGTCCAATTTCGTGCTCAGCCGCACGCGTCTGCCCATCAACTTCAAGCGCGATTGGCTGGAAGTGCGTGTGACACCACAACACTCTGGCGTGTGGGGACAATCGGGTAAAGGAGCCTTTAACCTCTATGAAAGCTGGGCGAAATTGACCACTCGTTTCGGCCTGTTTGCCCAAGTGGGTCGTGTGGCCCTCAACTATGACGATGAGCGCATCATCGGCTCTGATGATTGGGCAATGGCTTCATCGTCCCATGATGTTTTGCGCTTGGGATATGAAGGTCATGGCCACAAGGCTCACGTGATCCTGGCTTATAACCAGAATGCCGATGTGATGAACAGTAGCGGCTCGGTCTACAAGGACGGCGCGCAGCCATACAAAATCATGCACACGGCGTGGTATCATTATGACTTTCCGCGTTTCCCGTTAGGTGCTTCATTGATGTTCATGAACATCGGCATGCAGAGCACAGTGGATAATATCACAGTGGAGGCTCACAAAGACAGAACCTGGTTTCAACATCTGGCTGGTGCTTATCTGTCCTTCCAACCAGAACATTGGAAGGCCGAAGCATCATACTATAACCAATTTGGCAAAAACGAGACGGGTATCAAAATCCAAGCATGGATGATGAGCGCTAAGCTCTCCTATATGCCGATACCAAGTTTAAATGCCACACTAGGCTATGATTACTTGAGCGGTGACAAGTATTTTGCTGTTCCCACTGGGCACAACATTGGTATGGTACATCACGATATCATCAAGGGTTTCAGCACCGTCTATGGCTCTCACCATAAGTTCTACGGAGCAATGGACTTCTTCTATGTGAGCGCCTATCATCATGGCTTTACTCCTGGCCTCCAGAATGCCTATGTTGGTGCTACTTATAGCCCATTGAAGAACTGGATGGTCGATGCCAGCTATCACTACCTCTCCACTGCCACAGAACTCGATGATATGGACAGGACCCTAGGTCACGAGATTGAGTTTCAAACAACCTACGGCATTAGCCGTGACGTGAGAGTGGCAGCGGGAACGTCGTTCATGTGGGGTAGCGAGACCATGGAACGTCTGAAACGATCCAAAACAAAAAACAGCATGCGATGGGGCTGGATTACGTTAAGTGTCAACCCACGCATCTTCACAACTAAATGGTAATAACTAAATCCAAGAAACAAGTAATATGAAATTATCCGCGCCCTTATCAACCTCCCAATACGGAATCTATGTGGAATGTGTAAGCCACCAGGGAGAACCGTACTATAATTTGCCTTACATTTATGTTCTTGACGGTTCACTGGATGGCCAACGACTACTTGATGCTGTAGAAACAGCCTTTAAGGCTCACCCCACGCTGTTCACGCGCATCGCACTGAACGATGACGGCGAACCCATGCAAACGCTTGACATGGATAACGAGCCCTGGTCTCTAACCATAGAGGAAATCCAGGACATCGAGCAGGAAAAAACTCGCCTTGTGGAGCCATTTGACATTGACGGAGGCCGCCTGTTCCATGTGCACGTGATGCGTGACAAAGACCATTATTACCTCTTCCTCGACTACCATCACATCATCGTGGACGGTACGTCGATGCAAATCATGCTGCAAGACATTGATAAGGCTTACCGCGGTGAACCCATTGCGGCTGAGGAACTGACCCAGATGGATATCGCAAAGCAAGAGTCTTCCCAGCGCGAAACGCCCGCATTTGCCGAGGCCAAGAAGTGGTATGCCGCCAACTTTGACTGCGGTGACACGTTCACACAGTTCTTGCCCGATTTAGAGGAGCCTGAACACCGCGAGGATAGTGTGTTGCGCACGCTGTCGCTGGACCTGAGCCGCATTGATGACTACTGCAAGAAAAACGGTGTGTTCAAGAGCACGCTCTTCACCACCGCCTATGCCTTCCTGCTGGCCAAGTTCAACAATGAGCAGGAATCCTTGTTTACGACAGTATATAACGGTCGCTCTGACAAGCGATTTGCCCATTCGGTGGGCATGGCAGTGAAAACGTTGCCCGTCTATGCCAAATTCACAGCCGAAACGACTGTGCATGATCTGCTGCTCAGTGGACAAGAACAGATGAGCGGATGTCGCGAGCATGAGTTGTACTCTTATGCCGACGTGATGACCGACCTGAACCTCCAGAGCAACTCGATGTTCGCTTGGCACGGAATGTTGTTTGACAACGAGACGATGGGCGGAAAGCCCATGAAGACCGTACGCATCGGTAACAGCACGCTCGACGCCTCGTTCTACATGAAAGTCTTTATCCAGGACAATAAGGTGCAGGCTAAGGCCGAATATAACGCCAATGAGTATTCCCGTGAGTTCATCAGCCAGATTCTGGAGAGCTACGAGGCCGTGATCGAGGGCTTCCTTACCCAGGAAAACCTGTGCGACATAAACATCGCTACAGCGAGCCAGGTGGCTGTCCTTGACGGCTTTAACCCGGGCGAATTGGATTATGACAACAGCCAGACCATCGTCTCGCTGTTCCGTCAGCAGGTCAAGGCAACGCCCGACGCTGTTGCCGTTGTCTATTTGGACAAGCGGTTCACCTATGCCCAGGTGGACGAAATCAGCGACCGCATCGCCGCCTACGTTTCCAGCAAGGGCTTGGGGGCAGAGGACGTCGTGTCGGTACTCATTCCCCGCTGTGAGTGGATGCCCATCGCCTCTATTGGAGTGCTTAAGGCTGGCTGTGCTTATCAGCCCCTTGACCCGAGTTACCCCAAGGAGCGACTCAACTTCATGATGCAGGACGCCAGTGCCAAACTGCTCATTGCCGACGAGGAATTGCGTCCCATCGTTGACGAATACCAAGGCGAGGTGCTGTTGACCAAGGATATTATGGAATTGCCTGCTGCGGCAGCGCCCCAGGTGGATATCAAGCCCGACCAGTTGTTTATCCTGCTCTATACTTCAGGTTCAACGGGTATTCCCAAAGGGTGTCAGCTCACTCATGGCAATCTTGTTGCCTTCTGTCACTGGTACCATCACATGTTTGAACTCAAGCCAGAATGCAAAGTGGCCGCCTATGCCAGCTACGGTTTTGACGCCAACATGATGGACACCTACCCCGCGTTGACCTGTGGCGCTACGCTCTATATCGTTCCTGAGGAACTGCGTTTGGATCTCATCGCCCTCAATGAATACTTTGAGCAGAACGGCATCACCCACTCGTTCATGACAACACAAGTGGGTTACCAATTCGCTACCAGTGTTGAGAACCACTCGTTAAAGTATCTCTCGACCGGTGGCGAGAAGCTGGCATCACTCACACCACCGCCGGGCATCAAGTTCTACAACCTCTATGGTCCCACCGAATCAACAGTTTTCATTACCTACTACCATGTAGATAAGAAAATGAAAGAGATTCCCATTGGCAAAGCGCCGAAAAACGTGCGCTTGTATATCGTTGACCCGCAAGGTCATCGCCTGCCAGTGGGAGCAGCCGGCGAATTGTGGGTTGCTGGTCCCCAGGTGAGTCGTGGCTACCTGAACCGTCCCGATAAAACCGCCGAGGTCTATATTAATAACCCATTTGCCACCGAAGAGAAATATGCACGCATTTACCGCACGGGCGACATTGTGCGCTACCTGCCCTCAGGCGACATCCAGTTTGTGGGCCGTCGTGACGGACAGGTGAAGATTCGCGGTTTCCGCATCGAGCTCAAGGAGGTTGAGGGCATCATCCGCGAGTTCCCCAGCATCAAGGATGCTACGGTGCAGGCCTTTGATGAGGAAGGTGGCGGCAAGTTCATCGCTGCCTACATCGTGAGTGATGAGACCATCGACATCGAGGCATTGAACAACTTCATCATGGACGAGAAACCGCCCTATATGGTTCCCGCCGTGACGATGCAGATTGATGCCATCCCTTTGAACCAGAACCAGAAGGTGAATAAGCGCGCCCTGCCCAAGCCCGAGAAGAAGGCCGCTGCCGTTGAGAATGTCAATGTGCCGATGAACGTGCTGGAGCAGGAATTGCACCAGATTGTCGCCGATATTGTCAATAATAAGGACTTTGGTGTGACCACCGTATTGGGCTATGCGGGACTGACCTCCATTTCGGCCATCAAACTGGCTGTCCAAATCAATAAGCACTATGGCGTTGCTCTTGACTCGAAGAGTTTGGTGAAAACGGGAACCATTCAGTCAATCGAGAACGAAATACTGAAAGCGATGCTTGCGGGAGGCGCTAAGCCTGCCGCTGAAACCGCCAAAGCTAAGACTATCACAAGCGCACCGCTGTCCTATGCCCAGACTGGTGTATATTTCGATTGCCTGAAGAATCCCACATCCACGATTTATAACATTCCATACCTGCTCTCCTATCCCGAGGGAACCGATGCTAATGTCCTTGCCGATGCAGTGAAGCGCGTTATCGAGGCTCATCCCGAGTTGAGCGTCCACTTCACGACTCAGGGCGACGCCATCATTCAGACAACAGACGATAGTGTGCCTGTCGAGGTGCCCATCACCAAGATGAGCGAGGATGAGCTCGCAAAATACAAGAACGAGTTTGTACGTCCCTTCAACCTGCAGAAGGCACCTCTCTATCGTGCTGAGGTGGTCACCACTCCTGCGGGCATCTATCTGTTGCTGGATGTTCACCATCTGGTGTTTGACGGAGGCTCAGCCGACCTGCTCATCCGCCAACTTAATGCGGCGATCGAGGGCAAGGCTGTCGAAAAGGAATCTTATAACTATCTTGACTTTGTTACCGACCAACAGGCAGCCGAGGATACTGACGCTTTCAAGGCTTCACAGCAATTCTTTGCCGAGAAACTCCAGACCTGTGAAGGCGCTAGCGAAATCCCTGCCGACTTGCCAAAGAGTGATGAACAAGGTTACATCGGTGAGGCTGTGTGCCCTGCCGATCTAGAGAAGGCGACAGCTTTCTGCCGTCAGCAGGAAATCACGCCAGCCCACTTGTTCCTTGCCGCCACTTCCTATGTGGTGTCTCGATATACCAATAACCGAGATGTATATCTGTGTACCGTGAGCAGCGGCCGCAGCAACCTCAAGATTGCCGACACTATGGGCATGTTTGTCAATACGCTTGCACTAGGCTTGAGCATTGATGACGTGACCGTTGAGCAATTCTTGAAGCATGCAAGCGAGACGTTTGACCAAACGCTGCGGCATGAGGACTATCCCTTTGCCCGCATGGCCACCGACTATGGATTCAGGCCCGCGATAGCTTACGCTTATCAGGTTGGCGTGCTCTCGCAATACACGGTTAACGGCAAGCCCATCGGCCACGAGTTGCTGGAGTTGAATGTACCAAAGTTCAAAATCAATATCAAGATAGAATCACGAGGAGTTGTCGTGCAATATGACGACTCGGTTTACAGTGAGCGTGTGGGCCGAGGCCTAGCCGAGAGCATTGTTGCTGTCGCCACGAGGATGATGGAGCAGCCACAAACCAAATTGCGTCAGTTGTCTATCGTGAGCGCAGCACAGGAGGAGGAATTGAGCCACCTGCGCCAAACGGCTACAGGCGAAGCCCCCTTCAAGTTGTTCCACGAGTGCATTGGCCATTTTGCTCAGGTACAGCCTGACCAAGAGGCCCTAGTGGCTATAGACAACCGCTTTACCTACAAGGAGGTTGACGAGATCACCAGCCGCATCGCCGCTGCATTGAGGAAACGCGGTGTTCACGAGCGGGACCGTGTAGCCCTGCTGCTGCCCCGCACGAGCAGATTGATTCTTGCCTTGTTCGGCGTGCTGAAGTCGGGTGCCGCCTATATCCCCTGCGACCCCGAATATCCCGCCGACCGCGTGAAACTCATCCTTGAGGATAGTGAGGCCCGATACATCATCACCACTGCCGACCGCATGGACACCGTGCCTGCCGACAAAGCGATTGATGTCGAGGAACTCATCGGTGATGACAATGATGGAACTATCGTGACCGATGTCCAGCCCAGTGACTTAGCTTACCTGATTTATACTAGCGGCTCAACGGGTCGTCCTAAGGGTGTGATGCTGCATCACCGCGGCATCTGCAATTACCTGTATGGTCATCCGGCCAATGTGTTTGCCAACGGTGTGATGACCGATGCCAAACGCATTATGAGCGTGACGACCATCTCGTTTGATGCCGCCCTGCAGGACATCGGCACTGCCTTCTTTAACGGCAAGACGCTTGTCGTCGCCACCGAGGAACAGGCCAATAATCCGCTTGACCTGGCTCAACTCATCAACGAGGAGCACGTCAACATGGTGTCAGGAACGCCGTCACGATGGATGACGTGGCTCACGAGTGAGGACTTCTGTGATGCCATTAGCCGCATTGATATTGTGCGTGCGGGTGGTGAGAAATTCTCTGACCAATTGCTTGAACAGCTCCGCAAGGTCACCAAGGCCCGCATCTTCAACTGTTACGGTCCCACTGAGATTACGGTGGCTTCAAACAACAAGGAATTGACCCATGCCACCATGGTGACCGTGGGCAAGCCTCAGTTGAACGTCGTCGAGTTTATCGTGGATCAAGACGGCAATGAGTTGCCTGTCGGTGTCGTTGGTGAACTCTACATTGGTGGACGCGGCGTGGCTCACGGCTATAACAATCTGGATGAAATGACCCGCGAGCGGTTTGTGGACTACCACGGCACGCGCATCTACAAGTCGGGTGACTATGCCAAGTGGCTTCCCGATGGCGATGTCGTCATCCTGGGACGTACCGACCACCAGATTAAGTTGCGTGGCCTGCGCATCGAGTTGGGCGAGATCGAGAACGTGATGCTCAAGGTTGATGGCCTTAAAAAGGTTGTCATCCTCATACGCAAAATCAATGACAAAGAGCACCTGTGTGCCTACTACACAGCCGATCGCGAGATTAAACCCGAGGATTTGAAGGCCGAAATCTCCAAGAGCCTGACCCAATACATGGTGCCCACGGCCTACCTGCAGCTGAAGGAAATGCCGATGACACCCAATGGCAAGACTGACGTTAAGGCGTTGCCCGAGCCCGAGTTGGCCATCAGTTCGGCCTATGTGGAACCGGCCAATGACACTGAACGCACCTTCTGTGACATCTTTGCTGGCATCCTCCAGATGGACAAGGTGGGCGCTACCGACAACTTCTTTGAACTGGGCGGCACCTCGCTTGTCGTGACGCGTGTCATCATTGAGGCCGACAAGGCGGGAATGCATGTCGCCTATGGTGATGTGTTTGCCAATCCCACGCCCCGTAAACTGGCCCGCTTGATCACGGGCGATAGCGCTAATGCTGCCGATGATGAGATCACAGGGTTTGACTATACCGCCATCAATAACCTGTTGCAGGGCAACACGCTAGCGGCATTCCGTCGTGGTGAACGCCAGCAATTGGGCAACGTGCTGCTGACTGGTGCAACGGGCTACTTGGGTATTCACATCCTGCGTGAGCTCATCGACTCGGATGCCCAGAATATCTATTGCCTGGTGCGCGGCAAGAATCAGGAGGCCGCCGAAGGCCGCCTGCGCACCCTATTGTTCTACTATTTCTCGGATGCTTTCAAGGACCTGTTCGGCAAGCGCCTGCACATTGTCCTGGGCGACGTGACCAGTGACTTTGGCGAGGGGCTACAGGTAGATACCGTGTTCAACTGTGCGGCCATCGTCAAGCACTTCAGTGAGGGTACCGAGATCGAGGATGTGAACATCGGTGGTGCTCAACGCTGTGTGGACTACTGTGTCAAGACAGGCGCCAAGCTTGTGCATGTTTCCACAGCAAGTACCCGCGGCCTGTGGGCCGGCGAGGTCAAAGATGATGTCTTCACGGAGCAACGTCTTTACATGGGACAGTTCTTGGGCAACAAGTATATCTATTCCAAGTTCATGGCCGAGCGATTGATTCTCAATGCCGTGGCACTGCATGGGTTGAATGCCAAGATTATGCGTGTGGGCAACTTGGCAGCGCGTTCAACCGATGGTGAGTTCCAGGCTAACTTTGCCACTAATTCATTTATGGGCCGCATCAAGGTCTATAACATGCTGGGCTGCTGCCCTTATAGCATGCGTAATAAGCAAGTCGAGTTCTCGCCCATCAACGAGGTGGCACGGGCCATCGTGCTGCTGAGTTCCACACCCAAGGAGTGCACCGTGTTCCATCCTTACAACATCCATGGCCAGTTCCTGGGCGATGTGCTCACTGGTCTGGTGAGTGTGGGCGACGGTGTGCGCTTTGTCGAGCAAGAAGAGTTTGCCGCTGCTATGGAACAGGCCAAGGAGGATCCCCAGAAGGCCAAGCAGATGTCGTCGTTGCTTGCCTATCAGGACATGGCCCACGGCCAAAAGACCACCGACGTGAAGCGCGACAACGACTACACGACACAGGTGCTCTACCGCTTGGGCTTCGCATGGTCGCCCACGTCGTGGGACTATGTGGAGCGCATGTTGACGGCCATCGGTTCGCTTGGTTTCTTTGATATGTAAAGTTGAGACATTAGACTTTTGCAATGAAGGGACAAGAAAACGACATCAATTCGCAGTTCTACCGTTACCTGTCGGCCTACATTCTGGTGGCCCTGTCGGGCTGTCTGGGCAATGTGGTTGACGGTATCATTGTGGGCAACCTCATCAGCGAGGATGGCGTCAGCGCCATCAACCTGGCAAAACCCATCAACCAGTTCATTTTTACCCTGCACCTGCTCATCAATGCGGGTGCAGGCATGCTGATGGCCTATGCCATCGGGCAGAAGAACATCGGCGACGCACGCCGATACTTCACGCGAGCACTCTCGCTGAGCATGGGATTGGGTCTGGTGCTGGCCATTGTGGGAGGCGTGATGTTTCCTAACGCCACGGCAAGACTGTTGTGTAGCAACGAGCAGATACTGCCGCTGGCAAGGAACTACATTCAAGTGCTCCTCATCGGCAACCCGGCGTTCATCCTCATGTGGGGCCTATCCACGATGGTGGGCGTGGACGGCAGTCCTCGCCTGGTGTCGCTTGCAGTCATCATCGACAATGTGGTCAACCTGCTGCTCGACATCGTGTTCATCCAGGCGTTTGGCTGGGGCATCACGGGTTCGTCGGCCGCCACTGTGGTGGGACATCTCGTGGGTATCGCTATCCTGCTCAGCCACTGGCGCAAGCCCGAGCACAGGCGACTGGTACCGGTCTTCACTGGCGACCAACTCGTTGCATCATGGAAACGCATCGTCTCGCAGGGGGCACCGCTGGCCGTGGCATCCATCTGCCTGACGCTGTTGCTCTTCAGTGCCAACAAGATTGTTCTCTCGACCACAGGCCGCACGGGCATCTTTGTGTTCGCCCTGTGCATGAACCTGTTGCAGGTCTATAACCTCTTTTTGTCTGGCTCGTGCCAGACGCTGCAGTCGTTAGGTGCGATCCAGGTGGGCAAGAAGGATGAACAGGGCCTGCGCATGGTCATCAAGCGCGCCTTCAGGTTCATCACGGTGGCAATGGCCGTGACCTGCCTGCTGGTGTGTCTGTTCCCCGAGGGCATTGCCCATCTGTTTGGCTGCGACGAGCCTGCCATGCTTGTGCAGAGCAAGACGGCCCTACGCGTGTTTGCGCTGAGTTTCGTCCCCTTCTGCTACATCTATGTGCTGATGATTATCTATAAACTTTATGGTCAGCACAGCATGGCATTGTTCATCTCGTTTGCCTTGTCGCTCACGGTGATCCCCGTGTTGTGGATCATGGCCAAGACGATGCCCCAATACATCTGGTACAGCTACCTTATTGCCTACATGATTGAGGCCATCGTCATCTTCGCCCTGCACAAGGGACGCCACATCCAATTCCAGTTAAAGGGGTGATCTACTATGACGACCATATCTGGGATTTTGACCTGCAACAATCATTAGCCGAGGTCAGCCCGCAACGGCGTGAATATGCCATGCGGTATCGCCAAGAGCGCGACCAGCGCCTCTGTGTGGCGGCTTATAGGCTCTTGCATCGGGCTTTGCGGCTCGAGTATGGCATAGATGAAGCCCCAGTGTTTAACTATGGCGCTCACGGCAAACCAGTGCTCCAGGGTCGCCCCGACATTCATTTTAGCTTGAGCCACTGCCATGAGGCGGTGGCTTGTGCGGTGAGCGATCATCCAGTGGGAATCGATATCGAGTCGACCGAGCACTACACGATTGAAGTGGCACGCCATGTGATGAACGATGATGAAATCAGGCAGATTGAAGCGGCAGCCCTGCCCGCGGTTACATTCACCCGCTTGTGGACGATGAAAGAAAGCCTCTACAAGCTAACGGGTGACGACAACAACGGCGACATCCGTCACATGCTTGATAAGGCACCACCTGTCACTTTTGAGACAATCGTCTTTCCATACGGGGTCTGTAGCGCATGCCGCAGCATGGTTGACAACGAATAAAGTTGTTTCATGTTTCGCTCGTTTCTTTTTGTAAATGAGTGAAAAAAGTGTTATCTTTGCGCATCCTCTCCTCGGCTTCCATGTTTCAAGGGGAGGCCTAATTGTCCATTTAATCAATCATCGTTATGGGAAATCAATCTGATATGAATCGACGCAGTTTCCTTCGCAAACTGGGACTTGGCGCCGCTGCAATGGCCATGGATCCGCTGAATGTGTTGGCGGGAGAGACAAGTAAGCCGCAACAGAGTGGTGGCGTGGATGTGAACAACCAGATGACCTACCGCGTGCAGCACGGCTCGGGTGAAAGGGTCTCACTACTGGGCTTTGGCATGATGCGCCTACCCGATAACCAGGACGAGGTGAACCAGCTTGTGGATTATGCCATCAGTCATGGTGTGAACTATTTTGACACGGCCCCGATGTACAAAGGGGGACGTAGCGAGACGATGACAGGACTAGCCTTGAGCCGGCATCCGCGTGACAAGTATCTGGTTGCCACCAAGATGTCTAACCAGAAGGAGAGCCTGTGGTCATTTGATGACTCCCGCAAGATGTATGAGAAGTCATTCCAGGACCTGCAGGTTGAGTATATCGATTATTATCTGCTCCATAGCGTTGGCGGAGGCGGAATGGATACACTCAAGGCCCGCTTCCTTGATAACGGCCTGCTAGAGTTCCTGCTGCGGGAGCGCGAGGCCGGACGCATTCGTCACTTGGGCTTCTCCTACCACGGCGATGTGAGTGTGTTTGACTTCCTGCTCGACCACCAGGACGAGTACCATTGGGATTTTGCCCAGATTCAGATGAACTACCTCGATTGGCGCCATGCCTCCCTCAACAAGTCGGGCTGGAGGCAGGATGCCGACGCCGAGTACCTCTATAACAAGATGGAGAAGGCTGGTGTGCAGACCGTCGTGATGGAGCCCCTCAGGGGCGGTGCATTAGCCCGTATTGACGAGGAACTCGTTCAGCGGCTCACAGCCTTGAGAACTGAAGACAGTCCAGCTAAATGGGCCTTCCGTTGGGTGGGTTCGCACCCCAATATCCTCACCACGCTCAGCGGCATGAACCAGATGAGCCACATGGAGGAGAACGTCAGCACCTTCTCTCCGCTCGACCCCTGCACCGAAGCCGAAAACAAGGTGCTCGAAGAGATTGCCGACGTGATGGCTGGTGCGCCCGTCATTCCGTGCACCGCTTGCGAGTATTGCATGCCATGTCCCTATGGGGTTGATATCCCTGGTAACTTTGCTTATTACAACGAGGCTATCGCCCAAAAGATACTCCCGTTGCCCGACAAACAGGCAGCCGATTATATGGACCGCAAGCAGCAGTTTGCCGACGGTTTGCGCCAAGCCTTGCCCGATGTCTCGACATGGGCCACCCAGTGCACCGACTGTGAAACTTGCCTCAAGAAGTGCCCTCAACAGATACGTATTCCTAACCAGATGGCCCGTATCGTCGAGACCCTAAAAAGAAGATAACGCTTACAAATAACCCACAACCCGAAACGGCTTTTCCATCTGCTGGAGAGGCTGTTTCGGGTCGTGTGCCATCACCCAATGCCATCAATAATGGCAGTTCTTTTTTCCGCTCTTTACTGATATTTTGGGGAGGGGCCATACTGGTTCTCTCCCTTGTGGCTGTCAAGCACGCTGAAGTATAAAACAACGATGTAGACAAATAAGAATAGTAAGAGCACAATATAATAGAAGATGATCCATATGGCTGAGCTATAATAAACCATAGATTTTACTGAATAGGCCATGATCCACATGATTACAGTCAATACTCCTTCGGCAACAATCCACCAGCCACTGCGTCCAGTGTCATGCAAGCGGCGAGTCCCGACCGCTAAACCTGGGATGAATAGAATTAGGCAAGCAATCATTGTGAAGATGTTACCTAATGAGAGTATCTTACCGATAAAACTGGCCACCATGTTGATGATGACGCATAAAAGGCACCACCACCAATACTCACTGCGGCGGGCGCGGCCCGTGAAGTCGGAAAACTTTTTCCAGCAGATGCGAATTGCCTCCCCAAATTCTAACATGGGTCGGGGCTGACTGGGATTAGGATTTTGTGCTTGAATAGGTTCCATTGTCTTTTCTTTTTTAAAAAGTTAATCGTGAGGGGTTTATTCTGCAAAAATACAAAAAAACATTATATCAATAAAGTATTTTCCTAAAATATCGTTTTTTTAATAGCTATTTTATGTTCTATATCTCGGCGAGTTATTTGCATTAAGGTTTAGAGGCTGTGTCATAATTGCAATGTCGCTACATATATCGGCCTACGGCCGAGAAATTTAAACAAATTATTTAATAAATTAAATAAAAATTTTAATTATTTATTATAATTTTAATACAAAATTTGTTTGAATTTCCCGCCCGAAGGGCGGTTACAATTCCAGCAGATAAATTATGACACAGCCACATCGTTAGGCGGTACCCAAATGTATCTCTAGAGGGTGATCATAATTCCAGCAGAGAAAAAATGAACACACCCTCATTTCTAAACGTCATACTATGTGTAATGCTTTACTTGTTTCCTGACAGGAGGAAATCGATGAGGGTGGTTACATCTTCGATGCTGATGCGGCCGTCGGCATCCACGTCGGCTTGATCGTTGCCAGCGGAATTTCCTGCCAGGAGGAGGTCAATGAGGTCAGTGACATCGTCGATGCCCATCTTGCCGTCATCATTGACATCGCCTGGGAGGTGTTCACGATTGGGATAGAGCCCCACGTACATCGCCTGCCAGTCATCATAGGTGTATTGGAGCACGTTGAGCAAGGCAATGTCAAAATAGCCATTTTCTACTCCATACCATCCCCAGTTGACATGGACAAGTCCATTCTCATCATAACCGTCGATGATGAAATTGTGCCCCGCAATGATTCCCGCTGGGATGTTGATGTCCTTGGCCGAGTACAGGATCGGGTTGCCCGAGGACAACATGCTGTAGATCATCTCCATCCATGTGGGCTCGTCATAACGTGACCGGGGCACATAATGGGCCGTGTCGTTGTAGTTGAAGTGATTGATAAACGCCTCGATTATGCGCTGGTCAGTTGTGCCACCACCTAGCGAATTCCATGTCGTCTGTGCCGCCACGCCGCAATGATAACACAACTGGGCAACCGCCATTCCTTGCTCGCGGGTGTAGTCGCCCTGGTAATCGTCAATCATGTTATCCCAATCATAGGTGGCCTGCTCAAAATCGACATGAACGGTCACGTCCCCTTGGTCATACTTCACCGTGACTGATTCCTCGCCCATGCCGTGTTTGGGAAACTTGTAGTAATTCATGTACTGGGCCATCGCTAGGGGACCGCACCCCACGGAATAGTGACCCGCATCAGGGGTGTAGGTGCCATATTGACTCAGGTCGGAAACATAAGTGTCAAACGGGCACATGAATTTGAAGGGTTCCCGCTGCCCCCATGTGGTGGTCAATAGCGGTTGCACCGAGGTGGGGAAACGGCTGGGATCGAGTTTGGTGGTTTCGCGGCGAGGCTGTTGCTGTAGCATGACCTTCCTAGTCGCGTTCAGCCACCAGTTGAACCCCGGATTGTCATCCGACAGACTCAATGTGCTGTTGGTTGAATAAGCCAAAACAGCTGGCGAATTGTCATCGCTTGAAATGATGGCAAAACCACCGCCGGCTTGGCGATAAAGCGCCATTCCGGGATAATAGGCCACCTGTTCAAGCGGCCGTGAGGACTTGAGGACACGATTTGCGGCCCTACGCATCTGGACATCGGTCCTGACGCCAGCAAGTGCTGATGCTGCCACCATGGCAGCCAGCACAACAATAAAATACTTCAGTGATTTCATAAGCATTAAAAAACATGAGTGGTAGTTATACAAATTCTAATGGCGCAAATATAGTGTTTTTCTTTGATTATATACTTATTTTTTCAATTAGTGTCCCGAAAAAATCTTGTCCTTGTGGTTTTGTTAAGAAATTCAAGCAATTATGAACCATGATAGGATGAGTGGCTAAATGAATCAGGGCGAGTTTTTTTACCCGCCCTGTCACTTCGATGTCATCCACTGTTATTCTGCGACCTTGTTGTAGTCGTCCTTGACCCAACGGATGTACTGGCTATAGTCGTGGGCAACGAGGACGCCGTTCTCGCGGTCGTCACGCCAGGTGTCGGTCCAGTCCATGTCATAGCCGTGGCCCGTGGCATCGTGGAATATGTGGCCCTCGCCCTCATTCATTTTCCAGTAGGCTACCAGGCCTTCGCTATGGGCATTCACGCCCGCGAAGCCCATGGCAATCTCGCTAGCCGTGAGCGCACGGTTCCACAGGCGCACCTCGCACAGGCGGCCCTGGAAGAATTGGCTGTTGCGGTAGTTGCCCCACGACATGCCCAACTCAAATCGCTGGAACGGCGTGGACTTGCCGCTGCCGCTGGTTTGGGCATCCTCCACGCCATCGACATACATCTTGAAGGTCGAGCCGTCATAGGTGCAGGACACGAGATACCACTGGTTGGTCTTGAAATGGGTGGATGAGAAGCATCGGCCACCGGGCAATACCCATTGCAGGATGTCACCACCCGCCGAGCCGTTCTCGCCAAAGCGGAACATGTTGGCTTCCTCCTCGTTCTTGCCCTCGATGGCGAGCACGCGCTTAATGTTGCCCACGTTGCCAAACCTGTAGGAGAACACCTTGAACTCGATGGTGTAATTGGTCAGGTTGACCATCTTGTCGTCAGGGAAGATGTAGTTGGACGACGCATTCTGGTTGTTTTCCAGTGAGTAGAACGAGATGATGCGCGAAATTTGCAGGAAAATCGTGCGGCTGCTCTCAATCAGCTCGCATCCATCGCCGCTGATTTGCTGGATGGTCACGGGAATGACATAGGTGGCACCCTCGATGAAATCATCGGTGCTCACCACCCGCACTTGTGCGGCAGTGGACAATGCTTCGCCCTGCTGGATGGTCACCTCGCTGTTTTCAAGGCTGACATCGCCAGGAGGCACGGCATAATAGGAAGTGCCATAGCGGGCATTATAGGCTCTCACCAGCGCCGTGTCGATAGCAAGACGCATGGTCACCGCTTGCTTGCAGCGACGCGTGGACTTGACCGTGACAGCATAGGCCGCCGGCAGTTCATCGACGGTGAACCGCTGCACCGGCACCTGCTCGGTGCCCGAGATGAGCAGTCCCACCTTGTCATAGTCAAACTTGTCGCCCTCGCTGTCACAGGCACTCAGCAGCCAACTGGCTGCCAACAGCAGTATCAGATTGAATATGGTCTTTTTCATCGCTTATCGGGTTTTAGCGGGGTTCATGATTTGGATGGCACGGCGGATGGCACCGTAGGGGACGCCGTCGCTCGTGTTATAGTAGTTGCGCTCCACATAGTAAGCACCGCAGCCGCCCTTGTGGCCGGTCTCGGGCTCCCATGCGGCATAGTTGAGGATTTCGCCGCCTGTGGGCTTTTGTCCGAAGGACTCGCAATAGATGGTCTTCTCGTCGGGGTGTCCCATGGCGCCCACGCCAGCGCCCTGCTGGCTGTAGGCCTGCTTGACGTAGTAGTCCACAAAGGGGTCGCATGCCACGGGAGGCGATACCGAGAAGTAATCGACGATGACCAGTTTGTCGGGATACTGGCCGCTGGGACCGAAAATCTTGTTACACTCCTCGATGGCCCAGGTCAGATGCTGCCCGTTCCAGCCCTCGTAGTCAAAGTCGGCGCCGTCAAGTCCAGTCTTGACCACGGTGTCACACACCCAGTGGGCATAAGCACGGATGGCCTCCTCGCTACGGTCGCTGGATAGGTCATAATTGCGTCCGTCAATGGTGAAACGGTGGCTATAGTTAGACGCATCGGCATGGAACACAAATCGGGTTCCCTTCTTGTCGCGCGTCTCAATCATGTCCTGATAGGCAATGGGATGCGCCTCGGGCGTCGGAATACCCATCCACAGGTTCACGATGTCGATGCTATCGGGCAAACCGATGATGCGTTCGCCCCACGAGGCAGGGTCCTTGTAGCCGCTCGCCCCCTCGATGGGAGCCCAGTCGGCATAATAGACGTAGCAAATCTCGTGAGCGCTTGCCTTATACTCACGCAAGGCCTGGTAATATTCCTCGCTGTACTCTTTCATTGGCTGCAAATCCAGTGCCTCGGGCTCGGTGTCACAAGCCGTGACAACGAGGAGAAGCAACGCAGCCGAAATATATCTTGTCAGTTTCATATCTTTTTCACTAATCTCTAACCACTAATCACTAATCACTTTCTTGTCCCACCACAGGCGGGTGCCACCATTATCCAGTCCACCGCCCATGGCCTCGCTACCTAGTAGCTGAATGGCGGCCTGAACGGCGCTCTCGTTAGTGTTGTATTCCTGTACTGGGAAGGGGCATCGGCGCACCTGAATGTCGGTGTCAATCAGTCCCTGACTGTCATTGTTCACCACTGGCAGCAGTCGAGGATAGCCAGTGCGGCGGAACTCCGCCCAGCCCTCGCAGCCGTCAGGATACATCGCAATCCACTTTTGGGTGATGATGCGCTCAAGATTGGTCTCGAAATCCGCCTCATCGTCCCAAGCGATGGTGATTTCGCTAGGCGCATTGGCAGCATTGCCGCCATTGGTGCGGTCCACATAGCGGGTGGGCTTCAACGTCGAGTTGGTGATATAGGCATCCTCACCGCTCACGTTGTTCTCGGTGAACGATGCCTTGATGCCTGCCTCATAGAATGCCCGTGCTGTGCCGCCCATGTTCCAGCCTCGCAAGGCAGCCTCGGCGCGCAGGAAGTAGCCCTCGGCAGCGGTCATCCACACGATGGGTGTGGTGGCGCGGTCGATGTTCAGATTTGAAACATAGACGCCCGCATAGCGTGTGGGGTTCATGTTGTGCACGCCCAGCCTAACGCCATGGTACTTGTTGTCGTTGCTGGCAGGGATGAAATAGGCAGCCAAGCGCGGGTCGCTGTAGCCGTTCATGTAGCAGTCCATTGTGGCGCCCATGCGCACCTCGCCCGCATTGAAGTTGTAGGCCATGTCATAGTTCGGGTGATAATAGGTCAGGCGGCCATGCTGGAGTTGGGCACGTTCGGCGGGTGTCTCGATAAAGCCCACAGTGCATGCCGCCGATTTCTCGGCTTGCTGTTGGGCTAGGGCAGGGTCGGCATAGGCGATGCGCAAGGCAAGGCGCAGGCGCAGTGTATTGGCAAACTTCACCCAACGGGTGACGTTGCCCTCATACACGTTGTCGTAATCGGGCAACAGCAGTTCGCCCGACTCAGCCATCGGCGTGAGCACGTTGATGGCTTCATCCAACTCTTCAAAGAACTTTTTGTACACGTCCTGTTGGCGGTCATAGGCGGTGCCGAGCGTTCCGCTGCCAAAATTCAGGTAGGGGATGGGACCATACATGTCGGTCACGCGGTGCAATGCCTCCACCTTGACGATGGTGGCAAGTGCCGCAACGGCGGGCTGACCCATTTCCTCGGCCACTCGCGTGATGCGTTGCCATGCCGGCATCACCTCGCTAAAGGCTCGTGTGAACATCTGGTCATACCACCCGCTTACAAAACTGTAGGAGCCGTTGTGAACACCATTGCGCCAAGTTCCTGTCAGGGCGATGTAACCCGAGAATGCGTCGGCGCTCAGGCCTTGTGCCACCTGGTAGTCCGACGACAGGCAGTTGCCTGAACCGTCGTCAAAGAGAATCACGCGCGACACCATCTGCGAGAAAAAGGCTCCCACATTCTGGTAGTCGCGGGTCAACTCCTCGTCAGTAAGTTCGTGCTGGTTGGTGTTGATGTCGTCAAACGACTTGGTGCAGGCCGTCAACATCAGCGCTGCGGCCAATGCCGTGAACATATATTTCATTATTCTTGTCTTCATAGCCGTCATTAGAATTTGAGTTTCACATTAAATCCCATCGACCGTAGGCTGGGCTGCATGAAGTAGTCGATGCCTTGGTAGTAGGTGCCCGTGTTAGAGGTCGCCTCGGGGTCATAGGGGGCCTTATTGTAAAGCATGCACAGGTTGTGTGCGACAAAGGACACATTCAGTCCCTTGACCCACTTGACCCAGCGGTAAACGGGCACATCATAACCGATGCTCAGCTCGGCCAGCCTGAGGTTGGTCGCGCTATAAACATATCGCGAGTCCACCGTGCCGTTGGGGTTGCCCACGGTTTGGTAATAGCCCTGGGCATTGATTTTCTTGCCATTGATGACCACACCGCCGTCGTTGCAGGCGTTCTGGGAAGCCTCACTGGCGCCATAGTAGTCGAGGATAGCCTGTGTCTCGCTCACGACGATGCCGCCATAGCGGTAGGCAAGTAGGGCAGACAGGGTCACACCCTTGAAATTGATCGAGTTGCCCCATGACAGGTTGTACTTGGGAGCGGCTTGGCCAGCATAGATGTAATAAGCATTATTGTTGGGATTGGCCTCGACGGTCTGGCGCTCGGGGTTGACGTAGATGGCTCCGTGCTCGTCGGTCTTGAGCGTCGAGACATACACATCGCTCAACGTGCCGCCCTCAGTCAGACGTATCTGGTAGCCCGAGGTGCCGCCCATGTATAGCTCGTCAAGGTTATAAATCTCACCGTCGATGGGATTGCGCCAGTTCTTGAGCAGTTCCTTCACCTTGTTTTGGTTAAGTGTCCACGTCAAATAAGTTTCCCAAGTCACTGGGCCCAGGGGCTGGGTATAACGCGCCGTGAGTTCAACACCCTCGTTATCCACACGGCCACCATTGACCACCGCACTGGTATAGCCCGACGAAGCAGGCAGAGTGGGATAGAAGAACTGATTGCGCGTGATGGATTTATATAGAGTCATATTCACTTTCAGACGGCTGCGGAACATATACAGGTCGATACCTGCCTCCAGAGAGTTAGTGCGCTCGGGTTTGAGGTCGGTAAGCATCCGTGTTGAGGTTTCGGCAAGACCGGTCGAGGGGTTGATGGCATAGGTCTCACGCGTCAGGAAAGGCTCATTGGGCTCGTTACCCACCTGGGAGTAGCCTATGCGGGTCTTGAAGAAATTAAGCCAATCAAGATTTACACCAATCTGACGCAGCGCTTCGGTCCATATCCAAGAAAGACCAGCCGACCAGTAGAAGTAACTCTTTTCGAGTTTACTCGACCAGTCATTGCGGGCAGTAAGATCTATATAGACCATATCAACACCACCCACTTGGGCGGTGGCATAGACGCTCTGCAACTGTGTACGGTAGCCGCTCTGGATAGGCTTGAAAGTCGAATTGCCGGTCTCGACGTTGGCCAGGGTGAACTTGTTAGCGGTGCCTTTCAGGTGGCCGTTGAAGCCCTCGATGCTGTTGTCGCGCTGGTCAAAACTCGTGCCCAGCACACCGCTCAAACTCAAGTGGCTATCGGCAATGTAAAAGTATTTGTTGAACTTGGCGAAGGCCTCGGCATAGAGCTGACGGTTGCTCACGTTGCGCAAGCCGTAGTGGCCGTATTGGGAAGCATAAAGCGTATTGGTCGAGGCGAAGAATTTCTCCTCATATTTGTCGCTGCTCTTGTCATATTTCACGCGGCCCGTGATATCCAGCCACGGGGTGATGCGCCAGTTGAGCGAAACGGTAGCCTGATGACGCTCCTTGTGGTTGATGAAGCGCTCACGCTCGGTCTCCCAATAAGGGTTCTCCATCGAGATGTCGTAGTTGTAGGGCCAATACTGGACCGGGAAGTTGCGGCCCGTATCATAGCGCTCGAAGTAGCCTAACCTGGAGAAATCGTCACCCGCGGGGAACAGATAGACAGGCACCAGCGGATTGTGGTACTGACCCTGGCTGATCATGTTCTGCTCCTTGACCGCAGTGAGCATGTAGCCCAGGTCGAGCGTCATGCGGTCATCTAGGAAGTTGGTTGTATTGCGCACACTGACGTTGTAGCGGTCGTAATTGTTGTTGTGGATGATGCCCTGTGCGTTGGTGGCTCCGAGTGACAAGTAAGTCTGGTTCTTGTCGGTACCGGTGCTCAGACTCACCGAGTTGGCGATGTTGGTGCCCGTCTGGAAGAAGTCGGCGGGCTTGTAACTGCTGGGCTCTGTCAGTTTCTCGCCCCAACTGAAGTAACTGCCCGTCTCGCTGGGACCGTACTGGTTCTGGAACCTAGGCAACACGAAGGGTTTGGAGAATTGGAAACTGCCGTTGTAGGTCACGTCCACCCGACCAGCATGACCGCGCTTGGTGGTGATGAGGATAACACCGTTAGCGGCATTGGCACCATAGAGCGCGGCTGCCGACGGACCCGTCAGGGCACTGATGCTCTCGATGTCGTCGGGGTTGATGTTGCTGGTGGCGTCACCCGTCTGACCCGCTCCGGCAAAGATTCCCTCGGGCTGCTCGCTACTGAGGTTCTGCATGGGGATACCATCTACAACATACAACACATTGTTGTTGCCGTTGATGGACTTGGCACCACGCATCACAACGCGGCTACTGCCGCCCGCACCCGTTGCACTGGTGTTGATGGTCACGCCAGCCACCTTGCCGCTGAGGGAATTGACGAAGTTGGCGTCCTGCACCCTCATTAAAGCATCGCCAGTCACTTGCTGCACATTGTAGGACAGCGATTTGGCCTCCTTCTTGATGCCGAGGGCGGTCACTACCACCTCGTTAAGTACTTGAGTATCTTCCTGCGGAACGATGGTCAACTGGTTGCCATTTACCCGCACTTCGCGTTTGTGGTAGCCCACATAAGTCACTATCAGGGTTGAGCCCTGTGGCGCCTGGATACTATACTTGCCGTCAATATCGGTGGCGGTGTACACATTGGTGCCCTTGACTTGGACGGTAGCCCCAATCAAGGGTTCACCGTTCTTGTCAATCACCCGTCCTGTCACCGTTTGGGCATGTTCCACGGCGCTCTGATTTTGAGGCACAGGTACGGCCAAGGCCGCACCGCTGTTCAAGGCAAACATCAGCACAGCCAATACCTTGACAGCCCTCCATGTCTTGAGTTTTAGTGTTTCAATCATATTCTTTATTTCTTGATTTGGTTTCTCTAGATACCACAAAGGTAATCATTTTTCGCAATAAATACCCAAATACTTAAAATCTTTAATGAGCCTCGCTAGCTTTCTGCCGAGGGGATTTTTAAAAATACCCGTTGTTTTTGTTTCCCATGTCGTTCGTTAGCGCTTTTCAATGACTATTTACAAACAAAGATATTGGCTGCATTATAATTTACAAAGATGAAAAAAACGGGAATAAAGGGGAATGAACTGCAAGAAAATATTATAAGTCGCTGATTTATAGCGACTTATTTTTGATTTTGCGGAGCTGGAGGTTTTATCGATTGATATTACACACTAATCACATACTGATGGTGTGATAGTATAAACTAATGAAAGTATTTGGTTATCAGTGGATTGCAAATCAATGATTAATTTGTAATATCACCCGATTAGTATGTTATATCCCAAAAGGGGGGAATACAAAACGGCCCGATTCCCCCCTCTAAACAGTTGTTATTATAATGCGGTGATAGTTAAGGCTGAGCTGGACCATATCGTACAACAATGGCATTGTATCCTCCTATCTCATAATCCGAGTTCAAAAAAGGGAGTACACCCATCTCATATCTATAACCACATTCAACGAAGTATGGCTTACTACTGTCAGTGGTCAGAGGATTATACTGGGGTTGACCAAGGTATGCCTCAATCATATCTGGAACATAATGTTCAGGATCGTTGTTGTAGTACGCATCCTCACTGGCATAGTACTTCACGCCATCAATCAAATAATAGAACTTACCGATGTTGTAAAACGAGGGTTCAATCACGTTAAAAGTGGTTGACCAGGTGGTATTATAGTTCACATGTAATGGCACATACTCCTCAGAGCCGTCTGCATGAATCATCACCAGCCAGTAGCCTGTCATATGAGGATCTTCAGGCCATGTGCCTTTTAACAGATAGTCAATTAATGTGGTTACATCATCGACGCTCACTCTGCCATCATCGTTCAAGTCGCCCTTGATGCTACTGCTGGCTTTGTAGGAACCCCGTCCTTCATCTTGTGAAAGGTTGGCTGCTTGCGAAGAGAAAGACAGCATTGACATCAAAGCTAAAATTGCAAAAAACTTTTTCATAAATAATACTATTTAAAGGTTAATAATGATTATCGTTGCAAATATATGAGTTTTATTAGTATCCTGCAATGGCAGATTTAATAATCCAAGGCTACAACCTCTTTCTTATCTGTTTTTCAACCAGATTATAGTTGTATTTAATCCACGTGTAAAAATGTTTATTACCATTACTCACTCTAGATTTTAAATCATTACACATTGCCTTGATTGTTGGAGCGCTGCGAAGCAAAGGATCTGACCATATCTTTCTACCCACATTGAAACTGCTATCATCAGTTATTATCTTCTGAGTGCTATATGGTGCACATACTTACAATTAGCAACTTTAACAAATGGGAAACTCTTGCTCTTTTATTTAAGTATCGCTACAGTAGCAATCGCTATATTTCTCCATAATCATCTGCGATGCCTCCTCTTGTTTCTCTTCTGTTGTGTGGTCTTGGATGCACTTGAATTGTACTCAATATTGTTGTTAATAGTGATGTTGTCTCCTGGCTGCTCATGTAGTGAGGATTTCTCTGTATTCCGGTAATATGCTGGGAATCCAAAAACGGTCACTCGCAGAATCTTTTTCCCCTTCTTTAAATGGGTAAACTGAGGATTGATCAGCATAGCGCAATTGTATTTCATCAAGGCTTCGGTAAGAGCCAATTCATTTGCCCGCTTTTCTGATAATTTATGAAGCTTGGTTTTACCTTCGGGTGTTGAAACATCAATTGTGTAACACACACCTTGTTCCGAGACCACTAGGTCATACTCGTTGAAACTATTCACCAAGGTATTTGGAGCATTCCATGCATTATTGATTGTCGCATCGGAATAAGAACGAGAACACGAACACATAGCAATAATTGTAAAGGCAGCAATTACTGAAAGAATAATACGATTTTTCATAACTCAATTCTTTTTTAGAAGTTATACTTTAATCCCATTCCCAAGGTGCTGGTTTTTATTGAATTATCTTTTAACATATCAACACTCAGAGCAAGAGAAGAACCATTCTTAAAAGAAACATCTTGCTGAATCAGAGCACAAGAGTTAATCAAATCGGCTTGTTTCTGATAATTGTGGGACAGAATCAAACAGGTGCCCCCTCCTATTATTGCAGCCCCCAAGCAGATACAACCAGGTATCAATAGTTCTGGATTAGAACCAAATTGACTACCATGTCCATTATCATAACGTTCTATAGAATAAATGGTTAGAACCCCTCCTGCAATAAATAAAAGTCCACCTCCAAATAATCCGATTCTTTTCAATACTTTTGCTTTCTTTTGAGGTTTATTCGAAGCCATATCCATCAATACTAATGCATTGTCATTCATGCGCCAGAGGCCATCGTTCTGATTGCCAGGTTCATATTTATTATTCATGATAGACAGTTGATCTTTCCTGCCATTCTCGTAATTAATGGTGCTCACGTCCTTGAGGTTCATCACATAGTTTGCTCCATTCAAGTCACTCCACTTCTTGTAAACGACCTCGGTTGTTGTGAGATCCTGGACTCGGCATACAATGGTGCTGCCATCGGTCTTCACAATCACGTCCTGTGCCACAGCACACATTGAACACAACATCATCAGTGCCAATAAAAACTTCTTCATTTCTTTATGCCCTTAATCCGTGTCGAGCGCAACTTTTAAGTTATTTATTATTAGTTTGTTTTTTAGGTTATGGAGGCACGCTGTTTGTGGGCCTCTATAGTATTAAGACACACTGGACGAGATATCTATCACCTGATGTGAAGATTAGGGGCTACAAAAACGATTGCTATGGATTATAGAGCCCAACAATCGTTTCACCAACCACAATCCCAGGATCGTAATGGACAATATTCATCCCCCCCAAAAAAGTGCGCCTCAAGACCACAGGTTATGAAGCCCGGCCAAGAGGCGCACAAGCGGGGTAAACACATCATCAACGTATCAGTATCTTTTGTGAGCTGCTGCCTCGATTGAGCACATAGGTGCCAGGCGCCAGCTGCGGCATGCACTCCTCATTGCCGGCATAGACCAGCATGCCGTTCATGTTATAAACCTCAAGCATTCCCGATTGCTTGCCATCTGCAGCAATGGAAGTTACAGATGTGCTTTTTTTGTACTCAACATTGTGGTAGCTTGCATCAAGGGCGAAGTCGTAATTGGTGATAAGACCAAAAGCGAAGATGTAGAAATCGTCAATAACCAGAGATCCGTCAGGGTTAAGGGTCATCGCAATCATATCCTCATCATAGCCATAGGGCTGAAATGATGATTGAGATGAAATCATGAACATACATTCCAAAAAGCAACCAGTCATTGAGTAGTACCCAAGATCACTTGTGAAGGACAAGTCAATCTCGGCATGCTGATCATCAAACACATTGACTCTAAGCCCCTCATAGATCGAACGGGTCAAATCAAATCCCGCCAACTCTGTAACATAATAGTATCCGTTTACCTCCTTGATTGTTATCGAGAACTCGCTAGGATAATCATAGTTTGACACAAATTCCCGGTCAACAGTTGATGTCACCCTATAGGTGCCCGTCCAGTTGGGACCAGCTGAATCAGGATCAGAGCTCGTTACTGTCACTCGGCATGATGCCTTTACTCCATTATCAGTCCAAACCGTAATCACAGCAGAGCCAACAGAGTGGGCAGTAACGACTCCGGATTGGGAAACGGTAGCCACATAATTGTTGTTAGAATACCATGTGAAAGACGTTGGATCGACTGCGGGACAAACAGTAGGCCTAAGCGTGTACGTTTCATTCACTTGAAGTGAGATTCTTGAAACCATTGTTACTCTTTCTACACCCTGGTGTAATGTCGTGTCCTCAAAAGCGTTAGAACCGGTAGAATTAACATCTGCTTTAGCATAATTGGTTACAGACATCACCGCCATCATCACCGCCACTGTCAATAAGTTAATCTTCTTCATTGTCTTATGCCCTTTGTCCGTGTCGAGCGCAACTTCTAATTGATTATTGTTTTAATTGAAAATTTCTTTGTTGTTCAAGCGCGCTTCATGTGCGCCTCTGTAGTAATAAGGCACATCCGCCACTAAATCTATCATCAAGGCGGTTATCTTTTTGAAAATCTTGAATTATGGTTACTATATGCTTATCCTGAAACCCTCACTGAAGCAGAAAACGGCCGACATCCCCTTGACATCGACCGCTTTCTCAGCGTTGATAGACCATTTGATTTCAGTCAAAAGCCTATCTGTTAATCGTGTACGTTTGATTCTACTTGAACACCTTCATGATTGGTGAACACTTCTTCGGATGTTAAACCACTTGAGAAAGCTGTAACAGCAGTTGTAAGTGCCATGACTACTGTAAGACCGAGAACGATTGTCTTCTTCATTTTAGTTTACTCTAATTCGTGTCGAGCGCAACTTCTAATTGTTTTTGTTTGAATGAAAAAATAATTTCGTTGTTGTGGCGCGCTTCATGTGCGCCTCTATTGTAATAAGACAGAACTGCCGAGTAATCTATCATGGCGAGAGGTTTTTTCTAACGAAAGTTGCTCACAACAAAAGCGACTGCCATGAACTCTGCCCATGACAGCCGCTAGAGCGGGATTCTGATGATGCGTTAAGTAACGACGGTAAAGTCGTGGGTCCTCCTCGTCAGTCGAGTAGCGCCCCTACCTCAATAAACACAAGGTTTTGCCGTAGACCCAACATTATTTCCGATTTATTGCCCCATCAACTTTTTCACCTCATCGATTTTTTCTTTCACTTTTTGGGTGTTAGGGTGTTCTGTACCTAAAGCTCGTTCACGAATGTCCAGTGCCTTTTGGTAATATTCCAGCGCTTTATCATAATCTCCTTTGCTGTAGTAAACCATACCGATATTGTTATAGGATGTAGCGACATTGGGGTGATTTCTGCCCAAGACACCCCCCCAGATTTGGAGTGCCTTCTTCAAATACTCCATTGCCATGTCGTAATCCCCTTTCTTATTATAAACTAAACCAATATTGTTATAGGATGTAGCGACATTTGGATGTTCAGTGCCAAAAACGCGCTCATTGATTTCCAAATCCTTTTGGTAATACTCTAGAGCTTTATCATAATCTCCTTTGCTGTAGTAAACCATACCGATATTGTTATAGGATGTAGCGACATCGGGGTGATTTCTGCCCAAGACACGCTCCCAGATTTGGAGCGCCTTCTGCAAATACTCCAGTGCCATGTCGTAATCCCCTTTCTTATTATAAACTAAACCGATATTGTTATAGGATGTAGCGACATCAGGATGTTCAGTGCCGAAAACGCGCTTATCAATTTCCAGCGACTTCTGGTAATACTCTAGAGCCTTATCATAATCCCCTCTGCTATCGTAAACATATCCGATATTGTTATAGGATGTAGCGACATGAGGATGTTCAGTGCCGAAAACGCGCTCACTGATTTCCCAATCCTTTTGGTAATACTCTAGAGCTTTATCATAATCTCCCATGTTGGAGTAAACATTTCCGATATTGTTATAGGATATGGCAACATGGGGATGATCTCTACCGAAAACACGAACACGTATTTCCAGTGCCTTTAGGTGATACTCCAGTGCCATGTCGTAATCCCCTTTGCTACAGTAAACCAAGCCGATATCGTTGTAGCAAGTGGCGACACCGGGATGATCTGTACCGAAAACGCGCGCTCGAATTTCCAATGCCTTTTTAAAATGCTCCAATGCCTTATCGTAGTCTCCTTTTTGGGAGAAAACCCAACCGATAATGTTATAGGACATTGCGACATCGGGATGAACTTCACTTAAAACGTTCTTACGAATATCTAGTGCACTATGCAAATACTCTAGCCCCTTATCGTAGATTCCTTCATTTGAGAAAAGCCAACCAATCTCATTATAACAAGTAGCGACATCGAGATGATCTGTACCGAAAACGCACTTTCGAATCTCCAATGCCTTCTGCAAAAGCTCCAATGCCCTATCGTAGTCTCCTTTGCCTTCATAAATCACACCGATATTATAGTAGCTTGTAGCGATATCAGAGTGTTGAGTGTCTAGAGTTTTTTCCTGTATTTCCAACGCCACCTGTAAATACACCAGCGCCTTATCGTATTCTCCTTTGCTGTAGTAAACCATACCGATATTATTATAGGATGTAGCGACATTGGGGTGATTCAAACCGAAAACTCCCTTATCAATTTCCAGCGACTTCTGGTAATACTCTAGAGCCTTATCATAATCCCCTCTGCTATCGTAAACCAAGCCTATATCATTGTTGAATATGCTATACCATTCGCTTTGCTCTCCATGTTGGGCTATTGATTGACTTAATCCTAATTGATAGTATTTTAAGGCCAAGTCATAATTTGCCAGATATTCACGAATAAAAATTCCTGCCTGTTGCTGCCATTCCACATTGGTCGTGTCAAGATTGGCGCGTCGTTCCAGCCAGTAGGCGGCAGAATCATTTTGGAATTTGCCTTTATGGATGGTGAATTTATTATAGTAGTCCTCAGCCAGGTCGTTGAGTTTGAAATCGGCATCACGTTGTGATTGGGCAAGAAACTCGGCAGTGGCTTGGTTCAAATCTTGCTGTTCACGCAGTTCACGCTCTCGTTGGTCAAAGTCCCCCTTGCTGTTGATTAATGAATCGGCACGCTCCAGCTCGGCGTTCTCAATACACTCTAGAATCTGGCGGTTGATTTCGCTTAAGCCTTTATAGTCGGTCATCGCATAGCGCTCTGCCATCTCGTCAATCAACTTGATATATTTGTCGTAATCGTTACTCAGTCGACTACGCTCAGCGTAGTAAATCGAGTCGCTGATGGCCTTCTCTGCCAACTGGCGTTCCAGCTCGGCGATACGCGTCTCATAGGTCTTCTTGGCACGTGCAAAGGCTTTATCCTCAATCAACTTCTTGTCGCTGGCCAACTGCTTGTCTGAAACCATTACAATTTCCAGCGGGACAGAGGCAGAATAGGAGTATTGGCGCCCCTGCAGATGCTTATCCACGAGGGTAAAACCGTTCTTCTGGACGCGTGATACCTTGAACGAGTCGCCTTGTCTCTTGCCCGGAATTGAAAAGGAGAACTTGCCACCTTTCTTGGTGACCAACGCATTAGGATATTCCAGGATATTCACGGTAACCCCGTCGATGCCTACACTTGGACGTTTTGCTTTTTCTAGAGTCCTGACAATCCCCTGCTGCTTTTGCGCCTCAGCTACGAGTGAAATGGCGAGGCATGCCATCACAATCAGTATAGTTTTCTTCATGTTTTTGGGTGTTTTATATCGGTTAACATTCTGCAAAGATACAATACTATCGTGAAACAATCATCAGTAAGTAGTGGAAAAGGCACTAAATACGTGTCGTGAGCAACTTTGAGAAAGATTGTTAGTTACCTCTTCTAGCTGATTCTTATAGGATATAAAGTATCTCACTGCTATTTCAATTAAAATGAGTGTTTTAAACCAATGTTTAAGAAACCCATGGTTCCTATTGGGATGAGTTCTGTGAATCCCCGCCACTTTTTCCCACCAAATTCCATGCCTACGAGTGAAACATTAATCATTGGGATTGCTTCCACTCCGTCTTCAAATCCAAATAGAACCCCTGCACCAACTTTGGAATACATTGCAAAATGCTTGTGATTGAACCAGTAAAAACGAGCAGTAGGATTGATTGTGAATAACGCTCCGTGGCTGCTTTTATCAGAATAATACTCGAATATCCCCAACGCACCTAAACCGACATGTTTGCTAACATTATACAGATATTGGGCATGTATTTCGGGACCTGGTGAATAATCACCCTGACTCGCAATTGTCGCAAGCATCTCAATTCCAGATGGTATTCCAAATCCAAATGCCACTTCATGGCGTAAAGAAAAAGTGCCTTGTTCTTGAGCTGAACCATATATTGTTCCCCATAATATCATTCCACAAACGAGGAGCCAGAATTTATATTTGTTCATGACAGTTATTATTAGTATTAAGTGTGTAGATGCTGTTGATTAGAAATAGCCTTTGCCGTAGCACTGGGTGCAGGTGATGTGGCTGTGGCCAGTCGATTTCATATAACTACGCTTGCACTCATTACAATAGACCTTATAGTCTTGAGTCCCATAAGTTGCAGGATAAAAATCTCGAACTATCTTACCTGTTCCATTGCACAATGAACAAGTATGCCGTGACGAGCTGGCTGATGTGCTACTGCTTGAAGATGAGCTGGTGTATGTGGATGAGCTGCTGCCGGTTTGAGCTGCTTTCGCATTCATTTCAATCTGAGCCTTGGTAGCCCAGTATTCATCGTAACTCATGGTCTGGCCCCCACCGGTTGCTTGATACCACTCGTTGTGCATATTCTGTTTTGTCTGCGCAATGGCATAGTTGGGATCAAGAAGATAATCCATGCTGCCTGATCCCATCGAGGGCGCAGATGGCATGTAAGCTGCTGTACTGAGCAAGGCCAATCCACCCTCGGCAAACCCTTGCCAGAATTCACCGCTGCACGATGTCAACATCATTGATACTGCAACCAGAAAGATGTAACTAATCTTCTTCATTGTCTTATGCCCTTTGTCCGTGTCGAGCGCAACTTCTATTGTTGTTGTTAATTGTTTGTTTCTATCTGGTAGAGACTATACCCGGGCATCATCTAACATCCCAGTGGATAATTTTTCGTTTGTCGTACTCAATTCTTGAACATGGCAAATAAAACAGATGGCCAACTCAATAAGAATTGGCCACCTGATCCAATCAATCTACGATTACTTATAGGCTGACAACCTTGATGCTCCTCTTAAAGGCTTGAACTTCTTGAATTGTGGGCTTATCAGCTTTCATTTCGATGCCCCCGTTTTCATCAACCGCTGGAGCCTGGCGTTGAGGCGCTCGGGCGCTAGAGTACGGACCGCAGTAACCCCACTGGATGTTTCCGGAGAAGATCTGTTGTGAATTCTGTCCCCATGTCCAGAAAAGAAGAGCAGTCTGGTCACTCCGGCGCGAGAGTTGCATCGATCCCTCTTTGTTGGTGGGTTCTAACGATTGCTGTTTGATTCCATCGTTGATGACATGTGCTAAGAAAGCCGTAGATAAGGCATTGTTCATCAGATAATATGCTACAGATGTCGCTGTATTATCATCGTATTCGTCAAGAGAATAACAATAGTAGTAATGGTCACAGTGTGTATTCCTTTGAATATCAAATGTCCATCGACTCGATTCTCTCTTGAAGTTGCCGACAAAAGCATCATAACTCGTAGAGCTGGATTTGGATTTGAATTCATGTTTGAAGATTGGTCCATATTCCTTTTGGTCGTTATAAGCCACGGCAACATAGACATAGTTGGTGTTCGGTGCCGGCAATACATAATCAGCATAGTCATACTCATCAGGGCTGAATGCAGTCTCGGTCTCCAAATCACGTTTAAAATCTTCATCAGTCCATGCCTTCACGCCATCAGCATAATAACAAGCGTAATGGAAGCCTTTCACATTGCCCACAAACTCCAGGTCGGCATAGTAGCCATCAGACATGATGGTTTCATCTTTTATACTAATATACAATGGCTTGGCGCCTGGCTCTTGAGTAATAGTGATCGATTGTGTCGAATTGCCAGCTTTGATGGTAAGTGTGACAGGACGTGATTCAGCAGATTCATTCGCCCTAAGGGTTTCAAGATTGACTTGAGTCGTTCCTACACCGCTTTTAGCTGATACAAACAACCACTCTTCTTCTCCTGAAATTGACCATGTCGTGTCGGTATTGATGACAAATGAGGCTTTTTCTCCTTTTTTACTGTTCATCTTCAAATCCGTGGGTGTAACAGTCAACACCGTTTCCTTGCTCTCTTGTTCAATATAATTTGCCAAGAGCTTGTCATCATCTTCTTCACACGACGCAAACATCATTGTTGCCATTACTGCAAGTGCTACAGCACTAAGATTGTTCATAAACTTTTTCATTGTTCTAATTATTTAAATGATTAATAATGTAAATATCATCGCTAAAAGCCATTGTCAATAGCAATCCTATTGGTAGGCGTTCTGTAATGTGGAGACTCATGATTGACCATTTCTAACACTTGGATGCGCAAAAAAACGGAAGACATTTGATAACGCCTTCCGTTCCATATCTTGAGATGAATTTTATGTTATATCAGATCTTTCCAGGTGATGGGCCTGCCGCAGTGCTCACAGAACACCTGACTTTTGAAGATAGGTTGATTGCATTGGGGACAGTAGTGCTGATCTGATTTATTGCCACGCATGCGACGTAATAGCTGCTGATGCAATTCAGTGTGGTCATTCTTGATCAGGTCATAGCCCAGTTTGATCACGAGTTTAATGGTATTAAAAGCCATTTGGCGGTCATACTCTTTCTCGCCCTCGGTGAGCTGCGCGTAGGGTATCAGGTCAGGATGATGCATCTTCTCGTCATCTCGCTGGGAACCATAGGTCCACCCCTCATTCATTCGTTGACGAGCCCACACGTCATGAGCGTTCTCGGCGATGGCTTCCCTCAATTCAAGCAGATCTTCATCCAGTTCGATGTCATCGACCACGATGGGCTGTGGGTTGTAGCTGCCGTCGGGCATTTTCACAGTCACAAGATAATTGGTCGAGTCGCCCCATGCGTTCATAAAAACCGACTCATCAACAATGTCGCAATCATCGTAAGAGGCAGGGTCATGGATGCGCAGTTTGCGCTCTTTGGGCAGATAATCAATAACGACAATAGCATGGTTAGGCTCCTTGTAAGCCTCGGTGACAGTCGTCAACTTATTGTAATTGACAACAACCATCACATCGTGCCCGGTGGCGATGGCATTCACGATATCCTCAAGGGTGGCTTTATACTTGCGCTCTACCTGCAATTTTTCCTTTTCGAGCAGGCGCCCCATGCTGTGCAACGGCGTGCCTTGGTCATATAGCCACTTATTGTCTCGCGCTGCCTCACTCAGCAGGTTGGGGTCAATATTAATACCTTTGCGCTTGAGGATGTACTCCTCGCACAGCACGTCACACAGGTTGCCCTCCGAGATGCCGGCACGCTCGGCCATGGGCAGGGTCTCGACTTCATCTTCCTGAACGCCCAACGCCTCGTCCATGCGCTGCATGGTCACGATAAACTCCTTCAGTTCCTCGTCATGTTGTATAGCCTCAAGCACCTGGGCCAGTTCCTCTGGGGTCACATCTCCATCGAGATACCTGTCAACCAGTTCGTCACTTATCTTGAATCTATTTGTTTGCATAGTGTTTGATGTCTTTTAGTGCGACCTTGGTCAATGCGGCCAGGGCGCGTTTTTTAATGTTATATAAATTAGCTACCGTGATACCCATCTCGTCTGCGACATCGGCAGGTTCACGTTCCGATAAGCATAGCTCGCGAATGACCATCACATATCTCGCATTGTTCATTGCCGACAGCAGGCGTTCAGTATCAAAGTGGGCCTCGGAAGTGGCTTCACTGACATCGGGCGTCTTACGCTGAATCTGTTTCTCGGTCATTTCGTCGTTATCCTGTTCTTCTTCGACTGTTTCGGGCTTCCAGTCTGGCACGAAATCACCCTTGTGCCTTATGAGGTACCTCACGGCAGTGCGGTTAATCCAACCTAACAAGGCAGCGGTGTCATTCACCAGTTTGAAACGGCGACAGTCATCTTCCATCAGGTGGAGAAAGATAGCGTTGCGTATTTCGTCAACCTCGGCTCGGCCACTGAAGATATAGCCGTTCCAGTATCGGCACAATTTCATGATTGGTTCGGACGAGAAGAACTTATCTGCTGCTTTAGTCGCCGCCCTTTTCATCTCATCAGTCGCACCGTTGACCACACCAACAATGATTTCTTGATATAGTTGTATTAAATCCATGAAAAAAGTTATTTTAGCATCCATCAATTGTTATGGTAGCGCCATGGGCCAATAACGATGAAATCACCGCCCTCACCGTTACACGGTCAACCTCTTTCTCGTCTTCACTCAGCATGTCGTAGGGGACAATACCGGGGTGTTCATTCTTGCTGTCATCACGGCGCTTACCCCATGTCCAGCCTTGACGTTGGCGCTCCTGCGCCCATTGGTCATGGACATTCCGAGCCAGAATCTCGACCAACCCTTCTAACTCGGTTGGCAAAGCTTTCATTTCGGCATCTAATAGTTTAGGTTGATTGTCCATAATTAGTTATGAATATCTGCTGCAAAAATACAAAGTTTCATTGACTCACACAACATTTCTAGTTGCCAACTACAAGAAATCCAAATCAGTTTTATTTAACGTATTCATTTCTTTCAGCCCTTATTCCGTGTCGAGCGCAACCTCTATAAAACTACTTAATCCATTAGAGACGCACCTTACCCATAATCTATCAACCACATCACAAATCATTTCATTTTTTGCTGTCTCAAATAGGTTGAGTAGGATTTCCGCTCTGATGTGAGCCCAGTCACCGATGATAGTGCCGTTACCACTCTCAACCGATGCCCATGTTCTTCTATATCGTTAACCTCGAGGTCGCTGAACCTGGGAACGACAAACATCTAGGGATGATACACCTATCGTTTACTAAATCTTTGGAGAAAAGCTTGCATACTCCAAGAATTTTGACGAAATTTGCATACAAGTTGTGCGTAACGGTGATATTAGTCGTTTCTAATCCAACTCTAAATTACTAATAATTAGTAACATACAACCCATTTAAATATCTTTTTATTAACTTTTTAATCCCACCAAGCAATAACAATGAAAAAAAATCTTTTACTATTCTTTCTCTTGGCACTCTTGCTGTCAGCAACCACTTCCGCCAACGAATACGAATTTGAAGTGGATGGAATCTATTACACACGCCTCTTTGGAGAAATTCCTAGCGACACTGAAGTCAAAGTGACTTACGACAGTTCTTCTTATGGACCATCTTACAGCGGTGACATCACCATCCCTGCCAATGTCACTTATGAAGGCGCCACTTATTCCGTCACTGCCATCGACGATGGGGCGTTCTCTTGGTGCCCTGGCTTGACAAGTGTCTACATCTCCAGCTCTGTCAGATACATTGGCGACTATGCGTTCTCTTGGTGTACGGCCTTGACCAACATCGTCATCCCTAGTTCCGTCAAATACATCGGCAATGGAGCGTTCGAAAACACTAAATGGTTTAACGATCAGCCTGACGGCCTTGTTTATGCTGGATTGATAGCATACAAATACAAAGGCAATATGCCTACAGGTACAAGCCTGGCTTTGTCCGAGGGCACTCTAGGCATCGCTGAAAATGCGTTCTATGGCTGCGAGGGTTTGGCGAGCATCGTCATTCCCAACTCCGTCACCACAATCGGGGACTATTCGTTCTCTTGGTGTACGGCATTGACCAGTGTATCCATCGGAAATTCTGTCCAATACATCGGAGACGAAGCGTTCGCCTACTCTAGACTGACTAGCATCGACATCCCCAACTCAGCCACATCCATCGGTAATAATGCGTTCTATTGCTGCGAGAGCTTGACCAGTGTATCTATCGGCAAATCTGTCTGGTCCATCGGTGACGATGTTTTTTATGGCTGCCGAAATCTGCTCAGCATAACAGTTGCTAGTGGCAATAGTAATTATGATTCCCGTGATAACTGTAATGCCATCATTAGGACGACCTCAAATAAACTGATGACGGGTTGCCTGACTACCACCATCCCCAACTCTGTCACTTCCATCGGCCGCGGAGCGTTTGTCAGTGGATCAGGAATGACCATCCTCGTCATCCCCGGCTCCGTCAATACTATCGGTGGCTATTCTTTCGTTGAATGCAGTGATTTGGAAATCGTGAAATGTCTTGGCTCAGTGCCGCCTAGGATGACTGGAGCTGACATTTTCTCTGAGGACACCTATAACAATGCGACGCTGGTCGTGCCTCGTGGCAGTGAGGAGGCATATGCTGCTACTGACGACTGGTGGCTTTTTAACAATATTGAAGGCTGGGACGTTACCAGTCCTGGCGACGTAAATGGCGATGGTCTGATGAACATCACCGATGTTACCGTACTCATCGACTACCTACTGACCGGCAACAGCTCGGGCGTGTCAATAATAGGGGCTGACGTGGATGGTAATGGACAGGTGAATATCGCCGACGTGACCGCACTCATCGACATGCTGCTCAGCGGTAATTAAAGAAATAGACATGTTTAACCTACAACCATAAACAAGATGAAAAATTTATTGTTAACATTTGCAACATTGTTGCTGGCGACTTTCGCCACATTGGCATCAAACAATGAAACCCTCTCGGCTAATACTCTGAATGATGGAGTTTATTTAGATGAGGTTTATTTAGTATCGGTAGACATACTTGGTAATGAGGACTGGGTACAAATGATTCCAAGTTACGCATGCAGTAATCAAATTTTTTATGATTTCGTTGTTGATCTAACAGGATCACGTGCACACTTTTATTTCTGGGCGGATGGGAAAAAATATGGCGCACCAGCCAAGGATACTCCCTTGGTTTTAGGGATAGCTACAGAGAATCAGGTAGTACCTTATGACCCCGCATCGGGTAATGAACTTTATTACTACACCACCGATGCTGGCTACAGTTACTTGCTGGAACTTATTCCGAGGTATGATGATGACTACGAATTGGCAGGCTTCTATCTGTCATCTGCTCGTGGTGGTACAGTTGGCTTGCAGACTGAATTGGGAGATGTTGATTTGGATCATCGAGTAACAATCTCAGATGTTACGGTCTTGATCGATTATCTATTAAATAACAATCTGAGTTATTATGTGGATAAGTATAATGCTGATGTTGACCAGGATGGCGCCATCAATATTTCAGACGTGACCACACTCATCGATAAACTGTTAGGCAAAGAACAGCCAAGTGAACCCTACGAGACTCCCGTTCCCGAGTTGACTATTGTTACCGATACTGTTGCCGAGGTGGTTACATTCACCGCTACTGGTGAGGGAACTGTCGTCATTTACGTGAACTACTTCGACGGTAATGGCCCCCAGGCAGTTGCTACTGGATACGGTCGGGCTACCTTCGAGATACCCTTCGGTGACGAGATGGTTTATGTTGGCGTTTGGGCAACCGCTCAGGCTGACGAGGATGCATTGGTTGGTAAGAGCGAGACCGAGTATGTTGAAATCCCCGCTAAGCAGGGTCCTGAGGATCCCCACATGGTAGGTTACTGGTTGGTAATGGTACAGGCCGATGGCACTGAGGAGTTTGTTCAGCTGCAACTGGGTGCAAATGGAGATTACGTGGCCGCTTATGACGTGGTTTATCCCCTCTATGTTAACGTTGGTAACTTCTACTTCATGATCGACGGCGTACCTTACGGCGCTCCCGTGGATGGAACCGAGGCTAACTTGAATGGCTACCCAGTGAATAACCCGTTGATTGCTAATACTTCCAACACCTACTACGTCGAATGTGGTTTCAGCTACGTCTTCAGTGTTAACTTAGTACTCGACGAAATTTCAGGTGAGGTCGCTGGCTACACTGCATACGTAGCTAGGGGTGGGTATTAGTCTCCATTTTAATGCCTGAATGTAACAAACCCGTTGGCGGAATTAAGTAATCTCATACATGATTCGACCAACGGGCTTGTATAACGGTTTCCAATTCTTTTGGTTGAGGCGGTAGGCTACTTCTAGCTGAATGCGAACGTTCACAAAAAGATTCGACTGTTCTTCGGTATTCAAATCATAAGGATTTTGATGAAATTGGCGTACGGGTTGTTGCATGCGCGATTTGAAATCATTGTTTTTATTACCACCGAATTACTGAAATCAGCGATATACGCCACTTTTTTGAACATCTTTTGATTAACTTTTTTATCCCACCATCGGGAAGTTTTGCTATTTTTGCGGAGAATAATAACTCAAAAATTCAACTTATGAAAAAAAACATCTTGTTATTGCTTTGTTTGTTTATCACATTTGCTGTAGTGGCGCAAAAGCAACAAGGCCTTGTAAGAACTATCGAGCGTCCTGGACAAAAGAGCGAGGGCATTAAAGGTGCGACTGTGAAAATCAATGGATATCCCAATGCACTAGTTAGTGGCAAAGGCGGCAAGTTTTCATTTGCCATTCAAGGGAAAAAACAAGGTGACCGATGCCTGGTCACCCGAGTTGAGAAGAAAGGATACACGCTGATTGACAAGATGCCAACTTTTGCCTATTCCATTTCAACACCAGTTGAAATAGTGATGGTATCAAACAAACAACTCCAGCAGGACGAACAACGAATTCGTGGCAAAGCCGAGAAAAAAGCGGCTGCAATCTATGAGAAACGAATCGCTGAATTGGAGCGCCAACTCAACGAAAAGACGATTAGCGAGGAGCAGTATCGCGAACAGTTGCAGCTGGTGTTTGATGGCCATGAGAATTTTCTCAAGATGATTGATGAAATGGCACGCCGTTATGCCATGACCGACTATAAGGGCATAAGCGAGATTAACCGCCAAATCCAGGAATGTATCGAGAACGCTGAGCTGGAACGCGCCGACTCCCTCATCAACAGTAAAGGAGACATCAATCTGCGAAACCAAGAGCTACAGAATAAGAAGGAAACGACTCAAAAGCTTGCAGAGCTGCACAAGCAGGCCCAAGAAGATTACAAGATATCTCTCAACGACCTTGCACAAGACTTTTACAACAAGCATCTCATATGCGCAGCAAAATACCAAAATGATTCAGCTGCTTATTGGTTAGAACAACGAGCTGCTCTTGATGACACAACCAACATTGAATGGGTGATACGAGCAGGTCAGTTTATAGATGATTATTTATCTGACGACTCGCTTGCACTTGCATATTATCAAAAAGCACTTTTTATTGCAAAGAACCACTATGACACACCTAATCAATGGGAAGCTTTCGCATTGAATAATATTGGATCCATTTACGGCAAAATAGGGAATTATCCAACAGCTCTTGACTATTATTTCAAAGCGTTTGAAACCGACACTTTAGTATTAGGACTCTCAAACGAAAACACCGCAAATATTTTAAACAATATAGGCCTCACATACTATGAACAAGGGGATTTTACCAAGGCTCTTGAATACTATAACAAAACATTAGATATTGAAAAGCAACTTGATGAAGCTTTACCCAATATTGCCAGAACATATAACAACATTGGACTTGTTTATTATGAGCTACATGAGTATAAAAGTGCTATTGAGTTTTATTTATTGTCTATTGATATTAAAGAACAGATTTTAGGAACAAATCATTATGTAACTGCTCAATCATATAACAATATAGGGGCTGCTTATGTAAAAGAAGGAGAGTACAAGATTGCTACCGAATACATTTTGAAAGCCATGGGCATTTTCGAAAAGGTTTTGGGTGAGAAACATCCTCATACGGCATCTTCTTACAACATTATGGGTCCTATATACGAAATTCAAGGCGAATATGAAAATGCACGTACTTATCTTTTTAAAGCTCTCAAGGCTCTTGGACCTAATGATTATCATGCAGCTTTCCCATATAACAATATCGCAAGTACCTATTTTCAACAAGGTAATTATAGTAAAGCCGTAGAGTATTATTATAAGGCTCTCACTATCTTTGAAAAAATTAGTCCCAACCATCCTAACACCAAAGCAGTGAGAGAACATTATGAAAAAGCAAAAGAAGCACTGGAACAACAGAATAATTGATGAATCTAGCAAACCTTTGTTTCATTTACAATAGTCTATTGATAAATCATGAACTGTTATGAAAAAGTATAGGTCACTATTAATACTATTCGTATTTATTGTTTTTGGCATTAACGCTCAGACGCAGACGGGGTATGTCAAGACGCGAGGGAGGCTTGTTAATGGTCAGGTGGTGGCTGGGCAGCGGCTGTCAGGCGTGACGGTGCAGGTTAAGGGACGCAATGCTGTTGTGTCTAAGGCCAATGGCACGTTTTCTTTCCCTGTCCCTGCCAACTGGTTCGTTGTTCAGAGTGTGAAGAAGCAAGGCTACGTGCTCGTTGACCCTGAGGTCACAGCCAGACAATACTCTTATTCTTCAAATCCTCTGATTCTTGTGCTTGAAACGCCTAGTCAACGAATTAGCGACAAGTTGGAAACCGAACGCAAACTAAGGAGGACCCTGAACCGACAGCGGCAGCAACAGGAAGATGAGATTGAACGTTTGAAGGAACAGAACAAGTTGACAGAAAACCAATACCATCAAGCATTACATGAATTATATGCCGAGCAGGATAAGAGCATGAATCTGGTGTCACAGATGGCCGAGCGTTACTCTAGGATTGACTTTGATCAATTGGATGAGTTCAACCGTCGCGTCAGCGAGTGCATCATTGAGGGGCGGCTTACCGAAGCAGATTCGCTGATTAAATCTAAAGGCGATCTCAAGGAGCGAATTGCTACCCACAACAAGCACCATGAGGCCAACGTGGAGGCCCGCAAGCACCTTGAGGACAGCGAGGCCATGGAAATCAAAGACCGCGAAGACCTCGCCCAGGACTGCTACAGCCAGTTCCTTATCCACAAACTGCAGCACCACCCCGATTCCGCCGCCTACTACATTGAACAACGCGCCCTATTAGACACCACCAACATCGATTGGCTATGTGAAGCTGCTAATTACTTTAAAGAGAGTGGAAAATATGATAAGGCATTAACCTTGTTTTTGATAGGGCATAATCAATCCGATGTCCACAATGATGCCGATTTACTCAAAAATGCGGCAGAGATGTATTCTCGTCTTGGATATGATAACAAAGCTATTCCATTATTTGAGGAAGCTATTGAAAGATACAAGGATTTGGCTTCGGACTCAACTATTTTGCTGTTTAATCTATATAATTGCTACTCACGTTTAGGTACATGTAATGCTTTGGATCCTTTGGATCCATCAAAAAGAGAAAAAGCGAATTATTACTATAAACTGAGTCATGATTTAGAGTATAGAATTGATAGTTTATTTGCTTCTGATTATCTTGACTTAGAGAGTTATTCTCTAATACAAGATCAGACTTTTGGTAATGATAATGCAATAAAGTATTATAAAAGAATACTTGAGGCAATGGAAGCAAAATATGGTAGAATGAGCATTGAAGTCGCAAATCAATATCGGAAAATTGCTCTTGCTTCCGGACTAAGCGGATTACCAAAAAATGATATTACAGATGCCCTTGACTACTATGAAACAGCATTCGATATCTTCAGTAAAATAGACAGCTTGAATCCTGCGTTTGGTGACTGTTATCGTGAGTTAGCCATGCTTTATCGTTACCAACGTGATCGAGGCAAAATGAAGGTCATCGATTGTCATGAAAAATACATTGCTATATATACGATGAACTACGGTAAATATCATCCTAGTTTTTATAGCATATATTTAGAGTTAGCTGATAAATACTCATCTATAGGCAATGACACAATGGCTCTTCAAAATCTCAACAATGCAGTTGAATTGAAAATGAAACTGTATGGCGATAGTGCTGATATTGCATCGGCTTATTTTAGAATAGCAGGTATATATGAGCGACGAAATAATGATTCTATAGCCTTAAAGTATTTTCTTTTAGCATTAGATAACTCCCAAAAATGGGCAGAAAAGACTTCCCAAGAACGAGACCGGCGCAACATTGCTGCTTATGAAGATCGACTGGCCAGTTTTTATTTTCGTCATCACAATTATGAGTCTGCTTTAGAGCTATTCTTGAACTTGCCATATGAAACATATAAATCGGATATTGCATATGGTAAGATAGGCTTATGTTACATTGCTCTCTCCGATACATGTACCGGGTTGGATTATCTTTTTAGTACCTTTGAGTCATTTCAAGAGAAGTTAAAAGATGGTTTCCCCGATGACATAAAGGATCAGATTGAGAACAGCATTAAACTGAAGCAGAGTGGCTTTTGTCATGAATCTTTGCATTCAGTTTTGAAAATTCTTGAAAATTTAAATGTGGATGATGGGCAGATTGGTTCTTATGGAGCGACTCTCGACGATATACAACGTAGTATAACTAAACTAAGAGAAGCTCTATTACAAGTTTTAAATGAATGACCTCCACGAGGGTCAAACCTGAATATATTGTATGGAAGAGAATGCTCCAAAAAAAAATGTCGAACAAGGGCAGGAGTATAAGTTTTATGCCTTTATCAGTTATAACTCCAGGGACACGGAGTGGGGCAAGCGGGTGCAGCGCAAGTTGGAGCATTACCGCATGCCGTCGACGTTGTGTCGTGAACGAGGGTGGAAACGGACGCCCATCCGCCCGGTGTTCTTTGCTCCGACAGACATCCAACCCGGTGGCTTGAGTGACGAACTCAAGGAGCGGTTGCGGGCATCCAAGAACCTGATCGTCATCTGTTCGCCCCACTCGGCTCAATCAGAGTGGGTGGGCAAGGAGATTGAGTATTTCCATAGCCTAGGCCGTACTGACCACATCCACTTCTTCATTGTGGACGGCGTGCCCCACAGCGGCAATCCCGATACCGAGTGCTTTAATCCCGTAGTAGAACAGCTCGGTTTGCCCGAGATCCTGGGAGCCAACATCCACGAGAAGAACTACCGCTGGCCGTGGATGAACAAGGAACGGGCCTACGTCCAACTGGTTTCCAAACTGCTGGGCGTTGAGTTCGACAGCATCTGGCAACGCCACAAGCGCCGCCTCATTACCCGCCTTATCACTTGGACTGTTGCCGCTGTCGCTATGCTGGCGGCATGGGCATGGGTATGGGCAGTCAATCAGCCGTTTGACGCCCGTGTGGGGCTAAACGAGGTATCCTTCCACAACGACCAGTTGCCCCCACTAGAAGACGCCGTGGTGACTCTCACGCTTGACAATGAGACCAAAGCGGATACTATTCACACAATGGGCCAGAGCGCCATGTTCACCAACATCCCCCACACATTCCTCGGGCATCAAGTTCACATCACATTCGCTGAACCGCAACACGACCCGCCCCGCTTCTTGCCAATCGACACCATCATTGTCCTAAAGCGAGAGATGGTTCTTGATATCAGGCGCGACCCCATGTACTATGGTAATGTCCATTTTGGCCTTTGGGATCCTCATGCCGGGAAATACATCCCCAACACCCCAGTGGAGGTTGATGGCCATAAAACCGTTTCTGGCCAAGATGGCCAAGTGAGAGTCTTCATTCCACTTGAGAACCAACGGCCCGCTTATCATGTCAAGACGACGTTCCCCCTTGTTTGTGATACAATTTACATACCTTGTAGTGAAGATGTTGTCATCGAAAAACGATAGACGAGACCTTAATTCAACCCCTAAGAGAAAGTTAGACCATTATCGAAATGGCCATCCATGCCATCGCAGAGGACAAACAAGGTCCTCTTGCTCGGAATCTCAATGATTCCGCAACAGTCCTCGTTATTTTCTCGTGGGCCTATCTCAGAAAACTGAATGTATCTCATCTTACTCAAAGTAGTACAGATTGCTGTAATTGAAAGTGGTCAATTCGGACTTGACATCGTCCAGTTCCTTCATTCGCATGGGAGTATCCTTCAGACCATATCGCTCAATACAGTCTCTCAGGCGCTGAGTGAATTTCACCATTTCCACGTCAATTTCCTCTTTGGTTGTTGTGATGCCGTTGTCAATTGCTTCCTGCAACTCCGAGATAATCATTCCCGAAAAAAAGCCATGAAGGTTGTATTGCTCGGCAAATAGATTAGCGTAACACCAGATACAGATGCAGGTCTTGGAACGTAGGAATTGGACATAGCGGCCATCCACCATAAAACGCCTATAGATGCCATCTTTATCAGGCACCGAGAACAAGCCATACTGATTACCATGACCAAGCATGAGCACCGTGTCAGTCTCGCGGATGGCCCGTTGGACTGCACTATTGGTACTTGATTCAGTGATATGCATAGAGATATCCCTTCGCTGCTCATAAAGAAGCGAAAGGAACTGGGTAGTAGGGTCGTTCGCGTGTATTACTGTCATCATAAAATGTGTTTATTTTTCAGTTGATAGTTGTTTGTTTCATGCTTCATCATTAGGGCCAGTAACATGAATCTCCACATTGTCAATGCCACCGCCAAAGAATTGAAGGTTCATGATCTTGAGGAATGATGGTGTAATGACTATTCCGCAGTCATCACCGATTACAGAATCAATGCCGCAATTGGGACAAAGACCTGTTCGATCACCTCTACCATCGCAGTCACACCAATTCGTAACTTCCTCGGGGCTGAAAAGGCTTCCACAATGGAAACAACCACACTGTTGACTGTTCTTAATCTGTTGCTCGTTGCGGAAAGTGCTGTGGTGCAAGCTATAAAGCATGCTCTTGATTTCTTCTTTAGTCATATTCTTTAGTTTCTAAAATTGTTACTTCAGATCTAATAGAGCGTAAAGTAACCTTAGATCTATCACAATCTATCGAAAAATGAAGCCACAAAAGCTATTTAAGAACGATTTTCCAAAACTCACTGGCATCACCGCCGAATTCCTCGGTCAGCAGAGCCAGAAACAATGCGACATCGTGTTCATTGTCGGTGCTACCATACTGTTCTTGTTCGCGATTCACCGTCAGTTCTGTTATTGTGTATTGTTCGCCACATTCTTCAAATTTAGCGACAAAGATACAAATCCCGGTCCAACTGCGATAATATCGGATGGTATCGTCGTCACAATACATGAACCAATGATCCTCCATTGCCGAAGGGATATGCCCCATTTTCACGATGTCCATAGCCTCACGTGAAATCACTACATCCATTGGGATGGTTGTATTGCTGTCAGGCATGGGCAGCGTTTTCCAACTGTCTTCAGTGGCCACCTCGGTCTTTTCGGGGATAGGGTTCTCGCCATTGAACCGCTTGGCGGAATTGCCAGCGCCCAACTTCCACATCATTAAAGCCTTAATTTTATCATTTGACATAGTAATATCGTGTTTAAAACTCCAATCTAAATCCTTTTTGTTTCAACTCATCATATTTCTTTGGGTTGAACTTGAAGAGAAACGCTTCTTTCTTGGGTGAGTTGAAGACCGTTTCGTCTAACTGTGTGAGAATCTCAAGATGTTTCATCTTGTTATAGAAGTTGCGGCGATCAAATTTCACGTCTAGAATGGCCTCATAGAGGAGCTGAAGCTCCTTGACCGTGAATTTATCTGGCAGCAATTCAAAACCGATGGGCTCAAAATGAATCTGTTTACGCAGTTCTGTCAAAGCCTTCCTGAAAATCAAGTCGTGGTCAAACGCCAATGACGGCACTTCATCCATTGCGAACCATGATGCCCTGGCAGCATCATCACCGCCTTTTACCTCCTGCATTCTTACAAGCGCATAATAGGCTACTGTCACGACGCGTTCCCTCGGATCTCGCTTGGGATCAGAGAAGGTATGGAATTGTTTGATGTAAGCACCTTCCAGTCCAGTCTCTTCCTGTAACTCCCTCATTGCACACGCCTCGGCTGACTCATCCATTCTCAAGAAGCCGCCTGGAAATGCCCATCGTCCCTTGAAAGGTTCAATGCCTCGCTCGACAAGCAGCACTTTCAGTTTTGTGCCATCAAATCCGAAAATCACACAGTCGGTCGTGACGCTCGGATGTGGATACTCATAGGTGTAAGTTCCTTTTATCTGTTCCATCACTTGTAGTATTTACATCGTACTTCTTAACCAATCACGTACTTCCATCAAGGCGCATCCCAGCAGGTTCTCACCTTTCCATTGATCAACAGTACCCTTCATAGCCGTTTCCCTATCTAGGCCGATACCCCAAATCTTATCATAAGGGCTAGCTTCAACCAAAATGGCATCACTGGTGGAGAGCAGAAATTCTTTTAGTTCTGGATTCTGTCCGAACTTGGCTTTGTTTCCCACCACTACGATGTCATATTTTTTGGCATCCCATAACTCAGGGTTAAAGCCATGAACTTTCCTGCCAAGCTTCTTGTGGTCAGATGGGCAGTACGCCGTCATTATTTCACGGTGAACCTCGTCATCACCAAATAGCAGAGCCTTGCTAGCCATCATAAACTGTTCGGTAGTATGATAGCACACGCCATTCACCGCAAAATAGCAATCATACCACTGGCTGAGACATGTAGCAGTCATCTTCTTGGGATTAGGCGAATGTCCCCAGAAGTAGATAATCGTCGTGTCAGGATTCCTGTGAACGATTTGCCTGATAGTTTCAATATTATATCTCATTTCTATGTCTCCTTATCTCTGATGCTCATTAATATTTCGCCTAAATGATTTTCTCCTTGCCAGCTGTATAAGTCCACTCCCCAAAAAGTGTCTTGCTTGGTTCCGTTGATGAGAATACGGTTCCCAGTATTTTTCAACCTTTTCATCAGATTAGGATTTTGACCAAATTTCGCCTTGAGAATAGACTCCATAATGTTGAGGCGGGCTTCTTCCCAACCAGGGTGCGGAATCTGTTCTTTTCCCAATAATATCGTTTTGTTGACAGAACAATTGGCATAAACTTTCCGTTCTGCCTCATCCTCGCATTTGGATGATTGAAACGCCGCCTCTGCAGTTTGATACTCTCCTCCTTGCCAAGTGAACCTGCAACTGAAGCGGTTGTTGAGATAGTCATACTCGCCTTTGAACTTGGTAATCATATCGGGAAAAACAGCAGGTGTTAATCCTTTGAACAATTCCCAAACTCCAGAGCAAAGCAAATCTTGACTAGCCTCGCCTGATAGCATTCGATTCCTGACCATGGATGAGCTGATGGTCTCGAGACCATCAGGTTGAGGCAGAACCACAATGCGTTCAAGAAAATGTGATAGCACGTCGTTACTTTTCAAAATCGTTTCAAGCTCCACGTCCTCGCGAGAATAGAGTATGACATTAAACATGTTCAAGAAGTCTCTATTCTCAGTTAAGTGGACAAGCAGGTCTAACTTGTCAGCGCCCATCACGAAGTACAATTCGGCGTCGGGATACATTTTTTGTAGCTCCTGCATCGTATCAACGGTTCTTGCCGCAATGGTACCGATTTCAATCTCACTCACTGTCATGCGCTCATCAGTGCACATGGCCTGGAGCATTCTAACGCGTAGTTCTGGCGATAGCACAACTGGAGGATGACTATGGCGCATTTTGCGCTTCAGATAGGCATCACTTACTGGAACAAAAATGCCGACTTCTGCTCCAAGCGCATTAAGAGCCTTCTCCATCAGTCTGTAATGTGCTAGTGTTGGCGGATTGAAACTCCCGCCCAGAACAACGATTTTTCTTTTCTTGTCTACCATATCTTGTGTAAATTTTACGCAAAAGTACTACCGTTATTTCAATCCACCAAATTTTCTTGCGTAAATTTTACACAAATATTTTTATAATCCGATGCAACATTTGGCTCGATTGGAGAAATAGGTGGTCAAACGGCTAATGTAGCTATTGGCAGTTCTAAATTGTGCCAAAATGACAAAAGGGGGGTGTACAACGGGGGAATAAAGTGGCAATAAAGAACTATAAATCATTGAAAAACATTGACTTGAAAATGAATCTATTGGAGCTGGAGGTTTTATCGAATGATATTACATACTAATCACATACTGATTGTATGATAGTATAAACTAATGAAAGTATTTGGTTGTCAGTAGATTGTAAATCAATGATTAGTTTGTCGTATCACACGATTAGTATGTTATATCCCGAAAGGGGGGAATACAAAACGGCCAGTTTCCCCCTTTTAAACTTATCATTTTTAGAGTGTCTGATTGAAGACGAGATGTGTTATCGAAGGGATGATAGATCTCACTTTTTTTCGGTTGTTAGACCATGAATTATAATAAATTGACTGGGCAATTTTGCTGTTTGTGAAAAATTTAAAAATTTGCAGTTCATTTTATTGTAAACTGCTCTCAATTAATTGATGATAGGGTGGGGAACAGAATACTGAAGAAGATATGCGTAAGTTAAATATCTGTATTACTATTCGGTGATTGTGTTTGTGCGCAAGTCCAACGAAAACAAACCACGAATCACATGTGGCATAATTAAAAAACCATGAATTTCACTCATTAAACTAATTAGGCTGGAGCTTACGTTCTGCGGGGCACTTAGGGCATCTACCTGCTAATAGAACACCTAGAGCAAACAATAAACGACGTCTCAAACAACTTTTTAAGGCGGTCTTATTTTGTTGTTAGGGTTGTTGTTTTGTTGTTCTTATTGTTTGAAATAACTTAGCGACTTTGCGTCTTAGCGTGAGGCGGTGCAAGTGCTGGTACTTGTAAAAATCGTTCATTGAATAACAGAAATGATACATTGCAACAAATTTGCAAGCAGAAGAACTATAATTGATAGTCCTCTATATATTAATAGGTTAACTTTGCAACCAATCGACATAAACTAATCATTTTATATTAACCAAAACCAACAGAACAATGAACGTACTGAAAAGATTTCTACTCAGCTTCATGCTCATGTTGACGTGTACACTAGTGTATGCGCAAACAGAAATCACAGGCACCGTCGTTGACGAGACAGGAGAGACCGTCATCGGCGCCACTGTGATTGAGAAAGGTACCACAAATGGTACAGTGACCGACTTTGACGGCGTCTTCACCCTCAAGGTCAATCCCGGAGCAACCCTCGTTTTCTCCTACGTGGGTTACCTCAATGTTGAGATGCCTGCCAGCAATGGCATGGTCGTTACGATGAAAGAGGATGCACTTGCCCTCAACGAGATTGTCGTGACGGGTTACACCACTCAGCGCAAAGCCGACTTGACCGGTGCCGTGAGTGTAGTTAGCGTGACCGACCTGGTCAAGCAGAACGAGAACAACCCCATCAAGGCGATGCAGGGTCGCGTGCCAGGCATGAACATCTCGGCCGATGGTAACCCCTCGGGTGCTGCCACTGTGCGCATCCGTGGTACAGGTACCCTCAACAACAACGACCCGCTCTACATCATCGACGGTGTTCCCACCAAGGCCGGTATGCACGAGCTTAACGGTAATGACATCGAGAGCATCCAGGTGTTGAAGGATGCCGCCTCGGCTTCTATCTATGGTAGCCGTGCTGCCAACGGTGTCATCATCATCACCACCAAGGGCGGCAAGGACGGCAAAGTGAAGATCGACTTCGATGCCAGCCTGTCAGTCCAGACCTATGCCCACAAGATGAAGGTGCTGAACGCTAAGGAGTTTGGCCAGACGATGTGGCAGGGTTTTGTGAACGATGGTTTGAACCCCAACCTGAACGGTCTGGGTTACCACTATGACTGGAGTTACGATGCCAATGGTGTCCCCATGCTCAACAACATCACCATGAACAAGTTCTTGGATCCCGCAGGTATTACTCCCGCAGCCGACACCGACTGGTTTAAGGAGACGACCCGCACGGGCCTGATTCAGCAGTATAACGTCTCGCTGAGCCAGGGTACCGAGAACGGTACTTCATTCTTCTCTCTGGGCTACTACAAGAACGACGGTATCATCAAGAAGTCGGACTTCCAGCGCATTTCGGCCCGCATGAACTCGACCTACAAGCTGTTGCCCATCGGCGACCGCAAGATCGTGACCGTGGGTGAGCACTTCACGGTAAACCGCACCAACGAGCTTCAGGCTCCTGGCGGCTTCCTGGAGAATGTGCTGCAGTTCAACCCCTCACTGCCCGTTTACACGACCGATGGCCACTACGCTGGTCCCGTCGGCGGTTATCCTGACCGTGAGAACCCTGTGGCCCGTCTTGACCGCAACAGCGACAACCGCTACACCTACTGGCGCATGTTTGGTGATGCCTTCATCAACATCAACCCCATTCAGGACCTGAACCTGAAGACCACCTTCGGTCTCGACTATTCCCAGAAGCAGCAACGCATCTTCACCTATCCCATTACCGAGGGTACCGTGGCCAATCCGACCAATGCCGTTGAGGCCAAGCAGGAGCACTGGACCAAGTGGATGTGGAATGCCATCGCTACCTATAACCTGGAGCGCGGCAACCATCGTGGTGATATCTTGATCGGTACCGAGCTCAACCGCGAGGACGACTCATGGCTGAGCGGTAAGGCATACGACTTTGCTGTCCTCAATCCCGACTACATGTGGCCCAATGCCGCTGTGGGTGAGGCTGAGGCTTACGGTTCTGGCGAGGGTTACACGCTGGTGTCGTTCTTCGGCAAATTGAATTACACCTACGCTGACCGCTACTTGGCCAGCTTGACTATGCGTTACGACGGTTCTAGCCGTTTCGGCCGCAATAACCGCTACGGTACCTTCCCCTCAGTCAGCCTTGGTTGGCGCATCAGTGAGGAACCCTTCATGAAGGGTCTGGAGTGGCTCGACAACCTCAAACTGCGTGCATCATGGGGTCAGACTGGTAACCAGGAGATTTCCAACATTGCCCGTTACACCATCTTTGAGAGCAACTATGGCGAGGCAGGTTTCGGTGGCCAGAGCTACGGTACCAGCTATGATATCGCCGGCACCAATGGCGGACAAACGCTCCCCAGCGGTTTCAAGCGCAACCAGTTGGGTAACGATAACCTCAAGTGGGAAACCACGACCCAGACCAACGTCGGTTTCGACTTCGGTATGCTGCGCAACGCACTGTATGGTTCATTTGAGTGGTACTACAAGAAGACCACCGACATTTTGGTTTACATGCCCGGCATCGGTGTGATGGGTGAGGGTAGCAGCCAGTGGATCAACGCTGGTGAGATGACCAACAAGGGTATCGAGCTGAACGTGGGTTACCGCGGTAGCGTGGGCGATTTCCAGTATGATATCGCCGGCAACATCGGTACCTATCGCAACAAGGTGACCAAACTCCCCGAGACTCTGGCAGCTGCTGGCACCTTCGGCGGTAACGGCGTTGAGAGCGTTGTGGGCCATCCCATGGGCGCCCAGGTGGGTTATGTATATGACGGCATCTTCAAGAGCCAGGACGAGATTGACAACCATGCCGCACAAAACGGTGCCGGCCTGGGTCGCATCCGCTGGAAAGACCTGAACGAGGACGGTGTCATCAACGAGAAGGACCAGAAGTGGATTTATTCACCCGTTCCCGACTTCACTTGGGGTCTTAACATCTATCTTGAATACAAGAACCTGGACTTCACCATGTTCTGGCAGGGCGTGCAGGGCGTTGACGTCATCAGCGATCTGAAGCGCGAGACTGACCTGTGGGCCGGTCTGAATATCACCAACCTGAACAAGGGCCGTCGCCTGCTCGACGCTTGGACTCCCAATAATCCCAGCTCCAACATTCCTGCTGTCAGCACGATGGACAACAACAACGAGAAGCGCGTGAGCAGCTACTTTGTGGAGAATGGTTCCTTCGCCAAGATGCGTAACATTCAGCTGGGTTACAACTTTGGCAGCAACGTGTGTGACAAGTTGCACATCGCACGCCTGCGCATGTATGTATCAGCCCAGAATCTGCTGACCATCAAGAGCAAGTCATTTACTGGTGTGGATCCCGAGAACCCCAACTTCGGCTATCCTATCCCGCTCAATGTCACCTATGGTCTTAATGTTTCATTCTAATAATTCAGGATTCACTATGAAAAAGATATTCAATATATTGTGTGTCGGTCTGGTTTGCTGCAGGCCACCACTTTATTTACATCATGTGACGATTTTCTCGATGAGCACAAGCCTCAAGCCACCCTCAGTGACGAACAGGTAAAGTCGCCCGAGAACGCTGAGGCCATGGCCATCTCGGCCTATGCCATCTTCACTTCGGCCGAGGACATCAACTCATCATTCTCGATGTGGAACTTTGACGTCCGTAGTGATGACGCCTACAAGGGTGGTAACGGTACCAGCGACGGTGACGTTTTCCATCAGCTTGAGATCCAGCAGGGTGTTCTCACCACCAACTGGAACATTAACGACATGTGGGTGAGGTTGTACAACAGCCTGTCACGTGTGAACAGCGCCATCGCCCTGCTCAAGGAGACTGATGACAGCTACGCGATGAAGGGTCAGCGCCTGGCCGAGATGAAGTTCTTGCGTGCCTATGGCCACTTCCTGCTCAAGCGCCTGTACAAGAATATCCCCTTTGTTGTCAATGAGAACCTGACCTATGAAGAGTATAATGAGTTGTCCAACACCCAGTACACCAATGACGAGGGCTGGCAGCTCATCATCGACGACCTGATGGAGGCTTATAACACTCTGCCCGAGGTTCAGCAGGACAAGGGACGTCCCACCCGTGCTGCCGCTGCCGCATTCCTGGCCAAGGTTTATCTCTACAAGGCCTATCGTCAAGATGACGCCAAGAGCAACCAGGTGACGAGCATCAGCCAGGACGACCTGCAAAAGGTAATCGAGTTCACCAATCCCGCCCTGTATGCCAACTATGGTCTGGAGGATGATATCCACAACAACTTCCGTCCCGAGGAAGAGTATGAGAACGGTATCGAGAGCATCTGGGCTATCCAGTACTCACGCAACGATGGTTCCACCTATGGTAACCTGAACTGGAGCTACGGCTTGATTCCGCCCAACATCCCTGGCGCTACCGATGGTGGCTGCGACTTCTATAAGCCCTCGCAGAACCTGGTGAATGCCTATCGCACCGGTGCCGATGGCCTGCCCATGCTCGACACCTTCAACGAGCATGACTATGACATGGCTGCCGACAATGCCGACCCGCGCTTGTTCCTCACCGTGGGTATGCCTGGATTGCCCTACATGTTCAACCGCAACTACATGATGGAGGAGACCAGCATTTGGAGCCGCAGCAACGGTCTGTATGGCTACTATGTTTCCCTCAAGCACAATGTTGACCCTGCGCTCATCGGCAGCTACCTCATCAAGGGTTCTTACTGGGCCAGCTCGATGAACCGCATCGTCTTCCGCTATGCTGACGTGCTGTTGATGCGCGCCGAGGCTTATGCCCAGTTGGGTCAGGCCGACCAAGCCATCAATCTCGTGAACCAGCTGCGCTCTCGTGCAGCCACCAGCACCCAGATGATTTCCGGCTATCCTAACACCTATGGCGTGAAGATGTACATCAGCAACTATCGCGGCAGCTACTCTAAAGATCAGGCTGTAAAGATTGTTAAGATGGAGCGTCGTCTGGAAATGGGTATGGAGAGTGAGCGTTTCTTTGACCTCGTGCGCTGGGGTGATGCCGCCACGGTACTCAACAAGTACTTCTCAGAGGAAATTGGCCACTGCGCTATCTACAGTGCCGCTCATTTCACCGCCAACAAGGACGAGTACCTGCCCATCCCGTTCAGTCAGATTTCGGCCTCCAACGGCCATTACACACAGAACATTGGCAACTGGTAATCAAGCTAAGATATTATCTATATTCTGTGCGTGTCTTGCCTGCTGCGGACTCGCCTCAATGCTCAGTTCATGCTCCGATGACAACATCAGTGACCTGGAGTTGTCGGGCAACTGCATGATTGATCAGCTCTCGCTGGACAACTTTGAGGGAATCATCGACTTGCCCTCAAGGTCGATCCTCGTTCGCTTGCCCGAGGTCTATGAGACATCGGCCATGACCGTCACTTCATTGAAGATGTCCGATGGTGCCGTGTGCAACATCCATCAGGGCGAAACCATCAACATGGATGCCGCCAAGGTACTTCACGTCAAGAACGGTGACGTCTTTATGGACTGGACGCTGTCAGTCCTCCACGATGAGGCTCGCATCACCAGCTTTGTGATCAACGACATCTACACGGGTAGCATCGATCAGGAGGCCAAGACGATTGTGGTCTATATTCCCGCAACGCTCGACATCACCAACCTGGTGCCCACAATTACCTATAGCCAGAACGCTACGATTACCCCGTCATCGGGTGTGGCTCAGGACTTCTCTCAGCCCGTGACTTACACGGTAAAGAACAACTCGGCCGAGAGCGTCTATACCGTTAGAGTTATTGCCATCAGCAAGCCCAAGGCCCTCTTCCTGGGTTCCGCTCCCACGATGAGCGAACTTGATCCCGAGGCTCAGGCCGCTTGCCAGTGGATGCTGGGTAATGTTGAGAGTTCGCTGTATGCTTCGTTTGCCGACCTGCGCGCTGGAACGCTCGACCTGTCTGAGTGCAAGCTCATCTGGTGGCACTGGCACGTTGACGGTGGCGTGGATGGCCATGACAACTTTGTCGCTAAGGCTACCGATGCGATGAACACGCTGAACGAGCTGCGTCAGTTCTACGAGAACGGCGGTGCACTGCTGCTCACCCGCTATGCCGTTAACCTGCCGTCATTCATCGGCACCACCGGTGACGACGAGTGGACGACACCCAATAACTGCTGGGGTCAGGACGAGGCCTATGCCGAGTTGTGCGGTGGCCCGTGGACATTCCGCATCTTTGATGGCCAGAATGGCCATGCCATCTATCAGAATCTCGTCACTGGTGATAACCCCAACGAGGTTTATTGCACCGATGCCGGTTACCACATCACCAACTCTACCGCACAGTACCACATCGGTACCGACTGGGGTGGATATGACAACTATGACGTTTGGACCGGCCGCACTGGCGGTAGGGTTCTCGGCGTCGGTGGTGATGGCGCTATCGTGCTCTGGGAGTATCCCGCCCATGACGGCAAGGGAGGCATCATTTGCGTCGGTTCGGGCTGCTACGACTGGTATTCCTACACCTACGAGGCTGGTTATACCGAGAAGTACCACAAGAACATCGAGATTATGACCAAGAATGCTATCAACTATTTAACCCACTAATTGACTCATGAATAAGTTCAAGAATATTTTCAGCACATTGCTGCTGTGTTGCTTTATGGTCGCTTCGTCGGCATGCAGCGAGGATGATTTCGGCCCCGATGCATCAAAGGATTGGGACGGCACAACCGCATTCTTCAATTCGGTAGACGAGGCTGGTTTCCAGACCTACTACAATCCGGCCATTGGCCGTTGTGGTGACCCGATGCCTTTCTATGACGCCAAGGCTGGCCACTTTAAGGTGTTGTACCTGCAGGAGTTTGACAACAATGCCGCTTTCAACTACCACCCCTTCTGGGGCGTGTCCACCGTTGATGGCGCTACCTATCAGTCACTGGGCGAGGTATTGCCCACTGGCACATCTCCCGACGAGCAGGACGCTGCCCTGGGTACAGGCTGCTGCGTTTATAATGAGAAGGATGGATTATACTATATCTATTACACGGGACATGACCGTTTTGGCCGCGAGGCAGTGATGAGGGCTACCTCATCCGACTTCAAGGACTGGTCAAAGGATGCTGTGTGGATGCTCAAGGGTTCAACCTATGGCTACTCGGACAACGACTTCCGCGACCCGCAGATCTTTGTTGCCGACGATGGTCTTTACCACATGGTCATCTCCAGCAACCTGAAGTTTGCCGAGTTCAAGTCCAGCGACTTGAAGGTGTGGGAACACGTCGGCAACTTCCCCATGATTTGGGACCGCATGTGTGAGTGCCCCGACATCTTCAAGATGGGCAACTACTGGTATCTTGTTTACAGTGAGGGTTATCGTGCCTCATGGAGCCGCAAGGTGAAGTACATGATGGCGCCCACCTTCGAGGCTTTGAAGGCCTGCTTCAACGATCCCGGCGCCAACTGGCCCCGCGATGGTCATGAGGGCGTTCTCGACACCCGCGCTTTCTATGCCGGCAAGACGGCAAGCAACGGTCAGGACCGCTACATTTGGGGTTGGTGCCCCTACCGCACGGGCAACACCATCCACGACAAGAATGTCAACGTGGGTGCTGGTGGCGAGCCCAACTGGTCTGGCGCTCTGGTATGCCACAAGATCATCCAGCATGCCGACGGTACACTCACCCTGGGCGAGGTGCCTGCTATCGCAGCTAAGTTCAACAAGGAGCAGACCGTCAAGGTGATGGCCAGCAATGGTGCCCAAATGAGCGGTGTCAATGGCAAGCTCTCGGGTGATGGCGCCTATGTGCTGTACAACCGCCTGGGAACCTGCAACCATATCTCATTCACCGTGACCACGTCCAACAACTGGGACCGCTTTGGCATCTCGCTGGTTCGCGGTACCGATAGCGAACGTTATTACACGATGATGGTCAACCCCGAGGATGAGAACCACCGCAAGGTGAACTTTGAGCAGGAGGGTAGCGCCGGTAAGGGCTTTATCGAGGGTATCGATGGCTATTGGTTTGAGCGTCCCGCCGACAACGTTTACCACATCAACATCTACACCGACAATTCGGTCATGGTGATGTACATCAACGATGTCTGCTGCTACACCAACCGCATCTATGGTATCCAGAAGAATTGCTGGAGTATCAACAATTATGGTGGCAATATCACCATCTCTGACCTGAAAGTGTTCCAGTAAACGCTAAACAGCCTTTACTATGATGAACAGACTAATGACGATTCTGGCGGCAGTGCTCGTGGCCTTCTCGGCCACGGCACTGGCCCCCCAGATGTTGAGCGAAAACCACGCCATGCTGCGGGTTGATGCTACGGGCAAGTACCTGTTGCTGCCCGTGCAGGAGAAAGAAGAGTACGCCCATTTGCGCGTCATCGTGGACAACGAGCAGATGCATAATCTCAACGTGAGGCTTGCGGTGGACAAGGTGGACTACTATGTGCCGCTGGATATCCAGCGCTTCGGCAACAAGAAAGTGCTGGTGGACATCTCCTTCCATGGCGACCGTCGCACAACGGGTGCCGTCAAGGACTTTGTATGCTGGCGCGAGATGCGGATGACCGACACATTCGACGATAGCAATCGCGAGCGTTTCCGTCCCGCCTATCACCACACGCCCGCCTATGGCTGGATGAACGACCCCAACGGTATGTTCTACAAGGACGGCGTTTGGCACTTGTACTACCAGTACAACCCCTACGGCTCGCAGTGGGAGAACATGACCTGGGGACACTCGACCTCGACCGACCTGATCCATTGGACTCACCAGCCCATTGCCATTGAGCCTGATGCTCTGGGAACCATCTTCTCGGGTTCCTGTGTGACCGACGGCAACGACGTGGTGGCTATTTACACCAGTGCCGGACAGAACCAGACGCAGTCGATTGCCATTTCGCACGACAACGGCCTGACCTTCGACAAGTATGAGGGCAACCCCGTGTTGACGAGCGATGTGCCCGACTTCCGCGACCCGAATCCATTCTGGAACAGCGAAATCAACGCCTGGAACCTGATTCTAGCCGCAGGTCAGGAGATGAACATCTACAGTTCTAAGGACCTGAAAGAGTGGAAATATGAGAGTTCCTTCGGCAAGGAATACGGTAACCACGGCGGTGTGTGGGAGTGCCCCGATCTGATGAAGATCGACGGCAAGTGGGTACTCATTTGCAACATTAACCCCGGCGGTCCATTCGGCGGCTCGGCTACTCAGTACTTCGTGGGCGACTTCGACGGCCACAAGTTCACCTGTGAGTCCATGCCCAAGGTCACCAAGTGGATGGACTACGGCAAGGACCACTATGCCACGGTATCGTTCTACAACGCACCCGCTGGCCGTCATGTGGTAATCGCGTGGATGTCCAACTGGCAGTATGCCAACCAGGTGCCCACCCGCCAGTTCCGCAGCGCCAACTCGATTCCCCGCGACTTGGGCCTGTTCACCGATGGTGAAGAGTCCTACGTGAGCGTGAAGCCCTCACCCGAGATGCTCGCAGCACGCGGTGCCAAGGTGAAAAAGCCGACCGAGACCTGCGAAATCGTTGTGGATGTGAAAAATTCGATGGAGCTGACCCTGTCCAACGCCAATGGCGAGCAGGTGGTGATGAAATATGATGCTGCCAAGCAGACCTTTGCGATGGACCGCACCGCCAGCGGTGACGCCTCTTTCAGCGAGGCCTTCCCTGTTGAGACTGTCGCACCCACCCATGGTGCCATCAAGCAACTGCGCATCTTTGTTGACCGTTGCAGCATCGAGGCCTTTGATGCCGACGGCAAGATGGCGATGACTAACCTCGTGTTCCCCACCACGCCCTACACCAACCTCAAGGTCAAGGGCGGCAAGGCCACGATTTACCAAATCAACTATTAGCCGAATATAAACAACTTAAAACTAAATATAATGGCAAAGACAAATAAAATCGCGATCATCTCGGTCATGCTGTGCTTCTTCTGCATGGGCTTTGTTGACCTCGTGGGTATCGCCTCCAACTATGTGAAAGAAGACCTCCAGCTCTCGGACTCGGTGGCCAACATCTTCCCCTCGCTGGTGTTCTTCTGGTTCCTCATCTTCAGCGTTCCCACGGGCATGCTGATGAACAAGATCGGCCGCAAGAAGACGGTGCTCCTCTCGCTGGTTGTGACTATCCTTTCGCTGCTGATTCCTTTGTTCGGCAACAGCTTCGCTGTGATGCTCATCGCCTTCTCGCTGCTGGGCATCGGCAATGCGCTGATGCAAACCTCGCTCAACCCGCTGGTATCGACCGTGATGGGTGGCGGCAACCTGGCATCGACGCTCACCTTCGGCCAGTTTATCAAGGCCATCGCATCGTTCCTGGCTCCTTATCTGGCTATGTGGGGTGCAACTCAGGCGATTCCCAGCTTGGGACTTGACTGGCGCGTGCTGTTCGCCATCTATTTTGTGGTAGGCACCTTCTCGGCTGTCTTGTTAGGAGTGACACCCATCCATGAGGAGAAAATCGAGGGCAAGCCTTCGACCTTTGTGGAGTGCTTCAAGCTCTTGGGCACGCCCATCGTGCTGCTCTCGTTCCTGGGCATCATGTGCCACGTGGGTATCGACGTGGGCACCAACACCACCGCTCCCAAGATCCTCATGGAGCGCCTGGGCATGACCCTGAACGATGCCGCGTTTGCCACCTCGCTGTACTTCATCTTCCGTACCATCGGTTGCTTGACGGGTTCATTCTTCCTGCGCGTACTTAAGATGAGAACGTTCTTCATCATCAGCGTCATCATGATGGCACTGTCGATGTGCGGCATGTTCTTCGGCCAGGAGAAGTGGATTCTTTACACCGCTATCGCCCTCGTGGGTTACGGCAACTCCAACATCTTCTCGATGTGCTTCGCTACGGCTCTCGAGTCGATGCCCAAGAAGCAGAACGAGGTTTCCGGCCTGATGATTATGGGTCTGTTCGGCGGTACCATCTTCCCGCTGCTCATGGGCTTCGCCAGCGACGCTGTTGGCCAGGCAGGTGCTGTGGCAGTGATGGCCATCGGTGTCATCTATCTGTTCACATACATCAAGCAGCTCAAGACCGTTAACCCTTAACCTGTAACCTATAACCTTAGATAATATGGACAAACGTTATGTAGTGGGCCTGGGCGAGGCCCTGTGGGATGTTCTCCCCGAAGGTAAGAAACTGGGCGGCGCACCCGCCAACTTCGCCTATCATGCCGGCCAATTCCTGGGCAGCGACAACGCCATCGCCATCAGCGCCCTGGGCGAGGACAAACTCGCCGAGGAGACCATCGAGGCCCTCGAGGAGCATGGTCTCAAGTACCTCATGCCGCGCGTGCCCTATCCCACCGGCACCGTGCAGGTGACGCTCAACGAGGAGGGAATCCCTACCTATGACATCAAGGAGAACGTGGCATGGGACAACATCCCCTTCACGCCCGAGATCGAGGAGATTGCCGCCAACTGCCGCGCCGTGTGCTACGGCTCGCTGGCACAACGCAATGTCGTTTCGCGCGAGAACATCCAACGTTTCCTGGATGCCACTCCCGCCGACTGCATGAAGATCTTTGACATCAATCTGCGCCAGCAGTTCTACAACAAGGAGATCATCCAGCAGTCGATGCGCCGTTGCAACATCCTCAAGATCAATGACGAGGAACTCGTGACCATCGGTCGCATGTTCGGCTATCCCGGCCTCGACATCGAGAACAAGTGCTGGTTGATCCTGGGCAAGTACGACCTCGACATGCTCGTGCTCACCTGCGGCACCAACGGCTCCTACGTCTTCACGCGTGGACAGATGTCCTTCCAGGAGACCCCCAAGGTCGAGGTGGCTGACACCGTCGGCGCCGGTGACTCGTTCACGGGCTCCTTCTGCGCTGCCATCCTCAACGGAAAGCCCGTCACCGAGGCCCACGAGCTGGCAGTCAAGGTCAGCGCCTACGTCTGCACCCAGAACGGCGCCATGCCCACATTACCTGACTGCTTCATGAAATAGCTTCTATAGCCTTACCACAGGCTCTTGAATCGGGGGGGATATGCCTCCCGATTTTTACATTCACATATTGTCAACGAGGTGAATGATGTATTAGGGTAGATGATGACAGGGTTTGACCTCTTGTTCCATCTCTCACCGAAAACAGCGGGTTCAAGAGTGCCAATTTTCAAATCAAAAAATAAGTCGCTGATTTTTAGCGACTTAAATTGTGGAACTGGAGGCTTTTTAGGTTGATATTACTCTTTAATACATGATATTATACTTAAATGATTTTCAGTATGTTATGAATTTTTGATTTAAGCCTCATATCAGCAGATATGCTTATTTTATCATAAAAGGGGGGAATACAAAGTAGGGGTTATTCCCCCATTTTCTTGGCGAGTTGAAGGCTGCCATTATTCAATGAATTATCACCCCATCTTGCCATCATTCATGCGAAATGGAACAGCAAATAATATTCTAATTCTGATAAAATGTTCCAATCTTGCACATTATTTGTAAATAAACTGTAACTTTGCACATGAAAGTGTGCTGTGATGCCTTGTCATCACCAGTGAAATAGAGCAATAGGATATGAGCAAGTACGAGATTCCATTTTTGACAGCCTGCATTCGGGCTTTTGGCCGTCGGTTTGACATGACTCGTCAAGCTGCCTTCCGTTATTTGCATGAGCATAAGGGATTGGCGTTCTTGATAGAGTTCTATGACGTGGAACATCTGCAGTCGATGGATGAAACGATAGATGACCTGCTCATCATTTGTCAAAAGAATGGAGGGACTTTGGCATGACACTTTACCACGGAACAAACGCTGATATTGAGGCAATAGACCTTACAAAGGGTTTGCGGTACAAAGATTTCGGCAAGGGCTTCTATTTGACTCCTAATCGGGAAACCGCGTGCCGTATGGCGCTAAAGAGAGCACGACTCTTCGGCGGAACTGCCACATTGATTACCTACGAATTATATAACTCTGCCTTGCAATCAGATTTGAAGGTGAAAGTTTTCCCCGAAAAGGCGAGCGTGGAATGGCTCTTGTTCGTGGATGCCAACCGTGACAGGAAGAGCCAACAGCCCGTGCATGACTATGATATAGTGGTCGGCCCGATAGCCGATGACGGCGTCGTTTTGCAATTGACTAACTACCGAGAAGGAATCTACTCACCAGAAGAGGCTGCCAGGTTGCTTCAAGACAGATACCTTGACCAGCAGTACTACTTTGGAACAGAAAAATCACTTAGTTACCTCAATAAAACAAACGTTGAGACGATATGAGCCAGCCCACACGTCAACAAATAGCAACCTACTTGACTGATTACGCCCTGAGCGAATTGGTCAAATATGTCATGGAAGACACAGGATGCACCATCGAGCAGGCAATGGAACGTGTGTATAACTCACCTTTAATTTCAGCCCTGCAAGACGAAGAAAACGAACTATACGTCCAAAGTCCTGCCTATCTTTACGAACTGATGAACGGCTATTTCGCCGCAAACTGAGCTTAAGTACCACTAAATCCAACTCTTTATGGCTAAGAAAAAGCAGAAGAAACAACAGGCGGGTGCGCAGTTTCTCTCACCCGAACAGTATATGAAGCAGCGCGTGCGCTCACTGGAGTTAGGCAAATGCTACATCTCTGATGATATAGAGGAGTATGGTGAAGGCCATGTCGTTGTCACAAGAAAGCATACGGGTGGACGCATCAGTGTTGCTTTTTACTTGGTGGACATCTTCTGCCTTGGTGTGAAAGACTCTTTCTATCATCTTAGGCTTGAGGAAGAAGAACTGAATAATATCCTTGAAAAAGATATGGATGTCAGGGTGTGTTCCTATGAAGAGGCACATAACTGGATCTATGGTGCTATCAGTTGGGCCGAGGAAGCCGGCATAGAACCGGACAAGTCGTTTGCCGTCACACAATACATGCTAGAGGAGGATACTGACGAGATACCACTTATAGAGTATGAATATGGTCGTGATGGTAAACATTTCTTGGTGGCCAACGATAATCTTGAAGCAAGCCGGTATCTGCCACTACTCGACGAGAACCTGGGAGAAGGAAACTACACATTTGTCGTTAGGACTGATATCAAAGACCTTGACTTGGGCCCCGATGAGATGATTGAACGACTAAAGCATGCCAGTGAGAGTCCTCTATTTAAGAGCTATGGTTCTAGCACGCAGTACACCTATCAGCACCCCGACTATCCGACAACGCTACAACTTGATGCCCCAGAATGGCTCTATCTGGAGTTGAGGGACACAAGCCATCCTATATATCTGCCTGATGAGGTGACTGACCGTATTCTTGCCTTACCTCGCGACACAGTGCGCCATGACCTGGAGCAGATAGTGCTCTATCATATGGGACAGACCTGCGACGGCATCCCCGACGATTATGATCCAGATGGCTATGCCGGAACGATTTCCCACTGCATCTTCCTTTTGGGAGAGCTTGGCAACGAGGACAGCAGCCTTGATGTCGTTCTTGAAGTGTTGCGACAATCAAGTGATTTTACCGACTATCATTTTGGTGATTCTGGTGACGAAGTTTTTGTACCCACACTTTATCTGTTAGGTCAGAACAAGTTGGAAAAACTGATGAACTTTGTCAAGGAAGAGGGGCTGGAAACGTTTTGTAAATGCTACATATTCCCCGCTGTTGCCAATGTTGCCCTGCTTCAACCTGAACGCCGAGATGAGGTTGTGGCATGGTTCCGTGAAGTCATCCAGTTCGCAACAAAGATGTTGCCAAAGACACAGTGGTTTGACGCCAACCTAGCGGGCCTTATGCTTTACAGTTTGCTTGACATCCAGGCCAAGGAGTTGCTGCCCGACATCCGCAAGATGTTTGCAACAAAGCTTGTTGACCTTGGTGTTTGTGGCGATTTTGCCACTGTATCCCGCTTGATGTACGATCCTCGTGAAAAAGGTGATCCCAATCGCTATATCACCGAGATTCACAAACGCTTTGCCGACATGAAAAGACGTTGGGATCGCTGACTTGCCTAAAAGAAATTGTAGCTGAATTAAGGTATAGAGCAAGGAGGCAAAAGAGATTCAATGTAATCAAAAAGTAATGCCAGTTGTGTATGGCCAGTGACGATATTAAGAAAATCATCAACGAAGCTGATGAGGATTTGCTTCGCATGTCTGTTGAGCAATGGGCTGTGCAGCACGAGGATTTCAGAGCATATATTACTCTTGTACTGAACCCACCCGCGAGTGAGATTGACTTTGACTACGAACTGGCTAGGGTAATCAACAACAATACAGAGCTCATAGATTCACGTTACTTTGAGCGATTAGTCGTTGATTGGAGTGAGATTGTTTATCGCTTGATTGAACCCTGGGCAAAGGTGGCTGATAGTTTCTCCACAGAACGATTGCAAAAATTAGTTGAAGCCATTATAACTGAGGTAGGCATGAAAGTACAAGAAGACGACTTCAGAGGTGATGACTGGTATAGCGATGATTATTCTGTGCAAATTGAGGAAATCATGGATTGGCTAGGTCATTTGTCAGGATTGTTATTGATCCGCGAAGACTTGTCAAGGGATGATATGCTCTCGTTGCAAGCCCTTGTCAAAGAGGCGCAAAAGAATGACATTATTGAAAGCTACATTGGTGGAACGCTGTATGATGATATCTTGCTGATGATTAAGATGAGGCTTGAAACTGAGGAGGTCGCTTGTGGAATATTCGACTTGATGATTGAGCGTGATTTTAATCACAAAGCAGGAGAATGGGTTTGCCGCAAGATAGACTTCATCCGTGGAATGGGGCTTGAGCTGGAAGCACAAGAGTACATGGATGCAAATTTGAAATATCCGCAAGTTTTAGTCAAACTCTACCACGAACTATTAGTGTCAGGCCGTTGGCAAGATGCAATTATTATACTTGACAAAGCAAATGCAATGAGTACTGACAGTTATTGGTTTGATACGCCAAACTGGCTTGAAATGAAGTCGGATCTACTCAAAGAACATGGTGACAAGCAATCACAAATTGAAGTTTTGAAAGATTTGTTCCATCAACGATGGGAAGAGAAGTATTACCGACAACTCAAGGAGATGGTTGATGCAGATGAGTGGAATCAGTTCTGTCGCACTCTCCTGAAATGTAAGGCTAATAGCTTTGATATTAATAAGGTCGCCCCATTTCTCATTGAGGAAAACGAGTTTGATGAACTATATCAGTTGATCAAGGGAAATTTTGACAGTCATCCAGAGGACTATCAGATAGTAATTGCTTACGCAAAACAATTGCATTCCACCCACGAAAAAGAGTTACAGGGACTGATTGTGAGGTCGTTCCGAACCTACGCAGCATTGCACTTCGCACCAGGGCAAAAGGTGAACTCATTGGAATACACCTTCTTCTGTGAAGATTTGTCAAGCCTCTCTAATATGGGCTTTGGCAAAGAGCAACGAGAGCTAGTGGAAATTTTTCTAGAAGAATACCGCAAACGCCGTTCTTTCGTCAACGAGCTCAAGTCAATAAAACTCAACAATTAATCAAATAATCCCTCCTTAATTCGCATATCTTGTACTCTCAGATATGCAGCGAGTAAATAAGAGTTGTAGCAACCTCAGGATGGCGGAAAGTGATGATGTTGTCATCTTGCTTGTAGAAACCAAGGGGGTTAACGTTGCCGTACCATAGACGGGAGCGGTCGATGATGGTGGCTGAAAATGATAGGCTGTCTTTAATGATGATTCTTATTCCGTGCCTTTCCAAGTGTTCGGTATGTTCGTTCTTCTCTCTGGTCGCTACTGCAATTTTGATGCCTTTGGGAATGAGGTCAGCAAGTCGTGTAGCGACTAATGAGCGGTAGCTAAACTTTACTTTGGGACAAATGATTATGATGGAACTTTTGGCTGAACCAAGAGATGAAATGTAACGAGTTAGGAAATTGGAGCCATTGAAAATCTGGTTTTCTGGTTCTTGAACATCGGCGAATAGGCCATCTGGCATGAGCGAGTATCCGATGGATGCATAGCCTTTAAGCCTACGTCGATACATAGCTTCACATACCGGAATATTAAAGTCGATATAGTCATAAATGCGCACCTCTTGTTTCCCGACGTGATCGCGATGCAGGCGACCTGCATATTGCGCGATGATGCCTTTCCATGAAACTGGCAGAGCAAGAAACAATGTGTCAAGCCTGGGACAGTCAAATCCCTCGCCGATGTACTTTCCTGTTGCTATGATGACGAGAGGGTCATTGGCTGAGAGTTGATTTAATCGTTCCATTTTCGCCTTCTTCTCTTTGGTGCTCTCTGAGCCGATGAGAACGATGACATTTGCGCAATGAGCCTCCAGAAGATTGGCAAGTAAATCAACGTGTGTCGTTAGACTTGATAGCACTAAAGGAGTCCGCCCTTCTTTCAATGCAGTGCAAACGTCATCCACGATAAGACGGTTACGGTATTCATCCTCGGCAAGTTGGTGAATGATTTGCATGTATGGCAAATTCTTGTCAATAACATCGTGGTAATGTGTGATACGCGGTACGAGCAATCGGCTAAAAGACTGCATTTGCATCTGATGCTTGGCGTCAGCCGTGTATCTAATCGGGCCGCATTGCATGAATATGATGGGCTGATGTCCGTCTTTCCTAATCGGGGTCGCGGTCAGGCCATAGACCCGATGTGCATTTGTTTCTTTCAAAACGTGTTCGAAATTTACCGCAGACACATGATGACACTCATCGACAATCACCATGCCATAGTCCTTGACAAACGGTTTTACCTCTCCATTAGTTATGCAAGACTGGATAAGGGCGACATCAATGATGCCATGCAATGAGTTGCCAGTAGAACTGAGTGTGCCAATAGGGGAAGATTTCTTTGGTCTGCCACGTTTGGGTTTGGTTTCTTCAGGTATGTATTCGATTGATAGAAACTTGCCTAATTCTTTTTTCCATTGTTCAAGGAGAGCTTTAGTATGCGTTAGAATTAGCGTATTAACACCGTGTCTTGCAATGAGTCCTATTGCAGCAACAGTCTTGCCAAAAGCCGTCGTCGCTGACAACACGCCATTTGTATTCTCGCTTAATAGTGAAACTGCTTTTGCTTGGTCGCTGCGCAACTCTTCAGTGAAAGTGACATGAATGGGTTTCCCATGATTGGTTTTGTCGATGATCTCATAGTTTACCTTATTCTCTTCAAGGAATTGGACGATAGCATCTTCACAACCACGAGGTAATGCCAGGTAGTCATCAATGATTTCAGCGCAAGAGATGATACGAGGAATGTTATAGGTCGTCAGCCGCATAGCCTGTCGGCTATAAAATTCTGGATTCCTGAATGAAGCGATGCGCTTGAAATGATTGATAATCTTTGCCGATAATGCCCCAATAGGTAAGTAAAGCATGTTCGCTCTTACGATGGTCAGCTTGGCTGCAAAATCTCTTTTATCAATCGTTGGTGCCACAGGAGCTTCCCAAGGATTGTTCTCGCTGGTTGATGCCAGTGCGCCGAGGGGCTGGGCACTAGCTTTTGACTGAAGCAAGATGCCAACATCTACCTCAGCCAGTCTCTTAATATTTAGCAAGTATTCCCATTGGTCGGAATAGGGCTCAAAATGCTCATTCACAAATACGCTGTTTCCTTGTTTTCTTGCCAGCCCTTGTAACGGCAGCGCTACGAGATTGCCCAAACCACCTTGTGGCAGATGATCCTGGTTTGGAAAGAAACGGTCGTAAGATTTGAACGAAATACAACCGTCACGATTTGTGGCTTCAGTTAGAATAGCATACCCTAACCGTCGTGCTTTGGCAACCGGAATTGGAGCATCAAAAAATATCCAGACATGTGCCCCATTTCCTGAACGAGAACGTTCAATAGAGTAGGGGATATTCCAACTTTTGCAGACATTGACAAATGTCAACACATCTCCTTTATAGCCATGCTCGCAGTTCTTGTCATCGAAGTCGGCACAAAGCAGAAAGCAGGTATTATCTTCATTGATGACATACAACCCAATCACATCACGGCAATCAGGCGCTTTCCCTTCAAGGTGACGATAGATATCATTGTCAGTGAGCGTAGAGAATTGCCGGTTAGGACATTCACTGCATTTGTGTTGTCGCTTTTTGCACAGTTGCGGATTCCACTCGTTTTCACAGGCTGGTTGATATCCACTTTTGCCATTTGAACGGTTCTGCCATCGACGGGCAAACACATCTTCCCTTCCACGGAACAAACTACGAAACAAGGCAACCTTTTCATCCAACGACAATCGGGTCATTGCTGGAGGAGGCAGGGACTTTTCGTGGCCTGACAGTTGTGGCTCATACTGCATCAGTCGCTCACGAAGTGACGAAATCTCATCTTCAAGTTGCTTTATTCGCACTTGAAGAGCATCCCGTTCGCGCTTGAGTTCCTGATATGACATCGAATCGTTCATGAAAAGCTTTCCATTGGAGACAACTACTTGAACAAATCATTCATGGTCAGCGTTTCAACAAATGTGGATGAATGCATTCCGTCCTTCAAACCATAGGTTGTTATCAACGTGGGCCATAATGCTCCTTTCGCACCTGTTTCCTGTTTAAAGGCTGCGGCTCGATTGCGTAATTTAATCGTTTCGGTGTTGTTCATGGAAAACTCAGCTTCGCTGTATTTCATTTCGCAAAGGTTGATGATTCCGTCTGCGCGATCAAGAATCATGTCTATTTGAGCTTTCGGTTGCGATTGCTTACTTTGCCACGAATAGAATTTTGTCGAAATCCGATCGATGCCCAGGGCTTTCTTGATTTGAGTTACATGGGTCATGCAGACCCTCTCAAAGCACAGCCCCAACCATGTGTTGATTTCAGGTGTACCGATATGATTCGTCCAATAATTGGTTTCGGCCTCTGCTCGTGGAACGAATGTCAGATAAAACTGCGAGTAGAAATCCGTGAGTTGGTAGATAGCAGAACGATTGCTGATGCGTTTCTCCCTCACCACGTACTTTCGGATGATATCACAATTAACCAAGTCTTCTAACTTCTGGCTGAGCGTCCCGTTTGGAGCAGATCCAAGAGCAGAGCTTAACTCTTTACGGGTCATACCATGTTTCACCTTTGATAGTGCGTTGACGATAGACATGTAAGACTCGGGCGATTGGAACAATGTTGAATACAATCGTTTGTGTTCCCTACGCAATTCTTCCTCTTCTCCAAAGAAAAGCCGGTCAATATTTGTTGAAAAACTCTCATTATGATGCAAAAGGCTCAAATAATAGGGCACTCCGCCAAGAGTCATGTATGCCTGTAATACAGAAAGACGCTCCCACTTGAAATTCCGGCTTTTCAAATATGTTTCGGTTTCATGAAGAGTGAATGGACGCAGATGTATTTCGTGAGTGATGCGGTCATGGAGGCCGCCCTTATCATTTACAACATTTTTGATCATCCAAGAAGTGGCACTGCCGCAAACAATTAATGTGAGGTTGTCTTGCATCGATGCCCATGAGTTCCAAAAGTAACCTAATGCCCGTATAAAACCTGAGCGTTGTGTATCCATTGAAGGGAGCTCATCCAGGAATACGATGCAACGTCGTTTCAATGTGACCTTTCGTTTCAGATACTCCTTCAATAACCTAAATGCTTCCATCCAGTTTTCAGGACGTTTGACGGCTTTCTTGCTATATTCTTGGAGTGCATCAATAAACGCCTCCATTTGTTCCTTTGAAGTTCCGTCAAGTACCCCAGTCATAGCAAAAGCCATTTTACCATGGAACAGATGATTGACCAAGAATGTTTTTCCCACACGGCGCCGACCATAAATGGCAACAAATTCAGGATGGTCTGAAGATGTGTATTCCGTCAACAGTCGTATCTCTTTTTCTCTGCCTATAAGCTTATCCATAACGAAAAATGAATTTGGTTGATGCAAAGGTATTATTATTATTTAAATTAACAATGAGTTTTAGCTAAAACTCGTGAAAAATCTTCGTTTTAGCCAAAACTCAGTTGGGGTTTGTGTCATTTATACTCCCCCAACATCGTCATTTCAAATATGCACTTTTTGATGTTAGCTATAGCATATGGAGCTAAGAGCTCCAAAACAAGGCGAGATATGATGAGTGGAGCTAGATGCTCCAAGCCGTCACACAATGCGAGAGAAAGGAAGGTAATTCTTTATCATTGAGTATCATATATTATCAGTAGATATCATCTGGAGCCATCTGGCTCCAATAAAAAACAACGAGTAACTATCTGTATATCAGATAGTTACTCGCATTTTGTGGAGCTGGAGGTTTTATCGAATGATATTACACACTAATCACATACTGATAGTGTGATAGTATAAACTAATGAAAATATTTGGTTATCAATCAGTTGCAGACTGATGATTAATTTGTCGTATCACACGATTAGTATGTTATATCACAAAAGGGGGGAATACAAAAATGGCCTGATTCCCCCCCTTTCTTGACTAGCTGAAGGTTGCCATTATTCAATGGTTTATCACCCCATCTTGCCATCATTCATGCGAAATGGAACAGCAAAATAATGTTCTAATTCTGATAAAATGTTCCAATCTTGCACGATATTTGCAAATAAACTGTAACTTTGCACATGAAAGTGTGCTGTGATGCCTCGGCATTATCAGTGAAATAGAACAATAGGATATGAGCAAGTATGAGATTCCATTTTTGACAGCCTGCATTCGGGCTTTTGGCCGTAGGTTTGACATGACACGTCAAGCTGCCTTCCGTTATTTGCATGAGCATAAGGGATTGGCGTTCTTGATAGAGTTCTATGATGTGGAACATCTGCAGTCGATGGACGAAACGATAGATGACCTGCTCATTATTTGTCAAAAGAATGGAGGAACCTTGGCATGATACTTTATCACGGAACAAACGCTGACATTGAGTCAATAGACCTTACAAAGGGTTTGCGGTACAAGGATTTTGGCAAGGGCTTCTATTTGACTCCTAATAGGGAAACCGCATGCCGTATGGCGCTAAAAAGAGCGCGACTCTTTGGTGGAACTGCTACGTTGATTACCTACGAATTAAATGACTCTGCCTTGCAATCAGATTTGAAGGTGAAAGTTTTCCCTGAAAAAGCCAGCGTGGAATGGCTCTTATTCGTGGATGCTAACCGCGACAGGAAGAGCCAACAGCCCGTGCATGACTATGATATCGTGATAGGCCCGATAGCTGATGACGGTGTTGTTTTACAGTTGACCAACTACCGAGAGGAAATCTACTCACCAGAAGAAGCTGCCAGGTTGCTTCAGGACAGATATCTTGACCAGCAGTATTATTTTGGAACAGAAAAAGCTCTTAATTACCTTCATAAAATAAACGTAGAGACGATATGATCCAGCCCACACATCAACAAATAGCAACCTATCTGACTGATTACGCTCTGAGCGAATTGGTTAAATATGTCATGGAAGACACTGGATGCACTATCGAGCAGGCAATGGAGCGTGTGTATAACTCACCCTTGATTCCTGCTCTTCAAGACGAAGAAAACGAATTATACGTCCAAAGTCCTGCCTATCTTTACGAACTGATGAACGGCTATTTCGCCGCAAACTAAGGCATTTCATTGGCAATGAGTTTTGGCCAAAACGATTCTATTTTCTTTGTTTTGGATGAAACTCGATAGCGTTGCCTCAAGTTTTGAGGATTATTTATTGCTGGATGATGGTACAGATTTTCATTACATCGTCGTCAAAGGTGTCTTTGTTCAGCGCTTTGTTTTTTGTGACGGAGCGGCAGTTGTAGATGGTCTGGTTGGAAAGAAATAGCAGACCTGCGATGTCGGCAGTGCTCTTCACTCCGAGGCGGATCAATGCGAAGGTGCGCAGTTCTGTCGTCATCGTGCCGGGTGACTTGGGGGTGAAACGTTCACCTTCCTGTAGCAGTGCATTGAATTCTTTGATAAAGGTAGGATATAGTTCGAGGAATGCTTTGTCAAAATTGTGAAGGAATGTCGAAGCGTCCTCTTCCGATAAGCGGTTTGATGTTATGGTATGAAGCAATTCTTGGGGTTGGTTGGCCTTGATCTTGCGTTTCACCAGCGTCTGATAGTTATTGAGTTTCTCGATATACTTTGCACACAGTTTGATACACACCGATGCCAGCGTCTCACGGTGCTTGTTGGTATCCAAGAGTTGCTGATTCAGTTCCTGTAGCTGGCTGTTCAGGGCTTGATGCTCGTGGTTGCTTGCCGACAATTGTCCATTGAGTTCCTTCAATTGCAGGTTGTTAGCAGCCAACTCGCTACGGCGGGCAGCGAGCAGTTTGTTCTGACGGTGGATGTAAAAAGACGTCAGTAACAATCCTAAAACCAGCAGCGATATAAAGATGACAGAATTGCGCAGGTTCCTGTTCTGACCTTTAATCATAGTTTCATAGGCTGTGACGATTTGGGGCATGGTGCGAGAGATTTCAAGGATGCGCAAACGGTTGTTGTAGAATTGAGCGTCTTCGAGTGATGAGCTGATGTAATTCTGAGCACGGGCTAGATCATGATTATCATTTTCAAATAGTGATAAGGCAAGCTGTTGCAGTGCCACATTTTCCATTGTGCAGCCTTTCACATCGGCCAGAGCTGCCTTGATGAGATGATCGACATAACCTTTTTCATCGCCAGCCATTCTGTATTGTCCTGCCAGGGCAAAAGCAGCCATGGCATAGGGCCTTGAATCGGGGGCAGCCGTCAACAGCACCTGCTTGTAATGGCTTTGCGCGAGACTGTCGTTCTTGTTGACATACACATATCGCTCGCCTTGAAAAAAGTCATATAAAGGGTCTCCGGCATTCAGATATGCTAATGCCTGACTCAGAAATTGATGAGAGCGTTCACGGTATCGAGGTGCGTACATCTGGTCGTTACAATAATCAGCCCAATAAGAATAGACGGTGAATAGGGTATAGTAATACTTAAACCGGATCTTTTCATCGATTTGTTGCTCGTTCAGCCCTTTTAGACATTCATCTGCCTCAGCAAACAAACCACCGATGGCGAGAATCTCAGCCTTGTGGCATGTGAACAGGCATGTGTAATGATTGTCCTGCAGTGCACGGGCCAGTGTCAAGCCTCGCTCGGCATAGACCAACGCTGAGTCAAACTTGAAGACGTGATACTCGTTATAGAGGTCATCGAGCGTCTGTAAATCCTGCTTATTGCTTAAAGTGGTGCTAAGTCTTTTTTTCAGGACCGAGATTTTTGCCTCCTTGGCCTTGATGACTTTCCCCTTGTGAAGGATGGCGTCATCAAGCTGACTGAGCAACTCCTCCTGGGCGGCAAATGCCCCAAAGCAAACAAGGATGGCGGACAGTATTAATAGCAATCTATTCATAATTCAAGAGATTTTCGGCAAAAATAATGCTTTTTTCTGAATTTAGAGAATTTACTATATGATTTTTAGCCCATTTTATAACTTTCGGATTTTCAATTAGATAAACTGTTGAAAATTTCCGATGAGTTTACCGTTGCTTTACTGAGGTGTACATTGCATTATAATGGACAATAAATTTGCGATAGTTTTCAAACCGTTTAATATCGATTAATATGAACAAAATGAAGCAACTTCTATCAAAACGCTTGGTCATCGGCTTGCTGACGCTGCTGATGCCCATGATCGTGCTTGCGCAGGACATTACCGTGCAAGGCACTGTGACTGATGAAGCTGGAGAGACTCTGATCGGGGCTACTGTCCAGCAGAAGGGAACGAGTAACGGAACTGTGACCGATTTCGATGGCAATTTCACGCTGACCGTTCCCACGAATGCCATTCTCTCAGTTTCCTATATCGGTTATACACCGAAGGAAATTGCAGTCAACGGACAGACCAATCTCATTATTGTATTGTCCAGCGATGACCAGATGCTGAATGAGGTCGTGGTTATCGGTTACGGAACGATGGACAAGAAGGAACTTACCTCGGCCATCTCGCATGTGAGCGAAAAGGACTTCTTGACGGTCAGCTCCCTTGACCCGTCAATGATGATTCAAGGCAAGGTGGCTGGCGTCTCGATTACCAATACCGGTACCGGCGACCCCAACAACCAGGCAAGCATCCAGATTCGTGGCGTCTCGTCGCGTTCGGCGGGCTTGGGCCCGCTCATCGTTATTGACGGTGTGCCAGGAGGCAACCTGACCAACATCAACCCCAATGACATCGCCTCGTTTGACGTGTTGAAGGACGGTGCCGCTTCGGCTATTTATGGTACGCGCGGTTCTAATGGTGTGATTGTTGTCACGACCAAGAAAGGCAGCAAAGATGGCCAAACCCACACTTCCTATTCGGGGCAGTATTCCTGGGACTTCATCAACAAGGAATTACAGATGATGAACGCTCAAGAATACCGTGACGTCCGTCTTGGATGGGGTGACACTGGCGTGGACCTGGGCGGCAACATCGATTGGCTCGATGAGACCAGCCGCACAGGCGGAGCCATGCAGCACACGCTGACGTTGAGCGGCGGTAATGACAAGAGCAACTACCGCGTGAGCGCTGACTACCGCAATGCCCATGGTATCGACTTGAGGTCAAAGCGTGAGGAATATGGCGCCCGTGCCGCAGTCATGCACACGACCAAGAACGGCCTGTTCACCCTGACCGCCAACATCGCTCCGCGCATTATCTACCGCGACAATGCCGACTGGAGCGTGTTCAAGGATGCTATCGAGGCCAACCCGACCACTCCGCTGATGAATCCCGACGATCCTTCCCTGTATTATAATTTCCAAGGGCAGGTCGTTGGCTCTAATCCTGTTGAGCGCCAGCGCATCGAGAAAGACCATGCAATCACCAAGCTTCTGGACTGGGATGGCACGGTGAAACTGAATCTATTGCCCCTGCTGGCCAAAAACGAAGATTCTCCCCACAACTTGTCAACCCAGGTGATGTTTGCCGACCACCAGTACAGTAACGACAACAGTTGGTTCCGTCCCTCAACGAGCACCATCGCCATCAACAATGGCCGCGAGGGTGAAGCCAGTCGTTCCTACGGCAAGGAAAGCCAGTATGTTTTCGAATGGTTGACTAACTATTCCGGCAAGTTCGGCCTGCATTATATCAAGGGTATGGCGGGCTATTCCTACCAATATTCCAAGTATTCCGGTTTCAATGCCGAGAACAAGGATTTCCCCAACGACGGCCTGACCTCCGACAATCTGGGCTCGGGCGAGTATGCCAAGGAAGAGGGTGAAGTCATGATGGGCAGCTATCAGAATGATGCCAAGCTGATTGCCTTCTTTGGCCGCGTGAGCTACAACTACGATGACCGCTACATGCTGACGGCATCGCTGCGCCATGAGGGTTCGTCAAAATTCGGTATCGACAACAAGTGGGGTAACTTCCCCGCCATTTCGGCCGGTTGGCGCATTTCGTCCGAGAACTTCATGAAGGACATCACATGGATCAACGACCTGAAGCTGCGTGCTGACTTCGGTGTGACGGGCAACCAGGACTTCGGTAGCTATCTGTCGCTCAACACAATGACAGGCTTTGGCTACTATTTCTACAATGGCAAGTACTTCCAGGTTTGGGGCCCCTCCAAGAATGTGAATCCCGACCTCAAGTGGGAGAAGGGCAAGAACTGGAACGTTGGCCTTGACTTCTCCTTGTTTAATAACCGCCTGTACGGTTCGCTCAACTACTTCAGCCGCCGCCAGCAGGATCTGCTCGGTAACTACAAGGTATCGGTTCCTCCTTACCTGTTTGACGAGACCTTTGTCAACGTGGGAACGATGAAGAATACCGGTTTTGAGTTCGATCTGAACTTTAGGGCTGTGGACACCCCGACCTTTGGTTATGACATCAACCTTGTGGGAACCACAATGAGCAATAAGTTCCTGGACTTCAGTAACTCGCAGTATGTCGGACAGGACTACTACGATGTGTGCGGCACTGAAGATCCCTATCCTTTCTATAACCTGCAGCGCATCCAGAAGGGCGAGTCCCTGGGCAACTTCTTCATGTGGAAGTATGCCGGTCACTCCACCGAGGGCGAGTGGCTTGTCTATGACCGCGACGGCGACATCATCCGCGCCTCCCAGGCCAGCGACGCCGACCGCCAGCAGGTGGGCAACGGTATGCCCAAATTCACAATGTCGATGAGCCACACCTTCCGCTATCGCAACTTCGACTTGTCGCTCTTCTTCCGTGGAGCATTCTTCTTCGATATTTTCAATATCCATGATTTCTACTACGGCACCCGCAACTTCACCGGCAACCGCCTGAAGAAAGCCTATGCCAAGAATTTTGAGATTTCATCGTCGGCCAACCCCGTGGTTTGTGATTACTTCCTCGAGCGTGGTGATTATCTGAAACTCGACATGGTGACCTTGGGCTACACGTTCAGGCCCAACAATTGGCGATTCCTGGACCGCGTGCGCGTGTTCACGACAGCCAAGAATCTGTTCACCCTGACCAAGTTCAGCGGTGTTGATCCTTCGACCTATCAAGTGAATGGTTTGACTCCCGGTGGACAGGGTTCACGCACTTATTTCCCCTCTACACGACAGCTTATCGTCGGTGTACAAGTTGATTTCTGATAATCCTATTAAATCATGAAGACAATGAAACGTATCCATTTATATATGATAATGGCAGCCCTGTGCCTCGGCACACTGGCAAGCTGCACCGACCTGGACGAGACACTGTATGACCAGGTGGGAACCCAGAACTATTATAACACCAAGAATGACGTGGTAAGGGCAACCTTCCGTCCGTTTGAACACGCTTTCTGGAGCATCCAGAGCCGTCATGTGCTCAACGAGCTGACTGCCGACCAGTTGATTACCCCGACCCGCGACGGTTGGTGGGATGACGGTGGCAAATGGCGTCGCTTGCACTACCACGAGTGGAATGTGGAAGACGGCGGTGATGCCCAGAGCGAATGGAACGGCTGTTTCCAGGGTATCATGCAATGCAACTATGTGATTGAGGACCTGGAAAAGCTCACGCCGAAGAATTATGGTTTCTCGGATGCCGAGTTTGACAACCTCAAGGCCCAGTGCCGGGTGCTGCGTGCGTGGTTCTACCTGCGCCTGCTCGATGGCTTCCGCAATGTGCCTCTGGCAGTGAGCTACAGCGACATTTCCAAGAACACCGAAACCCAAGTTGAGCCCAAGGTCATCTTTGATCTCATCGAGAGTGATCTCAAGGAGTGCATCCCCATGCTTGCCGAGAAGACTTCGCTCGGTTCCAATGCCGGCATTCAGGGCCAGTGGACCAAGGCCGGCGCTGCAGCACTGCTGGTGCGCTTGTATCTGAATGCCGAGGTTTACATCGGCGAGGCTCGCTATAATGAGTGTGAGCAAGTGGCTCAAGCCATCCTTGACGGTCAATACGGCCAATATGAGGTAGCCGACCGTTGGGATGCAGCCTTTGACTGGAACAACGACGAGTGCGACGAGGTCATCTTCGGCTTCCCTGGCGCTCCCGGTTACAGTTTCTGGCACTATCAAGGCGACACTTATTGGTGGACCGTTCCCGCGCGTGCACGTTACTATCTCAACGATTCCAAGAGCAAGGGTGGCGACCACAACACCAAGTATGCCGCTTCGCCCAGTTTTGCTCCCAATGGCGAGAAATACAACTATCAACTGGGTATGCCCATCGAGAAGTTCCGCAAATATGAGGGCGATGAGCGCATGAAACTCTATCGCAACCTGGGCAACAGCACCCGTGAGGGCATGTTCATCTATGGCTATCTGGAGTACAAGGACGAGAATGGCGCCACCAAGCGCGTCCAGGCTCCCGAGGTGGCCTATGACCTGTACATTCGTGATGCCGTGGGCAAGTTCCAGGGTCTTGCTCCTGACCGGTGGCTTTCTGCTTCTAGCAGCACGCTGCGTGACGGTGACCACAACTCGGGCTGGCACTTTGCCAAATACCCCTTCTATAGCGACGATGATGCCCACCAGATGGAGAGTGACTACACCGAGATCCGTCTGCCCGAGATTATCTACTCGCTGGCTGAATGCAAACTGCGCTCAGGTAAAAAGGCCGAGGCCGGACGACTGCTCAACAGTGTGCGCCGCCGCAACTATCCCGAGGCCAACCTTTCAACGGTGCTCTATGCCCCCGAGGGTGCAGCCGTTCTTGACATGGACGAGATGCTCGACGAGTGGGGCCGTGAGTTCTTCGCCGAGAGCCGTCGCCGCATCGACCTGATCCGCTTTGGCAAGTTCACTTCTGGCTCATGGTGGGACAAGAATCCTGATGCCGATGATCACACCAAGATTTTCCCCATCATGCGTCCCATCCTCAACGCCAATCCTGCACTGGTGCAGAATCCCGGTTATAATAAATAATGTTTGTCACCCATCTAAATCAATAAAAAGATATGAAACTGAGATATATAATGTTCGTTCTTGCCGGCATCATGCTGGGTATGGGCCTGACAGGCTGTGAGGACGAGAAAGACCTGATTATCATTGAGGGCGACCTGCCCATCAAGACCTCTACACTCTACATGGTGGGTGATGCCACGCCCAATGGTTGGGACATCGGCAATCCTACGCCGCTGACGGCTACCGAGGCAGACCCCTTGATTTTCACTTGGGAGGGTTCTCTAAACAAGGGAGAAATAAAGCTTTGTCTGACGACGGGCAGTTGGGATGCTCCCTTCATCCGTCCCCTCGTGAACGGTACCGAGATTTCCCGAACGGCCATCACTAACGCGAAGTTTGGTATGCATGCTGGTGACCCCGACGACAAGTGGCGCGTCGTGGATGCAGGCAAGTATCGCTTGACATTTGACTTGAGGAACTGGACCATGTCCACCGAGTACACCGGTGAGCCCGACGCTCCTGTTATCGAGCCTATCGTGACCGATGTGGTCTATATGGTGGGGGACGCTACACCTAACGGCTGGAACATCGATGCTCCCACCCAGCTCGAGAAGAAGTCCACATATATCTTTGAGTATGAAGGCCCGCTCAATGTGGGTGAAATGAAGGCCTGCATCGCTTCAGGTGACTGGGGTGTGCCCTTCATCCGTCCCACGTTTGCAGAGTGCAAGATTAACAAGGACGGCGTTGAGAGTCCTGAATTCATCTTCGTAGCCAATCCTGATGACAAGTGGAAGGTCGAAGAGGCTGGTAAGTACCGACTGACTTTTGACTTGGAGAAATACACGTTGAAGGCTGAATACCTGGGTGAACTTGACCCCGTTGGACCTGAACCCATATCAGCAGAGGCCGTTTATATCGTCGGTGATGCCACCCCCAACGGCTGGAGCATCGATGCCCCGACACAGTTGACCAAGGTGTCGCAGTATATCTTCAAGTATGAGGGCACTCTCGTCCCCGGCGAGATGAAGGCCTGCATCGCAACTGGCAGCTGGGATGTACCATTCATCCGTCCCACGTTTGCCGACTGCAAGATCAACAAGACCGGAGTTGAAAACTCCAACTTCGTTTTCACCAACGGTCCTGATGACAAGTGGCGTGTTGAAGAATCGGCCAACTACCGCATCACCTTTGATCTGGAGCACTGGACGATTCAAGTGGAAGAAATCACCAATGACTAATTAAAAACATAAGATATGAAAAAGAGCATATTATTATCCATCGCATTGGTTGCCCTTACCATGCTGGGCGCATGTAACGATGATATCGAAATGCGTTATCCGCCTAAGGCCGAATTGCCCGATCTGCCAGTCGTTGAGGGTATTCACGACGGCGTGAAAGCTCCCCTGTACTGGAGCGTGTATGAGTACTGCATCGAACAGGAACATGCGGGAGTTAGCAACAGCGATATGGACCTCACCGAGGCCCAGTGGGACGAAATCATCAATTGGGTAGCCACCGGCCTGAAGCCTTATGGCTATGACATGGTGTGCACCGACGGTTTCATCCCCATGCTGGCCAACGATGCCTCGGGATACATGACACATTACGGCTCAATGTCACTTGCCGATCTCGTGGCCAAGTGCAAAGCCCGTGGTCTCAAATTGGGGGTCTATGACAACCCGTTGTGGATTCACGGTCCGCTGAACACCAAGGTTCAAGGGACAAATTACACTTTTGGGGACCTTGTGTATAACGGCAAACAGGCCGTTCAGAATCCTAATGCCCAAGACATGTGGTTTACGTGGGTAGTGAGCGAGCAACCCGGTGCACAGGAGTATATCGACGGATTCTTCAAGCACTACAAGGAACTGGGCGTGGAATTCATCCGCATGGACTTCCTGTCATGGTATGAGGACGGCAAGGATCGCTATATCGGTACGGTGGGCCGAGGTTACGGCCGTGAGAGCTACGCCCGAGCCCTTGCTTACATTGCCCAGGCTGCCAAGAAATATGGCGTCTTCACCTCGCTGGTGATGCCCCATCTCTTTAATGATGCCGAGGTCGAGGCAAAATACGGTAACATGGTGCGCATCGTGGCCGATACAGGCGATGGCGGGTGGAGGCACACTTCATCGCATGACAAAGGCAAGTCCTATTCCAATTGGCCCAACTGCATGAACCAGTTTGACGGGTTCAGTTACTGGGCACACATCACCGGCCGCAACCAGGTCATTCTCGACGGTGACTTCCTGCGCCTGAACAAGTATGACACCGATGCCGAGCGCCAGACTGCCATCTCGTTGCAGCTCATGGCTGGTGGTCCTGTTGCAGTGGCCGACCAACCGTCCACGATCGGCAACAACGTGTCGTTCTATACCAATAGCGAACTGCTTGCACTGCGTGCCGATGGCTTTGTAGGCATGCCTCTCAACGACCAGTTGGGTCTGAATAATGTGATATGGTATGGCACTATGCAGAATGGTGACTACATTGTTGGCCTGTTCAACCGCAGCGACCAGAACGCTACCGTCAATGTGGACTTCAGCCAACTGGGCGCCAGTGGCGAGTGGAAAGTGCGTGACCTGTGGCTGCATGCCGACGAGGGCACAGCAAGTTCACTCTCGGCATCCATTCCTGCCCATGGCTGCAAGATTGTGCGACTGAGTAAATAAGTTTGTTTTTAAGGATGATAATAATAGATATGTTACACTGCTTCAAAAAACAATTTGTGACCCTGTGTCTCGCCATGGCCTGCATGGCCATGGAGGCACAGACCGTCACCTCGCCCGATGGCCAGATACAAGTGAACTTCTCGCTCACAGCAAGTGGCCAGCCCACTTATGCCGTGACCTATAAGCAGGGGCCCGTGGTCCTGCCGTCACACCTTGGCTTTGATCTGGCCAACGCCGAAGATCTGCTCGAGGGCTTTGTCCTCAAGGGACAGGAGACTTCGACCTTCGACGAGACGTGGCAACCTGTTTGGGGCGAATATAAAAACATCCGCAATCACTATAACGAGTTGCTGGTGCGTTTGGCTCAGCCCAAGACAGAGCGGTTGATGAATATCCGCTTCCGCGTCTATGACGATGGTGTCGGCCTGCGTTATGAATTCCCTCAAGAGGGCAAGCTGAACTACTTCACTGTCAAGGAAGAACGCACCGAGTTCGCCATGACTGGCGACCACACTGCATGGTGGATTGCTGGCGACTACGACACGCAGGAGTATGAGTACACACGTTCCCGCCTGAGCGAAATCAGCAGCCTGTTGCGCGGCACCATTACCGGCAACCTGTCACAGACCGTTTTCTCGGACAGCGGTGTGCAGACCTCGCTGCAACTCAAGACCGACGACGGCGTCTACCTGAACCTGCATGAGGCTGCATTAGTGGATTATCCTGCCATGCACCTTGAACTCGTGGGTAACAGCAACACCTTCGTTTCCCACCTTACTCCCGATGCCAAGGGCATGAAAGGCTATCTGCAGACGCCTTGCCACACTCCCTGGCGCACGGTTCTCATCACCGATGATGCGCGCAAGGTGCTCGCTTCTAGTCTCATTCTTAATCTGAATGAGCCCTGCAAAATCAAGGATACCAGTTGGATCCATCCCACCAAGTACGTTGGCGTGTGGTGGGAAATGATTTCTGGCAAGGGCGATTGGCACTATACCAATGACTATCCCTCGGTAAAACTGGGACAGACCGACTATAGCCGTGCCCGTCCTTCGGGACGTCATTCGGCCAACAATGCCAATGTGCGCCGTTATATCGACTTTGCCGCCGACCATGGCTTTGACCAGGTTCTCGTTGAGGGCTGGAACATCGGCTGGGAAGACTGGAGTGGTAACATGAAGGAAAAAGTCTTTGACTTCCTGACTCCTTATCCCGACTTTGATATCAAGGCCCTGAACGATTATGCCCATTCACGTGGTGTTAAAATCATGATGCATCACGAGACATCGTCGTCGGTGATGAATTACGAGAAGTACATGGATCGTGCTTACCAGCTCATGAAGGATTACGGCTATGATGCTGTCAAGACCGGCTATGTGGGCAATATCATCCCTCGTGGTGAGCACCACTACAGTCAGCTCGAAATCAACCATTACCAGCATGCCGTCGAGCGGGCAGCCGACTATCACATCATGGTCAACGCCCATGAGGCCGTACGTCCCACTGGACTGTGCCGCACTTGGCCCAACCTCATCGGTAACGAGAGTGCACGCGGTACCGAGTATCAGGCCTTTGAGGGCACTCGACCCGGCCATACCGCCATCTTGCCCTTTACGCGTCTGCAGGGAGGCCCGATGGACTACACCCCGGGGATCTTTGAGATGAACACCTACAATGGCAACCATTGCAACAGCACCATCTGCGGCCAGTTGGCACTCTATGTGACCCTGTACAGTCCGTTGCAGATGGCAGCAGACTTCCCCGAGAACTACGAGCGCTTCATGGATGCCTTCCAGTTCATCAAGGATGTGCCCTGTGATTGGGATGAGTCGCTCTATCTTGAAGCCGAACCGATGGAGTATATCACAGCCGCCCGCAAGCAAAAAGGTAGTGGAAACTGGTTCGTGGGATGTGTGACTGGAGAACACCCTCACACATCTAATCTCAAATTCAACTTCCTGGAGCCAGGCAAAAAGTACATTGCTACGGTCTATGCTGACGCGATGGATGCTGACTATAAGACCAACTCGCAGGCTTATGTCATCCGCAAGGGCATAGTAACCTCTAAGAGCGTTGTGAACCTCACAGCCGTGCCAGGAGGTGGCTATGCAATCAGCATTGTCGAAGCCACCGCCGCCGATCTCAAGGGCGTGAAATCATTGCCTAAAAAAGTTCAATAGTGATGACTTGGTAGAATAGCTTCTCAATATTACCTGCTGTTAGGGGGCGCGGTTGCGATAGCCGCGTCCTCTTTGTCTTAGTATGAGGGTCTAGTCATTCGTATTGGACTCTTAAGACAAGAAAAGGGGGAATACAAGGATAACAAGAAACCGTATATCGCTGAAAATCAATAACTTGCATATAGGTTTATTGGAGCCATCTGCTCCAATAAAAACAACGAGCAACTATCTGTATATCAGATGGTTACTCGTGCCCTGTGGAGCTGGAGGGGTTTGAACCCTCGTCCAAACGTGGAACTAATAAGGTTTCTACATGCTTAGTCCCGGCTTGGTTTTCGATTGACGGCAGGCCCGGGACGGCCAACCGGCAACTTATCCTCTAAATTTCGGACGCGGCCCGAGGCTTGCCTTGTCCTATCGTCGATATTCCTGCACCACCGGTTCGACGTGCCTCGGCGCCAGGGCCGTCGGGTGATGTCTCGTCACAGCCCCTTGGGCAGTGATAAAGCCGAACTTACTGTGCTTCGGTTAGGCAGCGAGAGCGTAGTTGTTTTCGCCATTTAATTGTGTAAATGACTGATATTTAAGAGCATAGCCATTATCGCTCTGCATGCTTGCTTACCACTTCTACACGCTGTCAAAGCCAGTCAGCCCCGATTTTGCATGTGTCCGTGTTAAACGGGCTGCAAAGGTACTACAATTTCCGTGCCAAACAATCTTTTTGGCCGATTTTTTTTGAAAAAAAGATTATTTCTTCTTGGATTCCTTCTGATACCTCCGTGATTATTCCACCGTGACAAGCTCGTGCCAATAGGGGGACTGCTCGGGGATGAAGTTGCCGCTGGCGAGGTAGTGGTAGATGCGCAGGCAGGCCCACGCGTCGATGGCGGCATAGCGCTGCTGGGCGTCGGTCAGTTGTGGGGCTTCCCAGTTGGTGAGTTGCTGCCCTTTGCTGATTTTTTGCTGGAAGAGGATGGCGTAGATCTTTTGAAGGCTCTGGTCGGTGACTTGGTATTGCTTCACGAGCTGCTGCAGTTCGACAAATCCTGCTGGATGGAAGTCGCTAACACGCGCCAGCTGGTGGAAGTCGTCGGTGGTCGATAGGCCCACTTTCATGCAAGTGCTGTCCTCAAGGAATTGCTGGAGTGGGGCAGGGATACCGGTCTTGTTCAGGCGGAAGAGGAATGCATCGGTCTCTGATGACAGCTGCAGCAGGGCGACGCTGTGACGCTCGCCACGCTTGAAGCAAGGCCGCGTCTCGGTGTCAAACCCCACGATGGATGAGGTGCGCAGTGCATTGACGGCGCTCTTGACTTGGGACACCGCGTCAATAATGTGGATGCGCCCAGGAAATGTGACCCGGGGCATCTCGTTGATGGCATGCTTATCTATTGAAACAACGTGCATCGTGTATACTGGCTTTCAGGTGTGCAAAGGTAATGATTATTTGTCAGTGGTGCAAATAATTGTTTAAACTGACCAATAATCATGCTATTTCTTGTCACATGCGGCTGACCTGCTTAACGCCTTTCACATTGAGGATTTTTTTGGTCAGGTCGTCAAGCAACGCGATGTTGCTCACGCTCACGGTGAGGTATCCCTCAAACATGCCCCCCTCGGCTTGCACCGAGATGCTGCGCAACAGGCAGTTGTCGGTCTTGTTGATGACCGACGTGATCGACGACACGATGCCCAGGTCGTCCTTGCCGAGCACATGCAGGGTGACGACAAACAGGCTGCCTGCCTTGCCCGTCCACCGTGTCTTGATGATGCGGTAGGGGAAGCGTCCCTTGAGGTGCTTCAGGTTTTTGCAGTCAGCACGGTGAATCTTGATGGCGCCGTCACTGGCAATGAAGCCCTCGACTCGGTCACCAAAGATGGGGTTGCAGCACTTGGCCAACTTATAGTTCACTCCTTTGACGTTATCTCCGATGATGAGGATATCCTCGTTGGCGCTGCTGTGTGACTCACTCGTCGGTTGTAACACAAACTCCTCGGCCGTGCCACGTGCGGCCGTGCCCTCGTTCTGCTTCTCGGTGATGGCTTCATACTGCTCGACCACGGTGTTCACGTCGATGATTTCCTCTTGGATGGCGGCAAAAAACTCGGTGGTCGTCTTGTAGCCCATCTTCTTGATCACTCGGGCCATCGTGGCGTCATCAGGCTCGATTTTACGGTTCTTGAACCGCCGTTGCAATGTTTCGCGCGCCAGCTGTGCCTGCCGCGCTTGGCGCTCGTTCACCGCGTTCTTGATCTTGTTGCGGGCACGGCTCGTGACCACATAGTTGAGCCAGTCAAGGCGCGGCGTCTGTGTCGTTGAGGTGATGATTTCAACCGTGTCGCCACTCTTGAGGCGGTAGTTGATTTTTTGGTTCTTGCCATCGACCTTGCCGCCCATGCAGGAACTTCCCACGCGCGAGTGGATGTGGTAAGCAAAATCCAGGATGGTGGCCCCTTGCGGCAGCCTGATCAGGTCCCCCTTGGGGGTGAACACAAACACCTCGTTGTTATACAGGTTAGTGTCCATGTTGCGCATCAGGCTCATCTGGCCCTCTTGTCCGCTGGCCTCGAGCATCTCTCTTACCTCGTTCATCCAGCTGTCCACGTCACCCTCGCTCTTGATGCCCTTGTAGCGCCAGTGGGCGGCCACACCCAGCTCGGCCTTCTCGTCCATGCGCCGCGACCTGATTTGCACCTCAACCCATTTCCCGCCCGGGCCGCTCACGGTGATGTGCAGCGACTCATAGCCGTTGTTCTTGGGGATGGTGATCCAGTCCTTGAAGCGGGACGTGTTAGCCGTGTAGATGTCGGTGACGATCGAGTAGGCGAGCCAGCAAGCCTTTTTCTCGTCCTTCTCGTTGGTATCCAGGATGATGCGAATGGCAAACAGGTCATAGATGCCGTCAAGGTCCACACCCTGCTTTTTCATCTTTTGCCAGATGCTGTTGATGGACTTGGTGCGGCTCTTTAGGGCAAATTTTAATCCCTCTTGTTCCAGCCGTTCCTCAATGGGCTTGACAAACTCCTTGATGTAGGCGTCGCGCTCCTGTTTGGTCTCGTTCAAGCGCGTGGAGATTTGTGAGAACACCTTGCGGTTGAGGTACTTGAGCGAGGTGTCCTCCAGCTCGGTCTTGATGGCATACAGACCCAGTTTGTGGGCCAGGGGAGCATACAGGTAGCGAGACTCCGAGGCGATGTCGTGGACAAATTTCTCGTTGGGATGGTGATTGATGGCGCGCATGAGCGTCAGTCGGTCCACTGTCATGATGAGGATCACGCGCACGTCCTCGGCAAACGTCAGCAGCAGTTTGTGGAAATTCTCGTTCTCGACAGCCGCCTGCTTTTTGTACAGCGGTGCCACATTCAGCAGCCCGTGGACAACACGAGCGATATCGTCGCCAAACAGATTCCTTACCTTCTCAACATTGAGATAATTGCCGCGGCACAGGTTGTAAATCAGCGTGGCGATGACCATGTTGCGGTCAGGAGCGATGCTGTCACACAGCACCATGGCGGTGCGCAGGTGGCGAATCACGGGGTTCAGCCCATACTGGTCGCGGCGAAAGATTCCCGCCTGGCTGATGCCTCGTTCAATCAGGTCATGCACGGTGTTGATGTCACTGCACGACAACTGGTCGCCAAGCCTGTCGTTCAATCCCTTGACAAGCTCCAGCACCTGTGTGCGCTCCTCGGCTGTGAAGTATTCTTGTGTCATTGCTATTGATGGGTCTCAATGTAAAAAACACGCAAATTTACCCTTTTTATGTCAATTTACTTGCAGGAACGTTGGCAAAAATGTAACTTTGGGGAAAAATTCCAAATACTATACCGATATGTTAAACGATAACGACAAACAATTGATGGCCAGCAAGGGCATCACCGAGCCCGTCATTGAGGCTCAACTCAAGCGTTTTGAGACAGGTTTCCCCTGGCTCAAGTTAGAAGCAGCTGCTACCGTGGACAATGGCATTACGCGCCTTGACCCCAAGCAGCAGACGCAGTGTATCAAGGTGTGGAAAGACTTCCAGGGTGGGGGAGCGACAATCGAGAAATTCCAGCCCGCCTCTGGAGCTGCCAGCCGCATGTTCAAGAATCTGTTCGCTTTCATCAACGAGGGCAAGTCGGCTCCCGAGACCGACTTTGAACGCCAGTTCTTCGAGGGCATCACCCAGTTCGCTTTCTTCTCGCAGTTGAACAAGACCTGCGTGAACCTGTATCAGAGCAACGTGAACGAGCTCATCGAGGCGGGACGCTATGCCGATGTGCTCAAGGCCCTGCTTTTGCCCGAGGGGATGAATTATGGCGCATTGCCCAAGGCGTTGCTCAAGTTCCATCGCGCAGCGGCCGGCACAGTCCACACCCCGCTCGAGGAGCATCTCGAGGAGGGCGCCCAGTATGCTGCCGATAGCCGTCGCCGCGTGGCCATCCACTTCACCGTCTCGCCCGAGCACCGCGCGGGATTTGAAAAACTCATCAAGGCCAAGGTGCCCCTCATGGAAAAGGTTTGGGGCGTGACCTATGACATCACCTTGAGTGAGCAGAAGGCCTCAACCGACACCATCGCCGTGAACATGGACAACACGCCTTACCGTGATGCCAAGGGCAACTTGCTGTTCCGTCCCGCTGGTCATGGCGCCTTGCTTGAGAACCTCAACGAGCGTGATGCCGATGTGGTGTTCATCAAGAATGTGGACAATGTGGTGCCCCTGCGCCTGCGCAGCGTCAGCACCCGTTTCAAGAAGATCATCGGCGGTTACCTCGTGATGGTGCAGCGCCAAGTCAAAAAATACCTCGAGATGCTCGACAAGGGTGACGTCAAGGCAAGCGACCTCAAGGCGATGCTGCGTTACGCGCGTCAAACGTTGTGCATCTACGACAAGGCCACCGACGGCATGGACGATGCCGCCCTGGCTACATGGCTGCGCAACAAGTTCAACCGCCCCATTCGCGTCTGTGGCGTCGTACCCAACGAGGGTGAGCCTGGCGGTGGCCCCTATTTGGCTTATAATGCCGACGGCAGCGCCTCGCCCCAAATCCTTGAGTCGGCCCAGATTAACCCCGATGACCAGGCGGCTGTCGAGATGATGCGCAGCGGCACCCATTTCAACCCCGTGGACCTCGTGTGCTACATCAAGGACTACAAGGGCATCAAGTTTGACCTGCGCAAGTTTGTGGACCCCGAGACGGGTTTCATCAGCGTCAAGAGCAAGGATGGCGTCGACATCAAGGCCTTGGAACTGCCCGGACTGTGGAATGGCTCGATGAGTGACTGGAACACCGTCTTTGTCGAGGTGCCCATCGACACTTTCAATCCTGTTAAGACGGTCAACGACCTGCTGCGTCGCTCCCACCAGTAAGAAAGTTTAGGCATCTTGTAGAGACGCAAAATTTTGCGGATCCCTGAGCATGGACGCATAAATGATTTGATAGCAACTGATGAAGAAGATAATATTTGTTTTGCTGTTGGCGTTGACGGCTTTGGCCGTCAGCGCCCAGAGTTATAGTGTGAACCCCGACACGGTTTATACCGTCCACTCCATCAACCAGGAGCAGTTCAGGCACCTTGTGGCCGACTGGAGTTCCCATGACTGGAAGATGAACAGTCCCCGCCCCGTCGTCGTGGATTTCTACGCCGATTGGTGCCAGCCCTGCAGGCGTCTTGCCCCCATCTTGCGGCAGATTGCTCAGCACTACGAGGGCAAGGTCGATTTCTACAGCATCAATGTTGACCACAACAGCGACATCGCCAGCGCCTTCGAGATACGCAGCATCCCGTTCCTGCTCATCTGCCCTCTCGACGGCGAGCCCAAGTCGTTGGTCGGCCTCTATCCTCAACCCGAGCTCATCCGCATCATCAACCAGGCCCTCGGCTGGTAACATTATCCGTTGCCATTGCCCTGAATTGCACGGTGTCAATAAGAAGGTGCTGATTAACCGCCCTATCGGGCGGGAAATTAAGCAAATTAGTATAAAAATTTTAATGCAAAATTTGTTTTAATTTCTTGGCCGCAGGCCGATTAATAATTGAGTTATACGAGTTTTGCAACACCCTCCTCGGCGAGAATAGTTTAACAATAAAGCAATGAAACATCTCTTGTTGTTTCTGGCGCTTTTGCTGCCAGCCGTTGCCGCGGCCTATGATTTTGAGGCCGATGGCATCTATTACATGATCGACGGCGATGAAGTCGCGGTGACTAGCCGCACGTCTTTGGGTGGGTCATATAGCGGCGATGTGGTCATCCCTGCCACAGTTACCCATGCCGGAACAACTTACCCCGTCACTTCCATCAATGGCGACGCGTTCTACAAGTGCAGCGGCATGACCAGCATCACCGTCCCCAATTCAGTGACCACCATTGGTTACGCGGCTTTCAACCGGTGCGATGGACTGACCAGCGTTCACATCACCGATCTGGAGGCCTGGTTCAGCATCACTTTCTCCAATTTTGATGCCAATCCCTTGTCCTATGCGGGTCATTTGGTCTTGAATGGTGAGGCCGTGACCGATTTGGTCGTGCCTGGCTCGGTGACGGCTATCCACGACTGGGCGTTTGAGGGTTGCACCGACTTGACCAGCGTCACCATTCACGACGGGGTGACGGTCATCGGCAACAATGCGTTCATTAATTGCACGGGGCTGACACGCGTCGATATGGGCAATGCCATTACTTGGATTGGCGATGGCGCGTTCTCGGGCTGCATGGCCCTGACGGGCATCGACATCCCAAATTCTGTCACTTACGTTGGCTATGAGGCCTTTTGCGATTGCTTTGGTCTGGTTTCGGTCACGATGGGCGACCATTTGGTGGAAATTGGCGATTTCGCCTTTGCTAACTGTGTGAGCCTCACAGGCGTCAACATCCCTAACTCGGTTGCTACCATTAGTCATGGTGCGTTCAACGGCTGCAGTGCCTTGACCGAACTGATCCTCCCCAATTCTGTCACCTTTATCGGTCCTTCGGCCTTCTGCGCTTGCAGCAATCTGACGAGCGTCACCATCCCCAGTTCGCTCACGTCCCTCAGCGACGGCATTTTTAGCGGCTGCTCTGCGCTCGCCAACGTAACCATCCCCAGCACCATCACCACGATTGGCGAATGGGCCTTTGACGGGTGCAGCGCCATGACCGCGATCCATTGTTGGGCCATGGAGCCCCCAACGGCTTTCTCAACCACGTTTGTCGACTGCTATGGTGCCGTGCTCTTTGTCCATGCCGATGCCGTCGAGGCCTACCGGCAGGCCGATTGCTGGAAAGACTTTGCCATGATTCAAGCCATGCCACCCGCGGGCGATGTCGATGGTGACGGCAAGGTGAACATCGATGACGTGGCCATCTTGATCGACGCCCTTTTGACAGGCGACACCGATGCCATCAGCTTTGGAGCCGCTGACCTGAACGCCAATGACCGCCTCGATATCGATGACATCACCACCATCATCGACTTCCTCCTGGGCAGTTAACAGTCAACAGTTAATAGTTGACAGTGAACAGTTAACAGTTTGGCATCCGCATTCCCTGTCATCGGGAGCGCGGATGCCCCTGTAAGTGCAGTATTGTCCCGTAGTACGAGCCTTTGGCTCGTAACCCCACCATCTATCGCTTCTAGTCCCTCTAGACCCTCTAAAGCCTAAAAAACCTTTTTGTCATTGCCCCAATCACCCTCTTGATTCTACCTTTGCACAAGAGGCTACAAATTTATATTTAACATTCGTTAAGAATCCCGCACGCCACTCCACACAACTGCGCGACAAAGACAGCCATTGACAATCAACGGGTTACAAAAACGCCCACCAAAACACCCCTCTGCCTTTTGACAACCCACCAACCCTCAGAAGCAGACTTCTCAGTTGTTTGAAAAAAGAGCGCGTCAGCCCCATTAAATCCTTAGCGGCTTTGCGCCTTAGCGTGAGGCCAGGAAGCGGATGCCTCTCTAAGCTTTAACCACTAAACTCTAAACTGCTCGCGCAGCGAGCATTCTTTTTTACATGTAATTATCATGAATTATCCATTAATTCTATGATTAATTCACGACAATTCACGTGAAAGTTTTAAACGCGAATGGCGCTAATTAACGCTAATTTATTAGTTTCTAAATCCGTGATAATCAGTGTTTCGTTATAAAAAAGTTTGTTATTCTTGTGTTTCTTGTCTTCCAAAGCCCCAAGCGCGCCAGCCCTCAGAATTATCAGATTAATCCGTAGTTTTTAAAAGTGCGCGGATGTCCTTTTTAGAGGGCTGGAAAAACTTTTTTTGAGCCAGATGATTGCCAATTCAAAAATTTGATGTAAATTTGCACCGCTTTTAGCGAAAAATTTTATTAATCAATTTATTTTTAACGATTTATGAACAAGTACGAAACCGTTTTCATTTTGACTCCCGTTTTGTCTGATGATCAGATGAAGGAAACGGTAGAAAAGTTCAAGAGCGTGCTCACCGACAATGGTGCCACCATCGAGAACGAAGAGAACTGGGGACTGCGCAAGCTCGCATATCCCATCGAGAACAAGAACACTGGTTTTTACACCCTGATTGAGTTTGAGGGCGAACCCACCATCGTTGACAAGCTGGAGACCGCTTTCCGCCGCGATGAGAAGGTGATCCGTTTCCTCACCTTCCGTCTGGACAAATTTGCCGCCGAGTATGCTGTTAAGCGTCGCGCCGTGCGCAAGGCCAAGCAGGAAGAGCGCGCTGCCGCTGAGGCTGCTGCCGCCGAGGCTCCCGCTGTAGAAGAGGCTCCCGCCGTGGTTGAAGCTCCCGCTACCGAGGCTAACGCTGAGACCAAAGAGTAACCGTTTAACTTAATTAAGGAAGTAAAAAACAATGGCACAAGAACAAGTAAGACCCAATAACCAGGGCGAAATCCGTTACCTGACTCCCATGTCGGTTGACACCCGCAAGAAGAAATACTGCCGTTTCAAACGCAGCGGTATCAAGTACATCGACTACAAGGACCCCGAGTTCTTGAAGAAGTTCCTCAACGAGCAGGGCAAGATCCTGCCTCGCCGCATCACCGGCACTTCGCTCAAGTTCCAGCGCCGCGTGGCTAAGGCCGTTAAGCGCGCCCGTCATCTGGCATTGCTGCCCTACGTGACCGACTTGATGAAATAAACAACACGTTTAACACCAAAGGAGGAATACAATTATGAAGATTATATTGAAAGAAGATATCGTCAATCTTGGTTTCAAGAACGACGTTGTGGAAGTGAAGAACGGCTATGGCCGCAACTATCTCATCCCCACTGGCAAGGCCATCCTGGCTACCCCCAGTGCACTGAAGATTCACGCCGAGAACCTGCGTCAGCAGGCTCACAAGCTCGCTAAGGTGAAAGCCGACGCCGAGGAGGCCGCTAAGGCATTTGAGGGCGTTTCGCTCACCATCCCCGTTAAGGTTAGCCCCACGGGCACCATCTACGGTTCAGTTGGCGCACAGCAGGTACATGAGGCGCTGCTCGCTGCCGGTCACAATGTTGACCGCAAGATCGTGAGCGTTCATGAGACCGTTAAGACCCCTGGCAAGTACGTCGGTATCGTACGTCTGCACAAGGAGGTCGCTGTTGAGATCCCCTTTGAGGTAATTGCCGAGAACGCCGAGGAGCTCGCCGCCGAGAAAGCCGCTCGCAAGGCTGAGGAGGCTGCTCACCAGGCCGCTCTCGCCGCAGCTAAGGCTGCCGAGGAAGGCGCTGAGGAGGCTACCGAAGAGGCCGAGGCTGAGGCTCCCGCCGCAACCGAGGAATAATAAAACAACTCTATATTTTATGAAACACCGGTCCGCTCCACATGGCCGGTGTTTTTTATTTTAAACTATTGATAATTAAACGATTAATCGATTATGGTCAAGCACATTGTTATGTTTAAACTGCAGGGCAGCGACGAGGCCAGGCGCGAGGTGGCCCAGCGCTTCAAGGCGGCGCTCGACAAGCTCCCCAGCCAGATTGACGTGCTGCAAAGCATCGAAACCGCACTGAACGAAAACCCGGCCGAGGACTGGGATATCGTCCTCACGGCCATCGTGCCCACAATGGCCGATGTGGCCACCTATGCCAAGCATCCGGCCCACGTGGCCGCTGCTGCCATCATCAAGGACGCGAAGCAGGCTCGAGCCTGTGTGGATTATCCCTTCTAAGGGGACAAGAGACCAATCCATAACAACAACAAAAAAAGGACAGGATCCCAATCGGGTCCTGTCCTTTTGTGAATTCAGTAAACTCTAATCTGATTACTCAGCGGGCCAGTTGCCGCTCAGCAGGAAGTCGATGAGAGCAGTAACATCCGAGATGTTCACAGCCTGGTCGAGGTTGCAGTCAGCACCAGCAGGTGCAGCAGCACCGCTCAGCAGGATGTCGATGAGTGAAGTAACATCCGAGATGTTCACTGCATTGTCATCGTTCACGTCACCACGCATGGCATTAGCATGCAGGGTAGCAGTGAAGTTAACCTCATTGTTCTCGGGGTTGTAGGTGATGGTCAGGTCATAGGTGCCATCAGCAGCTACAGTGTACTCATAGTTGCTAGCGGGCCAGCAAGTGTTCCAGTTGTTGTTCTTCACAACCTTGAACTCAATAAAGGTAGCGGCAGCAAGCTCAACACCCTCCTTGGTCCAAGTGTAAAGACCATTGACCAAAGTCATGTTGTTAGCAGCATAGCCGGGATTCCACTCCTCACCAAAGAGGGTTGCGGGAGAACCAGCAACGGTGTAGAAGTCCTCACCAACCTCAACAGCGGTAGCGTTGAAGGTGATCTCCTCGGTTGCGGGATTGAAGGTGATAACTACGTTGTAGGTACCATTCTCATCGATAGTGGCAACATAGTTGCTTGAAGGCCATTCCTGACCCCAATCGTGACCCAGAACCACCTTGAACTGTACACTGCCAGCGGTGAGCTCGACACCGTTCTTGGTCCAGGTGTAGATACCGTCCTGACCCTTGGTCATTTCGTTCTCAACGAGAGCGGGAGCCCACTCAGTGCCAAACAGGGCAGCAGGTGCACCAGCAACGGTGTAGATAGGATCCTCATCGTCAATGATTTCCTCAACGAGAGTCGGAGTGCAGGTGATCTCCTTGGTGTCGGCATCAAAGGTGATGACAACATTGTAGTAACCATGCTTTGAGATAGACTGAACAAAGTTGTTGCTAGGATAAGCTACACCCCAGTCATGGTTATAAACCACCTTGAACTGGATAGCGCCAACGGTCAGCTCGACATTGTTCTTAGTAAAGGTATAAAGACCGTTAACCAAGGTCATGTCGTTGTCGGTATTGGCCTCGTTCCAAGTGGGAGAGCCAAACAGGGCAGCAGGTGCACCAGCAACGGTCCAAGTGTCTTCTTCAGGAACATCAACAATACCTTCAACCTTGAAGGTCATGTTGTTCGAGTCAAAGATAAAAGTGTACTCATTGCCTGAGCCAGTGAACTGATAAGAGGCATTGCCGTCGTTTGACTTCTGAGTGGTGTACTCAGTATTGGCATTAACGACCTCGTTACCGCCGCTGACGGGACCATAACGGTAATTGCCGTTGAAGTCATCCCAGTCTTCGCCCTGGCCATCAGCAAAGATAAACCATACTGAACCCTGGATGGTAGTCACATAAGTGTAGGTTCCGTCACCATTGTCGGTCATGAGATTGCCGGCGTCGTAAGCCCAGCCGCCAAAAGCACCACTACCCACAATGTACATTTCTGCATTGGCATTAAAGCCAACGAGAGCGATCAACATTGATAAAACTAACGTTAATTTCTTCATAATTGAAAATGATTTTTAATTAAACATATAAATAAAGTTGGTTTGTTCTAGTACCTGAAACTTTTTAAAGGCGGACAAAATTACAATGAATTCTAACACTTACATTATAAAATATAAGAAAACCCGCTGAAAAACAGCGCAATCGTTTGCACATGGCAAACAGGTCAAAATAATCTTTGTCATGGATAATGGCAACAAAAAAAGGACAGGACCCAAAATCGGATCCTGTCCTTTAATATGAATTCAGTAATCTAGTCTGTCTGGATTACTCAACTACGGGCCAGCTGCCGCTCAACAGGAAGTCGATGAGAGCGGTAACGTCGGCGATGGTAACATCCTTGCTCAAGTTGCAGTCAGCGTTAGCGAGGCTGATGCCGGTTGCATCACCACTCAGCAGGTAGTCGATGAGGGCGGTAACGTCGGCGATGGTAACATCCTTGCTCAAGTTAACGTCGCCACGCAGGCCGTTGGCAGCCTCGATAACAAGGGTCATGTTGTCAACGCTCAAGGTCAGGTTCCACTGGCCAGCGGGAATCTTGAAGGCATTGTCCTGAGCAATCAGCTGGAGCTGCTCACCAAGCAGGGCCTCGGTAACCTCAAAGTCATTCACGCTAGCGCCGAAGCGATAACCAGCGATCTCGTCCCAGCCACCATTCTCCCAATCGTTCTCTGCGAGCTGCTTGGTGAAGCTGAAGTAGCTATAGCCATCATTCTCACCAGCGGTGGTGATAGTGGCAGTGAAGACGTTGTTCTGGGCATTGCGGGTCATTTGTACACCAACATTGGGGAACCAACCACCATTGTCGTTCACCTCACCCAGGATGTAGACGTCACCAGTGTAAGGCTCGGGAACGATGGTGTCAATGGGCCACTCGCCGTTGATGCTGAAGGTGTTATTCTCCAGATTTACGGTTACAGTCCATTCACCAGCGGGGATGGCGATTGAGGCATAGCTGCCGTCGGTAGCCAGAGCGCACTGAGTGCCAAGCAGTTCCTGGGTCATCACGAAGTCACCCTCGCTGACGGGACCGAAGCGGAAGGCCTCGATGTCGTCCCAAGGAGTCTCGCTCTCGGGCTCGGCAATCTTCTTGGTGAAGCCGAAGTAAGCATACTCCTGGCCGTCACGTACGACTGCGTTAACCGTAGCGGTGTAAACGCTGTCGGCAGGCGCCCTTGGTGGGATCCCAACCCTCGGCGGTGCTGAAGTTGTTCACGTCACCGATGATGAACACATCCACGGTGGGCTCGGGAACAACGGTGTCAACGGGCCATTCGCCGTTGATGCTGAATGTGTTGCTGGCCAGGTTGACGGTCACAGCCCACTCACCAGCGGGGATGGCGATCGAGGCGTGGCTGCCGTCGGTAGCCAGGGTGCACTGAGTGCCGAGCAGTTCCTGGGTCATCACGAAGTCACCCTCGCTGACGGGGCCGAAGCGGAAGGCCTCGATGTCGTCCCAAGGAGTCTCACTCTCGGGCTCGGCAATCTTCTTGGTGAAGCCGAAGTAAGCATACTCCTGGCCGTCACGTTGCGTTAACCGTAGCGGTGTAAACGCTGTCGGCAAGGGTCATCTGGGCGCCCTTGGTGGGATCCCAACCCTCGGTGGTGCTGAAGTTGTTCACGTCACCGATGATGAACACATCCACGGTGGGCTCGGGAACAACGGTGTCAACGGGCCATTCGCCGTTGATGCTGAAGGTGTTATTCTCCAGATTTACGGTTACAGTCCATTCACCAGCGGGGATGGCGATCGAGGCGTAGCTGCCGTCGGTAGCCAGGGCGCACTGAGTGCCGAGCAGTTCCTGGGTCATCACGAAGTCACCCTCGCTGACGGGACCGAAGCGGAAGGCCTCGATGTCGTCCCAAGGAGTCTCACTCTCGGGCTCGGCAATCTTCTTGGTGAAGCCGAAGTAAGCATACTCCTGGCCGTCACGT
>ONKD01000004.1 GCA_900318345.1 uncultured Prevotellaceae bacterium
CTTGGCAGATGATAGCACCACTACGGTAGTTGTTGTAAGTGACAACGGTCAGGGGCACAACCGGAACGCGATTGTCCTTCCGGTAGTTACGTATTCATCGGACACCAACACGTTGACGGTCGAGTTTGAATCCGAGGAATCCTGCCTGCTTGAGGTCGAGGATGCCGGCGGCATTACCTGGTACTCCGGCCCGCTCAACACGAGCGGGATCCCCACTGTGTATTATGTGAACCTGCAGCCGCACAACACTTATGTCATAAGGATCTCGTCGGCTAACCATTCCTTCTACGGAATTCTTGAATTATAGCGCCTTATGAAAGTGCGAATCAAACACTTCGTATTATGTGAAAACTGTCATTGCGTTTGATCTGAACATTCTGATTTCATCAGGTTTCAAGAAATGTATCTGGTATCATACTATGGCAGGTGATCATAGCTATGATGAATAACATTGATTCATCATACGTATTAGGCGACAACAGTATTCGCATAATACAGTGTATAAAATATTTCAACTTTTTCAATAGTAGATTATTAACTAAAAATAAAATGTAGAAAATGAGAACTTTTGTAAAAAAAATGGCAGCATTGCTGATAGCTGCGATGCCGTGTTTAATGTTTGCACAAACAATTAGGTATGATTATGACGGTGCCGGCAATCGGCTAACACGGGTTATTGTGATGTCTCCCAACAGAATAGCCAAATCCGCCTCGATTGATGAATTCTTATCCGATTCGCTTTCTGAAAGGAATATCCGCATTTACCCAAATCCTACGCAAGGTTTATTAAGAATAAGAATCGACCAATTAAGTGAAGAGGACATCTGTTCTATACGACTATTCTCTCTATCAGGTCAGCAGATTCTGGTTATGCCATTACAAACCACGGAAACCGAGCTAAACATCAGTGACCAGTCAAATGGTATTTATATCCTCCAGATTCTATTGAATGGAGAAGCATCTTCATGGAAGATAATCAAGGAATAAAAGCAACAGGTTAAATGAACAAATAATTACAGTTATGAAGAGTTCACAATTCATCAATATATTTGTTTTCGTTCTGGTCTTTGGATCAATACCAGCTCTAGCAGATACAACAAAGGCCAATGGCAACCCTGATGAAGACGAGAGGTTTGCCGGATGGACTGAGGAACAATACAAAAGATATGAAGACTCGGTTTATGCAGTTCTATATCCTCCTGTGATCGCGCATAAGTCTGATAAAGAATTCAGCAAGGACGACACAGTCAACAACGAACCCACTCGCAGTAATCCCCAATCCATCAACAATTCACATGTACCCAATTCAATTAGTCTCGATTACTCGAAAGGAGTTGGTCAAATACCTATAAAATCAGGAACTTCGCAATCCGGTGCGCGGACTTATGAAGTGCCGATTAGCGTATATCCTGGAATGAAAGGTTTTCAGCCGACTCTTTCTTTGTCCTATAACAGCCAACGTGGAAATTCGGTAATGGGTATGGGATGGACTATTTCCGGTCTACCCATTATCACAAGAAGCGGTAAATCCAAATATTATGACGGCAGAACACAGGGTGTAATCTTGAACAACAGTGATTCTTTCGTGTTAGATGGTGTTCGGCTCATTAAGACAGATTCCACATCAACATATTACCTATATCAATCCGAGCACGGCAATATAAAGGCCAAGGGTTATTATTCGGGAAATACAATGAGATATTTTGAGGTGTTTTATCCCAATGGCAATAAAGGTGTTTTTGGCTATACCACAAATTACTCTCAGAATTATCTGTATTACCCCCTCATGTCTTTGAATGACCTAAAGGGCAATACAATTACATATTCATATACTTTTTCAAACAACCATTTCAGAATTTCTAATATAAGCTATAATGGTGCTTCTGTGGAGTTCCAGTACACTTCAAACAGGCAGGATTCCCTGCTGAGATATAGAGCGGGCCTAAAAATCCATGAGCCCAAATTGTTGCAACGTATCATCTGCAAGTATGAAAATACAGTTTTAGGCACGTATACACTTACTTACTTGACACAGAACAATGCTTCCGTTCTCAAACAGATTGGTTATGCAGCAGGAGAAGAGTCATTTAATCCATTATGCTTTTACTATGGAGATGGGCAGACAACAGAGTCCTTTACAACGTCCAGCACCCAACTGTATGAATGGTATGAAAGTAGTAATCCTGGAGCTTTGAAGGTAGTGAAAGGAAAATTCGATTATGACAGTGGATCTGACGGATTGATTAGTTTACCGAACCTGAATCCATATTGGAAGCATTATAGGCATGCTACATACTTACGTCATTCACAGAACCGATTTGACAACAAATATACAGGCCAAGAGCAGATTTTCTTTTACGCTGGCTTGGGAGACAGTTGGGCACTACCTATGCCAAACCTGTTGACAGAAACCGGATTCGTTGATATTATATGCGGTGATTTGGCGGGTCAGCAAGAGGAGTATGTCATCAAGATTAACAATTCGGTTGTAAATAACTATGATCAAATCAGATTCAAAGTGTATTGCTCAAATCTCTATAATGGTCTGTCTCCATTGTATACAAGGACATATAACTTCCCTACTGTTTATACTGATGCGGATGGTGGTAAGAGCATTCAACCCAAATTCTATTATACCGGAGATTTTAACGGAGATGGGAAGATGGAAGTGCTTGCGGTTTCAGTACATCAGCCTTTTGGGGATACAACGAAACCATCCAAATGCTATATTTTTGACCTGATCAATAACACCATTTTATATCAAAACCACGTTTTGCCATTTCATGTTGATTTTATTGGTGTTCAGCAAACTGATACCCTGGCAGCAGCAAATAATACAGACAAATTGATAGTCATGGATTACAACGGAGATGGGAAGTCAGATATTTGCCATATCAATGACAACGGAGTCAATATATATACTTTTGATGTCACTGACAACACTATGACCGCTAGGCTGGTAGCGACATACACGGGCTTGAACAAATCCGGTTTATATAACAGGCACCTCTTTCTCGGGGAGTTTAATGGTGACGGATTGATGGATATTTTGGTCTCTCCATCGTTCACGTCAAGTGGAGATTATATATGGTCTCTGTATAATTCTAAAGGAAATGGGCAATTTGTAAGATCAATTTTTTCCGGTCCAAACAGCAGTCAGGCCAACACTGGTTTCGTTATTCAGGATGTAAATAATGATGGCAAGACAGACTTGATAAGATATAATTCAAGTGGTTTAAGTACTTTCCTATGCATAAATAATAAATGTAGTTCGAACTCAGCATCGGCTAATTTTCCGCAAACAGCATCAAAGCTTATTCCGACCAACATTAACTCCCATAATAGATTTACACAACTTATAAGCCTAAAAAATGGTGTGGCAACCAAATACTCTTTTTCGCGTGATGAAAGTAAAGAAGTGTTGGCTACAGGAATGGCAAATAGTCTGGGTGTGGTGGAAAAGAACGAATACAAGTACATTAATGAAGAGAGCACCACATTCGGTTTTTACACCAAAGGTTATGGAGCAACCTTCCCCTATGTTAATATTCAGGAGCCACTGCCTGTCTTGGCTATTTCTGAAACATTCATGAATGGCAACAAGATTGACGATTACAGTTTTACTTATGAAAACGCGGTTATACACCGTCAAGGACTAGGTTTCTGCGGTTTCGGAGAAATAACTACTTATAATAATAAGCAACAGCCATTTGTGCGAACATATGACCCCTATCGTTTTGGAGTGCTGGTTAGCGAAGATTCTCCGTATTCACAATTGTCCAACACATATACCGTAAACGTTGCGTCTAACAAAGTAGCACATGTTCTGTTGGATCAATCAATTAAAACAAACTTGTTGAAAGGAGTGTCTGACACAATTTCTTTCGTTTATGACACGTATGGTTATCCAACAAGCGAACTTAATCGCTACACTGGTGGAATCAATGTGTCGATCCAAAATATCTACTCACATCATCCTGACGTATCAAACGGATACTATGTGGGCTTCTTAACATCTAAAGAGACAACAACTACTCGTAATGGTTCATCGTATGTTGAACGCATGTACATCCCGGCCCACTCTAACTGTTTACCAGACGTAATAGTGAATTACAAAGATGGGCACAGGGTAAAGCAGGTGGTTTATTCGTATGATTCATATGGGAATCCCTTAACTGAAAGAGTTACGCCTTACTCTCAATCTGGCCCTTTGGTGACCTCTTATACCTATGATTCACATGGACGTGTGACAAAAAAGATTGACCCTCTTGGCTTGATCAATCAATTCAATTACGACTCATCTGGCCGCCTTGCCTCTATCGAGGACCACAGAGGAGGAATAACCACACTCGGCTATGACGCATTTGGTCGCATTTTATCGTTCGATTATCCCGATAATACTAGCAAAATCAAGCAATTTTCTTGGTCACCCACAACATCAAACGGTCTCTATGCTGTTGCAACTATTCATACAGGGAGACCTGCGATTACACAAGTCTTTGATGCGTTGAACCGTGAAGTTCGTAGCACTGAAACACGCTTTGATGGATCCATAAGGAATATTGACCGCCTATATGATGAATATGGTCGCTTAAAAAAGGTGTCATTGCCATTCATAGGTGAAGCGCCATTGTTTTGGAACACATACGGCTACGATGTTTATGACCGTATTCGTTCAATTGAAGAGGCTTCGGGGCGAGCGACCAGTTACAGTTATAGTGGAAATAGCATAACGACCACAAGGGATAACATTTCGACCACAAAGAATTATGATGCCCTAGGTAATCTAATTTCAATTACCGACCCCGCTGGAACCATAAGCTATAACCTGTCCGCGGATGGACAACCTTCATCAATCACGGCACCAGGAAATATTACCACATCTTTTGTATATGATGAATATAGAAGGCAAACGGGTATGAATGACCCGGGGTTTGGATTAGTGACGCGTGAATATGATGCTTCAGGCAATATATCTAAGGAATCATTCGTTAATGGTAATAGCGAACAGTATGAGTATGATGCTTACAACAGGCTTATCAGATCGACCTCAATAGACTTGACAACATCCTATACATATAATGAGAATAATGAATTGGCTGGAGTATCAAACAATAATGGTACATCAATGTCATTCACTTATGACGATTATGGAAATTTGGCATCATTCAGAGAAAATGGAAAGGATGGCAAATGGCTGCAGAAAGATTACACCTATGCCAATGGTAATGTCAACTCTACAACCTACACGTCCCAGTCTGGAGAGCTTGCGACAGAGAATTACTATTACTCAAATGGCCACTTGAATGAAGTGAAGCTGAACGGGACAATATCGATATTCAAGTTTAATAAAGAAAATTCCTTAGGGCAACCCACCGAGGTGGCTACTGGAAAAATCAAACGAAAATATGATTACACGCCGTATGGCATGCAATCTGGCCAAAGTGCTATGGATACGGTCTCTTTGACTGGATATCAGAACATCTCCTATAATTATGATGTTCAAACCTCTAATTTGTTATCCCGAACGGACAGTCTAAGGAATTTCACCGAATCTTTCGGTTATGACAACATGAATCGCTTGATATCTTATGGCGACGAAACAGCGACATACGATATTAAAGGAAACATTTCTGAAAAAAGCGACATTGGCTCTTTCAATTACGATATCACCTCCAGGCCTTATGCCTTATCTGAGGCTACTCCTGCAAGCGACGCAATACCGAATAGTATTCAGGAGGTGATTTATACTTCTTTTAACCGGCCGATGGATATCATGGAGGGCATTTATACTACAGACTTTGATTATAACAGCAATCATGACAGAATTAAGATGAGAGTTCTCGGCAGTCAGAATACTCCAATGTTGACCCGTCATTATCTGGGCGGTTGTTATGAGTATGATCAGACTCCGTCTATTGCAAAGGAGAAACTATACCTGATGGGAGGCTATTATAACGCGCCAGCCGTACTGATAAAGCAAGGTGACTCTATTGCTATATACAACATCCTTCGGGATCATTTAGCAAGCATCACACATATCATCAATCCCAATGGGGTGACAGTTCAGGAACTTGCCTATGATGCTTGGGGCAGGTTGCGCAATCCCGTGACTCATGAAGTGTATTCTCCTGGCCAAGAGCCGGAGTTATTCCTGGGGCGAGGCTTTACTGGACATGAGCATCTTCCGTGGTATGGGCTCATTAACATGAATGCTCGTCTATATGATCCTGCTTTGGGCCGCTTCCTTTCACCTGATCCGATTCTGTTTGAGCCTGACAATTCTCAGAGCTACAATAGCTACACCTATTGCTTGAATAATCCTTTACGTTATGTGGATCTTCTGGGATTGTTCAGAAATTTCAAATTCAAAACTGAATGGGGAGAAGTGGCGACTATGATTTGGCTTAATGAAATTGTTGTGACCCCAAAAGGGAATTTTGTGATAGAGGATTCTCAATCTACGGGTTTTGGGGGTGGTGATGGTCTTAATTTGGGGATCGGCGATGATAACTGGAATAATAGCTGGTGGAACCGCTGGAATAATACTATGCCATCAGACCCCCCAAGTGGTGGCGTTAGTGTTGGGAAAACTCATGGCACAGGTGATGGGCAAAGCGATGGTTCATTGCAACTGAGTTTTTACAACATCCCTCCCAAGCCTATTTTCAATGATCCGAATTTGTCGGATATTATTAATGCTACTTCATTAAGTGCTTCTTATCTTGCTTACACGACTGCTGATAGCAAAATGACTTACGGCTTTGTCTATCAAAAAAGTGTTGATTATCCAATTTTAAAAGTATCTAAGGAAGGTAATCGAATATCGAAAATTGCAAAAACTCATAAAGTTTCAACATTTTTTAAAAAAGGAGCTATCTGTTTTGGAGTTGTAAATTCATTTTACGATCTAAATGAGCTTCGTAAAGCATATGTGGACAAAGATTGGGAAAACTGCTTGAAAAAAGGTATAGATTTTGGCGTGGATGTTATTTCCCTCATTCCAGGTCCAATACCATTAGTTATTGGTATTACATGGGGGTTATATAAAGATGATGTTTGGAACTATCTTGAATCCAGTGAAATAGGAATTCCATAATACAATCTATGATACTTTAATTTATTTTAAAACGTGTTGTTATGATAACAGAATTAGTAAGATATGTTTACTATAGGTTTGCTCATGCTGTTAGGAATTGTAATCTTATGGGACGACAATTATATGATCTATATGCAAAATTATATTTGATGCTCCTCCTTATATCTAATATTTTGGTAATTTTGTCTATAGTATTATATATTGGATTTGATATCAGTTCAAATCAGATTTGGGATGTTCTCTTTGATAAGTATAAATTCCCGTGGCTTTTTCTTATTCTCATAGTTGTTATCGATTTGTTCATTTCTTGTTTTGTTAAAGGTGATATCCACTTTTATAAACAATTAGACAAGAAATACAAGAATGAGAAAAAACGGGTATTGAAAGGCTGGCTTATTGCAATATATTGCGTTTTATCCTTTGCTCTCTTAGTAATGAGCTGGTTTTTCCTAGAGAATTAGATAATATACATGTCTTACAAGAATAAAGGCGGTTACCGTACTTTCTGAAGTATACGATAACCGCTTTTCTTCCTCAAAAATAACAAAATCATAGTCAATCACGTTATTCCAATTGCGGGAATTCCTAAAAAGTCCAAAATGACAGAGAAACTGCGCCGAATTTACATTATTACAGCATTAGCGTCCACGATAAATTGGAAATAAAAACCAATAGTTTATATCGGTTTCTGGGTCGAACGGATTTGAAATTACAAATCAGTTGATATCGAGAGACTTGAAGAAAAAACACCATTGATTTTGAGACTTTTATAAAAATCCAAAAATCGGAAAAAGCTAATTCAACTTTTTGGGGTGGACAGCAATGTTATTACCTTTTTTCTACATACGTCTCGCAAGTATACCCGTTTTTTGCGTTGAAAGTCTCTTAAGAAAACCTACTACTCTCTCCGTATCAAGGAGATAGTGCTATTCGAACTTGATGATATATTTTTCATTTCAGTCCCCATTAAAAATAGTAAGATATTGTTAGAAAAAATGATTTTTAGTACGCTGCAGTGTTTTTTCCGATGTGAACGACTCTTATTCAGAATTGTATTGTTTTGGTTTAGCATTATAACAAAAGTCATTTATCGATGCCATGATTTTGTTGATTGTTTTTCATCATGCACTGAGGAAGTTGCAGGTCTGTCTGGGTGTGATGTGAAAGAGGAATTCAGATTCAATTTGTCTACAATAGAGACCTCCAATCCTCTTCGCCTGGCAAAACTGATCATGTGAGCCGTGCCACGGCTTTTGCCGTCCCAAAATGCTATCAGGGCATCAGAGGCTCTTGCCATTTCTGCATTGCGTATTATGCCAGCCGCCTTGCCCAAGGCTTTCCACTTGGCAGGATGAAGCTCAACGGTTAGCCCTTGTTCCTGGGCAAACCGTTCTCCCAATGTATCAGCGCCATGGGCATGTCCGGACACAATGATTACCCGGTGTGCCCTCATTTTCTCCTGAAGCAGGAAAAGGCAATGCTCCCTCAGCGACTCGTAGTTACTGAAGGAGCGGCTGCCAGCTATGATGACTCGATAATCGTCCATTTAATTGACCTATTGCTCGTCGTCAATTTCCAGATAGAGTGACACTCTGCTGTATCTATTGTCTTTCGGGTTGTTGAACTCCCGTATGCCCCCAAGTGAAACGCCTTTCATCCTATCTGTTGGCACTCCACGTTTTGACAGTTCCTTTGCTATGAACCTGGCACGCTCCTTGCTTAATGCAGAATTGACATTTTCAGAACCCGTTGCACTGTCGGCTGCACCCGCAATATGTACCTTGAGATTATGCTTGATAGCCACCCTTGCCAATTCGTCCAGGTTTATCAATTGGGAATTATCTGTCAACTTAGCTTTACCCAGCTCAAAGAAGAAGTATATGGGTATGTTCAAAACATTCGGTCTGTCCTGTAATGAGTAAGGCGAGGCGTATTCATTCATGCCCTTCATGCGAGAACGCAGTGAAAGCAGTCCTCTGTAATTGTTCTTGGCATTACCATCGTCGCTGTTATCAAAAAGATAGCCATACTTGCCCAATAGTCCTTCAATCTCCAAAATCTTTTTCAGTTCATCTAAAGTCTTTCGGTCGATATTGCGTTGGTCACGAAGATGTTTGTTGGATTGTTCCAGCCGTTCTACGTAAGCAAGCAGATTGTCGTTCTGATTGATGAAAGGATTTGCATCAACGGCATGATTCCATCGTGGCGTTCCAAAGTTGAATCCGATGCCGAACGTCAAAGACGGCATGTTGTCGCATAGCTTTCCATGTGAACCATAGCCGTCGAAATCTCGGAATGTAGTGAAGTTCCCCAATTCCCCAGACAGGTAGAAACGTTCCCCGAAATGGCATCGTGTATGGATGCCATAGGTAAGGGCAAACAAATAGTTCCGATCCTTGCTACCGTCGACACAGAACTGGTCAGCGCCATGAACGAGTCCTGCACCTATAAAAGGAGCAAAGTCAAACTTGGACAAGCGTTCCGATGGCAGTCGGAACAAGTTAGCGACGTTATACATCAGGTCAGCATGTCCCAACTGGTAGTCACCCATGTCTAGGTTACTGTTCTTGTACTTAAATCCCTGAAAAGCTAATCGCACACCAACAGCAGGTGTGATCCATTTGCCTACATAGGCATTGAATGAAGGCATGATGCGGTCGAACAGGTCGCCACATCCTATCGGGTTCCCAATGAATGCCGATGCACCACCTTGGGCACCAACAAACCAGTGCTGACTTGCTATGCCCAACTGTACATAGTCAGTCGTCAATGTCGGAGTCAGACGATGTAAATCCGGGTTGTCAACTGTGACTCGTTGAAGGCTGTCAATCATACTTGCGTGGACGCTTGTCGCCATTGACAAGGCTAAAAGTGAAATCAGAATACTTTTCTTCATGATGTAATTGATTTTGATATTACTAATGATACTGATATGACTTGTATTACTCATATTGATGATTATCTGCTTCTTTTGATTTTTCGACCCGCAGGTCTGACCATTGCGGCTGCCTGTAGGATGCACCTCATCCACCAGCGCTCATCATCGTCATCCTTGTCTCGTCCCCATCCAGACATATTACCGCTGCCTCCGCCGCCACAAGACTCTGCATAGGTCGTGGCCTGACTGATGTAGTTGATGGCCAACAGAAGGGCGCAGTTGATGATGTGTTGAGAATTGTTTCTGAGGTCAAAGAAGCCGGACTTATCTAAAATCTCATGTTGTTCCGCATTGAGGGTAGGCAAAAGAGGCTCCATCGAAGAAGCCATCATCTTATAATACGTGGCATTGATGTTTGAGTGAACTATTTCAGCCTTTCTGTCAATGTCATCTCCGATGAATCTAGACATTTTGCTATGGGCTTGCTTCATTTTTTCAAGTTCCGTTTTGGCATTCGATAGTTCGGATTCCGCTTCGTCCAGCATTCGTTGCTTGTCCGCTATCTTCTGATCGATGTCTTTCATCTGTTTACGGAGTTCTTCCATGCGATTGGCTAACTGCTCCTTGTTCTGTCCGTCTTCTCCAAGTTGCTGAGCGATAAGTTCTATTTCTTCGTTTATTTTTTCTTTCCGGGTCTGTAAGTTCGCTATCATCGTGGACAATCCTTTCAGTTTGATCTCGGCTCTACGAATCTGCCTCTGTAATCCTTCTCTGGTATTCTCCAACTCCTGCACCTGGTTGATGAGGTCACGTTTGTATTCCTCTGTCGAGCGATGCCTTGCGCCTGTTTCAGCCTTATTGCTGCCACGTTCAAGTCCCCAGTGACTGTTGACTTCCTCGTACAGTTCATTGTGAAGTCGTGTAAAAGTTGCTTTCTCTTCCATGGGATTCTTCCCAAAAACGCTTGTCCATGAAATCCGTTGGTTCATTTCGTCAATGGGAAGGACGGTACAGTGGCAATGAGGATTCGTTTCATCCAAATGAACGTAGAAACTGACGATGTTTTCCTCGCCGAATTTTCGGGCAACAAAGCGATAGACATCAGCCGCCCATTTCTCAATGTCCTTGGTTCTTGTTAGTTTTGAGTTATCCGCCCCTTTATTGAGATTTACGTCCTGCTCTCCGAACGCCATTTCCAACATGCGCCCTCTACTGCCGCCGAATATCATCTGAGCAAGGATCCGCTGCTTTCTGCGTGCCATAGCCCTGGCATTAGGATTCTTGATACCACGTGAGTTGAGGATGTCTTTCATCCTCTCGTCAATGCTCTTGGACTTGTCTATCGGCTGGACCTTTCCTCCTTTTGTGACCTCGAAGTTCAGATGGGCACGAGTCGGGTCGTAATTGGCAAGGCTGTCTTTGGATTTTCTGTCCCAAAGGTTTTCTGACCAGTTGCGCTGCTGCTCGTTGCTTTCTTGTTTTGATATGCCATCCTTGTTCGGACGCACATCCATTACTTGTTTCTTTTCTGCCATTTTTTTGTGTCTATTAATCACTTTTGCCTGAGCTTGCTCCCCGTAGGAACTCCTTCAGGAGAGGCAGCCTAACGAGTTAATGAATGTTAACTCTTATTAGGCTAAGAGTTTTTATAAAACTCCCTTCCCTTTGTTCGACATCATATCCCTTTGTTCGGAGGAGCAAGCTCCCCATTTGGGAGAGTGAAGTTCCAATCATTGATTGTTGCTGCCTGCTCATATTCGAGAAGATTGAAGAGTCTGCAATCAATTTACTTGATGAGTTTCTCTGCTTCGGCACTCAGCGAATAGGCAAAATATTTGCCGAAACGCTCCCGTCTAAGTAAACCCAGATCGATGAGTTCCTGGGTGAATTTCTGGACGCTTGGGCGGCTCCAATGCCATAGCTTTGCCAGTTCACTGTTTGTGACTTTGTACAATTGTAACTGGCCTTCTCCTTGGGAACAAGGAAATCCATCAAGGATATGCTCCGCTAACCACATGAATGCGTCAAAACGAGACAGCTTGTGATTGTCTTTCGTTTTAAGGATTTCCAGAAGAGTGTTGTCAAATGTCATCTTGTGGATAGTTCTATTTATCTGATTCTTTTTCATGACAAATTGTTTTTATTATGGTGTTAATGTTTATTTTCAACTAAAATAGGAGTCAACGAATTTCTTGTTCATACCCTCCTCATGAAGATGCTTCTTCTGAAAGTCCTCAACTTCTTTGGATGGAAAGAATGTTGCACACTCCAGGATCAATGCCAAAGATATAGAAGTCGAGAATGTGTGAGGTGCGAATAGCAGAGCAACGCTTGCAATGGCCATGAGCCGATACAAGGCTTTGTTCCGTCTGGTGGCGAGCATCAGCCGGACAGTTGTTTTGGTTGCAAACATGAAGAATACAATGAAGGAAGAAAAGATAAAACCGTAGTCTTCGGGAAACACGGCAAAGTATGTGACATGAAAGAAAATGAGCACAAGTTGTGTGATGTTCGTTGCCATCTTTCTGGCATTGTTGTCGAATGCCAAGCGAAGCCATACGATGATGTACGGTGGTTTGTATTTCCGATAAAGCAAAAAAGGAAGCAATATCAGTAATAAGGGAAATACGAAGAATATGATCTTTGCTATCATATGTGATTTCAGTAATACAAGTAATATGGATTATATTGAATTAACTGTTCTCTGCGTAGATGTCGAAGGCCGTACTGACTAGCTTCAGTTTTAGCGCTTGGAATGATGCCCGACGCACGATGACCTCAATGTCAAACAGGGTCGGCTCACCATTGTCAATCCGCTGTGCAAACGCCTTATCCCTGCGACTGATTTTTGTGATAATTCTGTCAATGTCATTTTCATAAATGTTCCAGATGCTCCGATTTACATGGTTCTTCGGTCGGGTCGTCACCATAACATTAAGGACAAGACAAGTGGACTTGACAAGGATTTTGCCCTGTTGTGTCATATACTGCCTTTTAGCGCGAGGGATGACAGCACGGTATTTCGTGCTGTTGGCGTTGATCATGTCGGCTATCTTATATAGGAGTTCTGTTCTCATTCCAACAGACAGAATAAGCCAAGCACTTCAGAAACCTCCATGGCCTGTATGAAGTCGAAACTTTTGGCGTGTGACGTCAGATCTAATTCCAGCTCACTCTCCATCGTGTCAAGTGAGTCGAAAATGGAAATGGTCAGGTCACTGACATATTCACGGTTATCTGAGACCATGTTGAACTTAAACATGTTCTTTCCATTGGCTGTAAAGAAACAGCAATGATGCAGCTTTGCGTTGTCCTTACTTGTGCCATGATAAAGCAGCGACAATTCCATGTCATCTTCAAGCATATCCATCACGAGGCTGATTGGCAATGCCTCCTCCAATGTGAAATACAATATGGCGGAATCGTCTGTGATGTCCGTTTCTTCGGCTGTCGTGTTTTTTATCAACTTTGGCAGCATGAGCGGCGCTAAGGCCATAAATCTGGTTACTTCGTCTTTAATCATATCCTTGAATATTTAGAGTGTTAATACATACATTTTCAAGAGTTGTTGAGGAAGGAGATAGTTTAAGGTACGTTGGTCAATGCCGAATGTCTCGGCAAATTTGACCGACTTCGGCAGTTGTGCGATGATGTTGTTGAAATGACTATGCTCCTGTGGCGTGAGTGTGGCGATCGAAAACTGGTCAATGCTGATGAACGGCTGAATAATCATCCAGAGATAGGCATTTCCCTGTGCCTTGCTCATTGTCTTCTGACTGTTGATGTCCGATATGCAGGCGGTGGAGTTTTGCAAAAGCCGTCTGACCGTCCGCATAGACATATAGACCATGGCGTCACGTGCAGCAATCTCTCCGTTTCTCGCAGCAATAAAGATGTTCCGGCAAATCCGTTCCGTTTCTTGTGTGATGTCAGATAACGGCTCGTTATCCATCTCATAGATGTGAACCAGGAATGAGCGGAACAAATTATCCTCCCTGCCGATGAAGTCAAGCATGGCAGCCTTATCATGGATGCCGGATTGTATGGCTTGCTTCAACAGGCTGCGATATTGAGAAAGAATATCTTTCTTGTTGGCTACAAAGACAGGGACACTGTCTAATGCGACAAAGAAAGGCTGCGCTTCAATAACGGCCTCGTGCAGCTCATTGTCCTCATGGAATATGGATGTCTGCTCCTTGATTTGCAGAACATCCTCGTATGAGTACCGCCATGTCTCAGTCAGTCTGAGAAACTCAAAACGAATGGAGTCGTGGATTGATGCATAGTCATTTGCACAATGTAAGTCTTTAATGAATGTGGAATCCTTCATCAGAAAGTGGTAAACGGTATCTGAGATCTCCTTCCATACCTTGATTTCTTTACAGAATGATGAAGTGTTGCAGGTCTTTGTTTCTTTGACGGAACTCAGATAATCCTGATATGCTCTTAACGCATCATTTGAAGATCTGAAATCAAGTTTGTCATCACTGGAGCATGATGAAAACAGGAAAACCGTCAGGCATAATGAACATAGTTTTAATGTCAAATGTTTTGAGTTTTTGAACGTGTTAAATGTGATCATATCCTTATAAATATGTTTGGGTTGATTTACAGGATGCAAAACTACTGTGTTTTGCTCAAAATATTGATATTTTTCCTAATATTTTAATTATTGATATCATTTTATTGAGAAATAGAACCAAACAGAACCAAATTGCTTATTTGATTGCAAAACAAAGTGTTAAAGTTGACAAATAAAGTGTCTATTAAATAATTATAATATAACTTTGCGCTCAATATTTGCAGCAAGAGGTACAACATGAGTTGCGTCGGCTATATAAATAATGCTCAATATGTTGATAGTATTGAAGTGGGGGTTTCAAAGATGAAACAGCTTCAATGTTCCCCTATCCATATTGAGGACAAGGATGACAATGATCGTCTTGAATGGAAGTGCTTTCTCGGCAAACTCAATGAAGGCGACGCAGCGGTGCTTCTGTCATTTGACAATGCCTTCAAGAATCACACGGATCTGGTGTTTTTCCTGAAATACTGCCTAAGTCGGCACATTCGGATTATTTCTTTGTTCGATGGTTTGGACACCTCCGATGAGTTGTTCCCAAATGGCAGCACCAGGAATGTGCTCTCTGCCATTGTCAATGTGCGTACAGACAAGCGTGATGAAGGTTTTGATGACTTTGAGGCGGAACTCATTGCAGATAAGCACCAGGAGAAGAAACTGAAGAAATACCGCATGGTCATCAATATGTACAATGCGGGTTACAGCATCAAGGAAATCATGTCAAGGACGGGCTATCACGGGAAGAGCAACATCTACAGGATTCTCCACATGTACAATGTGGAGCTGGAATACCCAACGATGGTCCGCACAAGACACCAGTCACCAAATATCATTCAAAGGAACTTGTAAACATAATCGTTATGACAGTTTATATTGCAGAAAAGCCGGACATCGCCACAGCTATAGCGTCTTACTTGTGGACTGATTATGCCGCTTGTAGGAGCAAGCACTGCTACCAGAAAGATGATGTCATCGTGACATGGGCGTTTGGCCACATCTTGATGACGGCTATGCCTGAGGCCTACGGTAAGGAATATGCTGATTTTAAGAAATATCCCATATTCCCGACAGAATGGAAGAAACTCCCCTCGCCAACAGCCAAGGGACAATTTGAGTATATCCGCACTGTTTTGAAGAAGGCCGATGTCGTAGTCAATGGCGGTGACCCTGACCGTGAGGGGCAGTTGCTGATTGACGAAATATTGGAATATGTAGGCTATAAGGGGGATGTACGGCGCATTCTCATCAATGCCAAAGACAGCGACAGTATGAAACGGGCGTTTGACAATATCGTGCCGAATGAACGGTTTCGTTCATTGTACCATGCAGGCATGGCGCGTGAACGGGCAGACTGGTTAGTAGGCATCAATCTGTCGAGGGCATATACGATCAGTGCCCGGACAGGCGGTAATGGTTGTGTCTGGCGTGTAGGGCGTGTGAAGACACCCACGCTTGCTTTGGTGGTCAATCGGGAAAAGGAGATAAAAGATTTCCATTCCATCAACTACTATGAATTGAAGGCTAACCTCTCAAAGGGCGGCATCCCCTTCACGGCAACATTGACATCGACAGCGGATGCTCCGACTGACTGCGAAGGGCGTATCATTGACCGGAAATATCTGGAGCGGATCAAGGAAGAAATCAAAAATAAAACCGCAAGGGTCACCCACTGCGAGAGGCATAGCCAGACTGAAAGTTCGCCATTGCCTTACTCCATCGATACTTTGCAGGTGGAAGCCAATAAGCGTTATGGCATGTCTCCGTCGAGTGTGCTTGCAAGGGTACAGTCCTTGTATGAAAAGAAGTTCGTGAGCTATCCACGTTCTGACTGTAATTACATCCCATCAAGTCAACACCAGGATGGTGTCCGAATTTTGAAATCCCTTGGCGATTATGGCATGGAGGCTGCACTCCATGCCGACTCCACAATAAAGAGTCGCTGCTTCAATGACAACAAGGTCAGCGCACATCATGCGCTGATACCTACTGGCGTTGTCCCAAAAAACTTGGACGAATGGGAGCGCAAGATCTATGAAATGATAGCCATGCGGTACATCATCCAGTTCTTTCCACCTTGTAAATACAACGCCATCAAATACGAAATAGAGGCACAAGGATGTATGTTCGCAGGAACTGGCAAGGCGGTTGTCAGTCCAGGATGGCGTAGTGTTGCTAAGTCGGATGACAAGGAGGATGAAGTCAAAGACATTCCAAACCTTGTGGTTGGCGATGAGTTCCCTATACCTGTATATATTATAGAGGATAAGAAGACCACTCCCCCTAAGCGTTTTACGGAAGGCTCGCTGCTGGCAGCGATGACCAATATCTGGCGTTTTGTCAACCCGGACAATCCTAACAGAGAGAAACTGAAGGAGTGCAAAGGCATTGGAACGCCGGCAACTCGTGATAGCATCATTGCTGACTTGCTCGCCATATCGTCAGGAAAGTCTCATTCGTTTCCCTGTATTCAGAAAAAGGGTAAGGAACTCGTTCCGACTGACTTCGGCGTGGCAATGATCGAGAACATTCACGAATCATTGACCAAGCCTGACCTCACGGCAGAAATGGAGTATAATCTCTCGGCCATTGCCGATGGAAAGATGGGGTTAGGTGACTTTATGGAGCAGACCGAGAGGATGGTTCGCGAAAACATTAAGTTCGCAGAAGAGACCTCTCCTCGTATGTCATTGACAATCAAAGCAGCTGAAGGCCAGGAGGTTCCCAATAGGGAATGTCCTGTATGCCATCGTAAAACGCTTGTACGCAAGTATTCCCCGAAGACCAAGAAGCACTTCTGGATCTGTCAGGAGAATTCTTGTGTACATCCGACCACTCTGAAACCAATCTTCTATGCGGACCTGCGGATGAAGCCTGTCATCAAGCTTTGCCCGATATGCGGTCTGCCGCTGATAAGCGTGTTCAGCAAAAAGAAGAAGCAATCATACTGGTTCTGTCCAAAGTGTAATGAGTTCAAATAACCGCAGCAATACAAACACCAACTAACTTTTTTCATTTCATACGACTAGTTTTTAATAAAACAATGCAGGGGTCACCTTTGGCAGGCCGCCCCTGTTTTTTGTAGCGAAACAAAACCTGGGTTGTTTGTGCTTCGCTACATCGCTACAAGAAAATAAAGCAATCTCATATGAAGCTATTATATTTCAGATGAATGAGGGTGGCGATGCAGTCCATGCCAACAATGAATCTGCCTGCCAGGCCATTGCATGGTGGTGACCTGTGAGTGTCGTCGAAAAAGAAACTCCGTGTTATATGTACGGAAAAGAGAAGGCATGTCTGTTGTCAGACTTGCATTCTCCAGTACATACATCACAGAGTTTCTCGGCGACTCTCACTGGTCATTGTCCAATACTGCGAAGGCTTTCATGCTTGCACGAAAGGCCGAGACGTGATGGACAAAAGCGATGCCAATGGCTGGCAAGTAGAAAGACACAGAAATTTGGCATGGGCGCATCTTGGGTGGGGATGAGTCATCTTCTTGGATAGAATCCTTTGGGTTTTCGTCTAAATGAAGCCAGGCGCATGTCATTCTCTTCGTCTGTATTCATGCTGCTTTCCTGGTTTTTCCTGCCGCCTTCAAGCCAATGCACAAGTTCATCTTTGAAAAAAATGAAGTTTTTCCCTCGTTTGGTGACTGTGATGTTGCCACGTTCTACGTGATAGTACATTGTTGATTTCTTCATCTTCAGGAAGTCACATGCCTCGTCAATAGTCATTGGAATATGTTCGGCTGAAGATGTGGAATTGCCGTCTATCCGTTCTCTGATGGTTTCAATTACACGTTCAAGCCGCTCCATTTTGCTGAGCACCTGTGAGACCATCATGGGAAGGTCGTTGAATGTAATCTGTTCTTGCATATTGTCGAAATTATTATGATTCCGAGGGCAAAGTAACAGACTGATTCAATGCTGGATGATGTCATCAAAAGTTAAGTTTGGAATAAGTCAGAATAAGTTGTAACAAGCAGGTAAATGTTTTATGGCAAGCTGGCGGATGGGGTATGAAACTTGAAACAGCCTTTGTCCGGGATGTCTATCGGGATGATGCAAGTTCCATGTTGTCGCAGGTTTTGCCGGATTGATTTGATTTCAAGATCTCTGAACTCATTGGGGAACGACCGCTTGATAAATATGGCCCGCTGCTCACCATTCCACTTGAAACGTTCTCCGATGTTCCAGGCTAAATGTCTGAGGTCCAATGTTGAAAGTTGCCCGTTGGTTATGGACGGCGAAGGTTCAATGTCCTTTGAGGTCTCCCAATTTTTGATGTTGTTACAAAAAACATGGAGGTCAGAGGTCTTCATGTAGGGGGCCAGTGTGAGCTCCACGTAATCCAAAACACATGTCATAATTTGACGCTTACGTTGTATGAGCTGCTGCTGATGGCGTTCTCTGATGACCTCAGTCTTATCTTTCTCCGGCTCTTCTGTCATTAAATCGTTTTTTGATCCAGTGACAAGACGCAACTGCTGCTTACTATGAGGGATAACAACTACCGTCTTGCCCATTGCATAACTGATGAATGTCATCCTGATAAGAACCAGCAGCGCCAGGGTAATATATAAGATGGGTGTGAAGGCTTTTGCTTGCTCATACTGTCCGCTGATGAACTTTGAGGGAAGTATGAACCAGTCGGCACAATCAATCCATTCGAAAAGCATTGCTATATATAAACCCATTGCAATACAGCCTACAACCAAAAAGAAAAGTTCCGTAACCTTTTTGCTCTTCATATTAATGAAATATCAATAATTTGAGCGCAAAGTTACGGAATTATCCACTAATAACAGCAATCAATCCATCATAATTATGGATTTTGTGGTTAATTGGCATATTTCTGCGTCGCCTCAATATATTGAGGTATTTCGCAATCTTTAGCCACAATTCTTCGTTTTCTTGGTTTGAGCCGTTACTTTTTTACCATCATCACCGAGAAGCATGGATGATATCCTTTCGGCAGCTTCCCGTCTCTTTGGGTCGGCATGACAAGCATAGATTTGTGTGGTTGTGACACTCTTGTGTGCCAGGAGCTGCTGGACAGTGTAGAGATCCGTGCCAAGTTCCACTTGAAGCGATGCGAAAGTATGCCGGAATGAGTGGAATGTTATCCGCTTTCTGATACAAGCCTTAGCAAGCCAGGTTTTCAGCGGTTTCCGTGCCATGTCTATCTCAAACCCGTCAAATACGGGCCCATATAAGGATTTTCGTCCCTCAGAGATGAGTTCGTATGCTCCCATGGTGATGGGGATAAGGTTACGTGTTTTAGTCTTTTGTGCATAGAACTCGACATACTTGTTGCCGTCGGCGTATTCCTTGATGTTTTCCCATCTGAGATTGATGATGTCACTTCGGCGCATACCTGTTAAGCAAGCGAAAATTGATGCCTTTTTCAGTACGTCGATGTCACATGGAGTACAGTAAAGCCTGCGAAGCTCTTCCATTGACAGACTCTGCTTGTCAACAGGAATGGTCTTGATTTTGTCCAAGAAGTCATTGGGGTTAGTTCGGATCATCTTGTCACGGTAAGCAATATTCAGGAAGCCACGGAATGTTGACCAATAGCCAGCGACTGAGTTGATGGCCATCGGTCTGCCGTTGCGCATGTTCTTTGCTGTCAGAAGGTATTCGCGGAACTTGTTGCACAGATCAACGTCGATTTCTTCGCAGCGGCACTTGCCGCCAACAAAGTATGAGAAGTGTTCATAGACAAACCTCCACTTGGGGTCTTTGTTTTGAAGCATCTGATAGAAGTAGGCAAGGAAGTCGCCGTTGAATCTTTTTTTGTCAAAAATGTCATAACGTTCGTTCACGATGGACTCAAAACGCCTGCAACGGATGGCTTCAGCTTTTTCAATCATTACCTTATTGAAGTCCTTCTCACGCTTGTTTAGAGGCTTGGGATAAATGTAAATACCAAGTGATTCACGACGGATGGTCTTCATAGAAATGATGTCACGATAGCCTGGATAATAGTCCAGATAGAGGGAAATCATCCCGCATTTGAGGATGCGTTTCCGAAGTGTGATTGTCTTGCAGTACTGCATGTCTTTATTGTTTTATTAGTTTGCAAATGTCTTGACTTATTTTATGCTGATGGCAATCAGCGGATTATAATTGAAAATAATGCTGGGATAAGTCTGAGCTTATTATTTCTTATTGTCCTTCTCTTGTTTATCGGAAAAGTACTTATCGATGGCGGATTTAAGATACACTCTGAACTGGCCGTCTTTGACGCTCGGGATTATTTTGTATCTGACAATACCATACACAGTCTCCCTGTCAACATGATACTTGGCCATAATCTGCTCGACCATGTAGTAGTCTTCGGCATATTGGAGCCCTGGATTACGTGCAAAGTCAACATGGAGCTTGGAGTAATACGTGATGCCATACTCCTTTTTTGTAGGGATATTGTGACGATGAGTAAAGCTGCGTCTGGCCACAGGTGTCATGTTGTACATCTTTTCTATATCATCTGTGGTGTACCATTCTGTGATAGAGTCTGGTGACGAGTATCTGCTGAATACATCGTCAACCGCTGTCTCATCGTAGAGCAGGATTCCTGCTACCTGCACCCTCGGTATTTTTTTCTGACGCAGTAGGAAGCCAACCCACTTTTTACTTTGTTTGTATCGTGCAGCAATCTCCTCGGCACTAATATAGCCTTCGTACCCATCTGCATCATTCTCTGATTCCACACTTGGTATGATTTCAATGCTACCAGAATGAAGTGTGATTTGCTCTGTTCTTGTTCGGTCTTCCTTTGCTTCTTCAATCTTTGCGTTGAGTTCAGAGATGCTTGTGAATCCATGCATGCGTTCCTTGATTGTCTTGTCAAACTCCTTCCGGTTAATCATTGTAAAAGTACCTCGTTTGAAGCGGTCTATATGATAGGTATGGAGATAATGGCTTACTTGATCTTTTGTGAATCCGTACTTCTCCATCACCTCCTTGAAAGTGTAGTAGAGAGGATCAATAGCTTCACCAATACCTTTCAGGCTGTCGATATGGGGTTTGGAATAGAACACTTCCCTCCGCCTGGTGACCCTTGGTAACTTATGCCGTTTGGCAAAAGAAATGACGGCAGAGTAGGACATGTTGAACTTCTCCATAACCTGTTGGATGGTGTAGTAATTCTCCTTATCAAAGTCCTCGATGAGTTCGGAAAAGTACCTGTCAACGGCAGTTTTTGAGAAGGACACATTGCGTCCCTCGTATATCTTTGGGATGTCGAACTGCTCAATCCGTCGCATGGCCACTTTTCGGGTCACTTGATATTTCTCACAAATCTCCTTCATTGTATAGCTATCGTGCTCGATCTTATGCCTGTGGTTGTTCCGCTTGACATATGCCGGGGCATTGTCAAACATGGCCTCCAAATCAATTCTTCTTACGAGGGTCTTGGCCGGTAGTCTAAGAACCTTGAATTGCCCCTGAGCCATATACCTATATATGGTTGTTTTTCCCACACCCAGAAGCTTTGCAGCTTCCATTGGGCTTAGGTATGGTTTGTCTCCAAGACTTTCAACGATGGGCAACTTGGAGTGTTGTTCCTGCTCGACTTCTTCTTTCATCATCTGTTTCTTTTTTGCCTTGTAAGCCTTGTTAACACAGCTTGAAGAGCAGTAAAGAGTCGTCATTTTGTGTGCTATGAATTGTTTCCCGCACCACTGACATCGTTTCTCTATTTCCATAAATGTGCGTCATTATAAAGGTTTAACTCTGCGGAAAAACCGCCATTTTTGTTCCATTCAGTTCCGCAATTTCCCACTGTGTTCCACTTTGTCCCGTCAGTAGCGTTTTGGATAAGTTTCATGCTGTTCCATGTTTGTCCCAAATATTGCATAATGGAAGACAATTTGAACACAGTTTACACTCGCGGTAGAAATATGATACAAAAATAGTACGAGAAAGTTGAAGAAAAAAATATGCACCCCGAAGTGTTAAAAACGAGTAAACCGCTAATTTATAGCGGTTTACTTCAAGTTGTTCAAAGTTGTTCAGAGTTGTTTCTAAGGCTCTATTTGCCGATGCAGAAGTGGGAGAAGATTTCACCGAGGATGTCGTCGGTGGTGACTTCGCCGGTAATGGAGCCGAGCCAGTGGAGGCACTCGCGGATGTCCTGACCGAGGAGGTCGCCACTCAGGCCGTTGTCAAGGCCATCGATGGCGCGGGTGAGTGCTTCGCGTGCGCGAATCAGCGCCTCGTAGTGTCGGGCGTTGGTAACGATGACAGCGTCGGCATCCACTTCGGGCTGGGTTGCCGCCTCGACGATGAGCGCGCGCAAGGCCTCGACGTCGTCAACATTCTTGGCACTCATGGCTACAACTTGAGTGCCCTCGGGCAGGATGTCATTCAGTTCACTTCTCGTGGCGATATCATCGTCAAGGTCGGTTTTGTTGAGCACGGCAATGAGGGCCTTTCCCTTGCAGCGGGCAAGGATGTCTCGAGCCATACTGGTGTCGGCACTAGTGACGTCAACGACCCAAAGCACAACATTGGCCTTGTCGATAGCCTGCCAGGAGCGCTCGATGCCCATACGCTCGACGGTGTCGCTCGACTGGCGTATGCCCGCCGTGTCGATGAAGCGGAACAGCGTGCCGCCCATGACAATGGTGTCCTCGATGGTGTCGCGCGTGGTGCCGTGTATGTCGCTCACCAGGGCGCGGTCGTCACGCAGCAGGGCGTTGAGCAGGGTGGATTTGCCCGCGTTGGTCTGGCCCACGATGGCGACTGGCATACCATTGCGGATGGCATTGCCGTCGCGATAGGAATCGGCCAGGCGGGATATGAGCGCATGGATGTCGCGCGCCAGGGCAGTCACCTCGCCACGGTCGGCAAAGGTCACGTCCTCCTCGCTGAAGTCCAGTTCCAGCTCGATGAGCGACACAAAGCGCAGCAACTTGTCGCGCAGACCGTGCAGTTCATCGCTGTAGCGTCCGCGCATCTGGTTCATGGCCACATGATGGGCCACGCGGGACTGTGCCTCGATAACATCGGCAACAGCCTCAGCCTGGGACAGATCCATACGCCCGTTGGCGAAGGCTCGACGCGTGAACTCGCCCGCCATGGCATGGCGGCATCCCGCGTCGATGAGCGCATGAATCACCTGCTGCTGAATCCATATCGAGCCATGGCACGTCAGTTCCACGACATCCTCGCCCGTGAACGAGTTGGGTGCGCGAAAGATGGTCAGTACCACCTGGTCAAGCAACTCGCCAGCATGATCCACCACATTGCCCAGATGGACCGTATGGGTCGCCATGTCGGCCAGGGGCTTGCCCTGCCAGCAACGTTGCACAATGTCCAGCGCTTGAGGACCGCTCACGCGGATGACGGCGATGCCTCCTCGGCCCTGCGGGGTCGAGACAGCGCAGATGGTATCGCCCATGCCATTCATTTCAATTGTGTTCATCGTCTTGGATAGTATTTAGGCCAGTCTTTAATGTTCTCCTTGCTCTCGATGACGTTCTCCACGCCATCCTCGAGCGATGCCAGGAAGTTATATCCCGTCAATGCCTCCACCTTGTCGATGGTGGTGGCATAGTTGGTCCAGCTGTTAGGCAGTTCCTTGTTCTCCATCACAAAGGCGATGGCGCGGTTCTGCTTGGGCGAATAGATGACCTTGAAGAAGCGCTCGGGCACAGCAATGTCGCCATGCTTGCCGATATACTCCATGTCGTCCGAGAAGATGGGACCCGTGAACACGATGAGCCGCTCAGCCGTGCGTGACCACTTGTGGACCGCTTCCTCGAGGTGGCGCCACTCGCCATCGTTCATCTCGGCTACCTGCGGGCAGATGTTGGTCATCAAGAAGCATTGCTCCATGGCAGTTCGGTTCCAGCGCATGTCCATCGCCGGCGCCATGTGTCCACGGGTGTAGCCGCTCTCCTTGTATTCCCACCAGTCGGGGCAACCCTTCACATTGTGGTCGCGCTCAAACTGGTAGTCGTTGCGGTTCTCGGCTTCACGCGAGTCGGCCATCGAGGTCATGGTGTTGGTCAACTCATATGCTACGCAGTTGGGCACGCGGTAGTTCTTGTTGAAATATACCACGATGGACTTGTAGCGCACCGTCTGATTCTCGAGCCGTTCAGGCAGTTTTACATCGAGCAACGACTGGTCGCCCGTTGACTTGTAGTCCTTCCCCTCGTCCTGTTTGTCGGTAGTCTGCTCCTCGGTAGGCAGTTCATCGTTGTAGGCACTCTTGTAGAAAGAGTTTTTCAAGTCAGCTCCCTTATATCCCAGCAGCAGCAATATCACCGCCCCAATCAAGTATAATATCTTCTTCTTGCTCATATCGTCTGTTTTTTTAATACCCACTTCACTAACTCAAATGAATTTCAGAAAGTGGTAAACTTGATATTCTTAAAATTTTAAAGTGTTTCTAACATCTTCTTAAATTCATCTTCTGTTGGCAAATAAAGTTTGTACCTAGAAGCGAAAATCTGTTTTCCTTCGTTCAATACAGAATATTTCACGATTGCTTCACTCTTTTGTGAACACAGAATGATGCCAAGTGTGGGATTATCGTCATTATTCCTGTATAGGGCATCAAACATGCGAATGTAGCTATCCATCTGCCCTACATCTTCATGAGTGAGTTTTCCAAGTTTGAGGTCAATCAACACATGACATTTCAAAATGCTGTGATAGAAAACCAAATCAACATAAAAATCCTCATCATCATATCGCATTCTTTGTTGCCTTGCCACAAAACAAAAACCGCGTCCTAATTCTAACAAGAATTGCTGTAGATGGTCTATTAAGGCCTGCTCCAAATCACTCTCTCGTAAAGCGGGATATTCTTTAAGGTTTAAGAATTCCAGCACATAAGGATCATGAATAAAGTGTGTTGGGTGCAGAGTGTTGAGTTTTTCTTGAGCTTCATGAATCACAGGAGCTTTGTCCCTGCTAGCCATAAGACGTTCATAGTATAACGTGGAAATCTGCCTATCCATCTGCCTGGTACTCCAAACGGCATTTGCCGCTTCATTCATATACCAGATACGGACTTGTTCATCTTCAATGCTGATAAGCCGTCGATAGTGTGACCACGTTAATTCGGGACGCAGTGTGTCCCGATTTTTGAAAACGAGGTAGAACTGGCGCATTTTGCGCAGTTCACGCTCATCAAGACCTTTACCATATTCTATTGTAAGCTTTGACGCTAACTCTTTTAACAGCCCTTTGCCATATCCAGCCCTTGTTTCGCCATGTTGTTCATGTTCTACTATTGTTTGACCTATCAACCAATAACTCTCAACCATAGCGAAATTGACGGCGCTATATGCACGCTGTCTAGCACTGGTCAGGATGCTTTTGACTCGTTCATAAAGCTGCTCCATACCAGGCTCAGGATTTGTGTTTTGAATTTCCTTACTCATGATATGAGTTATTCGATTAAACACTTATTACGCCACAAAGTTAGTAAAAGTTATCTTGAATAACAAATAATCTTTGCGGGGTTTAGGCTGACGCACGAGTTTCAAACAACCTGCACAACGAGGAACAACAACTACAACAACTATTCGTTGTGAATTTGAGCACTGTTACACTGCAAATTAGCCCAATCAGTCAAATATGACCAATTGGGCTTCCTGCAACCTAGGGGTATCGGATTTCATATTCAGTTTACCAGTCGCTGATGTTGCACTGGTTTTTGGGGATGGTGGAGGAGAAGGTGAGGCCAGTGCGACGCTCGACCTCGGCCACGGTGACGGCATACTTGCTGATGCCTCCAGGACAGGGTCGGTTGTCGTAGATGAAGGCGATGGCGCGGCCCTGCTCGGGAGCATATACCACCTTGAAGAAGGCGTCGGGAACCGCGATGTTCTGTTTGTCCTTGCCAATCATCGTGGGATTCTTGCCGACGATAGGACCTGTATAGACCATGAGGCGCTTGTCGCGTTTAGCCCAGCGATGTACTTTCTCCTCGAGCGCACGCCAGTGATCATTGTTGAGCTTGGTGTCCTGAGGGCACATGTTGGTCATGTAGAAACACTGCGCCATCGTTGTTCTGTTCCAGCGCATATCCATGGCTGGGGCCATGTGGCCACGGCTGTAGCCGCTGTTGCGGTATTCCCAATTCTCGGGGCATGAGCTGACACTGGGATCCTTGGCATAATTGAAGTTCTTGCGCGACTCGTGGTCGGGGGCATCACACATATCGACCATTGTCGCCGTCAGTTCATAGGCCACGCAGTTAGGAATCCTCAATGCTGGGTTGAAATTGACGCGTATCGCCTTGTAATTGATGACCTCATTGCTTACGCCCTTGGGGATACCCACCGCGAGCAAGGCATTGCCCCTTTGCTGAGGGGTCTTGCTTGTCAGATTGGACTGGCTTGCCACACTATAGAAACTAAACTTATTGGCCTTATTGGACTTATTCTTCTTAGTTTTCTTCTTTTGGGCTTTTTTCTTGGATTTCTTTTTGCTCTTTGCTTGGGCACACCACTGGGTGGTGATGCCGTTATCGCCAATCAACTGCGGGGGGATGGCACCACCCAGCACCATCGCTGCCACAAGAATCCAGATTTTGAGTGTTTGTTTCATTGTTTACTTGATATCATTCTATTTAGGTTATTGTCAATTGAGCCACGCGTCGAGGTTAACTATGGATTCCACGTGATGTTGCTCGCTAGTGGGCAGGTCAGGGAAAAAGTCCAGACCCGTCCTGTGCTCGACCTCATCGACGCTCACGGCATATTTGTCCAACCGTCCAGCGCTGTTACCGTTAGGATAAATGAACGCGATAGCCCGCACGGGCCTCACACAGGGGGCCATCACCACCTTGAAATACCGAGAGGGAACGGCCATCTTGCCACGAGCCAACGTGCTGTCGCCATCACTGACAATGGGACCAGCAAACACCAACAGCGCACTATCACGGCGCACCCACTCGCGCACCTTCTCCTCCAGCTTGGCCCATCCGCCCTCGTTCAGCCCCTTGGCCATGGGACAGATGTTAGTCATCAGGAACGATTGGCGCATGGCCTCCTCGCTCCACTTGAGGTCACCAGCAGGCACCAAATGACCACGTTCCAAGCCGCTGCCGGCATAGTCGGTAGGCAGGGCGCAACCCGAGACATGGGTATCGGGCATGAAGTCACCACGCGGCACATCACCATGCAATTCTCCCACGGTGAGCTCATAGGCCGCACAGTTGGCAATGCCGCGCTCAGGGTTGAAATGCACATCAAATGCCTCATAGCGCAGCAATGTATCGGCCAATGACGCGGGCAGCGTCACGGTCATCAGTCCGTCGCGCTCCACATGGCTGAGCGGCACCAGGTGTTGAGTTGTGTTGTTCACGAGAATCCTATACAGCAAAAAGCATACCAGAGCCGCGATGAGGGTCCAAAGGCTAAACTTCAGCACCTCTCGACCCCAGATATCTCCTATTTGTTTCATTGAGCCCATGACAGCCAATATAGGTAATTATCTTAAGGCGTGGGCTGCATCAAGGGGGTGGACAAACGCTTGCGCGTGTTAGTGAATTTGATGGCCCGATTGGGGCATGAAGCGGCACAATTCACGCACATCACGCAACAGCTCAGGTCAATCGTGTGATCGTTGGGATTGATGCACTGGGCCTTACACTCCTGGACACACTGGTTACAACCCGTACACAAGTCAGTGTCAATGTCAAAATGATAGAGCGATGCTCGGCTCAAGAAACCCAAAACGGTACCGACCGGGCAGATGGTGTTGCAGAACGAGCGTCCCTCACCACGATAGGCAATCCACAGAATGCCGAGCAGGATGACCAGTGCGATGCCCGCGCCCAAGAAGCCAAAGAGCGGTGCAGTGAAAGAGCCATGCACACCCAAGCAGTCGCTAAACAACTGCGAGGGGTCGAGCAGTCTGGCGACATGGCCCGTGTAACGTTGATCGGCAGTCATGGCCACTGCGACAAGCAGCAACGTGATGTAACGGATGCGGTTGTTGGAAAAGACGAAATGATAATGTCCCTTGCCCCCATGCCTCAGACGCTTGTCGAGCCATGCGGCAATGTCCTGCAATGTGCCAACGGGGCACACGCTGGAGCAATAGACACGCCCCACAAGCAGGGTGACAATCAGCCAAGTGATGAGCACGCCCAGCACCATGCTAGACAGATTGAGCGTCAGTTGGTAATGCGCCAATGTCTCGTTGTGCCCTTGCCAAACCAACATCGCAGTGACGAGCAAAACCGCCACCGAGAGGGCAATCCTTATGACTCTTATCTTCTTCATCATCATGCAAATATAGGCAATAATTATTTATTCATCTGATTTGGATGTCGATTAACCTTGAATCCAAATCGTGGTCTTTCTTGATCAAGAGGTAATTCTTGCCGAACAGTTTAACCGTGGCCCATTTATCGGCTACGACCTCGCTGGCAGTGTACTTGTTCATGTGCCGGGCTATGGGCCGGAAAAAGAACGGGAGGCTAGCAAAATCGGTTGGTGACAACGAGAACGTCACCTCGCTAACCGACACAGGATCATCGATGCGCTGGACAAAGAACTCAAATGGTGAGTTGAAGTCCAAACGCTCATATTTCTCACCATGGGCGGCCAAATCGTCAAGAAATGCCTGAGGCAAGAACACCAGCGAATCTCGATGATAGGTAGCCGCGATGCTTAACGGCCACCCCTGAGAATCATAATTGATGGCATTCCTGGCAGCGTCGTTAGAAATCATCGTGCGGACAAAGCCTGAGAAAACGCCAGCATCATGCTCACACGTGCCGATGATGCCATCGTCGTTGCGCTCGATTTGGGCAATGAGGCGCTGCGTTTCATGCCACGTGGGGATGGTGTGGCTCAGCAACAGCGCATAAAAACCAATTAACAACACCGACAAAGTGACAGCACACCAATTCAACGTTTTACCCTTTAAACAGGCTGACCATTGACCAACGAGCCGCAAGACAAAGACCATTGAGAACAGCTCTAAGCCAAACGCCGTGCGCTGGGAAGTCAAGCCAGCTACAAGAACGATGCCCACCGAAAGCAACATCGCCAGCAAGAGGTGCCTGTTCTGCCTGAGCACATCGTGGGCCAATGGCCGATTAACTAACCACAAGACAGCCGTCAAGAGGATGGCCAGATAGACGATTCTGAGGTGACCAAACACCGTGATGCCATTGAGCACCTTCAACCCCAAGGTGGACAAAGCAAAACCGCCAGCCGCTGACGAACGGACCAAGTTGCCAGGAGCCAATGCCGTGATGCAAGCGCCAACAAGAAACGCAACAGTGAGCCAGAAGCCCCACGTGTGACGCGAACGCTTAAAATCCAAGAGATTGAGCACCAACAGCGAGACGGCGAGCGGCAACGATATGCCCTCATGGGTCCATCCCATGAACAACGCCAACGGCAACATCCACACCACTACCCTACTGTCTTTAATGAGGAGATGTCCCCTTGACTCATATATCGAGAGGAAAAGCAGCACCGCAGTGCCGCTCCACAGGTAGTTCACGCTGCCAGTCATCCACAGGAAGGTGTCCTTGAACAAGGGCAACAGCAATACAAGAAACAACGTGAACGTGACTGCAAAGAAACCCTTGCCCCGCAAGTGACGCGTGACATTGTACTGCAGCAGATAGACAAAAATGGCAAAAACGATGGCATTAAGCACATTGAAAATCTGCTTGCCCAACAGTCCCGTGAACACCTGGACCAGAACGTGCACCACGCTGCGGCCATTGGCCACAAAATAGTGCTCCCATTGGGAACGGAACACATCAGTCAGGCTATTGATAGGGCGGGAATAATCGACAGAGCCATTCACAAGCGTGAATTTATAGACAAAATCATCGTGAAACTCGGGCGACAACAGGTTGAGCACATAAAACGCCACGGCAGCCAGTACAATGGCTGCCAAAGCGCCATTGGTCCTACCCCACTTTTTATCATTGACAAGTGCCATTCTCAATACCTGTTAGATAAATCGGCATGTGCGTCGCATGATGACGCGCGTTGCCGAGACAGGGCAAAAATACAAAAATTGTTTGGGATATTTCGTGTAAATGGGTAATTTTGCGGTAAAGATTAGAACCAATAACCAAAATCATGATGAAAGTGACCAAGATTTTCTTATTGCTGGCCGTGGCGTGGCTCTCGCTCACGTCGCTAACCACGCTTAATGCCTGTCACAGTAAGGCCACAACGACTGCGACAACGGCCCCATCCCAACAACAGACACAAGCAGCAGGTGAACAGGCCAGCGCCGAGGTGGTGCTGGGCGCCGCCCGCACAAGTGAATATGTGCCCCTGCTCAAGGGCAAGCGCGTGGCGCTGCTGAGCAATCAAACCGGCATGGTGGGCGACAAGCACACCCTGGACCTGATGCTCGAGAACGGCGTGAACGTGGTGACTATCTTCTCGCCTGAGCATGGTTTTCGCGGTAACGCTGATGCCGGCGAGCACGTGTCGAGCAGTGTTGACGAGAAGACTGGCATCCCCATCGCGTCGCTCTATGACGGCAAGTCACCCATGCCCAGCAAGCAGGTAATGGACGGTATCGATGTGATTGTGACCGATATCCAGGACGTGGGCTTGAGGTTCTATACCTATTATGTGACAATGATCAACCTGATGGATGCGGCGGTGACCTATGACAAGCAGTTCATGGTGCTCGACCGCCCCAATCCTAATGGCATGTATGTTGACGGTCCCATCCTAGACATGAAACTCAAGTCGGGCGTGGGTCGCCTGCCCATTACCACCGTGCATGGCATGACACTGGGCGAACTGGCACAGATGGCCAACGGCGAGGGTTGGTTAAAAGAAGGCAAGAAGTGTGACCTAACGGTCATCCCCTGTGAGAACTACACCCACCAAACCCGTTACCAACTGCCCATTGCTCCGAGCCCCAACCTGCCTAATATGCTCGCCATCTACCTTTATCCCTCGACTTGCTACTTTGAGGGGACGACGGTGAGTCTGGGTCGTGGCACCGACTGGCCCTTCCAGGTCTACGGTCACCCCGACATGACGGGCTATGCCTTCTCATTCACGCCCAAGAGCCGCTTTGGCGCCAAGACCCCGCCACAAATGGACAAACTGTGCTATGGTGTAGACCTGCACAACCTGAAGGCTGAGGATGTCATTGCCAAGGGCATCAACCTGGAATATGTCATTGATGCTTATCGCAACCTCACTAAGGGAGGGCACCAGTTCTACTTGAAGAGCAACTTCTTTGACTTGCTCATGGGCACCACCCGCGTGCGCGAAATGATTGCAGAGGGCAAGAGCGCCGACGAGATCAAAGCCACCTGGCAGGACGATATCACCCGCTTCAAGGCACAACGCAAGCCCTATCTCCTCTACAAAGAATAAGGTTACAGATGGTGTGTCATAATAATAGTTTCGCCTGTAAAAACAACCGCCCTTCGGGCGGGAAATTAAAACAAATTATGTATTAAATTTTTTTAAATAATTTGTATGAATTTCCCGTGCTTAGCACGGTTAAACATTGCGACGTTGAATTATGACACAGTCCCAAACAATAATACAGTTATAAAAAACTTTTAACTTTTCACTGTTAACTATAAACTAAACTTAGATATGACTCCCTGGATTGTACTTGCCACGATAGTTGGCTATTTCATTCTCCTGTTTATCATCTCGTGGGCCGCGTCGCGCAAGAGCGACACCACTACCGCGCTGAGCGGTGGTCGCCAGGCCCCATGGTTTATTGTCGCCATCGCCATGCTGGGCGCTCCCATCTCGGGTGTGACCTTTATCTCAGTGCCTGGCATGGTGGTCACCAAGGGCTTCAGCTACCTGCAGATGGCGCTAGGCTTCATCGTCGGCTACTTTGTCATCGCCTATGTGCTTATCCCGCTGTTCTACAAGCGCAACCTGGTATCTATTTACGGCTACCTGGAGCAGCGCTTTGGCGGCAGCACGCACAAGAGCGGCGCATGGTTCTTCTTCATCAGTAAGATGCTGGGAGCCGCAGTGCGTTTCTACGTGGTGTGCGTTACCTTGCAGTTGCTGGTGTTCTCGCCGCTGCACATCCCGTTTGTCATCAATGTCATCGTCACCATTGCCCTCATCTTCCTTTACACCCTGCAAGGTGGCGTGAAGACGGTTATCTGGACCGACACGTTGAAGAGTTTCTGCCTCATCCTGTCGGTAGTGCTGAGCATCTACTTTGTCGCCAAGGGACTGGGTTATGACCTGGCAGGCCTGTGCAAGGCTGTGGGGGGTGACGAGAGCTCACGTGTGTTCTTCTTTGATAATCCCAAAGAGGGCACCTACTTCTGGAAACAGTTCATTGCAGGCATCTTTATGGTCATTGCCACTACGGGTCTTGACCAGGACCTGATGCAGCGCAGCCTCGCGTGCAAGAATGCCAGCGAGTCGGCTAAAAACCTCATCGTAAGCGTCTTCCTGCAGGTTATTGTCATTGCACTGTTCCTCATCTTGGGCACATTGCTCACCCTGCACGTCAAAGCCCACGGCATTGCCATGCCCGAGAAGACCGACGAACTCTTTGGCACGGTGGCCTTCAGTGAAGGTATGCCCGTGCTGCTGGGTGTGGTATTCATCATCGGACTGATTGCCGCCGCCTACTCGGCTGCCGGTTCAGCGCTGACCTCGCTCACCACCTCGTTTACCGTCGATATCCTTGAGGCCGACAAGAAGCAGGACGATCATGACCTGGGACGCACCCGCCGCCTAGTTCACATCGCCATGGCCGCCTGCATGGGCCTGGTTATCCTGATTTTCTACGCCATCAGCAACAGTGATGCCATCAGCGCGGTTTACACCCTCGCCAGCTACACTTATGGCCCCATCCTGGGTCTGTTCGCCTTTGGCATGATGTGGAAGAGTCCCGTGCGTGACCGATTGGTGCCCGTTGTGTGCATCGCGGCTCCCGTTATCAGCTTCTTCATCCAGATGTGGCTCAAGAACAGTTATGACTACACGCTGGGCTTTGAGTTGCTGCTGCTGAACGCTGCCTTGACGATGATTGGCCTGGCCCTCCTTATCAAAGGCAACAAGTAAAAGTCTCTATCCTTTAACCTCTAACCTTTTACTGCATGGCACGCAATCTGGTAACCCGCTATGTGTGGCTGGTGGACACCATCAACCGCTATGGGCGCATCACGCTCAAGGATCTGAACGACGCATGGCTGCGCAGCGAGATCAGTGAGGGCAAGCCGCTGGCGCGCCGCACGTTTTTCCACTACCGTGACGGAGTCGAGGACATGTTTGACATCAACATCGTGTGTGACAAGTCCACCTTTGAGTACTACATCGACGACTCGGGCGGAGAGGACAATGCACGGCTACGTTCCTGGCTTGTGGACTCGGCCTCACTGAGCGGCATGTTGAGCAACGCCCATGACATCTCTGACCGCATTATCCTGGAGAGCGTGCCCTCGGCCCGTGAGCACCTGCCTGTCATCATCGATGCGATGAAGCAGAACCGCCGCATCCGCTTCTCTTACAAGAGCTACACCCGCTCCCAACCCACCGACGGCATCGTTTTGGAGCCCTATTTTGTGAAGATTTTCAAGCAGTTGTGGTATGTCATCGGCATGAATGTCAAGGATAATGCAGTCAAGACCTATTCGCTCGACCGCATCACCCAGTTGAACCTGTTGCAGGACACATTCACGATGCCCGATGGTGTCAAGCCATCAGAGTTTTTCAAGGACTGCTTCGGCATCATCACCAACAAGAACAAAGCCAAGCGCATCGTGCTTCGCGTGGAGCCCACCCAGGCCAAATATTTCCGCGCCCTGCCGTTGCACCCGTCACAGATGGAGGAGGTGCATGACAGCTACTCGGTTTTCACTTACTGGATGCGCATTACCTATGACCTGAAAGAAGAAATCATGTCCCACGGCTCCAGCGTCGAGGTACTGGAACCCACTGAATTGAAACTGCTCATCCAGAACGAGCTGAAACAAGCACTGGACAACTATCAACTATAACAAGAATGAAACGACAATTTATATTATTACTGGCGTTGCTGCCGCTGCTGCTGGCGGCACAGGTGGGCGACCTGCCCCGCAGCACACCTGCTGCCGAGGGTATCAGCACCCAGGCAGTCATCGACATGATGGACTCGCTGATGGCACTGCCCGAGTGTGACATCCACCATGTGATGGTCGTGCGCCACGGCAAGGTGGTCGCCGAACTGCATCCCGCGCCGTTCCGTGCCGAGGACAGCCACACGCTCTACTCGGCGAGCAAGACGTTTGTGTCGCTTGCCGTGGGTTGCGCCATCGACGATAACCTGCTGAGGCTCGATGATAGGGTGATGACTTTCTTCCCCGACAAGCGTACCAACCGCGTGAGCGACAATATGGCCGCCATGACAGTGCGCGACCTGCTCATGATGGCTTCGGGTGTGAAACCCGACTGGACCATGCGCAACAATAGCATGGACTGGGTCAAGGACTGGCTTGCCAAACCAGTTGACGACGCACCCGGCAGCCTGTTCCAGTATGACTCGATGTGCACCTTCATGCTCAGTGCCATCGTGCAGCGTGTGACAGGCCACACCGTGCTGGATTACCTCAATCAGAAATTATTCGGTCCCATGCACATCACAGTGGCCGATTGGGAGACCAGCCCAGACGGCATTAACACAGGCGGCTGGGGACTACGTGTCCAGGCCGAGACGATGGCCAAGTTGGGCCTGTTGTTGCTCAACAAGGGCCGATGGGAAGGCCAGCAACTCATCAATGCCGACTATGTGGAGGCAGCCTGTTCACGACTCATTGACGGTGGGGCGAAGGAAACCACGCCTCCCACCGATGGCAACCAGGGCTATGGTTACCAGGTGTGGCAAAGCAAATGGCCAGGCTCCTACCGTGCCGACGGCGCGATGGGACAATATACCGTCGTGGTGCCCCAAGAGGACCTCGTGGTGGTTATCCTGGGCATGAAACTCTATGGTCACGAGGAACTGGCGTGCATCTGGAGCCAATTGATGCCAGGATTGAAGGCCAAGCCGCTCAAACCCGAAAAGAAACTGCAGAAACGGCTTGAAGCACTTTGCGCCTCGGCCAAACTGACCTTGCCCCAAGGCAAGCTCTCTGGCAAAAAAGCGGATGCTTTCTTGGGACGCCGACTCCAGTTGGATGCCAATCGTTTCAAACTGAAAAGCATCGAAGTTGGTCACAATGTGCTGACACTTGACAGTGAAGACGGCACCCAAGAGGCTCTAGCTATGGGCTACCGCACTTGGAACTACAGCCCCATGGCAGGTTATCCCTATTATTCCATCAATGCCATCAACCGCATGCAGGGCTTCGCCCATGGTTTCACGGCTGCTTCGGCCTATGCCTGGACATCGCCTGAGACACTTGAGGTGCGTGTGCACTATGTGGACTGGATTAGCGGCTTGGTTTTCGTCTTTGACTTCAATAAGAATGAGGTAACCATCCGCGACACTTATCCTAATTCCAAGCCTGCTACCATTCGGTTTACCATCCAATGACCCGTTACTGCATTGCGCTCATATCGTTTTTGACCTTCAGCCTGACCGCTGTAGCCCAGGTGGGAGACCTGCCGCGCTCCACGCCCGAAGCACAAGGAGTTGACCCTGCCATCCTCAACCACTTCCATGATGTGATGACATCATCACCACTCAATGACATCCATCACATCATGATCCTGCGCCACGGCAAGGTCATCAGCGAGTATCATGCCAGTCCCTATCGTGCCGACGACTTGCATCTGCTTTATAGCGCCAGCAAGACCATCACCGCGCTAGCCGTGGGCATAGCCATCGACGACGGTTTGCTCAAGGTGGATGACAAGGTCTCCAAATACCTGCGCGACAAGATGCCAGCCAAGTTATCTCCTGCTCTGGATAGCCTCACCGTGCGTCACCTGCTCACGATGTCAACAGGACGGGAGCAGGATTTCAGCATCTTTGAGGGGAAAGCCGACTGGCTCACCTCCTGGTTTAAGGGTCCATTCTGTGGTGTTGGCAAAGAGACGAGCTATGACTCGATGTGTACCCATGTGCTGGCCACCATCGTCTCAAGGGTCACAGGGCAGCGGATGCTGGATTTTATCAAGACACGCATCCTGCAGCCGTTGCACATCACCCAAGCCGACTGGGAGATGGCTCCCGACAGTGTTGAGATTGCCGGATGGGGAATGCGCCTGCATGCCGAGAGCCAAGCCAAACTGGGGCAACTCATGCTCCAAGATGGCAACTGGGAAGGACAGCAACTGGTGAGCTCACAGTGGATCAAGGACATGAGCCACATGCACTTCCACGACAAGGTGCAAAAGCCCAAGTTGTCGCTATGGCAAAGCTTTGTGCGCTCGCTTCGCCGGGCGTGGCACACCTTTCGCAGCTGGTTCACAGACTATGATGTCGACGACTATTACAAGGGTTATGGCTACCAGACCAGAATACTGCACCAGCCGCTGGCCGAGTCTTTTTTTGCTGCCGGATATGGCGGACAGGTCATTGACGTCATTCGACGCCTCGACATGGTGGTGGTCATCAACGGCAGGTCGGTCGATTATGGTGGTGAAATGAACGACATTTACTATCACCTGCTCATCCCCATCATCAACAATGAGTGGGAGCACAATGCCACAAAACCCATTACCTATGATATCGACGTCCCGCATGGCGAGGCCAGCAACCCGTGGGAGAAACGATTGTTCAAGTCTCGCATCATGCTTGACGACAACCGGCTGAACATCAGTTCTATCGAAGTCAGTCCTCAGGGCAACGACCGCCTGTTTATCATGACCGATAAGCGCGGCCCACTGCGGGCAGCCGCCGGCCATGGCGAGTGGCGGCTCACCACCAGCGACGATCGCCCCATCTACATCATGGAGTGCCGCGAGCCGCTAGTGGGCATCCAGCGCCCCTTCACCAGCGCGGCGGCCTATGCTTGGCAAGGCGACACGCTCACCCTGCGCCTCGACTGGCTTGACGGTGGCGACAACCGCCGCATGAGAATCGCCCCAGCCGGTGACAGCGCGAGGGTATTCATCATCGACAACTATGATCATCTGCTCGCTGACACTATTATCGGCACCTTTCAACCACGGCCATGAGAGACATTACTGACATCGGCAATGTGAAACAGCGCTTCTTGGCTCATCTCACGCTCGAAAAAGGCATGAGCGCCAACACGGCGAGTGCCTACAGCGACGATGTGGACAAACTCATCAGGTTCCTCGCCGATGAGGGCATAGCGATAGAGCGAGCAACGACCGATGATCTGGAACGGTTTGTGTGCACCTTGCAGGATGTGGGTATCCAGCCACGCTCCCAAGCGCGCATCATCAGCGGTGTGAAAGGTTTCTACAAATTCCTGCGGCAAGAGGGCTTTATGGAAAACGACCCCACCGAGCTACTGCTCACGCCCAAAATAGGACGCCACCTACCCGAGGTGCTCACCGTGGCCGAGATTGACCGCATGATTGAAGCCATCGACATGAGCAAGGCCGAGGGGCAACGCAACCGCGCCATCATCGAGACCCTGTACGGGTGCGGCCTGCGCGTGAGCGAACTAGTGGGACTGCGGTTGTCACAGTTGTTTATCGAGGAGCACTACGTCATCATTCAGGGCAAGGGCAACAAGCAGCGGCTGGTACCCATCTCGCCCGTGGCCATTGAGCAGATTAACCTTTACCTGGAGCAGACGCGCTCCCATCAAGTGGTGCAGCGTGGCAGCGAGGACATCCTGTTCCTTAACCGCAGGGGAGCAATGCTCACGCGCCAAATGATTTTCCACATCGTCAAGCAACTGTGCGAACTGGCCGGGGTGCGCAAGGTCATCAGTCCCCACACCCTGCGCCACAGTTTTGCCACCCACCTGCTTGAAGGCGGTGCCAACTTGCGTGCCATCCAGCAGATGCTGGGTCACGAGAGCATCACCACCACCGAGATATATGTCCATATCGACCGCAGCCAGTTGCGCAACGAAATCCTCGCCCACCACCCCCGCAATCACAAGTCACACGCTTGATACTTTTCAAGAACATTATTCCTCGTTTTTGGGGAAATCTATTTGCTTTTTTTGAAAAAAACGGGTAACTTTGCAACTTCTTATCATTACAACTAACTACTTGGAAATGATAAAACGATTGATATTGCTCATATTAGGGCTGTTCGTCTTTAAAGGAACAGTTCTAGCTTGGTCTGCCGCCAATTATCCACCTGACAACATCTACGTCCAGTTCACAACAACCAACCTGCCCATCGTGTGGATTGAGGTTAATAATCAAACCATTGACAGAGAAAACCGCATAACCGCACGCATGAAAATCATCCATAACGGGGATGGAAGACTGAACTATGCCGACACGATACTCAGGCCAAATCAGCACATTGACTACCAGGGCTATATCGCCCTGCGCTACCGTGGCAATACAACCTTTACCTTGAGCGATAAGAAGCCCTACTCGTTCCGCACACTCGATGGACCGCTTGAAAGCGGCGGGAACAAACAAAAAGTGGAAATCCTGGGCATGGGTAAGGATAACAACTGGGCGCTCCTTGCCCCCTACTCCGACAAAAGCATGATCAGAGACATGCTCGCATTTGAACTGGCCCGCCCATGGATGGAATATACGCCTGACGGACGTTACTGCGAGTTGTTTCTTGACGGCATCTATTATGGAGTATATATCCTCTCCGAGGTGGTGAGTGGGGGGAAAAAACGCATCAACTTGAGTGACCCTGGGGAGAGTGGTGACGAACTGACCGGAGGCTACATCATGGAAGTTGACCGCGATGATGAGGTGACCTATCGATCAAAATACCACCCCTTGAGCAATACTGGCACGACTTATAGATACTACTACATTCATTTCCAGTTCAAGGAGCCAGACTATGAGGACTTGACCCAGCAACAATATGATTACATCACCTGGCGCATTGACCAAGCCGAGAGCGCTTTGTGGCACTATGATGTGGGCGAGCCAGCCAACTATGAGCAGTTTTTTGACATCACCAACTTCATCGATTATCAGCTAGCCATCGAATTGGGGCACAATGTGGACGGGTATCGCTTGAGCGGCAAGTTCTTCAAGCGTCGCGACAGCGAGGATCCGCGTTTCAAAATGGTGTTGTGGGACATGAATCTGGCTTATGGCAACTCTAACTATTACCAAGGCCGGTACACCAACACCTGGATGTACAATAACAACAACGTCCTCTATGCTCTGGCCGACCCATACATGATTCCATTCTGGTGGTATAGGCTCAACAGCAATCCCGATTATACTGCAGCCGTCAAATCACGCTGGAAAGAGTACCGCCGGCACAACCTGCGTGACGATCGCCTGATGGCCACTATCGACTCGCTCACCAACCTACTCACCTCTCACGGTGCCGAGCGCCGCAACAGCATCGCTTGGCCTCGCTGGGGACGATATGTGTGGCCCAACTACTACATAGCTGAGAACTATCAAGACGAGATCAGTTACCTCAAGCAATGGATCATCGAGCGCATTGCTTGGATGGACGAGCAACTGGAATATGATCCCAGCAGCTATCTGCCTGGCGATGTCGACGGTGACGGTCATGTCAACATCTATGACATTACGGCTCTGGTCGACTATTTGCTTAAAACCAATCCTGACAACATCAATACTGATAATGCCGACTGTGACCAGGATGGCCACATCAACATTTATGACCTGACCACGCTGATAGATTATTTGCTTAATGGCCATTGGTAAAATCAATAGGCTACCATCTCATGGCGATATAAAAATAACATAAACTATGATCAAAAGATTTTTACTGCTTGCAACTTTACTGCTGGCCGTATCGGGTACGGCCCATGCTAATTCCTGGTGGGACAACTATATGCCTGACAACAGGAATGTGAGACTCACCTCAACCAACCTGCCCATCGTGTGGATTGACGTTGACGGCAACTACATCGACCGTGAGGAGCGCATCACAGCAAGGATGAAAATCATCCACAATGGCGACGGTACGCTCAACTGGGCCGACACCGTGGCCCACCCGGGACAACGCATCGACTATGAGGGCTATGTGGCCTTGCGATACCGTGGCAGCTCATCCTATCTCTACAGTGACAAGAAGCCCTATTCCTTCCGCCCGCTGGACAAGCCGCTCGAGGATGGCGGCGTGAAAAAGAAGGTGAATATTCTGGAAATTGGCAAGGATAACAACTGGGCACTGCTTGCCCCCTATGCCGACAAGAGCATGATGCGCGACCTGCTGGCCTTTGAGGTGTCGCGCCCGTGGATGGAATACACGCCCCAGGGACGCTTTTGCGAGCTGTTCCTTGACGGCACTTACTATGGAGTCTATATCCTCACCGAGGTCGTGTCCAATGGCAAGCACCGCTTGAACCTGCCCGATCCAGGCCTCTCGGAAGACTCCATCACTGGAGGCTATATCATGGAGGTGAACCGAGTCGAGGACGAGGTCTCATATACCTCAAAATTCCACCCGGTGAGCAACACGGGCATCCGATACCTTAATCAGTACATCAATTTCCAGTTCAAGTCACCCGACTATGAGGACCTGACCCAGGAACAAGTGGACTACATCACAGGGCGCATCGACCAGATGGAGTCGGCCTTGTGGAATTACCGTCCCACTGGTTCCACCGCCTATCGTGACTACCTGGACATGGAGAACTTTGTCGATTACCAGATTGCGATGGAACTGGGGCACAACGTGGACGGTTACCGCCTGAGCGGCAAGTTTTTCAAGCGTCGCGACAGCGAGGATGCACGCTTCAAGATGGTTGTGTGGGACAACAACCTGTCCTATGGCAATGCCGACTACTATGACGGCTGGCGTACCGACACCTGGATATACAAGAACAACAACACCCTCAACAGCGCAAACGATCCCCAGCTGATACCTTTCTGGTGGTACAAACTCAACACCGATCCCGAGTACACCGCCGCACTCAAGCACCGTTGGGCACAATACCGCCGCAACAACCTGCGCGAGGACCGCATCATGGCCACCGTGGACTCGCTGGCCCATGTCTTGACCGTTAATGGGGCCGAGCGGCGCAACAGCCAGGCCTGGCCTCGCTGGGGCCAATATGTGTGGCCCAACTACTATATCGCTGATAACTTTGACGATGAGGTGGACTATCTCAAGCAGTGGCTCAGTGACCGCATCGCCTGGATGGATGAGCAACTGGATTACGACCCGACGGCCTGCCTGCGTGGTGACGTGGATGGCGACGGCAACGTGAACATCGCTGATGTCACCGCCCTTATTGATTATCTACTCAGCGGTGATGCTGCTAGCATCAACACCGCGAATGCCGACTGCGACGAGGACGGCAACATCAACATCGCCGACGTGACAGCCCTCATCGACCAACTCATGGGGAGTTAAGAGTTAATAGTTAATAGTTAACAGTTAATAGTTAACAGTTAATAGTTAGGCATCCGCGTTCTAATCGGGACGCGGATGTCTTCATTTGGTCTAATTGGTCCAATTAGTCTAATTCGTGTAATTCGTGTAATTGGCTTCGCCGAGCTAAAGGTTCGTGGACAGTTCAGAGTGCGGATGCCCAATTCGTTCAATTAGTGAAATTCGTAGTTTATTTAAATAGTTGTCCTTCTTGTCTTCTAATCCCTCAACGCTCACTCACTCCTAACCGCCATAAAAAGGATGCTAGCTAAAGGCTGGCAACTAAGAAAAAAGTACTATCTTTGCCGAGATGGAACATCCAAAATTCATTATCACCAATGGCGGCCACCTGAGGCTGGGGATGGTCACCCTGCACCGCGACCTGCTCATGGCGCATGAGGAATGCCGTGGAGGCGGCTTCTATGACATCGACTATGTGGGCAACGCCGTGCTGCTCTCGGGCAAGTCCTTTGACTATGGTCCACCCCAGTGGAGCGGCATCAGCGTGCTCCTCGTTCCCGAGGCATATCGCGGCATGAGCATCATCTACCGCGACTCGCGGGGCGATGAACTGAACCTGACCGCCGAAATGACCATCAACTATTATTGAGTCCTATATAAACGATAACAAGATGAATAGCTATCACGCTTTTATAGAAGAGATCAAGGGAATCCTGCCCGAGGACAGGATTTATACCGATGAGCTGCGTACGCTGGCATGGGGCACCGACGCGAGTTTCTACCGCCTGACGCCTAAGGTGGTGTTACGGGCCAAAGACGAGCATGAAGTGTCACAAATCGTGACTATCGCCAACCGCCATGGCTTGCCGTTCACGTTCAGGGCGGCAGGCACGTCGCTGTCGGGTCAAAGCGTGAGCGACAGCATCCTGATTGTCGCAGGCAAGAACTGGGAGGACTATAGCGTCGCCGCCGATGCCGAGCGCATCACCCTGCAGCCAGGCATCGTGGGGGCACGGGTGAACCAGATATTAAAGCCGCTGGGGCGCGTGTTCCCGCCCGACCCGGCCAGCATCGGCTCGGCCATGGTGGGCGGCATCGTCGCCAACAATGCCTCGGGCATGAACTGCGGCACCCATGCCAACAGTGACCGCATGCTCATTTCGGCCCGCCTGGTGCTGCCTGACGGCACCGTGCTTGACACGGGCGACGAGGCCAGTCGTGAGGCGTTCAGGCATTCACATCCCGATTTCATCGCAGATATAGAGTCCCTGCGGGACCGCATCCGCGCCAATCAGCCGTTGGCCGACCGAATCCGCAAGAAATACAGCATCAAGAACGTCACGGGACTGAACCTGCGGCCATTTATCGCCTATGATGACCCGTTTGACATCATCGCCCACTGCGTGGTGGGCAGCGAGGGCACGCTGGCCTTTATCAGCCAGGTGACGATGCGCACGTTGCACGACTATCCGTGCAAAGCCAGCGCCATGCTCTATTTCTTCACGATGAAGGAGAGTTGCGAGGCGGTAGTCGCCCTCAAGCAGCTGAAATCGAGCGACGAGGACATCGCCATGAGTGAGGAAAACCTGATGGTCAAGAGTGCCGAGATGCTCGACTACCTGTCGCTGGCCTCGGTAGATGACCCTGTTTATCTGCAATACAAGCAGGACGTTGACGCTGGCAAAATCGATGGCGTGAAGCCTGGCGATTACCACAACCTGACCGCCATCCTTACCGAGACCAAGGCCATGACACCCGAGGATCTGCAACAGCGCATTGATGCCATCACCCAGTGTCTGTCAAGATTCAAAACTTATATCCCTGTCGAGTTTACCACCGACCCGGCCGTCTATGGCAAGTACTGGGCCATCCGCTCGGGCATCTTTCCCAGCGTGGGCGGTGCGCGTCCCTTGGGCACCTCGTGCCTCATCGAGGATGTGGCCTTTGCCGTCGAGGACCTGCCTGAAGCCACCGTCAAGCTTCAAAAACTCATTGCCGACCACGGCTACAATGACGCCTGCATCTACGGCCACGCCTTTGAGGGGAATTACCACTTCATCATCAACCAGCTCTTCAGCGACGAGAGCGAGGTGCAGCGCTACGCCAGCATGATGCGCGATGTGGCGCGACTGGTGGTCGAGGAATATGACGGCTCGTTGAAGGCCGAGCACGGCACGGGCCGCAATATGGCACCGTTTGTCAAGTATGAATGGGGCGAGGAGGCCTTTGCCGCCATGCGTGAGTTGAAGGAGATTTTCGACCCGCATTATCTGCTTAATCCTGGCGTCATCTTCAACGACGACCCCGAGTGCTTTATCAAGCACTTCAAGCCACTGCCTGAACTCAAAATGAAGGGGCTGGAAATGGCCACCCCTGTAGAGCCTCGCCTTGGCGTGGCCGCTTCAGAGGACCGCCACGATAGCCAACGCGAGACGGTTGAGGGCGTCGTCAAGGCCAACAAGTGCATCGAGTGCGGCTTCTGCGAGGTGAACTGCGTGACATGCGGGTTCACGCTCTCGTCACGCCAACGCATCGTCATCCAGCGCGAGATTTCGCACTTGCGTGAGACCGGCAGCGATCCCGAGCGGCTGGCAACGCTCGTCAAGCAATACCGTTATCAGGGCGACCAGACCTGCGCGGGCGACGGCCTGTGCGCCACATCATGCCCGATGAAAATCAATGTCGCCGATTTGACCCACCTCGTGCGCATGGAGGCCTTGCCACAGGGTAGCATGGGCTACAAGGCGGGTAACTTTGCCGCACGGCATTTTGCGGGCATCAAGAGCGGACTGCGCTTTGTGCTTGACACGGCACGCTTGGGCCACAATATCCTTGGCACATCAGCCATGAACGGCGTCGCTGGCGCGATGCATAAGGCTGGACTGCCCTTGTGGACACCAGCCATGCCTGGCAAAGCGCGGCAACCCCGCACATGTAGAGACGCAAAATCTTGCACCTCAGAATCATCAACGCTCAAGGTGGTCTATTTCCCCTCGTGCATCAACCAGACGATGGGCCTGTCCAAAGGTGCACCCGTCAAGAATACACTCGTCGATGAGATGGTGCAGCTGTGCCACAAGGCGGGCTACGAAGTCATTTTCCCCGAAGGGTTGGAAAAGATGTGCTGCGGCACCATCTGGGAGTCCAAGGGCATGCTCGACATCGCCGACAAAAAAACCGCCGAACTCGATGAGGCGCTGTGGCAAGCCAGCGAGCATGGCAAGTACCCCGTCATGTGCGACCAGAGCCCCTGCCTGCACCGCATGAGGAAATGCATCACGCGCATGAAACTGTATGAGCCCGTAGAGTTCATTTGGGATTACCTGCGTGACCGACTCGACTTCACGCCCATCGACCGCCACATTGCCCTGCACTTCACCTGCTCGACACGCGAGATGGGGCTGGTGGACAAGATGACCAGTCTGGCGCGCCTCTGCAGCAACAACGTCTACCTGCCCGAGGGCGTGGGCTGCTGCGGCTTTGCTGGTGACCGCGGCTGGACGCACCCCGAGGTCAACCGCTGGGCATTGAGGAAACTGCGCAAACAGCTTGAAGATAACCACATCGAGATGGGCTACAGCAACAGCCGCACCTGCGAGGTAGGCCTGGAAACCAACGGCGGTATCCCCTACCAGAGCATCGTCTACCTCGTCAACGAAGTCACAACCGCGAAGCCCAACTCATAAGCAAAAAACAGTAGCATTCCACATTAGTGTTTCGGCATTTGCCATAGTCAAAAAACACCGCTAATCCCAAAATTTTGCCAAATTTGGGGATTATACTCACCAAATTTATATAAAATTTGGGGATTACAATACTTTTATCTATCTTTGCAGCGGTCAATAAATCACAATTATGATACATCGAATCATACAAAAAGAACTGGAGAAAGCGTATAGCCGTCGCAAGGTAATCACAATCTTGGGACCTCGACAAGTGGGTAAGAGCACACTACTTATGGAATTGGCAACAGCGGGGACAAGGGTGCGTATCCTGAACTGCGACAATGAGGATGACCGCAGGTTACTGATTGACAAAACCTCAACTGAGCTGAAAGCCCTCGTTGAGCCACACGATTTTTTCCTGATTGATGAGGCACAGCGGGTAAAAAATATTGGTCTTACACTGAAAAAGATTGGTGACCTGCACCTAGATACCCACGTAATCGTGACCGGATCATCATCATTTGACCTTGCCGACGAAATCAATGAGCCGGCAACAGGTCGATTGATTGAATTTAACCTTTTCCCGCTCTCACTCCCCGAGCTGGCAGCATCAACGTCACAGGTTGACGAGCGGCGCATGTTGGAAACCAGGATGATCTATGGCTTATACCCAGAAGTTGTGACAGCACCCGAATATGCTCAAGACACATTGATGAATTTGGCGAATAATTACCTATATCGGGATGCCTTGTCGTTCCAGGGAATGAGAAAGCCAGATGCATTGATGAGGTTGGTCAAGGCTCTAGCCCTCCAAATCGGTTCCGAGGTCTCTTATAATGAGCTGGCTCAAACCGTAGGAATAGATAAGGCGACTATTGAGAATTATATCAACTTGCTGGAAAAATGCTTTATCATCTTCAGGCTAAACTCCTTCAGCCGCAATGCACGCAATGAAATAAAAAAAGGCAAAAAAATCTACTTTGTGGATAATGGTGTGCGCAATGCCGTCTTATCTCATTTCGCCCCCCTCGAACTGCGTAATGACGTTGGAATGCTGTGGGAAAACCTGATGGTTTCGGAGCGAGTAAAACACAATGCCTACACCAGGAGTTATGCCCAGCTATACTTTTGGCGCACTCATGACCAAAAAGAAATAGACTTGATCGAGGAGAAGGATGGACGATTGACAGCGTATGAGTTCAAGTGGAACGAGAGACAAAAGACCCGTGTGCCCACCAGTTTCGTCCAATACTATCCCAATTCCGACTTCAACATCATCAACAAGGATAACTTTTGGCCATTCCTTTTATGACATGTTGAGGGCAGATGCTACGCCATAGAACATCACCACGCGTCAATGCCCGCACCATCGTTTAACGAGTCAACGAAGTCACACAACCGAAAAAACAATAAAAAATTAACCGATTATGATTCAAGAAGGATTAACGCATACTAGCCAGTTAACGGTTACCGAGGCTGTCACTGCCACCTCAATGGGTTCGGGCGACCTGCCCGTGCTGGCCACTCCCGCGATGATGGCGCTCATGGAGAACGCCGCCATGCTTGCCGTGGCACCGCATCTGCCTGAGGGTAGCACCACTGTGGGCGGCCATATCACCGCGTCACACATCAAGCCTACACCCGTTGGAGAAACCGTCACCGCTACGGCCACCGTCACTAAGGTCGATGGCAAGAAAATCGAGTTTGAAGTCAAGGCTCACTGCGGCGACATCCTGTTGGGCGAGGGCAGCCATCTGCGTTTTATCGTGGACCGCGAGAAGTTCATGTCACGACTTTAGTATTTGAACGATTATGGCCAATAAGAAGATATATTTTGCCGGGTCCATCCGTGGCGGGCGTGTCGATGCCGACCTGTACCGCCGCATTATCGACTATATCCAGCGAACTGACGTGGTCTTGACCGAACATGTCGGCAACAGCAATCTGTGCTTGACAGAGCAAGGCCGTGAGCGCGACGCACGTATTTACAATCAAGATACGGCATGGCTGCGCGAGAGCGACATGCTCATCGGCGAGTGTACCTGCCCGTCATTGGGGGTGGGCTATGAGTTAGCCTATGCTGAGAGCCATGGCATCCCTTGCCACATCTTCTACGACAGGACCAAGACGCAACTGTCTGCCATGCTCACCGGCAACCCTTACTTCCATATCCACCCTTACACCACCGAGGACGAAATCTATCCCCTCCTGGATCAAATCCTGGCTTGACTTTTTCTGCGTTTAGGCAGACAGGCTCTATTTGCTTAGCCGTATCGAACTGTAGGGCCTCGCCTTGGCGTGGCCGTTCCTTTAAGAGAGCCTTTAAACGCCTATCTTTCAGAAATGCATGTTAACAACAAAAGATGGTGGTTATCTGCAAATAGGACAACATCCGTCGACCTACGGCCACGCCAAGGCGAGGCCCTACATACGGCATCATTGCCATTTAGTGGACAATAATATTTCATTAAAGCCCTTTTCTTGTAAAAGACTTCGCTCTTTTCCTGTTTTTTCATAATTTTGCGGCACCGAAACTGCAAATCAAGGATTTGTATGGCAAGCCAAGAGGATTTTGTGAAATATATAGCTGACCAATGCAGCGGAGCGGGCGAGATTGTGACACGGAAGATGTTCGGCGACTACGGCATCTACTGTGACGGCAAGATATTCGGTCTCATCTGCGACGATTGCCTTTTCATCAAGCCCACCGATGCCGGAAAGGCTTTGCTGCGCGAGGTGGACATGAGGCCGCCTTATCAAGGGGCTAAAGACTACTTCTTCATCGCCGATGTGGATGACCGTGACTACCTTGCTGCCCTCGTGAGCGCAACCTGCAAGTCACTGCCAGAGCCTAAAAAGCGTAAACGCTGATATAACACTGTCATTCAATAGAACAATAATTCAAGATCATGAGAAAAATATCTTTTATCGCATTGCTGGTCGTCGCCATGTTCGCCTTGACGGCCCAAGCCCAAACCGAGGGCAAGACTGCACCCAAGAAGGTGTATAACGAGCAAATCAACCCGCTGGAGCAGATTGACCAGGCGCTTGTCCAGGCACGTGCCGAGGGTAAGTTTGTCATCTGCCAGGTGGGCGGCAACTGGTGCCCGTGGTGCCTGCGCTTCGCTGACTTCATCACCAGTGACAGCACCATCAACGCCGTCGTTGAGCAGAATTTCGTCTATATTCACGCCAACTACCATCCCCGCAAAGCCGGCGAGGTGGGCCAGGCACTGATGAAACGCTTGAACAATGCGGGTCGTTTTGGATTCCCTGTTTTTGTCGTCCTTGACGAGGAGGGCAACATCATCCACATCCAGGATTCATCACTGCTCGAGGAGGGACAAGGCTACAACAAGGAAAAAGTCCTGCGCTTCTTCCAGAACTGGACACCCAAGGCCGTGAGAGAGTGACTTGAAACCGCGTTTTTTAATCAACAAGATATCTTCATCAAGAACAGACCATGTATTTCTTGATTATCGCATTGGCAATGGGATTGTTAGTCCCCTTGCAGACGGCGTCTAACTCACGCCTGCGTCAAGCAGTTGGGCCAGCCTATGTCTCGACGCTTGTATCGTTCACAGTCTCGACACTGGCGTTGCTGCTGGTGTCGCTGCTTGCAGGAATCCCATTTGTGCCGACCAACGAGATGTTGGCCGAGGCTCCCTGGTGGAGCTGGTTCTGCGGGCTTGTCGCCGTGGTGACCATCACCATTGCCATCCACCTGTTTAAGGAAATCGGCCAGTTGCAGGCCATCATTATACCGCTATTCAGCCAACTGATTTTCAGCCTCTTGATTGACCACTTCGGGTGGTTTGGCGCTCAAGTCATTCCCCTGAATTCCCAACGCATCATCGGCTCATTGCTGCTCATCGTGGGCGTGACCCTGGTGGTTATCGTGCCCAAGCTAGGCAAGGGGCAGCAGGGTGCGACAAGAGGGTCACGGCAGACATTCTGGCAACTGATTGCTGTCGTATCGGGCTGTCTGTCGGCAAGTATTACTGGGGCATACGCCCAACTGGCTAGCATCATCGGTTCACCGGTTCAGGCCACAACCGTCGCGTTTTTTGTCGCCACGCTGGCGCTGTTGCTGTTCTGCACCGTTAACGGGAGTGTCCGTTTGGTCGGCAAGGCGTTCAACCGCCAGCAACCGTGGTGGATGTGGATGGGCGGCCTGTATGGAGCGACCATCGTCTTTGGCAACGCGTGGCTTGTGCCCAAGCTGGGTGTGGGCCTGTTCACCATGGCGCTGCTCGTCGGCCAACTCTCCCTGAGCATGCTCATGGAACACAACGGGTGGCTGGGCGCGCCACGCAAGTCCATCACTTGGCTGCAGATTGTCGGCATCCTGCTCATGCTCGGCGGCGTCGCATTAATCAGGCTATAACCCAACAAAAATAACAATCTCTAACTCTGGCAAGTCATCCAATCGGATTGACTTGCCTCATTGCAATAGACTCATTGTCAGCAATAAAGCCATGAAATGTCTATGATGATCATCATGAAAACATTTACAATGACAGAGATATTCAAAAACTGTGTTTCTTGAACGTCAACAAATAAAAAAAAACGCAACCAAATGGCAATCATTTATAGAAAAATGTCTAATTTTGCACATTGTGCTTAGCAATTAGCAATCATCCGGATAACAATTCAACCAAATATATAACCTAAACGACAATGAAAAGATTTATTCAACTAACACTATTGCTGCTGGCACTTCTGCTGCCAGCAACAGCCGCCGCCTACAGTTTCAAGGTTAACGGCATCTACTATTCCATCACTTCTTCGAGTGATAAAACAGTTGCAGTTACCTATCAGAATTTTTATAGAACTGATGATGCTTCTAGTATTCCTAGTGGCTATGTTTATGATGTAAACATTGGTGATGATGATACTGACTTTGACTATTCATGTTCTGATTATTCTGGTCAAATAGTTATTCCAAGTTCGGTATATTATAATGGCAATACCTATCAGGTGACTAGTATTACCTCTTGGGCATTTATGAATTGTTTAAATGTCTCATCAATAACAATACCAAATAGCATCACAAGTATTAACTCAGAGGCGTTTAGAAATTGTAGTTGCCAATCCTTGACTATTCCGAGTTCTGTCACAGATATGGGTCGGAATCTTTTTGATCATTATACGGGTTCTTTAACCGTAAATTGTTCGACTCTAAGATTTTATGGATATGATAATTATTATGAAGATTATCGTTATTACTCCCCTTTTAAAGGTGGTAATTTTAGCAGTCTTACTTTAGGTGACAATGTTACTGCAATTCCAGAAGAGACATTCATGAGTTGCAGTAATCTTGTCAGTGCCACGTTATCAGGTAATATTGCCACCATCGGTAATAATGCTTTCTCAGGATGTTCCAAATTGGCCGCGATTGATATTGATAACAGTTCTCTTTCATCAATTGGCTCTTATGCGTTCTCTTATTGCAGTCAATTAAAAGCGGTTAATATAAGCAATTTAAATAAATGGCTAAACTGCACATTTTCTAACAGTTCTTCTTCTCCATTCTACAATGGAGCTGACTTATATATTTCAAATGCACAGGTCACTAATCTTTCTATCCCTATAACGACTATTTCTGTCCCTTCCTTTGTGTTTTGTGGATGCACTGGACTGACAAGCATATCTATTCCTAATTCGGTTACTTCTATTGGCCAATACGCATTTTCAGGATGCACGAGTCTGACAAGTGCAATCATCCCCAGCTCTGTCACGACAGTAGGCCAATATGCATTTTCAGGATGTACAAGTCTGACAAGTGCAACCATCACCAATGCCATGGGGCAATCAGTATATTCTGGATGTACTGGATTGACGAGTGTGATTATAACCAGTTCCGTCACTTCATTCAATGAATCTACTCTATCCGGATGCAATGGTTTGACCAGCATTACTGTTGAAAGTGGTAACGCAACTTATGATTCTCGAAATGACTGTAATGCGGTTATTGAAACTGCATCTAATACTTTAATCACGGGTTGTCAGAGTACAACAATCCCCAATTCTGTAACTATTATTGGCAATAGCGCATTTTCAGGATGTTCTGGATTAACCAGCGTAACAATCCCCAACTCCGTCACCACCATCGGTACCAAAGCATTTTATAACTGTACTGGACTGACCAGCGTATTTATCCCAAACTCCGTAACAGATATTGGCAGTAGCGCATTCTCGGGATGTACTGGATTGACCAGCGTGACAATTCCCAACTCTGTTACTGCTATTGAGGGTAGCGTATTTTCAGGCTGCACTGGATTGACCAGCGTGACAATTCCCAACTCTGTTACGTCAATTGGTAACAGCGCTTTCTATAACTGTAGCGGACTCACAGAGGCCACAATAGGAAGTTCCATCACGACCATCGGCAATTATGCGTTCCAAGGATGTTCTTCATTGGCTACGCTGAACTTTAATGCTGTTTCCTGTGCCGATTTCAACTCATCTCAATATTACAGACCTTTCAAAGATTTAAATATATCAACCATTAATATTGGGGATGGAGTTCAGAGTGTTCCTGCCTATTTCGCCTATAGTTTGAAGAATCTCTCCAACCTTACTATTTCTAATTCCGTAACGACCATTGGCAGTTATGCATTCTCAGGTTGCTCAGGAATCAAAAACCTGACATGGAATGCAATTAATTGCAGTTCTAATGGCAATATGCCAACATCAAATATTAAAAATGTTACGATTGGTAATGAGGTGCAAATTCTGCCCAATTACTTTGTCTCTGATTCTAAAATCACCAGCATTACCATTCCGAATTCAGTCAACACTATCGGCAGTAGCGCATTTTCGGGATGCTCTAGCTTGAAGAATTTGACATGGAATGCTATTAATTGCAGTTCTAATGGCAATATGGCCACATCTAATCTGGAAAACATTATCATAGGAAATGAGGTGCAATCATTGCCCAGTAGCTTTGCCTATAGTTCTAAAATCACCAGCATTACTATTCCTAATTCAGTAACGACCATTGGTAGCAGTGCATTCTTTGGCTGCTCTGGTTTAACTGGCATCACCATTCCTACAGCAGTCAATTCTATTGGAAACAATGCATTTTCGGGATGTACTGGATTGACCAGCGTGACAATTCCCAACTCTGTTACTGCTATTAAGGGCAGTGTGTTCTACAATTGCACTGGATTGACTAGCGTGACAATTCCTAACTCTGTTACAACCATCGGAAGCAGTGCTTTTTACAATTGTAGAGCCTTAAGTGACATTATCATTGGTAAGGGTGTCACTACGATCAACAGTAATGCTTTTAATGACTGCAATATTAAGGCATTGAGATATAACGCTGTCAATTGCAGTTCAATAGCAACTGATGCGTTCAAAGCCGATGTAACGCTGAGTTCATTGCAATTTGGCGACAGCGTTGAATATATTCCAGCGGGCTTGCCAACGTTTGACATGACAGGAGCCAATCTGCTGATTCCCAACAGTGTGCAATCAATTGCCTCGGGCGCCCTTAGCAGTGGTGTCTGTGATGCAGTCGTCATCAGCAATAGTCTAAATAGCCTTGAGGCGGGTACTTTCTCTGAGGGCATCAAAGTCGCCTACGTATCAAACGCTGAGCCCATTCCTAGTGCCCCCGCTGCCTTTGCTGACCCGCAAACTCTCTACGTGCCTGGCGGCAGCAAGGTGAAGTACTGGACCGCTCAAGGATGGAATGAGTTTAAAGAAATCATACAAGGTCCGTATATCCCTGTTGATGGTCTTGCCATCGATTCGGTGATCTCGATGCCAAAAGGCGCAACCAGACAGATAGCGTCTACCATTTCACCTACCGATGCTACAGCAACGTCCATCAAATGGTTCAGCAAGGATTCATCGATTGCGACAGTTGACAGCAATGGCCTCATCCAAGCCATCGACCATGGCGAAACCGACATCTATGCCATTGTGGATACGGTAATGGCTATCTGCCATGTCAATGTTAATGTCGCTCTGGTGGAGGCACTCACTCTGAATGCAACACAATTGTTACTTGAACCTGATGCGATTTATACCCTTACAGCTATTGCCAATCCTGATTATGCCGAAAACAAGGATGTAGAATGGGAGATTCCGGAAAATGACGTGATTGTCCACTTCATCAGCGGGAACAACATCAATATCGGCACCCTTCAGGAAGGAACTATTACAGTTTCAGCCCACACACTCGACGGCAGCGATTTGACAGCGACCTGCACGATTACCGTTAATCAGAATATTGTACATGTCACCTCGATTGAACTGAATCAGTCGAGTGCCGGGTTGAACGAGGGAGAGACGTTACAGCTAACGGCGACGGTGATGCCTGAGGATGCTACAAACAGATCTGTGACCTGGACGTCGAGCAACGAAGTTGTCGCCACAGTTGACCAGAATGGCCTCGTAACTGCGGTGGCAGCAGGAACAGCGACTATCACAGCCACGACGATTGACGGCAGTGAGCTCTCGGCCAGCTGCGAAGTCACAGTGAATGGTGTTGCTACCGTCAACAACACGCTGGATGCCGATGCCTTGAGTGCACGCTGCGGTGAAGAGAAGCAGCTTGCCGTACGCATGGACAACGAGTCGTCGATTACCGCCCTGCAGTGTGATATCTACTTACCTGAAGGCGTTTCTATTGCCACCGAAGACGGCGACTACTTGATTGACCTGGTTCCCGCCCGCAAGGCCGCTAACCACACGGTATCAACTAATGACTTGCCTAACGGTGCCATCCGCCTGTTCATCACTTCAGCCACCTCCAAACCCTTCAAGGGCAATTCGGGTGATGTGTTCATCCTTAACCTTGTCGTGGACGGTGATGCCGAGAGTGGCGAATATAGTCTCGACCTGCGCAACATTATCCTGTCGGACACCGAGGCCCATCCCTATTATGCACCTGACCTGAACGTACCTGTCACCGTCCTAGATTATATCAAGGGTGACGTAAATATTGACGGAACGGTGAATGTGTCGGATTATGTGGCTACAGCCAACTATATCCTTGAAATGGATCCCCATCCGTTCCTATTCGCCGCAGCTGATATCGACGAGAACCTGACCATCAACGTGAGCGACCTTGTGGGCGTGGCCAACATTGCCTTGAACTTCATGGGTGCTCCTGCCATCTACCATGCGCCCGCAATGGGTTATGGTGGAGCGGGCTTGATGTCATTTACAGCCAATTGCAGCACAATATCGCCCAACAGGCATGTTGTGACACTTGACTTGAGCAACAGCAGTGCCGTGACAGCATTCCAGATGGATATCAATCTGCCTGATGGCTTGAAGCTGGTGGACGCCAGCCTGAGTGACCGTGCTACGGCAAGCCACAGCCTGGAGATGACGACGCTGGCCAGTGGGGCTTATCGCCTGCTGGGAGCCTCAATGATGAGCAAGGCGTTTGCTGGCAGCGAGGGCGCATTGTTGACTCTGGAAATCGAGGGAGACGCCAGCGGCGCGGCTGTCATCGACGGCATCATGCTAGCCGAACCCGATGCTACCCTGCACAGGCAAGACGCTATCATATTGACATTTGACGACGCATCAGGTGTTCACGAGATGTACAATGAAGTTCGCATCTACACCGAGGATGGCAAAGTGGTAGTAGAGTCACCAATAGCCACTAAGGTGCAATTTATCTTGCCTAACGGCATGAGTTTAACTAAAGAAGTGAAGTCAGGCCGCAACGTATACGACACGGGATTCAATGGTGTCGTCATCGTGAAAGTGGACACCCAGGTTAAGAAGTTTAAATTGTAAATTGATTTGAAGGGTGTGTTGGCTTTTCACTCCAACACACCCTTCATTTGATAATCTTGAATCATGAAGAAGTTATTATTATTTATTGCATGCATTGTGGTTGCGGTGGGTGCCATAGCACAAGACCGCTTCTATATCGAGAATTTCAACATCGAACCTGGAGAGACCAAGACCATAGAAATCCAGTTAGACAATGTTACCACATTTTCGGCCATCCAAGCAGACATATTTCTGCCTGAAGGCTTGACGATAGATCAAGAAGACGGTGATTACATTTTTGACTTGACTGACCGCAAAGCAAGGAACCATACGGTTTCAGCCGCGTTGGTTTCCAATGGCGCCATACGCATTCTCATCGCCTCCCAGACCAGCAAAACTTTCAGCGGTAATTCGGGAGCGCTTGTGACGTTCCAATTAACCGCTTCGAACACTTTTACTGGAGAGCACCAAATTGTGATGAATAACATCATCGCCTCTGAAGCGGACATGACACAGCACAATCTGCCCGATGAAACTTGTACTGTTAACCCGAGTGGATCTGTTGAGCCAACCGCACAATCACTGACATTAAACACTAAAATGGCAAAGTTACAACCAAATAATTCATTACAATTAGAGGTTATAACCGAAAATGCTGGCACAATCACATGGTCATCTGAAGATGAATCTATTGCCACTGTGGATACTAATGGTCTTGTCACAGCTGTTAGACCAGGCATGGTCGCTATTAATGCTATGTCAGAAAACGGAGTTTCGACATGGTGCGCTATTTTTGTTTATTTGCCTGGTGATGTAAATGAAGATGGTAACCGTAGTATCTCAGACGTGACCACTTTGATTGATATGCTACTGAACAGCAACTAATTAGTTCTGATAATATATCATATTAAGAGGATGCAACAAACATTATTACATCCTTGGTGATTTTGTCTGGACTTTACAATTGCGAGTCTGATAGGTGGGGCAGTTGAGGTTGTGGTTGTGGCCGAGGACATCGCCGATACCTATCGAGATGAGTCGCCGGTGGGATTGCTAAATCCACAAATTCACAAGAATTCTGAAAAGTAGCGGAGTTGATTGTAAAAGTTGCTTGTTTGAAATGATTTGTTTATTTTTGTGATGTTGAAAATATTAACTTTGTGAAAACGAAGCAGATTATCTCTGCATCGTCGATACATGAGAGAAGAATATTCTCAATCCAAAAAAATGATGAAACTAGGGGTGGTACATAATGCGACGGAGCTGGTGGATTTGATTCATCAGGTAGGGCTGTTGCCGCTGCTGGACAGTGGCATCAGGGGATATTCGGCCGAGGAACTGGTGGACTATGATTGCCGCTATGTGGTGTATGACGACGGTTGGGATTGGCCCCTGTGGAAATGGAAAGGCCCCATCACCACCGAGGGCGGTGTCGTGTATGGCAAGTTCTTTGACAAAAAAGCGGGATTTATCGCCCGCGAGTGGTGGCCCGACTTCTTCAACTGGCGGCGTGCCACCCACCCTGCCCCATCACCTGGATCGATTGAAGAGACCATCGTGATGACCCTGCAAGAGCACGGGAGCCTCATCACACGCGAACTGCGCAGCGCCTGCGGCTTCACGGGAACGAACATGCGTAGCCGCTTTGACGGCTATGTCACCCGCATGCAGATGGCTTGCCGCATTGTCACCCAGGATTTTGTCTATCCACGCGACAAGCACGGGCATGAATACGGCTGGGGCTGGGCACTGCTAACCACACCCGAGCAACTGATAGGCAAGGAGAATTGCCAATGTCCGCGCTCGCCTGAGGAATCCCGAGAACGCCTGTTGCAACACTTGGGGAGCGTACTGCCACGTGCTACCGAGGCACAACTGATGAAACTCATTAAATGACCAATAGCAATATGAAACGTATTATCACCATCCTGATGATGTTGCTGACCGTCACGGCCCTGCAGGCACAAAAGATTAGCTATATCGAGACCACCCAGTCATGGCATTACGTCTATGACGAGAATGGCAAGAAAGTGCACACCATCAGCACCAGCCAGGGCGAGATTGTGGCCTATAGCGACACGTTTTACATCCTGAAGAAAGGCAGTTGGTATTACACTTGCACCCCCAAGGGGAAAAAGCTCCACACCTTCTCGACAAGCAACGTGGGCGAGGTGCTTACCGCCACCGGCGACACCTTCACAAGCCGCAGGGGATCCTGGATTTACACCTGGGATAAAAACGGCAAAAAGCTCTCCACCCGCCCCGCTAAGCAATGACAAGTAGTTAAAATCTCTCACCGAAACGAACAAGTACCAACTATTTTCACTACTTTTGCAGTTTGAAACGATTGAACGACATCAAAAATCAACGATAAACAATGAATGTACTGGAATTAAGCGAACAAGAGATTATCCGCCGCAACAGTTTGGAACAGCTCAGGGCTATGGGCATCAACCCCTATCCCGCAGATGAGTATGTGGTGGACGCGTACAGTGACGATATCATCGCCAACTTCAAGGACGATGACGAGCCGCGCCAAGTGAGCGTGGCAGGACGCATGATGAACCGCCGCATCATGGGCAAGGCCTCCTTCTTTGAGTTGCAGGACTCGAAAGGGCGCATCCAGGTGTACGTGAGCCGCGATGACCTGTGCCCTGGTGAGGACAAGGACATGTACAACACCGTGTTCAAGAAGTTGCTCGACATGGGTGACTTTGTGGGAGTTAAGGGTTATGTGTTCCGCACCCAGACGGGCGAAATCAGCGTCCATGCCCAAGAGTTGAAGCTGCTGAGCAAGTCGCTCAAGCCGCTTCCTGTTGTCAAGCAAAAGGACGGTGTGACCTATGACGCATTTGAGGATCCCGAGATGCGCTATCGCCAGCGCTACGTTGACCTCGTTGTCAACGCTGGCGTGAAGGATACATTCCTGAAGCGCGCTCTGGTCGTGAAGACCATGCGCCAGGTGCTTGACGATGCCGGCTACACCGAGGTCGAGACACCGACGCTGCAGGCCATTGCCGGTGGCGCCACGGCTCGCCCGTTCATCACTCACTTCAACGCGCTGAATATTCCCATGTATATGCGCATTGCCACCGAGCTCTATCTCAAGCGCCTGATTGTGGGTGGCTTTGAGGGCGTGTACGAGATCGGCAAGAACTTCCGTAACGAGGGTATGGACCGCAACCACAACCCCGAGTTCACCTGCATGGAGCTGTACGTGCAATACAAGGACTATAACTGGATGATGTCGTTCACCGAGCAACTGCTCGAGACCATCTGCACTGCTGTCAACGGCAAGCCTGAGACTGAGATTGATGGTCAGGTCATCAGTTTCAAGGCCCCCTACCGTCGCCTGCCCATCCTTGACGCCATCAAGGAGAAAACGGGTTATGACCTGGAGGGCAAGAGCGAGGACGAAATCCGCGAGGTGTGCAAGAAACTTAACCTCGAGATCGACGACACCATGGGCAAGGGCAAGCTGATTGACGAGATCTTCGGCGAGTTCTGTGAGGGCACCTTCATCCAGCCCACCTTCATCATCGACTATCCCGTCGAGATGTCGCCGCTGACCAAGATGCACCGCACCAAGCCGGGCCTGACCGAGCGCTTTGAGCTCATGGTCAACGGCAAGGAGCTGGCTAACGCCTATAGCGAGCTGAACGACCCCATCGACCAGGAGGAGCGCTTCAAGGAGCAGATGCGCCTGGCCGACAAGGGCGATGATGAGGCAATGATCATCGATCAGGACTTCCTGCGCGCCTTGCAGTACGGTATGCCTCCCACGAGCGGCATCGGCATCGGCATCGACCGCCTGGTGATGCTCATGACGGGCAACAGCTACATCCAGGACGTGCTGCTTTTCCCGCAGATGCGTCCCGAGAAGGTTCCCGCTCGCGACAAGGCCGAGGCCTTTACCGCACTGGGCATTCCCGAGGAATGGGTAGCCCCCATCCAAAAGGCTGGTTTCCTCACTGTTGAGGCCCTGGGTGCGCTGGAAAAACCCGGTAAACTCTTCCAGGACTTGCTCGACATCAACAAGAAGTACAAACTGGGCCTGAAGGTTCCCGTTGTTGACGAGGTCAAGAAGTGGGTCGAGGCTGCGGCAGCACAAAAATAACCACAGCCTGACGAGGACAAAATAATAGTCAAGGGCAAGCGACACCAGCACATGGTCGCTTGCCCTTGAGCCTTTATTATTAGCATTTTTTAAGAAAGATTTCCTCATCTAAATCAAGCTAAAAGACAAATTATCTCGTTAATCTTTTATATCTTTGTCATTTGATTCAGTGGGTTTTGTGCTAATCTTGCACACATCTTACTGACTATTAATATGTTATAACAGAATAAAAACAAACTAAACTTACTAGATATGTTAAAAAAACACCTTGTTTTTGTGCTCCTTATGGTTATGGCGATTGCCAGTGCCAGTGCAGGCACATGGAAATTGCATAACTATTATGTGACGGGAAAAATCCAGAATGTCTATGACATGGGTGACAAAGTGTATTACTTGAACAGTAATTCGCTCTATCAATTTGACAAAGCCTCTCATCAGACTATCGCGATGGGCCGTCAGAATTATCTCTCGGACAATAATGTCAAGCAGATTTATTTTGACTCGGCTAACAGTTTGCTCTTTGTTACCTACTACAGCGGTAACCTGGACGTGATTGACAGCACTGGAAAGGTAACCAACATCAGCGGTATCAAGGATGCCATTTTCCATGTTTATAACTATACAATGACCAATAACGTATTAGATAGTTATAACCAAAAATACATCTACGACATCACCTTTGCCGATGGTATCGCCTATGCATCGACAGGCTTTGGCTACATCACCATCGATGAGTCAACACTCAGGATCGTCAGCCACAAGGTCATCAAGGTAACTACCACCATCACGGTAAATTCAATCGCTAAACTCAGCGATGAAACGATGGTTATCTTGTCCAATGCTAATTGCTACTATGGTCCGGCTGGAGAAGAAGACCCTATTAAGAATTACACTAAATACCAGGGTTCGTTCACCGAGGGCAAGATCTTCCCGATTGATGACCATTCAGCCTTTATCTTGGGAGCCTCGGCACTTTATCACTTTGACTTCTCAGGTGGCACCTTGACGCCCACGACTCTGGTGTCGGCCAAACCCACCTGCGTGCAGAGGACACCCAACGGCTTCATCGCCAACTTTGAGGGTCAGAAGTATTACTACACGATTGACCCCACTGGTAAAGTTGCAACTAAGGCCTCTTCAGTCATCGGCTTTGCTAGCTCTTACCCAGCGGGAGACGGCACTGTGTGGATTACCGATGGCGATGGCTTGCATGTGGAGAACAGCACAGATTTCTACAAATTGAACTCTTTGACCACCGACCAGCCTTACTGGCTCAAATACAACCCCTACATGGACTTGCTGTTTGTTAGTAACTCAGCCAAGAACATGTATACCGTGACTAATGAGCCTGCTAACGTCGTCAACATCTATGACGGCAATGAGTGGTCGGATGTCTCTTATACCGCAGCTGGTTCCGGTTATCAGTTTGTATTCAATCCCCTGGATTCCACCACCTATGTCCGTGCAAGTTGGAGAAACGGTTTGCACAAGGTGACCAACAACGTGTTGAAGTTGACTTACAACAAGAACAACTCACCCATGGGCACCTATAAGCCCCAGCCCGCATTTGACAATTATGGCAACCTATGGGTAGCGATGTCCTACGGCGCCTCGGCAAACCCCACCTCGGTATTGCCCAAGGATAAAGTAGCCAGGAACACAGTTGCCAAGACCGACTGGTTCACGCCCACCGGACTGCTTGCTGTGAATACCGGACAAATGCAGGGCTCAAAGTTTGTGATTTCCAAGCTGAACAACTACAAGATTTACACCGATGGTAACTATTGTGATACTCAAATCCTAGGCCGCATCCTGTGTTGGGACAACTTCAATGAGGATCCCACCGTCGACAATTATCAGTTCACCTCGATCTCGCGCTTTGTTGACCAGTTTGGCAAAACCATTAAATGGACCTACCTCATCCACATGGAGGAAGATGCTGATGGACTCATCTGGGTAGGACATCAAGGTGGTCTGTTTGTATTCCATCCCGATGTGCTCTTTGATCCCGTTCCCACAGCCATTCGTCCCTTGATCACCAACTCGAGCGAGGGTGGTGGCTACTTGTGTGAAGGTTTCTATGTCTATGACATCGGCATTGACCGCTACAACAACAAGTGGATCGCCTCTGAGGACGGCTTGTACTTCGTTTCACCTGACGGCTCTACGGTATATGAGCATTTCACCACCGAGAACAGCGATATCCCCAGCAACGTGGTTTACTCTGTTGAGTGTGACACCAAGCATGACCGCGTTTACATTGTTACCGAGAATGGATTTGCCGAGTACATCAGCAACGGCGACGCCGCTGCACTCAATTTTGACAATGTGTATGCATTCCCCAGCCCTGTTGAGCCCGACTACACCGGCATGATCAAGATCTCCAACCTGATGGAGAACTCCTATGTGACCATTACCGACAACAATGGCAACGTAGTGACCGAGCTGGGTCCTGTGATGGGCAGTGCCCTGTGGGACGGCAGCGGTGCTAACGGTGAGCGAGTAGCCACGGGCTTGTATAAGGTTTATGCTGCTCAAGGTGGCCAACCCACAACCACGGGTACTCCTCAAACAACCATTATGATTATCAAATAATTATCAGTTAATCTCATCGAGCGATCAAGGGGGTGTGCACATGTGAAGCACACCCTCTTGAATTATAAGACGGTCGAGAAACTTATTCACCTAAAAAGTCTGCTAAATTCGTTATTATTTTATATCTTTGGCAGTTGAATCAGTGGGTTTTAATTTCTACCATCATTTAAAATGCTGATTTCTAACACATTAAAGTTGAATAATTGAATAATTTACTAGATATGTCAAAAAAACATCTTATCAGTTTGGCTTGCTTCATGTTGTCAATTGCCCTGTGTAATGCCGGCACATGGAAGATCCATAACTACTACGTGACTTCAAAGATACAGAATGTCTATGACACTGGCAGCAAGGTGTACTACCTGAACAGTAACGCCTTATTCCAGTTTGACAAAACGACACACGCCACAACGCCCTTGAGCAGCCAAAACCTGCTCTCGGACAATAAAATTGATCAGTTATACTATGATGCGGAGTATGAGCTGCTGTTTGTCGCTTATGTCAATTCCAACATCGACGTGATTGACAGCAATGGCCATGTGACTAACATCAGTAATGTCAAGGATGCGCTTATCCATGTGTACAACTACACGCTCAACAAGGGCGAGCTCACTGGCTATTCCCAAAAAGCCATCAATGACATCACCTTTGCTGACGGTAAGGCGTATGTTTCTACCGGCTATGGTTATGTCACTATTGATGAGTCCACGCTGGACGTGGTGAGCGACAATGTGTTCAGCAATAACAACACCCACATCAATTCAGTGACAGTGTTAGGCGGTAACCTCATGGTCATCCTGACCAATAACACCTGCTACTATGGTGACGTTGGTGAGGCCAACCCGTTCAGCACCTTCAGGACGAGAAGCGGCTCATTCACTGGCGGCAAACTCATCCCCATCAATAGCCATTCGGCCTTTGTGTTGGGTGCCAGCGCACTGTACAATTATGACTTCTCGGGTAATAGCGTCAGCGTCACGACCCTGGTTTCGGCCAAGCCCACCAGTGTCCAGAAAACGCCGACCGGATTCATAGCCAACTTTGCTGGCCAGGCCTATTACTACACGATTGACGCGACGGGTAAGACCGCGACCAAGGCATCGTCGGTGGCTGGTTTCGCCACTTCAAACCCAATGGGTGATGGCACCGTTTGGATTAGCGACGCCAATGGGCTGCATGTGCAGAACAACACCACCTACTACAAGTTGAATGGCCTGAATACCGACCAGCCTTACTGGTTGAAGTATAACTCGGCAACTAATCAGCTCTATACTGGTGTCAGCGCTCGCAACGGCAACAACATCATCAACGACATGGCACCCAATGCCATCAACACCTATGATGGCTCGACATGGGTCACCCAGCCCAGTTACACATCAACACCGGGTTATGAGTTTGTCATCAACCCGCTTGACTCCACCACCTACTTCCGCGCTAGTTGGGACCAGGGCATCCACAAGGTGACCAACAATGCGATGGTGCTCAACTACAATAGGAACAATTCGTTAGTAGGCACCTATAAGGCCCACCCGGCTTTTGATAAGTATGGCAACATGTGGGTGGTCAGCTCCTATGGCAACGCCTCTTGCCCCGCAGCGGTGCTGCCCAAGGCCAAAGTCGCTAACAATACCGTATCCAAGACCGACTGGTTCCAACCCACTGGCCTGCTTGCATTGAATACCGGACAGATGCAGCGCTCTCGTTTCATTATTTCCAAGTTGAACAATGCTAAGATTTACTCAGAATGCGACTACAAGAGCAATAACATGACGGGACGCATCATCTGCTGGGACAACTTCAACCAGGATCCCAAAGTAGATAACTACCAGTTTGTCAGCATCGCACACTTCACCGACCAAAACGAGACTCAAGTGGACTGGACTTACTTGTCCCACATGGAAGAAGATGCCGAAGGTCTCATCTGGGTTGGCCACAATGGAGGCCTGTTTGTATTCAACCCCAATGATGTGTTCCAGAATCATCCCAGAGCGATTAGGCCTCATGTGGCTCAAGCCAAGATGAATGAGGATTTGGGCATGTTGTGTGAAGGCTACTCGGTCTATGACATCGGCGTTGACCGCAACAACAACAAATGGATTGGCACAAATAACGGACTGTATTTCGTTTCACCCGACGGCACAACAATTTATGAACATTTCACCACCCGCAACAGTGACATTCCCAGCAACACGATCTACAGCGTGGAATGTGACACCGACAACGGGCGCGTCTTCATCTACACCGACAATAACGTCTTGGCCGAGTATATCGCCGAAAGCGAGTCGCCAGCCCTCAGTTTTGACAACGTGTATGCATTCCCCAGCCCTGTTGAACCAGACTTTACCGGCCTTGTCAAGATCGCTAACCTAATGGCAGACACCTATGTGAGCATTACCGACAAGAATGGCAACGTTGTGGCTCAAATGGGTCCCGTGACAGGTAGTGCCCTGTGGGACGCTTGCAGAGCTGATGGTGACCGTCTGCCCACAGGCATCTACAACATCTATGTCGCTCAAGGCGGACAGCCCGTGACTACCGGCACTCCCAAAACAACTGTATTGATTATCAAGTAAACATCCTGTTCTGGCCCTTGGCACTCAAGTAGCCAGCATGTAAATAATAACAGCTTACCATCAATTAATGACCCACAGCCAGTGGTTATATCGTGTGAGCCCTAGTGTCAACAGATTAAAACAGTTCATGATATGATTAAGAAATATTTGCTTCTTGTGGTACTGACGGTGATGACAGCCACAACCATGGTTGCAAGCACATGGAAGATTCACAACTACTATGTGACATCCATGATCCAGAATGTCATCGACACCGATAACAAGGTCTACTATCTCAATAGCGGCCAGCTTTTCCAGTATGACAAGACCACCCAAATCACAACGGCTTTAAACCGCCACAACCTGCTATCGGATGATCATATCAAGCAGATTTATTACGATTATGAGACGAAATTGCTCTTTATCGCTTATGACAACTGCAACATCGACATCATTGATGCCGATAACAATAAGTACAACATCAATAATCTGAGGACCCACCTAGCAAAGCTCCACGGCTATACACTCGATGAGAAGTGCCAGTTGAGCAGCAATATCGATAAGATCATCAACGATATCACCTTTACTAACGGTATCGCCTATGTAGCTACCGGTAGCGGATACTTGGCTATTGACGAAGCCACCCGCTCCATTATCAAGATCCAAGCATTGGGCAATACCGTCACGGTCAATTCAGTGGCTGTGCTTGAAGGCGGGGATATGCTCATCCTTTCCAACGCCAATTGCTATTATGGTCCAGCCGATGCCGCAGATCCCATCAAAACTTTCAAGAAATATCCAGTTTCCACGCTTGAAGGCAAGATGTACCCGATTGACGATCATTCAGTATTCATCCTTGGTCCAACGGCTCTGTACAATTTTGACATCTCGGGCAGCACCCCTACGCTGAAATCCCTGGTCTCGGCCAAGCCGACCTGTGTCCAGAAAAGTCCTAACGGCTATATCGCAAACTTTGAGGGCAAGAAATACTATTACACGATTGATGTTACCGGAAAAACGGCGACCAAGGCATCGTCAGTTTTGGGATTTGCAAGCTGCAATCCATCGGGCAACGGCACAGTGTGGATTAGCGACGCTAACGGCCTGCACGTGGAAAACAGCACCGATTACCACAAGGTGAATGCATTGACTACCGATCGCCCCTACTGGCTCAAGTACAACTCAGCCATGGATCTGCTCTATGCTGGTGTTTCGGCTCGCAACGACAACACGGTGACATCGACTGACGCGCTCCCCGATAATGTCATCAACACCTATAACGGTGTGGAATGGGCCGATGCCACAGCCTATACCGCTTCGGGAGCTGGTTATGAGTTTGTCTTCAATCCGCTGGATTCAACGACCTACGTCCGCGCCAGTTGGGTCAATGGTATACACAAGGTGACTAACAATGTCTTGAAATCAAATTATACCAAGAACAACTCGACCGTAGGACATTACAAGTCTCATCCCGCCTTTGACAAATATGGCAACTTGTGGACAGTGAGATCGCTGGCACACAGGAGCGACACATTATCCGACGGCTCATTGATACCGCCTGCATCGGTACTCACTAAAGACAAACTCTCCAAGACCAACACCACAAAAAGTGACTGGTTCCAGCCTCGTGGGCTATGGGGATTGAACACGGGCAACATGCAGCGCTCACGGTTCATCATCTCCAAGGTGAATAATGTCAAGTTTTATTCCGACTGCGACTTTTTGGATGCTGATTTCGTGGGACGCATCATCTGTTGGGACAACAACAATGAAGACCCCAAGGTTGACAATTACTGGATTAAAGGGTTGTCTCACTTTACCGACCAATTCAACAAACGCATCACTTGGGTAAATCTCTCCCATATGGAGGAGGATGCCGAAGGCTACATCTGGGTAGGCCACTTGGTGGGCGTGTTCTTCTTTGACCCCAATACGGTATATGATGTTAATCCGCGGGCAATACGTCCCACTGTGACCACTGCGAGCATCGAGGATGACTTGGGCTACCTGTGTGAGGGATACACGGTGAATGACATCGGTGTTGACCGTGATAACAACAAGTGGATCGCCACCAATAACGGCCTCTACTTTGTTTCGCCCGACGGCTCAACCATCTACGAGCACTTCACCACCACTAACAGTGACATACCTAGCAACCAGGTCCATAGCGTGGAGTGTGATACCAAGCATGACAGGGTTTACATTTACACAGCCGAGGGCTTTGCAGAGTATGCCCAGGAGGATGACGCTGCAGCGCTGGACTTCAGCAATGTTTACACCCACCCCAATCCCGTCAGCCCTGACTTCACCGGCATGATCAAGATTGGTAACCTCATGAGCGACACCCACGTTACCATCACCAACCGTGACGAAGTCATCGTCAAGCAATTAGGTCCCGTGACAGGCCAAGCCCTGTGGGATGGTTGTGGTGCTGATGGCGAGCGGGTTCCCACTGGCATCTACAACATCTACGCTACCCAGGGCAGCACCGCTCTGCCCACTGGAAAGCCCTTGACAACCGTGTTGATCATCAAATAAGGGACACTGACACATCTATAGGTCATCTCACAAGGGGCGTGCTCGTGCTGCACGTCCCTTGATTATTGTTATTGTTCACACAATTTAGAGCCGTTAATTACGTTTTAATACTAAACGAACTAAAAGTCAGACACTAATGGCAAAGAAAATATTCTATCTATTGGTTATCATGTGCTCGCTGTTGTCCAGCGCTCAAAACGCAGTGGGCGATTGGCGTATCCACACATCATTTGTTGGCAACGAGGTTACAACGGTGGCCGAGGGCAACAATTGGGTTTATTATCTTTCGGGTGCCCACCTGTTCAGGCTGGATAAGCAAACGCAGGAAAATGAGGCGCTGAATAAACTCAATCTGCTGAGCGACATGATGATTTCTAACATCTATTATAACCCTGATAAGGATTACCTTGTCGTGGTTTATAGTAATGCCAATATCGACATCATACGTTCTGACGGTTCGGTGGTCAATATGCCCGAGATTAAAAACGCGGTGATGACATCGAGCAAGACCGTCAATGACGTGACCTTTGCCCCGGGCAAGATCTACCTTGCCACAGCCTTTGGCTACGTCGTGATCGATGACACAAAATTTGTCGTCGAGGAGTCCCACTTCTATACCGAAGCGTTGACGTCGGTTGCTCAAGCGGGTGACCTGCTGCTGATTTCAACGGCAAGCCGTTTATATTATGGCGATGCTAACGAGTATCACGATCAGCTGTCAACATTCAATGCTACCAGCAGCATGGCTAATTGCCGCATGAGAGTCATCGACGAGCAATCCTTCTTCTCCTTGATGAGCGATAAGACCTCGCTGGCACAGATGGATTTACATGACAACGGCACTGTAAGCTTCAACACACAGAATCTTTATAACAGCCTGACCACCGATGTGCAAAAGACCCATGGCGGATATCTGCTCAATGTCCCTGGCGACAGTGTGTGCTATAAAACCAACGAAGCTGGACTGGACCTTGAATCCATCGACACTGACGGAGAGGTGTGCAGCAGCCATCCATCGGGTGACGGCACCTTGGCATCCATGTGGGCCGGCGGTCCTGATGGATTACACCTGTTGGGCAGCCAAAATTATTACCTCCCCAATGCCATGACAATGCCTCAGCCATTTTGGATGACTTACAACAAGGAGCGCGACATGCTCTATGTCTCCTCCTCGGGTACCAACGCCTTCTTTGAAAATAATGCATATCCCATCCAGGTCAACACCTATGACGGCATGAAGTGGACCGACGTAACCCCTGAAGGTGCTCCCAATCACCGAACAAGGGGTTCCTACTGGATCGAGTTCATGCCTGGCGACCCTGACACTTATCTCATGGGCACATGGAGGAATGGCCTGCTCAAAGTAAAGGACAACAAAGTTGTTTACACCTATGACCCGCAAAACAGCCCAATGCTAGATAAATATGCTATCCACCCCGTCACTAGTATCGACCGCAATGGCAATGTGTGGGTTGTGGAACCCCTCTACAACGAGGAGCATCCTGTTATGGTCCTGTCTGCTGCCAAGGCCAAGCAGAGCGAGGTGACGGCCAACGACTGGATTACCCCGAGCATTGATGGCATCTTTAATAGTTCTTCTAAACGAGCCAGCTTCATCTCCACGCGCAATAGCAATCAGGACATCAAGGTCTTTACCGATGGCGACTACCAGAGACCCCTATTCGTGTGGAACAGTGGAGGTGAGATTTCCTCTCGCCCCCAGCAGGTATCATTTGACAGGCCATCAGATCAAGACGGGCAGATTATATCCTGGACGCACATCATGTGCCTGACCGAAGACTTGAGCGGATATGTATGGGTGGGAACCACCGAAGGCATCTTCATGTTTAATCCCTTGGCCGCCCTATCGGGCAGCTCGGTCTCGGTTATCCGCCCCAAGGTACCACGCGACGACGGCACCGGCTTTGCTGATCGCCTGATGGACGGTATCCAGGTGAACGACGTAGCCGTTGACGGTGCTAACCGCAAGTGGATTGCCACACAATCCACGGGCCTGTTCCTTGTGAATAGCGACGGCACCCAAATCATCAAGAAGTTCAACACGACGAACAGCCCCCTTGCAACCAACACTATTTATAAGGTGTGCTGCAACCCCAACGGCAATTCAGTTTACGTTACAACACCGTCGGGTTTATATGAATACTTCAGCGACAGTAGTCCCGCCGCCAGCAACTATAACGACATCTATGCCTATCCCAATCCTGTGCGCCCCGACTATGCTGGAGAAGTGACCATCGTGGGATTGATGGACAACTCGCTGGTCAAGATTGCCGACGCCAGCGGCCAAGTCATCAAGCAGCTCAAGTCAACCGGTGGCATGGTCACCTGGGATTGCTGCGATGACCATGGCAACAGCGTTAAGACTGGTGTATATCTTGTCTTGTGCTCACAGGCTAACGGAGGAAACGAAGCCGTGGTCACCAAGGTGGCAATCATCCGTTAATCAGGCAGTTTAACTTAACAAGAATTGGGATATATCACAAGGGGTGTGTGTCCTGATTCTTTTTTAAATGATATAGACGCTATGGCAAGAAAGACTTTAAACATTGTGACTTTACTGTTGGCAATCCTGCTGTCGGCTTGCGGCAGCACCAATGGTTTGACTAAAGCCGAGAGAGAAGCCCTGGTGACCCGGCAAGTACAAGAGTGCCTGGACACACGCCACTACACCATCGCCGTTGACTGGATGAAACCATTAGGAGGTTTCCCTCGCCAGGTGAGTTCCAACTATGACTTGACAGTAAATGGAGATGAGATTGACTGTTACCTGCCCTACATCGGTGAAGCTTACCACCTGCCCTATGGTGGTGGCAAGGGATTGAACTTCAAGGGTAAGATTGAGAATTACAGCATCAATTATCCCACGAGTAACCGTTCCCATATCGAGTTCACCGTGGTTAATGACGAGGACTCTTTCCTATACCGCATCGACGTGTTCAGTAACGGCAAAGCCTATATTGACATCGTGGCGCGAGACCGCGACGCGATATCCTTTGATGGGGAAATGATTTTCAAGTAACATCCTGTTAACTAGAGGGTGTGTCATAATTTATTTGCTGGAATATTAACCGCCCTGCGGGCGGGAAATTAAGACAAATTTTGTATTAAAATTATAATAATTAAAATTTTTATTTAATTTATTAAATAATTTATGACACAGCCCCTGTTGACTTGATCAGGAGACAACATTCACGCGGCTCACGGTGTTGTTGCCCGCATCACGATAAACCTGAATCTGGGTGGTGATGCGTTCCTTGAGCGCCTCGACGTGGCTAATGATACCCACTCGCCGCCCCCCTATCTCGTAAAGGCGGTTTAATGTCTCGATCACATTATCCAGATAATTCTCGCTGAGCGAGCCAAACCCCTCGTCAATAAAGAGCGTGTCCACAGTAAACACCCTGCCCATTGTGCTTGACAAGGCCAAAGCCAGCGCCAGTGAAACCATGAAACTCTCGCCACCCGAGAGCGTGTTGACCGACGTGAGGTCACCCTGGAGAAGGTCTCGCACGAGGATGACAAGTTTTCCTGGACTGGCCACAAGCTCATAACGGTCATTGAAACGCCTCAAGTAACCGTTAGCACTGTGCAACAGTTCCCCTAGGATGTAGCTTTGCGCTATTCTGCGGAACTTCGCTCCATCGGCGCTACCAAGCATCACGCTGAAGTCGGCCCACTTGCCATACACTGCCTCGGCCTCTTCCAGTGCGGCTTTTTTCTCTCCCACTAGGCGCAGGTTTTCCTCATCGGTCTTGAGGCGGGCTTTAAGGTCAGCAATAAGTGAGGTCAACCGCTCACATTTCTCGTCATTGATTTTTAGTATCTCATCAAGCTTGTCGCGGTTCTCCTCGATGAAGTCGGGTTTCTCGCGCTGGATGTTTCCTTGTTGCTCCACTAGCGAAGTGATTTCGCCCTCGGCACGGATAATCGCCTCGATAATCGCCAGCTGAGCACCCTTGATTGCGTTAATCGAGTCACCGTCGAAGCGGTTGAGCTGGGCCAACCTTGGCTCTGTCATACCATCATGGGCTGACAGGTATGAATCAAGCGCCTGCTGGGCCCTCGATACGATTCGGCGCTCATTGGCCAGGTCATTATTCCACTGGATACACTTATTCTCAAACTGCCGCCACCGTTCATCCAGCTTAGCCGGCACCTTGTCACAGGTGTGATGATGATCGGTCAGTCCCTCGATGTTAGATTTATTCTCTTCCATCGCTGGAATAATGGCTCGGTTCAACTTGATGGTGTCCCTGAGCCGCTGAGCGTCCTCCTCCTTTTGTTGATAGTCAGCCGCCCGCTTCTCTAAGCCACCGATGAAGCCTTCGTTCCCATCTGCTTGTTGCTGCCAGTCAGGAATGGTTAGCAGGACATCCAGTTCACTGTTGTGAGCGTCAAAACGCTTGATGCTGTCATTGATGGCCTTGGTCTGGTACTTGATGCTGTCGTTGATCTTGTTGAGATGGATTTTTGCCTCGTTGTGGGCAGCAATTGACCTGTCAAGTTTCACCCGCTCAGCCTTAATCTCCAGATGCAGTTCATTGGCCTGCTGCAGGGAGATATTCAAGCGCTCCACCTCCTCGTTAATCGAAGCTGTCATCGCCTGGGCCATATCCTCGTCAGGCATCTCAGTGGCCTGCCGCCCACATTTGGCCAGACTCTCTCTCGTCAGGCTCCACTGTTTCTCCAGGGTAGCCTTTCTTTCGTCCAGTGATTGCTTGGCGCTCGTGATTTGCTGGTCAAGCCGCTGGACCAACTTTTTTGAGGCAGCGATGCGCCCCTCGGCTTGAATGACATTCTGCTCGGCCAGTGCCAGTTGCTTTTCAAGTTCAATGAGCACATCTTGACCCGAAGGATTTTTCAGTTCCTTGATGGTTTCACCGCACACTGGGCAGCACTCACCCGGCTTGAGTTTCAGGTGGGCTTGCTCAATCAGGGTGTTCCAGTCTTTTTCGCGACTCAATGCATTAGCCGCTTGTTCCTTGAGCGCACGTTTATCGTCAATCGCGGCACGCTCCTTTTCTAGTGCCAGCCATTCCTCGCCTCGTTCTTTCTCAAGGCCCTCAACCGCCGCCACAGCATTGGCGAGATTGCCACGCTCAGCACTCAATGCGGTTAATGCCCGCGCAGCGTCGGTGAGCGCATCTTTCTTGGCCATGATATCGGTGACACCTATCCCGTCATATCGTTCCTGCAAGGCATTGACCGATGATTCCAGTTCCTTATAGGCTTTGAGGGTATCATTGTGAGTCTGTTCAACGCCAGGCAGCATTTCCTTGTCCTTGTTGAGCGCGGTGGTAAACTCCTTGATGTTATCCTGTTCGGTTTTGCGTTGTGACAAGTGGGACTTAATGCTCTTGATGGCCTTGTACATTTCCTTGTTGGGCTGCTCGCTATTGAGATATGCGTCAACCTCAGCGAGTTGCTGCTCCATATCCTTGACACCGCTCACCATGGCCCGCAACGCTGCACACAGGCCGTCAAACTCCTCTTGCAGGGCGGGTTGTTGCCTTAGTAGTGACTCGATTTGAGTCTGGGCTTGAAGTCTGTCCCTCAATTCACGGCGCGGCTCGGCAGTACTCTCCCAGTCCTTGACCAGCAGTTGCTGCTCGATGAAATCAGGCTTTTGCGTCTCGGCCTGCTTGGCGGCCAAATACTGGCGTTTATCTGCAAGCGCTTTCTCATTTTGTTCCTTCTTGTCGAGCCAGTCAACCATCTTCTTGGCTTGGTCACGCTGCTGGTTGACACCAGCCAACTCATCCCTTAATCGCGTCATCTCACCGTTGATTTCAGCTTTCTCATCATCATTGAGCAGTGTGATGTTCTGTAGTTGGTCAAGCAGATTGTCACGGATGGCTTTCTTCTCGCGCTCTACCTCATGGATTTTCACGCCTATTTGAGTATAGACCTCGGTACCCGTCATCTTCTCAAGCAAAGTCGCTTTGTCGGTCTCATCGCTGTTCAAGAACTCGGCAAACCGTCCCTGAGCCAGCACAACCGTGCGGAAGAACTCATTCAATCGCAGTCCGATGAGTTCCTCGACATATTCTTCAATCTCGGTCTTTTTTGTCTTATAGACAGGATTAGTAGTGACGCCATCATCAGTCTTGATGACACGTTCTGGCCCGATGATGTTGCCGTCGGTTTTCATGCGGGCACGGTGAACATGCCAAGTAGCCGTGTGGGGAATGCCGTTGTTGTCGTCAAAGGTGAGTGAGACATCGGCCGACACGGCGCCACGCCTCAAGAGTTGCTTCACATCGTTAGTCTTGAGCTTTTCGTCATTGCGGTTATTCTCATATTCGGCCTTTTTGGCATGGCTCAACCGTGGCGTATCACCATACAAGGCGAGACACAGGCAGTCGATGATGGTGGATTTACCCGCGCCAGTCTCGCCCGTGATGAGAAACAGATGCTCCCCATCGAGCGGAGCGGCGCTAAAGTCGATGACAGCATGCTCAATCGACGCGATATTGCGGATTTCAAGTTTCTTCAGTCTCATTGTCTAGCCTCCTCCTGCACCAATTGGTACACATAATTGAACATCTCTTTTTCCTCGTCGGTCATCTCGCGCTGGTACTTCTCAAGATAGAACTGCTGGGCGACCTCGATGGGATGCTTATGGTTAAACTCTTCCATCGTCATTTGACTCACAGCATGAGAGACCTCAACTGTGGCAGTTTTCTTGATTTCGCAGAAACGGCACTGCTTGTCGGCCACAGCCAGCGCAGCCCGCTCCTGGGCCCCATTGGGCAGATAACGGTCAACCAGGACATTAAGCCTGACATAGGCTCGCTCGTCGGGAACGAGCACCTGCAACTGCTCCAATGCCGCCTCAAAATCAACGGGAGGACCAGCGGGAATGGTGCGAAGGGGCTTGATGTTATCAATGCGCTCCGTGGTCACGCGGGGCATACTGCCATGGGCTTCAATCTCGACGATGCTCACCGAGTGCTCACACCGTTCATCAAAACTCACGGCAAGGGGCGTTCCGCAATAGCGTGCCCGCTCGCTCACATCCTGCGGGCGGTGTATATGGCCTAGAGCAGCATAGTCATACCCGTTGCCCAGGACACCTACCTCCACACACTCCATCATCCCCACTTCATGCCCGGTGAAGTCACTGCCGTTGACCGCTAGATGGGCCATCAGCACCACTGGTAATTGGGCGGGATTTTGAGCGTGTACACAATCAAGCAAAGATTGGAAATAGACAGATTGGCGCTGATCGCTACCCACATGCTCTTCATTGACCAGGGGAAAACTGGCAGGGTAAGCAAACGGCACAGCTGCCACGATGCATTTACCCTTCACGTGAATGATGTGGTGGTCCAGGTCGGCCAAGCCTTCACTGTCACGGGCGATGCCTCCCAGCACCTTCACGCCCGCCAACTCCCAAAGTCGGCTGTCGCACTGCAGGCGCGACGCGCTATCGTGATTGCCGGCAATGACGACAATCGCCATCTTGGGGCAGGCGTTGTGGATGTCTAGCATCGCGTTGACATAGAGGGTAACCGCCGCGCTCGACGGCGCTGCCGTGTGGAAAATGTCACCGCTCACCAGCAGGGCGTCGGGCTGCTGCTGGCGCACAATGTCCACCAGCTGGCGCAGGAAATCGGCCTGCTCCTCGCTGCGGTCATATCCATAGAAATTCTGGCCTAGATGCCAGTCACTTGTGTGTATAAACTTAAACATATATAAGCATTATGTGTTTTTATAAAAAGTAGAAAGCAAAATACCGTTGTTTAACGGCATGATCACAATGAACGGGATTTCTTGCCTAACAGGAACGGGAAATACCGGTCAACAACAATAGCAAGGGGGTAGATGAGTGCCATGACAACAATGGCAATGGCCACCTTGACCAAGATGCTCTCATCGAGGATGGCAGGCCCTAGTACCTTGCCAACTAAAATCTTAATAACCCCAATGAGGTAGTTTTGTAAAGCCAGATAGGTGATGCTGGTAATCGCCACAACGCGCGCGAAGCCATTGATAGCACCACAGTGCCCCAGCCACTTGCACACGGCAGTGTAGAACGGCAAAACCAGAATTACCGCCTCGGGGGCCAGGACATAGGCCACTTCCCTGTTGATGTGAAGCGGCGCAAAAATGAGGAAGCCCAAACCCAAAGCCGCCAGCAGGCACCACAAGAGGCTACGTGCCGGCGTATCAAAGGCGACCTTATCGGCCCAGGACTGGCAGCAATTGCCCACGGCATAAATGGGCATATAAAGCAGTACCCTGTCCAGGTTCCAATAGGTGACCCATGGAACGGGCGGAATAATAAACAGTGACAGGCTCAACAGCACGGCCACAACGAGTGGCCAGTAACCCGCCAAGTAGCGCTTGATGGGGTAATAAATCAGCTGCATGGTGAACAAGCACGCCAGGAACCAGAATGGCCCCAGCACAACATCGGGCTTGCCTTGAATAAATTGCCACACGGGCGTGAGCGTGCCGATGGCTTGCTCCTCGGGACCAGCCATGCGGCGACCCACCACGAGCCACAGCGCGTAGAAGATGATAAAAAACGTGGTGTATGGCACGAGAATCTGACGGGCACGGTGCTTGAGGAACGAGAGGAAATTCTGCTGGCGGGCAATGTTAAAAAGGTAGCCAGCGGCAAAAAAGAACACAGGGGCGCCCATGTTGAAAAGCGCCATCTCATGAGCCGTGTCATAACGCGGCGGGGTGTGGTACACCACCACCAGCAGCATCGCGATGAGCTTGATGTTGTCGAGCCAAACCAGTCTTTTCATAGCCATTTTTATACAACGAATTACGCGAATCGGGCTAATGCTTTTTCAAGAAAGATTTTAGTGGAATTCGCGTAATTCGTAGTCAGTATCTCAATTTAATTAATCGATGATATCAAATCCTGTGTAACGCTGCAGGGCGGCGGGAATGCGGATGCCCTGCGGTGTTTGATGGTTCTCGAGCAGGGCAGCGACGATGCGCGGCAACGCCAGGGCCGACCCGTTGAGGGTGTGGCACAGGTGGGTCTTCTTGTCATCGCCACGGTAGCGGCACTTGAGACGATTAGCCTGATAGGTCTCGAAGTTGGAGACACTGCTCACCTCCAGCCAACGCTGCTGGGCAGCTGACCACACCTCAAAGTCAAAGGTGATGGCACTGGTGAAACTCATGTCGCCACCACACAGGCGCAGGATGTGCCACGGCAACTCGAGTTTCTCGAGCAGGCCCTGCACATGGTCCTTCATCTCCTCGAGGGCCTTGTAGGAATCCTCGGGACGCTCGATGCGGACAATCTCCACCTTGTCAAACTGGTGCAGGCGGTTCAAGCCACGCACGTCCTTACCATAGGACCCTGCCTCGCGACGGAAACATGCCGAGAATGCGCAGTTCTTCTTGGGCAGTTCCTCCTGGGGGATGATGACGTCACGATATATGTTGGTCACGGGCACCTCAGCAGTGGGGATGAGGTAGAAGTTATCCACCTGGCAGTGGTACATCTGTCCCTCCTTGTCAGGCAACTGACCCGTACCCAGTCCAGAGGCCTCATTGACCACGAAGGGAGGCTCAATCTCGACATAACCAGCCTTACCGGCCTCATCGAGGAAAAATTGTATCAAGGCACGCTGCAGGCGAGCGCCCTTACCGATGTAAACAGGGAAGCCTGCACCGGTGATTTTCACACCCAGATCAAAGTCGATGAGGTTGTATTTCTTGGCAAGCTCCCAATGGGGCAGAGCATCCTCGGGCAGCTCGGGCATCTTGCCGCCAGTCTTCTCGACAATGTTGTCCTCGGCAGTGCGGCCCTCGGGCACACCGCTATAGGGCACGTTGGGCACACTGAGCAGGATTTGGGTGATTTCGTCCTGGGCTGCGGTGAGGTTGTCGTCAATTTCCTTGTTTGCCGTCTTGAGGTCGGCCACTTGAGCCTTGACCTTCTCGGCCTCCTCACGGTTGCCCTGTTTCATGAGGGCACCGATCTGGGCAGCCATTTTATTGAGTACAGCGGCGTTATCGTCGCGCTGTTTTTGTAATGCGCGGCGCTGTTTATCCAGTTCCACGATGCGCATGATGGGTTCACGCGCGTCAAAATGCTTGACGGCGAGGCGGCGAATCACCTCCTCGGGGTCCTGGTTGATAAGTTGTAATGTCAGCATTTTATCAGTTTCTAATTACTAGTCCCTATTTTTTGTTTGTTGTTCTTTTTAATTGGCTGAGAGCAGCTCTTTCACTTTGGCCGATATGGCGCGGCCCTCGGCACGGCCAGCCAACTGCTTGGTGGCCACACCCATCACCTTGCCCATATCCTTCATGCCAGCAGCCCCCACCTGGTCGATGATGGCTTTGACATGAGCCGTCAACTCCTCATCATTCATCTGTTGGGGCAGGAATTCCTCAATGACCTGGGCCTGCAGCAATTCCACATCAGCCAGATCCTGACGGTTCTGGCCGATGTAAATCTGCGCGCTCTCCTTGCGCTGCTTGGCCATGCGCACCAGCACCTTGAGGGCGTTCTCGTCGCTCACCTCACCATTGTTGCCAGGTGCGGTCTTGATAAGCAGGAACTCGGCCTTGATGCCCCTCAACGCTTCGAGACGGTCCTTGTCGTGGGCCTTCATGGCGTCCTTGATGCCATTGTTGACTTGATCAAAGATACTCATCGTGTTGTCTCCTCGTTGATGGTGTTTTTACTCGCCAAAGTTGATGGTCTGCGTATCGTTGCCACCGCGCTTAGGAGTCTTGGGCACCTCGACGACGGGCCTCTCCTGGCTCGCTGCCTGCTGAGCAGCCTGAATCTGGTTGCGGAAGTCGGGCTTACGCTTGTAGGTGGGCATCTTCTCAATCATATCGATCACGTCATCATCGTCCATCTGCTCGGGAGTGAGCACGAAGTAACGTGCACGGTTCTGAGCCAAAACCGTCTTGTTGATGGCATCAGCGCCATACTCTTTCTTGAGGCGGTCGTCATCAGAGATGCTCGTGTGGGCTGCAACGGGTGAAGGACGCACCGACACATGTGTCGCGGGGGCTTCCTTATCCAACGAGACGTTAAAGCCGGCGGCCAGCACGGTAATCTTGATCTGTCCTTCCTCGAGCGTGCGGTCGTGGGCGGTACCCCAAATCACATCCACCTCCTGGTCAAAGTTGGCCATGAAGTCCTGGATCTCGGTAGTCTCACCCATGCGCAGCGGGGTGCTGCTGTCGGGGTTGAAGTAGACGTTCATCAAGATCTTGCGCGAGCCGTAAACATCGCGGTTCTTGAGCAGCGGCGACTCGAGGGCATCCTCGATGGCCTTAGACACACGGTGCTCACCCGAGCCGTAGCCCGAGCTGATGATGGCAGCGCCACCATTGCGCAGGGTGGTGTTCACATCGTTAAAGTCGAGGTTGATGACACCCTTGACGGTGATCAGGTCACTGATGCTGCGTGCAGCAGTGGTCAACGTGTCATCGGCCTTGCCGAACGCGTTAGTGAAGTCGAGGTCACTGTAGATCTCGGTCAGGCGCTGGTTGTTGATGATGAGCAGCGCGTCGACATACTTGCCCATCTCATCGGCACCGGCAAGTGCCTTGAGAATCTTCTTGGGACCCTCAAACAGGAAGGGGATGGTCACAATACCGATGGTGAGCACACCCTTCTCGTGGGCAATGCGAGCCACAACGGGTGCCGCACCTGTACCAGTACCACCACCCATACCAGCGGTGATAAACACCATCTTGGTGTCGTCGTCAAAGAGCTGGGCAATCTCGGCCTCGCTCTCCTCGGCAGCCTTCTTGGCCGTCTCGGGGATGTTGCCGGCACCCAAGCCGTGGGTCGTGTTGGGGCCTAACAGCACGCGGTTGGGAACCGGTGACTCGTTAAGCTGCTGCCGGTCGGTGTTGAGCACGACAAACGACACGCCCTCGATGTTCTGCATGTACATGTGGTTGATGGCATTGTTGCCGCCACCACCCACGCCCATCACCTTGATGATAGTGCGCATCTGCTCCTTATCCTGGAATCCTGAGTTCTTGTCCAGCGTTGACATGATGTCATGACCTGTTGCGCGAGAACCCTGGTTATTCCCATTGAATTTAATATTATTGTCTTGCATATTGTGATTGTTTTTGTTTTATAGTTTGGGTATATGAGTTCTTAACGCAGGTTATTGTTCATCATCGGTAGCGTCATCCTCTGACATCAGACTTGAGAGTTTGTCAGTCCATTTTTTCCACCTGTTTGGTTTCTTAGGTTTCTTGGACTTGGGCTCACGGTCAACGGGACGCTCAGGCTCAGTGTAATTGGGAGAGGGACCATTAGGACTCTCAAAGGTGGGACCGTCCTCATACTTGTTGAGTTCAATGCAGGTATCACCGCTCTCGATCATCTCAGCAGCCTGAGCCAGCAGCGAGAACACCTCGATATATTCCATGCGGTTGATCTCGGGGTTGAGGATGTTCAGGGTGGGCGGGTTTTGACCCAAGCGCACCTTGATCTTGATGGTCTCTTCCATCTTCTGCTGCAAACCGCCCAGGTGTGCACCGCCACCAATCAGGACGATGCTCTGGATATCGTTGGAAGTCACGCCTGCATCAGCCAGCTGCTGATTGATGTTGGCGATAATTTCGCCCGTTCGAGCCGAGATATAGCAGGCGGCCTCACGTGCGCTAACGCCCTCAATCCTCACGTCACTCACGTTGCTGGGATCGAGCGGGTTGTTGATATTCTTCTTGACATTCTCGGCCGTCTCCTCAAGCACTTTCAATCCAATCATGATGTCGGTGGTAAGGTTACGTCCACCCAGGGGGAGCGTGCTCAAGTAAATCAATGCCTTATTCTTATAGATGGTCACCGTAGTGGTTTCGGCACCCATGTCCACGAGCATACAACCCAGTTCGCGGTCGCTGTCGCTCAAGATTTGCTCACCCACGGCCAGTGGAGTAACGATGTAATCCTTGGCGGGAATGCCAAAGGTCATCAAGCGGTTCAGGTTGAGCTTGAGCGCCGGCTTGGCGACGATGAGGTTGACCTTGATTTTTATGGATGAACCAAACTGTCCCACAGGGTTGGGGGTTTCAACCTTGTCAACATAGAATGCCCGCGGCACGATGTCTACCGTGTCGTGGTTCCTGATTGGGGTACTGGTTGCATCCTGAATGATGCGGTCGATGAGTTCCTTGGTGATAGGTTCGGTAGAACCCACGCTACGGTTCACCTCGCTGACGATGCTGTGCAACGAACGGCCGCTCACACCCATGTAAACCTGTGTGATGCGTCCATCCACCATGCCCTCGAGATTGCGCAGGATGCGGTTGACGCTGTTCTTAATGTTCTCGACGTTCTGGACAATGCCATATCTCACGCTATTGAGGTGCTTCTCCTCTTGCAGGTGCCGCACACTCAGGTATCCAGCCGAAGTTTTCTCGGCGATGGCTCCAACGATCTTGGAACTGCCGATTTCAAGTGCTACAATGTATTGGTTCTTTTCCATAAAATGATTGAATGTATTATTATTTTGTTATTTTTAAGCGGGTTTCTTATTCTCGTTCTTGTCGTTCTTATCGTTTTTCTCGTTCTTCTTGTTGTTGTCTTGTTGAGACTCAGCCTTCTTAGCGTCGGCTGCCGTGCCCACGGTCATAGTCTCGATGTCAGGTGCCTGCTCGTCATCCTCAGAGTGGTCGGGCAGGACTTCCTCAACCGCCTTGATGCGGCGTGTGGCGACAATCTGGTGGTTCCATTTCACCGAGATGGTGTCATAGGTGTTCCAGCCTCGCTTGGGCAAAACCTCACGGTAGAACAGCTTGAGCTTGGCAAACTTGTTATCAAATCCGTCAGCGTTCCCGATATTGACGACATGGCCACTGATGTTGGGCACGAGGATGATATTGTTGGTGTCGCGCACCTGAAACATGGTTACTAGCGAGTGCAACAAGGAGTCATTCTCCACATAGTCGATGAGCGGCAGCAGGCGCGTTGCGGGATACTTGCGGGTAAAATGTCCCTGCACCACTGGCACGTCGCAATGATAATAGGTCGTTGCGGCCATGCGCTTGCCCGCCTTGTTCAAGTAGTAGGAATCCTCGCCGTCAAAGACCCTCATGACCGGCACCAACTGGCTGACGCGGATGAGAACCTTGCCGTTTTGACACTTGACGATATCGGCATTCTCGAGATAGGGCGAAACCTTGAGCGCCTCCTCGATATCTGAAGCGTTGATGTCGCCCATGTGCTTACCCACGATCTTGATGCCTTGGCTCTTGAGGTCGGTGAGCACACCCTGTGGCGTCACAAATGAGGTGCTGTCGGCGTTGACGACCTCGACGTCCACAGCCGTGCACAACTCGCCCCGTGATTTCTCACGAGCCCACAGTATTCCAACGGTAAGCGCTACCGCCAGAATAACCAGGATGCTATATTGTATCAGTCGTTTCAACGCTTTTGCTTCTTGAATTCATTGCATATTTGTGGCAGCAGATTGGCGATGTCGCCGGCACCCGCTGTCAATAAAACGTCAAAATTACTCAATTCTATTGATTTAATCAAATTTTCTTTTGAGTAAATGCATTTTTTTGTGCTGGTGACCTGCTCGAGTATCATTTCGCTCGTCACTCCTGGGATGGGTTCCTCGCGCGCCGGATAGATGGGCAGCAGGATTACCTCATCGGCCAGGGACAGCGCAGCGGCAAACTCGGAAGCAAAATCACGAGTTCGTGTGTACAGATGGGGCTGGAAAATCACGGTCAGCCGCCTGTCGGGGTACAGGTCGCGAACCGAGGAGATGCTCGCCTGCAACTCACCGGGATGATGGGCGTAATCGTCGATCATCACACGTCCATTGTCGCCTGGTTCCTTCAACCAGAACTCAAAACGGCGCTTGGGACCCATAAATGTGGCGATAGCATCACGCATCGCGTCGAGCGGGGTTTCCACAAGCCTGCACGCTGCCATTGCGGCGATGGCGTTCTCGATGTTGATATCGACCGGCACACCCAGGCTGATGCCGCTCACGGTCTCCCACGGGGTCACCAGGTCAAAGGTGATCTCACCCCCACCCTTACTGATGTTGGCGGCATGGAAATCGCCCTCATCACGGCTGTAAGTATAAATCTTGACTCCCTGTTGCACTCGGGGTTGCAGTGCAAGTCCAGTGTGGACAATGAGCGCGCCACCAGGCTGAATCAGCTCGGTAAAATGGGCGAAACTCTCCAGATAATTCTCGGCGGTGCCATAGATATCCAGGTGGTCGGGGTCGGTCGATGTCACCACGGCGATGTGGGGTCTCAAGTGGTGGAACGAGCGGTCAAACTCATCGGCCTCGATGACCGAGAACGGGCTCGTTGACGACAGCAGGAAATTACTGTTATAGTTGCGCAGGATGCCACCCAGGAAGGCATTACAGCCTATTCCTGAACTGTGCAGGATGTGGGCCGCCATGCTCGATGTCGTGGTTTTGCCGTGAGTGCCGGCAAAGCACAATCCGCGACTGTGGGCAGTGACCACGCCAAGCAACGCCGCGCGCTTCACCACCTCAAAACCATGCTCACGGAAGTAGGTCAAGCCCTTGTGGCTGTCGGGCACGGCAGGAGTGTAAACCACGAGGGTGCGCTGCGGGTCAAGGCACTCGGCGGGAATGAGGGTCGGGTCCTCGTCATAGTCAATGTGAACGCCCTCGCTTTCCAGGGCGTGGGTGAGGTCGCTGGGTGTGCGGTCATAGCCTGCCACAAACTTGCCCTTGGCCAGGAAGTAACGCTCCAGGGCGGCCATTCCTATGCCTCCCGCGCCCACAAAATAAAGTGCATCAAAGTCTTTCATTTTATTTTCTCCTGCTTTTTTTTTAATCATGATTTTGATTGACTGATGATTCGCTCCACCTCGTCAACGATGTGCTCGGCCGCATCGCGCAAGGCCATTTTCTCCACATTTGTCCCCAACTGGCTGAGCAAATCGGTATTGACAACAGCGTCGAGCATGGTGTCAACCAGGTCACGGTCGGCATCGGCGTCAGCGACCATGATTGCCGCATCACGCGAGACGAGTGCCTGGGCATTCTTGGTCTGATGGTCCTCGGCTACATTAGGCGAGGGCACCAGTATTGCCGCCTTGCCCAGCAACTGCAGCTCAGAGATGGAACTTGCACCTGCACGCGACACCACCAGGTTAGCGGCACGGTAAGCCATATCCATGTTGCTGATGAAGGGCATCTGCACCACGTTCTTCACCCCCGAGGCCATGAGCGCCTCGTGGCACTGCTGGTCATAGATTTTGCCTGTCTGCCAAATGACCTGTACACCATGGGTCTCGCCAATCTTGCTCAAGCCGCCAATAATGGCGTTATTGATCGTGCGGGCACCCAAACTGCCGCCAATGATGAGAATGGTCTGCTTATTAGGGTCAACGCCCATGGCCTGACGGGCCTGCTCGGGTGTAGCGCCACAATCCAGCAGATTGCGCCTGACGGGGTTACCCGTGAGCACGATCTTCTCTTTTGGGAAAAAGCGTTCCATGCCTTCATAGGCCACACAGATGCTATCGGCTTTGGCCGCCAACAGCTTGTTGGTCACTCCGGCATAGGAGTTTTGCTCTTGCAGCAAGGTGGGGATGCCCTGTTTTTGAGCCTCCTTGAGCATGGGACCGCTGGCATAACCGCCAACGCCGATGGCGATGTCGGGCTTGAAATCCTTGAGGATATTACGCGCCAGGCGCATGCTCTTGAACAGCCGCGCCAGTACCGTCACATTGCGCAGCAAGTGCTTGCGGTCAAAACCGCTCACGGGCAGGCCGATGATGTTATAGCCCGCAGCGGGCACTTTTTCCATTTCCATTCGTCCCTCGGCACCCACAAACAGGATTCTTGCTTCAGGGTGACGGCGGCGCACCTCGTTGGCAATCGACAGAGCCGGGAAGATGTGGCCTCCCGTACCGCCGCCGCTCACCAGGACGTTGAGTTGTTGATTGTTACTTCCAGACATTTTTAGCAGGTATTTCAGTTGGGTTTTCGGCATCAAGACCCTCGATAATGGGAGTCTCTTCAACCTTATTTTTCTTATTTCCGTAATTAGCGATCGTGCGGCTCACGCTCAACATCACACCAAAGGCTATGCTGATGACAATGATTGACGTGCCACCCTTGGAAATGAGCGGCAAGGGCTGACCCGACACGGGGAACACACCCACGTTAATAGCCATGTGGAACAAAGCCTGGAACGTGATGAACGATGCCATACCAATGACAAGCAGTGAGGGCAACACGCGCTTGCTGCGCCGCACAATCATGGCCGCACGGCCCAGCAGTGACAGGTAGAGCAGCAAGACAAAGATACCGCCCACAAGACCAAGTTCCTCGACGATAATCGAGTAGATGTAATCGCTGAAGGCCAGCGGCAGTCGGCTGCACTCACGGGACTTGCCGATGCCCACGCCCACCAGGCCGCCATGAGCCTGAGCCATGCGCGAGAACATCTCCTGCTGGTTCTTGGGGGTAATGTCACGATAGACCAGCGAGTCGCTGTACCACCACTCCTTCAAACGGTTTTTCCAGGTACCCGTTCGGGCCACTTCATTGCCACCACTGCTGGCGGTGAGATCGGTCACCTGGCCATTGCCTTCAGTCATATTGACTTGCATCTCCTTTTGGGTTTCCTTGAACATCTCCTCCTTCTTGTCGTTGTGTTGCTTGATGATGACAAAGAAACCAAACATGATGCCAAAGATGACCATCAAGATACCGATCTTCTTGAATCGGGCGCCGCCGATGAGCAGCATCGAACCGCTGATGGCGATAAGCAGCAGTGTGTTGGTCAAACCGCTCCTAATCATCAAGGCGCCATAGATGCCAACGGCTGCTGCCGCGGCAAAGAGGCCCTTGTTGCTGATGTCCTGATTCTTTTGAGACTTGGCAAAGATGTAGGACAGTAGCGTGACTATCGAGAACTTAGCCATCTCGGCTGGCTGTAGCGTGAGCAGGCCTGGGATGATCGTCATGGCTCGGCGCGCACCATTGATGACCTCACCAAAGAACATGACATAGATCAGGCTCATGACCGTGATGAAGGCCCAGCCTGGTATCATCGTGTACAGGAACTTGGGGTCGTTATAATCCACACGTTGGAGGAGTATCACACACAACGCTCCTGCACCCAGGAAGATGCATTGCTTGATGATGGGCATGTAGATGCCCTGAGCGGCAATCTCTCGGCTCGAGGCGCTGTAACTCTCGACCACCGAGAATATCAACAGCATGATGTAGATACCCCAAATCCACGGATCACCATACTTCTGGGAAATCTCGTTGTATCTATTTGTCTTTTCGCTGGGAGACATTTGTTGAGATCGGTTATTATCGGGGTTGATAGCGTTAGTTGATCTTCATTTTCTTCACACAGTCCTTGAACTGGTTGCCACGGTCGGCCATGCCGTTGAACAGGTCAAAGCTGGCACAGCACGGCGACAAGAGCACCGTGTTGCCCTCGTTGGCCAGGTTGCGGCATTTGTCCACACACTCGGGCATACTCAGGGCATCGGTCACAACAGGCACCTTGCCGTCAAAGAAGGCATGCAGCTTGGCATTGTCCTTGCCCAGGCACACGATAGCCTTGACTTTTTCCTTGACCAGCGGCTCAATCTGGCTATAGTCATTACCCTTGTCGATACCACCCAGGATGAGCACGCACGGCTCATTGACGCTCTCCAGGGCATACCAGCAGGCATCCACATTGGTGGCCTTGCTGTCGTTGATATAGCGCACGCCGTTCACCGTGTCAACATACTCCAGGCGATGAGGAACAGCCTCAAAGTCGGCCAGCGCCTCACGAATGACATCCTTGCGGATATCAAACACCTGGGCCGACAGACCTGCGGCCATGGTGTTATACACATTGTGCAAGCCCTTGAGTGACAACTGGTCTCGGGCAATATCCCATCTATCACCCTCCACATTGAAGTTGAGTACTCCATCATGCACCCAAGCAGCCGACTGGCTGTCATCGTCGGCAGTGAAGCCGAGCAGACGGGACTCGAGGTGGTGCTGGCGCAGCTGTGAGGCGATAATCGGGTCATTCTTCCAGAAGATGAACGAGTCCTCGCCCGTCTGGTTGCGCGTAATGCGGAACTTGGCAGCGGCATAGTTCTCCATCTTGTATTCATAACGGTCCAGATGGTCGGGCGTGATGTTGAGCAACACGGCCACATTGGCCTTGAACTCATACATGTTGTCGAGCTGGAAACTGCTCAACTCGATGATATACACGTCGTGATGCTCGGTGGCGACCTGCAGTGCCAGACTGCGGCCCACGTTGCCGGCAAGGCCCACGTTCAGGCCCGCCTTCTTGAAGATGTGATAGGTGAGCTTGGTGGTCGTGGTTTTACCGTTGCTACCGGTGATGCACACCATCTTAGCGTCGGTGTAACGTCCTGCGAACTCAATCTCGCTCACGATAGGAATCTTCTTCTCGATAGCGCTGGCCACCATGGGAGCGGTATCGGGGATGCCGGGGCTCTTGACGATCTCGTCGGCATTGAGGATCTTCTCGGGGGTGTGGCCACCCTCCTCCCAAGCGATGTCATACTTGTTGAGCAGGTCCTTGTATTCCTGGCCGATGGTACCCATATCGCTCAGCCACACGTCAAAACCCTTGACCTTGGCCAGCACAGCGGCACCCGCGCCACTCTCTCCGCCTCCTAAAACTACTAATCTTTTTGCCATATCGTTGCTGTTTTTTTATCGTATTTTGAGTGTAACAAACGTCAATGCGGCGAGCAGGATGCTCACGAGGAAGAAACGCATGACAATCTTAGCCTCGGGGATGCGATGGTCAGGGGTCTTGACCTTGTAGTCCCAAGTGATCTTGGCCGGGTCGATAGTGAAATGGTGGTGCAACGGCGTCATCTTGAACAGTCGATGAGAGTTGCCATGACGTTTCACATACCACACCTGCAGGATGACCGACAGTTCCTCGATGAGGAAGATACCGCACAGCAGGGGAATGAGCCACTCCTTGCGGATGAGCACGGCAAACACGGCGATGATGCCGCCCAAGCACAGGCTGCCCGTGTCGCCCATGAACACTTGGGCAGGATAGGAATTATACCACAGGAAACCTATTGTCGCCCCGATGAATGCCGCGGCATATACCACCAGTTCGCTGCTATCTGGGATGTACATGATATTCAAGTAGGATGAATAGATGACGTTACCGCCCAGATAGCACATCACCGCAAGGGCGACGCCTATAATCGCCGATGTACCCGTTGCCAAGCCATCCACACCGTCAGTGAGGTTTGCGCCATTGCTCACCGCCGTGATGACAAAAATGGTCACCAGGATGAACAGGATCCATCCTCCCACGCTCTTATATTTTCCCATCCACCCAGTGAAGTAGGCATAATCAAAGTTATGGTTCTTGACAAAGGGCAGCGTCGTCTTGGTCGCCTTCACGGCCTGTGACTTGTGGACTTCGACCAGTTCGGGGGTCTCGTTACGGCTAGTGACATGCACATTCTCGTTCATCACGATGGCAGGGCTCAGATACATCGTGAGACCCACGATGAGGCCTAAACCCACCTGGCCCACAATCTTGAATTTACCCTTGAGGCCTTCCTTGTTGTGGTGGAACACCTTGATGTAGTCATCGGCGAAGCCTAACGCGCCGCACCACAGGGTCGAGACGATCATGAGCAGCATATAGACGTTGTTGAGCTTACCCAACAGCAGGCAGGGAACCAAAATCGAGATGATGATGATGATACCGCCCATGGTGGGAGTACCCTGCTTGGAGGAGTTTCCGCCCAGTTTTTCTTCACGTTCCTTGTCACACATCTGCTTGTTCTTGAGCTTGAAAATGATGCGGCGGCCAATAACAATGCCGATGAACAACGACAGGATGAAGGCAAAGCCTGACCTGAACGTGATGTACTCAAACAGTCGGGCGCCACTCACGTGGTGGTACTGCTCCAGATAATGGAAAAGATGGTATAACATATCCTTTTTCTTTTGAGTTTGTTAATAATCAATTGGACTCGGTCTCAAACACCTTCTGGACCTCTTCACGATCGTCGAAATGGTGCTTCACACCCTGGATTTCCTGGTAATCCTCATGGCCCTTGCCGGCTACCAGCACCACATCGCCCTGCTGGGCAAGCTGGCAGGCGGTGCGAATCGCCTGACGGCGGTCGGTGATGGTCAACGTGCGGGAACGGGCGTCCTCGGGGATGCCGGGTTCCATCTGCCGCAGGATCTCATCGGGATCCTCGGTGCGCGGATTGTCGCTAGTGAGCACCACACGATCGCTACGCACGGCTGCCTCACGGGCCATGATGGGACGCTTGCCCGCGTCACGGTCGCCACCGCAGCCACACACGGTGATAATGTGCCCCTTGGTTCCCACCACCTCGCGGATGGTGTCGAGCACGTTAACCAGTGCGTCGGGGGTGTGGGCATAATCAACAATGGCCGTGTAGCCGCGCGGTGAGCGCAGGGTCTGGAATCGACCGGCAACCGGTACAAGCAGGGACATCTTCACGAGCACCTCCTGGGGGTCAAATCCCAGTAGCAGCGAGGCGCCATAAACCGACAACAGGTTATAGGCGTTGAAGCGGCCGGTAAACAAGACCTCCACCTGGTTGCCGTTGAGCTCCAGCGACGTGCCGTCGAGGCGCTGCTCGATGATGCGTCCCTTGAAGTCGGCCATGCTGCGCAACGAGTAGCGGCGCTTATCGGCGCGGGTGTTCTGCAACATTACCTCGCCCACCTTGTCATCGGCATTCACGAGCGCAAAAGCGCCAGCCGGCAACTGGTCAAAGAACATCTTCTTGGCAGCGATGTAATTATCCACCGTTTTGTGGAAGTCCATGTGGTCACGGGTGAGGTTGGTGAAAATGCCACCCGCAAAGGTGATGCCCTCGATGCGCCGTTGCACACAAGCATGGGAACTCACCTCCATGAAGGCATACTCACACCCTGCCTGCACCATCTCGTGCAACAGACGGTTGAGCGTCAAGTGGTCGGGGGTCGTCTGCACAGCAGGTTCCTCGACAGTGTCGATGATGTTTTTTACCGTTGAGAGCAGGCCGGCTTTGTAACCCATGAGCCTGGCCATCTCATAGAGCAGCGTGGCCGTGGTCGTCTTGCCGTTGGTTCCCGTCACACCCACCAGGCGCAGGGCCTTTGAGGGATGGTCAAACCACTCATCGGCCAGATGGGCCAGGGCGATGACGCTGTTCTCGACCAGGACATAGGTCACCGAGTCGCTCAACGTCGTCGGCATATCCTCGCAGACGATGGCACGTGCCCCGCCAGCAATCACAGCGTCGATAAAACGGTGGGAATCGACAGCGACGCCTTTTACCGCGACAAACAGCACGCCCTCGCGTGCCTTGCGGGAGTCGTTAATCAGGTCAGTAATCTCAATATCGGTGTCACCAACCACCTTGAGTGGCTTGATGGATGTAAGCAGTTGTGATAATTTCTTCATATCGTGTATTATTTTCAGGAATTTCTTAATTTCAGATAAATGCGTTGACCGCGAGTAAAGGCCGATCCGGCGGCAAGGCTCTGGCTCGTCACCATGCCCGACCCCGTGAAGCTCACGGTGAGGCCGGCATCCTCCAGCACCCTGATGGCCTCACGGATGTTCAGCCCAATCACCTCAGGCACGCCTTTGTCGACCTTGGACGGGCGGGCATAATGATGCGACGACTCCAAGCCCAAGCCTTGGTTAATGACATTGGCCGTGTGGTCATTCATCGACGCGAACAAGGTCGCATAATTCTTGACGTCCTTATTGTTCTTGTCAACCGTCACATAGTCAGGCGCCGCTTCAAGCAAGCCTCGGGCATACATCTTGCGGGCGATGTTTTTCAAGACCATGCCACTGCAGGCACCAGCGCCACGGTCGGCGCCCAGCATGAGCACGATGCAAGAGTACTTGGGCTTCTCATAGGGGAAGAAACCGCAGAAGGCGAGACGCTTTTGCGTACCATATTGTCCCTTGGCATTGATGTAGGCGGTACCAGTCTTACCGGCAATCTCGACCTTGTCGTCCTGCACCCAGTGGCGGGCAGTGCCATGACTTCCCCACACCACGTCATGCAGCATGGTGCGCAACTTGCGCGCATTGTCGGGAGAGCACACCTGCTTGCGGATGTAGGTCACGGGGATGATAGAATCGGGTTCTCCTTCCCTCGAGAGTTTCTTGAACAAGTGGGGACGAACAAACTTGCCGTCGTTGGCGATGGCGTTGTACATGGCCAGCGTGTACAACGGTGGAATCGTGGTCGCATATCCGTAGGCCTGACGCGTGAGCGACAGTTTATCCCAGTTCTTGTTACCCAACTTGGGGTAGTTGGGCGGTGTCTCACCGGCGATACCCGAGTTGAACGGATCAAAGAAACCCATCTGCTCCAGGCGCTGGCGGAAACCGCCGGGATTCTGGCCATAGTCCTTGACGATGAGCTTTGCCATGCCGATGTTGGATGACGTCTCGATAATCTCGCGAGGAGTGCGGGTGGCAGCGCCGTGGGGACGGTCACTGATGTTGCGTCCGGCATACATCCAGTCCGAGCCGGTCTGTATAGGTGCATTGATGTCGGTGACGATGCCGTCCTCCAGAGCCACCATCATCGAGATGGTTTTCACTACCGAGCCAGGCTCATAGCCCAGCACGGCATGGTTGCGGCCCTCGACATAATTGCCGGTTTCCTCGTTCAGCTCCAGGTTGCTGATGGCCTTGATCTCACCGGTAGCCACCTCCATGAGCACACAGGTGCCCCACTTGGCTCCTGTCTCAATGCACATGTCATTGAGCTCGTTCTCGACGATGTCCTGCAACTGCACGTTGATGGTCGTGGTGATATCATAACCCTTAACGGCGGGGACACTCTCGGCACGGACGATGCCGTTGGTCAACTGGATGCTTTGTGCTACACCCGGCTTGCCATAGAGCAGGGAGTCCAATGCCATCTCCAAACCCGAGCGGCCATGGATGCTGGAACTGAGCGAGTCCTCACCCACGTTGCCGATGCTTCGGGCTGCCATGTCGCCATAGGGCTTGATGCGGCGGTTGTGCTTCTCGATATAGAAACCGTTCTTGTTTTTGGCACGGCGCAAGAAGGGGAATTGACGCACCCGCTCATACTCGTTGTGGGTGAGCATGTAGGAGAACAGTTTGTAAGCACGGTTCTTGCGAGCCTTCTTCCCGGGAGCAGGATGCTCAGCGGCATCCAGGATATTCTTCCGGTCACTCAAGATCTTCTGCTTCCACTGGGTTGCAGTCATCGCGTTGTCAAAGGCGGCCAGGCTGTCGCACAACGGGCCGATGTCCTTCATCAACGTGTCGAGCTTGATGCCCTCGGTGAACCAGTCGATGCGCAGCACGTAGTACTGCAGATTGGCCGCAAGCACGGTTCCGTTATCGGCTAACAGCTTGCCACGCTCAGGCTCGATGGGCGATGTGCTCGTCAACACCGAGTTAGCTTTCGCGTTCCACTCGCCGGCATGAACAGCAGTGGTCTTGAACAGGTTCCAGACGATGGTTATCGAGAATACCAGCATGATGCCTACCACGATGGCATATCGGGCCAGAATGTGTCGTTTGTTGTTCTGCTTCATTGTATTGATGCTGTGAAATCGTTCAACGTGAAAACTAATCGCTTATTTTGATTGCAGTTCAAAGGGGGGCTCCTTGGGAGCAGTGAGGCCGATATGCTTCTCCTGCATGAGTCGGGTCATCTCGCTCTCACGGATCATGGAATTGTACTTCGCACTCGCATTGACGAGGTCGGTCTGGGCATTGGCCAACTCGGTCTTGAGCGTCATGACCTCTTGCATGCTGCTTTGGCACACAAACTTGTTGGCGATATACATCAGCGCCATGATGACCAGTGCGATGACATACACCGCATAGCGCTTGAAGAAATCAAGCGAGAGGAAACGTCCTTGTATGATGTCCTTGCCAGCCTTTTTGCCAGTGGCTGCCTTACTTCTTTTCTCACTCATAGTGTTGTTCGCTGTTGGGGGGATGATGATTTAGTGTTTACTGTTTGTTGCTGTTGTTGATGACTGGTCCACCAGCTCGGCAATGCGTAGCTTAGCACTGCGAGAGCGGGGATTGCGTTGCACCTCTTCCTCACTGGGGGTGATCACCTTGCCCGTCAACACACGCCATGGCGTGTTGACACGGCCAAAGAAATCCTTCTCCTGGCGCCCCTCGACATTGCCGGTGCGCATGAAGTTCTTGACCAAGCGGTCCTCGAGGGAATGGTAGGTGATGATGGCCAAACGGCCACCAGGATTGAGAACCTCAATCGACTGGTTCAACAGTTTGCGCAGGGCGTCAAGCTCTCCATTCACCTCGATGCGCAAGGCTTGGAACACCATCGACAGTTCTTTCTTCTCCTGTGACGGCTTGAGCAGTGGTCTCACGGCGGCAACCAGTTCTCCGGTGGTTGACAAGGGCCGTGCCTTGATGATGGCCGCGGCCAGTCGGCGCGATTGCCTCAACTCGCCATACAGGTACAGCACCTGAGCCAGCTGTTCCTCGCCATAGGTGTTGAGCAACTCCTGGGCGGTGAACGACGCGTTGCGATTCATGCGCATGTCGAGTGGGGCATCGGCACGGAAGGTGAAACCACGCTCCACGGCATCAAAATGGTGGAACGACACACCCAGGTCGGCAAGAATGCCGTCAACACGAGGCACACCATAGTAGCGCAGGAAATTCTTTAGAAAGGCAAAATTGCCGTGTGCAAATGTAAACCTCGCATCGTCCAAACGGTTCTCCCAGGCATCCATATCCTGGTCAAAACCGATGAGGTGGCCCTTAGGGCCAAGGTGCTGCATAATGCCACGACTATGGCCGCCACCGCCAAAGGTAACGTCAACGTAAGTGCCATCAGACTTGATGGCAAGCCCAGCGAGAACCTCGTCGAGCAACGCAGGTATGTGATACACAGTCTGTTCCATTATGATTTTTCTTGCTATCGGGTGTGTCTCCTAACCCCTTTTTTTGGGGACTTCAAAGGTACAACTTTTTTTGAGATAATTTGCAAATCCAAACGAGTTTATTTACAATTTTGAAAATAAAATTTGTTAACAGGCCTTGTTAATAACTTTATTCATCCTGATAATCAGATTTTTACCAACAAGACAAAAACCAGTTTACAAGTGCAAAAAACACTTAATCGGCCCCCAGAGGGCATCAAAATCGCATTTCACCCATCTTTTGCGACTTTTCCGCCCTATTTCACATGATTTCAAGTCCTTACACGTCAAAAATGCAGGAACGAGCACAAAATTTTAGCAGATTTTATAGATTGTAAAGAATTTTTTGATAATTTTGCCGCACAACATTGACTAAATAACCAAAATCATGGATGAAAAATTAATGGACAATAGTATGAACCATCCCAGGATTCCCATGGATATCCTGCTACAATCGCGAACTCCATTTTACTACTATGACATGGAGGTGCTTCACCAAACCCTAGAGGAAATCAAACGCCACACTGCGGGCATGAACTGCGTTGTTCATTATGCGCTTAAAGCCAATGGCAACTTCAACATTATCAGCGAGATAGCAAAATATGGATTGGGAGCAGACCTAGTGAGCGGCAACGAAATCAAGGCCGCCATCGAGGCTGGTTTCCCCGCCCATGAGATGGCTTTCTCGGGCGTGGGAAAAACTGATTGGGAAATCAAACTGGGACTGGAAAAAGGCATCGGTTGCTTTAACGTGGAATCCATTCCCGAACTGGACATCATCAATCAACTCGCCTCCGAGATGGGCAAGACCGCGCCCATCGCCATCAGGGTTAATCCTGACATTGACGCGCACACCCACAAATACATCACCACAGGCACCGCCGAGAACAAATTCGGCATCGGCATCAAAGCGCTCTTACCCGTCGTGCGCCATGCTCTGGAGTTGCCCCACATCCATCTCAGAGGCCTCCATTTTCACATCGGGTCTCAAATCACCCAGATGCAGCCCTACGTCATGCTGTGCCAGACCATCAATGCCCTGCAGGACCATTATGAGCAACAAGGCATCAGGTTTGAAATGATTAATGTGGGCGGTGGATTGGGTATCGATTACAATGACCCTGACACCCACCTCATCCCCGATTTCAAGAGTTATTTCAGCACATTCAAACAGCACCTCAACGTCAGGCCCAATCAGCTCATCCACTTTGAATTAGGCAGAACCATTGTTGGGCAATGCGGCTCACTCATCACCCGCGTGGTGTTTGTCAAGGAAAACCGCAACAAGAAGTTCATCATTGTCGATGCAGGCATGACCGACCTGATCAGGCCTGCCCTGTATGGCGCCTACCACAAGATTGAGAACCTGACTGCAGGACAAGCCGAGCCCATGGAGGTATATGACGTGGTGGGACCCGTGTGTGAGTCGACCGACGTTTTTGCCCACGACCGTGAGTTGCCACTCACCAAGCGTGGCGACCTGCTGGCTGTGCGGTCGGCAGGAGCCTATGGCGAGTCGATGGCCTCAACCTACAACATGCGAGATTTGCCTGGCAGCATATTCTCTTCACCACTCTAAAAGAGTGACTATTCACCGAAACGCCATCTGAAATGCCTCACGCTAAGCCGTATTTGCGTCTTTGCACCTTTGCGTGAGGTCAAACGGCTGAATTGACACCAATAAAGGCAAAAATTGCTACAATTTGTAAAAAAACACCATGATTGTTTGATAGTTCTCAAATAATCATGCTAAATTTGTGGCAAATTAAAACCCAATAAACCACTGATTATAGAAAAGGGCATTATTAACCATTATTCATTCAACTAAATCATTTATTTTTATTATGAGAAAAGTTTTATTCCTTTTAGCTGCCATGCTTTGTTCCATGGCCATGTCTGCCCAGTTGCTCGGCAACAGCGATTTGACATTACAACATGCGCCCTATGCGCTTAAGAACTTCACCAGCCACAAGGGTCAAAGCACCCGCTTGATGACACCTGCACGTGCCAACCTCGGCGAGAACCAGATGATCATGGGTCACTACGACACCGACGACTATGCGACCGACGGTTTGGGCATCACCAGCCTTCCCGGAACGATATCCATCGGTACGATTCTCACTCCTGATGAACTGGCGATGTTCCAGGGTGGTCAAATCGTGAAGTTCCGTGTGGCTCTGTCAGCATCCACAACAGTGTCACGCGTGTTTGTCGTTCCTGTATCACCATCGGGTAACTATGGGCTCACCACCGCGTGGAATTGCAGTGTCAACTCGGTGGGTTGGAACGAAATTACGCTTTCCACACCCTATGAGATTAATCTGGATGCCAACTACAGCCTCATGATTGGCTTCGACTACAGGCAAACCAGCAGCAATTATCCCATCTCGGCTGTTGAAGTTGGCGATATCTATCCAAGCTATATTCTCTATAATGGTTCCTGGCAGAACGTCGGACTGGACACCTATGGTAACCTGGGTGTTCAGTGTATTGTTGAGAGCGAGAACTATCCTGATTACAACGTCGGTGTAAGCGAGCTCTACGTCCGCAACTATACCAAACTTGGTGAGGATGTTTACTATGTCTTTGCGAGCCGAAACTTGGGGGTTGCCAACAGTATTCCCGCCGAGACTTGCACCTATGACATACTCATCGATGGAGAAGTTATGGCAACCATCTCCAACCCTAGAGAGTTAACTAACACCAAAACCGACTTTGATGGCTACATTCCGTCCGCTGGCTTGACTCCTGGTAGACACACGATGACAATCAGGGTCAACACGCTCTTTGGAGAGCCCGTTGAGAACCCCGCATCGACCAACAAAGAATTCATGCTCTTCGAGAATGGTTTTGATCGCCAGATGCACCTCATCGAGCAATTCACTTCGACTTATTGCACCTACTGCCCGCTCGGTAACTCCATGCTCAGCATCCTGACAAGCATGCGTGATGACATCGCATGGGTTGGTATCCACGGCAATATGCAGAGCGGCAACGACCCCATGAGCACTGTCCAGGGTGATACCATTATGGCTTATCAGGGCGCTGATTCTTATCCCTCGGGCTCGTTTGACCGCTCTACCGGTTGGGAGGATGATGTGAACATCGTGACAGGACTTGGCTACTATGAGCAATATCACCAGGAAGTAGCCGCAGCTGTCAGTGAGTTCTTTGACTATTTGGCCGAGGCTCCTTCATTTGCAACCATCAATATTAATAGCACCTATGATGCTGGCACACGTCAGGCTGTAATCACTATCGATGGCGAAATCACCCCCGACTTTGACGAGATGATGGGTGCTGACAGTAAACTCACCGTCTATATCACCGAGGATGGCATAACGGCTCGACAACTCAATCAAGGCACTTGGGTAAGCAACTATGTACATAATGGCGTATTCCGTGTTGCGCTCAACTCGGCTATGGGTAATAACCTGAGCCGTAACGCCAACACCTACAAGAACGAGTTCACCTACACCATTCCGAACTCTTGGAATGCCGAGAAGCTGAACGTTGTTGCCTTCATCAGCCGCCCGCTGGCTAATGGTGCTACCGGTGTTTACACCGACATGTATGTTAACCAGGCCAACAAGCGCAAACTGGGCGAATTTGACGAGCCTTCAGTCTTGCGCGGCGACGTGGATCTTAGCGGCACTGTCAACATTGCCGACGTGACCGCACTCATCGACATCCTGCTCAGCGGTGCCGAGGCTCCCGCCGAGGCTGAGTGCAACCTTGACGAGGCCGTCAACATCGCCGACGTGACCGCCCTCATTGATTATCTCTTGAGCGGCGTTTGGCCCGATTAATAACGGCACACTCAACTTTTTCAAAGCAGGGCCCTCACCACGGGGCTCTGCTTTTTCTCATGGGAAATGGGTTCTATCACCTAGCCGTGGTATTTCATTATTATCGCCTGACTCTCGCATTCTTGCCACAAAAAAGCGGCCCCATCAAAAAAAGCACCGCCTAGTGAGTTGATTTCCCAAAAAAAATGTAATTTTGTGCATCCTAAAATGAACCAATCCGTTAGAATCTCAATCAGCTTTAGAATCTTAATCAACATTTATAACCACATTATATTAATTAATAAATTAAAGTATTATGAAGAAATTATTATCGTTATTGACGGCAGTCATTCTGCTGCCACTGGTTTTGGGGGCACAAGAGCTTGCACCCAACCAAAAGCTTCTGGGTCACTACACTACCGACGACATCGCTCTGGGCGGATGCTGGGGCAAGTCTCTCATCTCAGGCGTACGTCCTATTGCCACCGACCTCACGGCCGACGAGCTGGCCTTTTTCCAGGGCAGCAAGATTATCGCTTTCCGCGTGGGCCTGTCAGAATCGACTCCCGTGACCCGCGTGTTTGTCATCCCCATCGATGGCAACGGCAACCTGCTAACCGAGACCGAATGGTCCTGTGACATTTCACAGGAAGGCTGGAACGTCGTCACCCTCGACGACCCCTACCTCATCAACCTGCCTGCCGACCACAAACTGAGAATTGGCTTTGACTATGAGCAGACACGTACCAACAAGCCCATCTCGGCAGTCGATGTGGGTACCCTCTATCCCACCTATGTCTATCGTAATAACAGCTGGGTAAACTATGGTATCAACACCATCGGCAACCTGAGCTTGCAGGTAATCTGTGAGAATGACAACTTTCCGGCCTATGCCATCAGGGTTCGCGACCTAAAGGCCAACCCTATACTTATCATCGGCAAGCCATATCCAGTGAAGTTCCAGGCATGCAACCTTGGCATCTCACAGGTGGATGCCGGACAATGCACCTTTAATATGATGATTGACGGCGAGGTCGTTGGCACGACAACTAATCCCACAGCCCTAACCGCCAATTACTCTGACATTGATTGCACATTCCCCACCGCTGGTTTGACCCCTGGTGAACACACCTTGGCCATCTCTACTGTCACTGCTAATGGCGAGGTTCTTGACAACCCCATGACTATCACTTTAACGGTCAAGGCCTATGAGTCTGGCTTCCCTCGCCAGATGCGTCTTGTTGAACAGTTCACATCGACAGGTTGCACCTGGTGCCCGACTGGCTCACGAGCTCTCCAAGCCTTGTGCGACATGCGTGGTGACGTCGCTTGGGTAGCCATTCATGAGGCGTTTGGTTCTCCGACAGATCCATTCGTTACTTCACAGACCGACTCCATCGAAAACTATGAGCACTGCACAGGTTATCCCTTGGGCTCCTTTGACCGTACGGCTGGCATCGAAGAGCCTGGTGAAGTGTGCGGTGGACTCGGCTACAGTTCAGCAACTGGAGGTGCTCAGGTCTTCAATGACTTCCTTGAGAGCATAAACGTCGCTCCCGCATGGTCATCCATCAATATCAACAGCACCTTTGATAGCCAGACCCGTAAAGCCGAAATCACCATCAGCGGTGAATTGGTACCCGACTTTGACGACAGAATGGGCACAGATGCCAAACTCACCGTCTATATCATCGAAGACGGACTGGTGGCTTCGCAAATCGACCAGGGTAACATAGTCAACGACTACGTCCATAACAACGTATTACGCTTTGTTCCTGGTGGCGTGAGGGGCGTGAACATCAACAAGAACGGCCTGACCTACGAGAACGTATTCACCGTGGACATTCCCACCAGTTGGAATGCCGACAAACTCAACATTGTGGCCTTCATCAGCCGCCCGCTGCGAGCCAATGCGTTGACCGACCTATGCGTTGACCAGACCTATAAGCGCAAGTTGGGCGAGAATGACTCATCCGTGGCTCTGCGTGGCGATGTGGATGGTGACGACAAGGTCAACATCGACGACGTAAGCATCCTCATTGACTGCATGCTCAACAGCATCGAGCCTGCCAATCCTCAGGGTGCCGACTGCTACCCTGACGGCAGAATCACTGTTGACGATGTAACTATGCTCATCGACTTCCTACTCAGCGGCACATGGGCTGAAGAGTAATTATTTTCATAATCGTAAATGGGAGGGTGGGTCAATCGTGTTGGCTCACCCTCAATTTTATTATATATGATAATGGATGTTTCTTAACCCCTCACCTTGCCTTAGCATTGAAAAACATCTCAATATTACATGTCACCTCCTCAGCAGGAATTGTTGCGGTAAACTCTGTGCCCAAGCTTTCGTTACACTCGGCATAGTGGACAATCACTCCATCCCTTCTCTTGTGCTGGTAATACCCTTGATAATTGCCCACATTATCATATAGTTCAAATCCCTCTTTCGTCCTGATGACAATATCATGAATGGCTGTGCCACTAGCGACCTGGAACGTAACATCGGTGGCACCACTCTCAATCCCATATTCGGCAGGAGCGCTATAGATATAGCAGTTATCATTGCATTTTATCCTTATTGTCAGCGGCCATCCGCCATAGATGTTCCATGGATCATCACATGCGCGCATAGCAGCCATCTGAGCAAGGGCGCAATTCTCGGCCGTAGCGCCCACAATCATATTGGCACGTACACTAGGCATTGGTTTGCCTTGTACCCAATTCTCATCGGGAATGACGCTATTCCCTTGCACGGTAAGGCCCGAGTTGGGGAAATACTGGCGAAGGATTTTTTCAACAATGGCTATCGAGGCGAGGTAATGAGGCAAGCCGCCTGCAAGGTGCTGGCCGTCTATCCACAAATCGGTGTTCGCGCCATACCCCAGCAGCCTAAGGGTTGAGTCGTTCCTGGCGTTGAATATCGCTGTGCCATAAGGGAAAACCACATCTACATGAACAGTCTTTTCGGTATCATCTTGTGAGCACGCATCTTTTACATTGGCAATGATATCGGTAGGCCAATCTGAATCGGCCCCGCTCTTGGAGTGAATGAGATTCCATCCCAGCTCATACCCATGCTTCATGTCATGATCCATCAAGTCCTTGATAGCCTTGGCATAGTGAACCATCGTACTGTTATCATAGTAGCTTGTCCATAGCACCGAGCCAGTTGAGACTTGCTGCAACACAATGACATCCCACAGTTTCCCCGTCTTGTCATCATAGGCTCCAATGGTGTCGGCCATCACTGCTGCCAATTCATCCTCCATGCCCTCATAGTACTGGACACACTGCTGCGGAGTGGGACAACAATAATCCACATCATTAACCGTCATAACAGACTTGGGGATCCTTAACGACCATGCCATGTCTTTAGATGTGTCGATGTAGTAAAATCCCCTGTTGGCAACAGGATAAGTCGTGCCCTTGATGTAGCCGTTTCGAGCCTCGGGAAGTGAGCCTCCAGCAAGATAGTAGATACCTAATTTGATATCAATGCCATAATCCTTAAGCAGGTAGGGCACATAGGACCATGAGTCAAGCGTGAACGAGTTTCCGATAATCAATATGCTGGGCGCTTCCAGTGCCGCGGGATCGTCACTCGTGCCCGCCAGTAGCAGGTCAATCAGCACTGTGACATCCTTGATGCCCACCTGGCCATCAGCATCCACATCGGCTTGTTCAGTCATTTCACCGCCATTCAGCAGCAGGTCGATTAAAGTGGTCACGTCGGCGATGGTCACTTCGCCGTCTCCGTTCACGTCACCTGGCGTACTGACCGTTTCTGCTTCAGGATAGTCACGCTCGCCCTCCCCTATCGTCATACCTGTAGCACTTGCATTGGTGGCAAACAACAAGCACGACAGCACTGTCAGCCATCTAGTAAAAGAATCCCTGTACATCATTATTAAATTATTGTTTTTCAGCCATTCACCAGTTGGCTCGGCATCAAAACAGCCAATAAAAAAGTTCTTAGCCTAAAGCCTCTAGTTAGTTCCGTAAACCATAATCAATAGGTTATGGTCAGCATATAGACCGTTGCCATTGTCATAGTCCCCGATATTGCACTCAGCATTATCTTCGCTCACGGGGAGATTACCATAAGCAAAACTCAACTCCGGATTGGTGATAAACTCAGTCTGGTCATATTTGTTGTATCGCCAACTATGAATGTTAGATATTGAGTGGCCAGCGGTTGCTCTGATGACAAGACCCGTCAATATGGTTCCCCTAGGCACATGTATATAGCTAGTGGTAATACCGCCTGCCGTTCCACCATTAATGATAGTGTAACCGCCAGCATCAGCGATGTAACTGCTGGCATTGGTTTTGATAATGATTGTCACAGGCCAGCTTTCATATATTGTCGACACAGTGTCGCAATAGATGTTCCACGGGTCATTGCAGGCATTGATTGCCGCCGTTTGGGCGAGGGCGCAATTCTCTGCAGTCGCGCCAGCAATCGCTTTTGCTCTTCCATTGGGCATGGTTTTATCACTAACCCATGATGAATCAGGAATCGTGCTGTTGCCGAGCACTGTCAAATCCGTGCCTTGATAATACTGCCTGAATAACGCCTCGATGATAGTGATTGATGCGAGATAATGAGGGAGACCGCCAGCAAGATGTTGGCCGCCATACCATAAGTCTGTGCTCCCGCCATATCCCACATTCCTTAGCGCCTCATAGTTGCGACCGTTAAAGATGGCCGTTCCATAAGGGAAGATGATGTCAATGCCATATCTGTCGCACGTCTCCTTGATGTTGTCAAGAACATCTACAGGCAAGTCGTTACCTTCTCCTCCAGTGGTGTGGTTGATGTTCCACCCATAGGAGAAATCCTTGTTCATGACCGAATCAATCTTTTCTTTCAACGGGGGAATGATCGTGTTATTGGCAAGCCCATAACTGCCGTGAATATAGGAACCTGTCGAAACTTGCTGGAACAGGATAATGTCCCACAGTTGACCCATCTTTGTTGAGTCTGGCACGGTGTCATTCTCCATGCCGTCATAGTATTGCACACATTGCTGCGCAGTGGGCATGTCTATTCTTTCCTCCCATCCGGTCTGGGTAGAAGTGTCAAAGTAATAGAACCCATAAGAAGTGTTACTGATGCCCGTTGGACCATTCTCAAACTCATTCTTGAGGCCGCTCAATGAGCCCGCATTCCTGTAATATAATCCCACCTTGATGTTGATGCCGTATTCCTTGAGCAGATAGGGCACATAAGCCCATGAGTCCGAGGTGAAAGAGTTACCTAGCACAAGGATACTCGGCGCGCCTGCATAAGTGGGAATTTCAGGATCTTCTGACTGGGTTCCTGTCAGCAGCATGTCAATCAAGAATGTCACATCTTTGATGCTCACAAGGCCATCACCGTTCACATCGGCTTGATCGGTCATTTCGCCGTCATTCAGCAACAGGTCAATTAAGAGTGTTACATCTTTGATGCTCACAATACTATCACCGTTCACGTCACCTATGGAGTCACCCGTCTCACGATAGTTACTCAATCGCTCTCCTATAGCTGAAACGCCAGCACTCGCACTGATGGAAAACAACAGGCAGGCCAACAAAACAAGCAATTTAGAAAAAGAATCTCTGTACATCATCATTCATTATATATGTAGGTTTTCACCGTTCACCGATTAATATTCTCTCTTGCCGCAAGCTATAAACCATAGTGGCATTGAATCATAAAAAACACCTCAACAAATGCATGAGTTATTTGTCCTTTTATGACAAAAAAACACCGTTAATCATAGTTCAGCGACTTGACTATCAGTGCCCTTTCATTCTATGTCGGGGTACCTGGATTCGAACCAGGGACCTCCTGCTCCCAAAGCAGGCGCGCTAACCGGACTGCGCTACACCCCGAAAGTTTTTCAAAAATCGGTGCAAAGGTAGTGCAAGTTGAGCGGAGTGCCAAACAAAAAACCAATTTTTTTGTTTGCAATCCCGACGCAGCCTACCTTCGCCGCCAGGCAACGGTAGTGCAAGTTGAGCGGAGTGCCAAACAAAAAGCCAATTTTTTTGTTTGCAATCCCGAAACGCAGCCTACCTTCGCCGCCAGGCATCCTCACACCATTTTCTTAAAATGGCTTGCTATTTGCCCAAAAATCGATTTTTTTTGCCCCATGTGGCTCATTTGTGACAAGAATGTAGTAACTTTGTATGTTTAAAACGAATGTAATCACAAAAAACAACATATATAAATTGCACTAAAATGTATAGGACAAAAACTAACGGAGAACTTCGCCTAGCCAATGTGGGCGAGGTAGTGACACTGGCAGGATGGGTGCAGCGCACCCGCAAGATGGGCGGTATGACCTTTGTGGACCTGCGCGACCGCTATGGCATCACCCAAATCGTGTTTAATAACGAGGTGAATGCTGACCTGTGTGAGCAGGCCAACCACCTGGGCCGGGAATATGTCATCCAGATTGAAGGCACTGTTGCCGAGCGTTCGAGCAAAAACGCCAATCTGCCCACAGGAGAAATCGAGATCATTGCCAACAAGCTTAACGTGCTCAGCGAGAGCATCACACCTCCGTTCACAATCGAGGACAACACCGATGGCGGCGACGACCTGAGGATGAAATACCGTTATCTGGACCTGCGCCGCAATGCCGTGCGCAAGAACCTTGAGTTGCGCCACGACATGGCCATCCTCATCCGCAACTACCTTGACGACAAGGGATTCCTAGAGGTAGAGACACCTATCCTCATCGGCTCGACCCCCGAGGGTGCCCGCGACTTCATCGTGCCCTCACGCATGAACCCGGGCCAGTTCTACGCCCTGCCCCAGAGCCCCCAGACGCTCAAGCAGTTGCTGATGGTGGCCGGCTTTGACCGCTACTTCCAGATTGCCAAGTGCTTCCGCGACGAAGACCTGCGCGCCGACCGTCAGCCCGAGTTCACCCAGATTGACTGCGAGATGAGCTTCGTTGACCAGGAGGACGTGATTGAAGTTTTCGAGGGTCTTGCCCGCCACCTGTTCAAGAAGGTTCGTGGCGTTGATCTGCCCGAGAAACTCGACCAGATGACCTGGCACGAGGCCATGCGCCTGTATGGCAGTGACAAGCCCGACCGCCGTTTCGGCATGACGTTTGTCGAGGTGGATGACGTGCTCAAGGGCACAGGCACCTTCCCCGTGTTTAACGAGGCAACCTACATCGGCGCCATCTGCGTGCCTGGCTGTGCCGACTACACACGCAAGCAACTCGACGGACTGGTAGATTTTGTGAAGCGTCCTCAAGTGGGTGCCAAGGGTCTGGTTTACGTGAAGTTTAATGCTGACGGCACTGTCAAGAGCAGCATCGACAAGTTCTATGAACCTGCCGTTTGGCAGCAGCTCAAGGCTAAGATGGGCGCCAACGATGGTGACCTCGTGCTCATCATGAGCGGCGACAATGCCAACAAGACGCGTGTACAATTGTGTTCACTGCGCCTCGAGATGGGCGAGCGACTGGGCTTGAGGGACAAGAACAAGTTTGAGTGCCTGTGGATCATCGACTTCCCGCTGTTTGAGTGGAGCGACGAGGAGCAGCGCCTCATGGCTACCCACCACCCGTTCACCATGCCCAACCCCGATGACATCCCCTTGCTGGATGAGCATCCCGAGCGCGTACGCGCCAAGGCCTATGACTTTGTGTGCAACGGCATCGAGGTGGGCGGCGGCAGCCTGCGTATCCACGATGGCAAGCTGCAGGCCAAGATGTTTGACATCCTGGGCTTCACCCCCGAGCGAGCCATGGCACAGTTCGGCTTCCTGATCAACGCATTCAAGTTTGGTGCTCCTCCCCACGCTGGTTTGGCCTTCGGTTTCGACCGTTTCGTGTCAATCATGGCAGGCCTGGACAGCATCCGCGACTGCATCGCCTTCCCCAAGAACAACAGTGGCCGCGATGTGATGCTCGACGCTCCCAGTCCTGTTGAGCAGGCTCAACTCGACGAACTCTACATCGACGTTGACCGCCAGCGCCTTAAAGCCGAGAACAAAATTTGAGTTGAAAAACAGGCATTAGGTGTTAGGTTCAAGGCATTAAGATTCAAGGCCCAAAACCTAACACCTAACGCCTAACACCTAACACCTAACGCCTAACACCTAACACCTAACACCTAACGCCTAAAATGAAAATCAGAGAGATAACCGATGCCATCGAGCAATATGCCCCCTTGAGACTGCAGGAGGAGTGGGACAATGCGGGTATCCAGGTGGGCAACCCCGAGACCGACATCACTGGCGTACTCTTGTGCACCGATGCGACCGAAGCGGTTGTCGCCGAGGCCATTGATCGCGGTTTCAATCTGGTCATCTCCCACCACCCGCTCATTTTCCACGGTCTGAAAAAGATCATGGGCCGCACGCCCGTGGAGCGCACTGTGGCCATGGCCATCAAGCATGACATCACCATCTACTGCGCCCACACCAATATGGACAGCGCCTGGCAGGGTGTGTCGTTCCGCATGGCCGACAAACTGGGGATGACAGGTGTGCAGTTCCTCGACGGCAACGATGTCCCCCCCTATGGCGACGTGGCCAGCACCACAGCCGGTTGCGGCGTCATCGGCGATATCGAACCCACGCCTGCACGCGAGGTGCTGCAACGGGTCAAGGAGGCCTTTGAGGTGGGCGCCGTGCGCTATAGCGGTGACGCGACCCGTGTCATCACGCGACTGGCGCTGTGTGGCGGCGCGGGCGGTTTCCTGCTTGACAAGGCAGTCCAGGCAGGCGCGCAACTCTATGTGTCGGCCGACATGCGCTACCACGATTTCCTCGACAACAACCAGCGCATCCTCATCGCCGACATCGGGCATTATGAAAGCGAACATTACACAAAAGAGATTTTTTTAGAGATTATTCAGAAAAAAAATCCTACCTTTGCAGTCGCTTTCGCAAAAAGCGAGACAAATCAAGTTAATTATTTATAATTATAGCTGCAAGCAATTAGCTGTTAGTCACCCCATTGTCAACAGTTAATCGCCAACAGCTAAAAGCTAAAAAGGTTATGGCAATACAGAAGAAAGAACTCACCGTTGAAGAGAAACTCAAAGCGCTCTACGACCTGCAACAAAAACTCTCAGAGATTGACGCCATCAAGACCTTGAGGGGAGAGCTCCCACAGGAAGTTCAGGACCTCGAGGACGAAATCGCCGGCCTGCACACCCGCGTGGCCAAGTTCCAGGACGAGGTGGCCGTGCAGCAGGACGAGATGGCTCGCAACCGCGAAATCAAGCAGAAGGCCGAGGAGCTCATCGATAAGTACACTGCCGACCAGGACAATGTGCGCAACAACCGTGAGTATGACTATCTGACCAAGGAGATTGAATACCAGACCTTGAACATTGAGCTTGCCGAGAAGAAGATGAACGAGGCCGCACGTCGCATCGATGCGCTGCAGGCCGAGATCGAGAAAGCCAAGGAAATGTTCACCGACCGTGAGCACGCCCTCGAAGAAAAGAAAAGCGAGCTCAACGAGATCGTCTCCGAGAACAAGGCCAAGGAGGAAACCCTGCGCGAGAAAGCCAAGAAGCAGGAGAACAAGATTGAGGAGAGGCTGTTAACCGCCTTTAAGCGCATCCGCAAGAACACCCGCAACGGTCTGGGCATCGTTGTCGTTCAGCGCAATGCATGCGGCGGCTGCTTCAACCGCATTCCCGCCCAGCGCCAAATGGAGATCAAGATGCACAAGAAGGTCATCGTGTGTGAGTATTGCGGACGCATTCTCATCGATCCCGAGCTGGTAGGCATCACCCCCGAGGACGCCAAGAACAAATAACTCAAGCCCGCGCGTTAAAACAAGCTTGAGCAATAGCGACGAGGACTCAGAGGCTTCCCCAACAAGCCTTATCATCGAGACACTCCCGCTATGAGACACCGCAATGGCAGCGAGCCCCCTGTGGCACGTTGTCATTGCGTTTTTTATCACAGTAACCATTCAGCGAAACGGCTTCTGAAATGCCTCACGCTAAGCCGCCAAGGCGCTAAGAGTTTATTTTTCATCCGCGCAACGGGTCTGGAAGACAAGAAGGACAAGAACGACAATTAATAATTTTATTTTATTATTTGTTTTAATTTCCCGTGCGCAGCACGGTTAAATAGTTCCAGGCGTTTCCCAACGTCAATGGATCATATAATCAATGTTTAATTCATGATAATTACATGTGAAAAAAGGATTGCTCAACCTATGCAAAGATTGCACAAGTTCAATTAGAGCCGATAACACGCTTGTCGCTCTCACACTCATGATTGCCGAAAGTAGGACCGAGGAGAAAGATGTCATGGTGAAAGTGGTTGTGAGCCTCATCAATCAAAACAATTGAATTTTGATTTTTTAGCAAAAGAAGTGCCTTATTTATGCGCATCAAAAAAAAATTTTATCAGCAAAACTGATAATAACGAGATGAGATGAGCAATAACTTTGCAACGTGATTAAAATTATTAACTAAAACAGAAGAAATTATGAAAACAATTTATGAATGTTTGCAAAGCAAATCAGTAAAATGGGTAAGTGCCATTTTCTACGCAGTTGTTATTCTCAGTGTCTTCGTATTGATGTACCTCGTAGCGAAAGGAATTTATAATCTCATAATCGCATGGGTCATTATGGCTCTCATATTGATTCCGTCCATTTTGAGTTTCTTCATTTTCCCAATGTACATCGTTGCCGACGATGAAGGGGTTGGTGTACGGACCCTGGCTCGAACAAAGCAAATACCATATGAAAACATTGACCGCATTGTACGAGTCGATGAGCAACCGCTATTTTCCCCTATTTCTACGATAAGGCTATTTGGTAGTGGTGGAGTATTCGGTTATATCGGTTGGTTTCGCTCTAAAGGAATTGGCACATTCCTCTCCTATGCGACAGATGAAAAGAATGTTTTCTTAATTTATCGCAAGAAAGGAAAACCGGTTGCGATAAGCGTGAATGATCCTGATGAGTTTTTGCCCTATTATCTGAAAGGAGGTGAGAAATGAATATCCTGTATGATTTCTCGTCGGCTCTCTTGCAAGCCCGACAGAATAAGGGCGCGACACAAGAACAGATAGCCTTTGCATTGGATATATCTCAAGCCACCTACAATGCATGGGAATGTGGGCATCGCTTTTGTCCTTACAAGCATATCATCGCCCTGATTAATTATTTTGAAGACGAGCAGTTCACACGCCGAATGCTCCGCATCCTGCTTTCCCTGCAACACAATATGGCAGGATTGAACAAGAAATCTACCGCCGAACTGACCACCTACTACATGAAACTCATCGCATTACTTGCCGATGAATGTGCCGAGTGGATAACAACATTAGGGAAATAAGTCAATAGCAATCTTATTGCAATACATAGATTTCTATTTGACGATTCGTCTTTTTGAATCTTAATCGGTTGATTTACCATTGCGGCAAATCAACCGATTTTATTATTCACTGTTAATAACTTTTTTATAGGAAAATGTGTGGTCGTGTTGCGGGAAAAGAGTAACTTTGTTGCTGGCCTCGACGCCAACCGAGTAAGAGCCACAACACATTATCAATGAGCATTTTGCACAAAAAGCATGAACAGACTAGGTAAATTATATTTCAAGTATGGCACAATGGGCTCGGCCAAGACGGCAATGTTGCTCACCCAGGCCTACAACTTTGAGGAGCGCGGGATGCAATACCTGTGCATGAAGCCCATCATCGATGATCGCGAGAAGGACAACGTGATACGCTCACGCATCGGTATTGAGCGCAAGTGCTCATGGATTTACCCTGAGAGCGACTTGTATGAGATGCTCAAGGAAATGTTCGAGAAAACGCTGGTAGTGAAGGATTGGATCCTCATCGATGAGGCGCAGTTCCTCTCGCCCCAACAGATCGACCAGCTGGCGCGCATCGTCGACGACTATGGCGTGAACGTGGTGTGCTATGGCCTGAGGACCGACTTCCAGTCCCACCTGTTTGAGGGATCACGCCGCCTGTTTGAGTTGGCCGACACCATCGAGGAAATCAAGTCCACCTGCTCCTGTGGCCGCAAGACCATCATCAATGCCCGCATCGATAGCAGCGGCAACATCGTCACCGATGGCAACCAGGTTGAGATTGGCGGCGATGACAAGTATGTGTCACTATGCCGCCGATGCTGGCGCAACCGCCGCATCGAGAGCACGAGCCGCAACGCCATCAAGTTTGATGACGAGTAGGCTTCATCTTAACACAATATAAAGACTACCGGTTTTTCTTGGAGGGCATGAACAGATGCAGTGCCCAACTGACCAGTGTGAGCACGATGCTGAAGCCCAGTGCCCACCAGAAATTGTCTACCTCAAAGTGCGGGCGCACAACCCAGGAGCACAGCATCACCATCAGCCCATTGATGACAAAGGTAAACAAACCCAGCGTCAAGAAATTGATGGGCAAGGCTAACAGCTTGACCAGCGGACGGATGCATGCATTGATGAACCCCAGCACGATCGCCACAATCACTGCCCACCACCAGGGGTCAACCGTCACGCCATCAAGGATAAATGCGGAGAGAAGCACCGCCAAAGCCGAAAAAAACAATCTTGTAATCATTGCTATACTTGGTTAACGATATAAATATAATGTGTCGTTTAAGAATCTATTCGCCCGCTAAAATTACAATAAATTTGGTTAATACACGTCAATAATCGGCCTTTTTCAAGTCAATACGGAATTTTTTCAGTAATTTTGCGGCCAAATTTAATTTCAATATCAAAATGACTGACAATACAAAGAAATACCTCAATCTGGCTAAGGACTATGTGATGATCACCCTGGGGTTGTTTACCTATGCCTTTGGTTTCACCGCTTTCATCCTGCCCGAGGAAATCGTTATCGGCAGTGTCACGGGTCTGTCGTCACTCATCCACTTTTGGCTGGGATGGAATGTGGCGCTCACCTACTATGCCATCAACATCATCCTACTGTGCATCGCCTTTCGCAGTGTGGGCAAGCAGTTTGTGTTGCGCACCATCATCGGAGCGTCAATCGCCACGTTCTTCATCGGTGTGCTGCAACCCATGTTCCCCGAGCCCATCGTGCAACAGCAGACATTCATGAACGTCATCCTGGGTGCCGTGCTTTGCGGCCTGGGATTGGGCGTCGTGTTCACCCACGGCGGTAGCACCGGCGGTACCGACATCATTGCAGCCATGGTCGCCAAGCACAGCACGGTGTCCTTTGGCCGCACGATGATGTACTGCGATGTGCTCATCATCTGCTCGTCCTACCTGCTGTTCCACTCGATCGACAAGATTGTGTATGGTCTCATCTACATGGTCATCTACTCGGTGGCTGCCGATCGTGTGATCAACAACACCCGCCAGAGCGTCCAGTTCCAAATCATCAGCAAGAAGTGGCAACAAATCGCCGACAACGTCAACAATGTGGCCCACCGCGGCTGCACCATTCTCGACGGCACCGGCTGGTATACCAAGAAACCCGTCAAGATCGTCATGGTCATGTGCCGCAAGCACGAGAGCGTTAACATCTTCCGCATCATCAAGGAAACCGACCGCGAGGCCATTATCACCCAGAGCAACGTCAATGGCGTTTACGGCTTTGGTTTTGATGAATTGAAAGTACGCGTTCACAACAAGCAAGAAGCTGATGGAGAAGTCATTACGCAACAAGGCGACAACAGCCAACCGCAAGAATAACAAAATTAAGTTATAAATAGGGATTTCCTAAAAGATTATAATTTTTTGGGCACGAAATGTTAATTTTGTGCCCATTTTTGTATATTCAAAAAATATACTATAATTTTGTGCACTTGCAAAAAATGACACTTTTTAACCATTTAATAACATTAACGAATATCGATGAAACAAATCTTCTTTTTAGCTGCGCTATTACTTGCAGCAACAGCGATAGCAGCGCCCATTAGTCAAAACCAGGCGCAACAGGCTGCCGCCTCATTTCTAAGCCAGCATCATCCTGGCAAAGTCACACAACTCACACCCGTTAATACCCCAAAGTTCAGGGCCTCGGGGACCAATGCCAGTTTTTACATCTTCAATGCCAGCCGCGAGCAGGGGTTTGTCATCGTCTCGGGTGACGACCGCACTACTCCGATTTTAGGTTACGTTGACAACGGCAACTTTGATCCTAATAATATACCCGCCAACATGAAGGCGTGGTTAGAGGGCTATCAGGAGCAAATCTCCATACTCGACCAACTGGGCATCACCGAAGCCTATAACGAGAGCTTCACCACGAGGCCCACACGCAACAGCATTTCGCCCATGATCACCAGCCATTGGGACCAAGGTGCGCCCTACTGGGAGCACTGCCCCGAGTTCATGGATATCGACGAGAATGGTGACACCGTGGGCGAACTTGCCTACACGGGTTGCGTTGCAGTCTCGATGAGCCAGATTTTGAACTACTACAAGTCCCCGTTACGCTGCACCCAACTCATCCCCTCCTATATAGTAACCTATTACTGGCAGGAGGAATATGGTGCATTTGACACCGACCCGCTGGACCCCATCTTCTTTGACTGGGACAACATGCGCGACAACTACACCGGCGCCGAGACTCAGGCCGAGAAAGATGCCGTTGCATGGCTCATGCTCTATGCCGGTTGTGCAGCACACATGCAGTATGGCGTGAATGCCTCTAGCACCAGCGACCCCTATATTCCCACCGCGTTCAACGAGTACTTCAACTATGATGCTAAGCTCGTTTACCGCAGCGACTATGAGCAGGCCGAATGGGAAGACATGATCTACAACGAGCTGGTTGAGGGTCGTCCCTTGATCTACAACGGCCGTGCAGGCTCTGGCGGTGGCCACTCGTTTGTGTGCGACGGCTATGCTTACGGCGACCTGTTCCACATCAACTGGGGCTGGGGTGGACTCGGTGACGGTTACTTTGTCCTGTCAGTGCTCAACCCCTATGCCGGTGGCATTGGCTCCACGACTAGCCTCGAGGGCTATAACATCGATCAAACCGCCGTTATCGGCATCCAGCCTGGTTACAGCGGCACTCCGGCCGAGGTGGATCACCGCCTCACCGTGTTTAACATGTATTACACGGGAACGAGCTCGTTTGAGCGCAGTGATGATGGCAACTTCAAGCTCAACAAGCGCCGTTACATCAAGGTTACTGGCGAGGACCATATCGATGATGGAACCAAGTACCTGCGTGGTATCGCGCTCTATGACAGCAACGACAACTTCATCGATATCATTGCCCAAACCTATTACGCTTCCGGCTATCTCTCCATCACCGACAGTTGGCCCGATACCCAGAGTTCAGTAACCTACCCCTTCGGACAAGGCCTTCCCAATGGTTCATATAAGATTAAACCCGTCTGCAGCCTTCCCGGCACTAACGAGTGGAAACCCATGATCGAGAGTGACCGCTTCTATGTCGAGGCCACCATCAATGGCGATTGGGTCACCATGACCAACCACCCCATTGTGGACCTCCAGTCCATGAACTTTGAGTTCACCGGCGGTGAGAAGGTGGGTCTAGCCGAGCAGTGCCATGTTACCGTCAAGAACAACAGCGCTGACCGCTTCAGCGGCAAGCTCTACCTGTATGTAGACAACGAGCAGTTTGACGAGTACAGCGAGTTCACCACAGTTGTTGAGGCCGAGATTCCTGCCGGTGGCACCAAAGTGATCACCTTTAACTTCACCCCGAATAATGCCGGCACTAAGGGCGCCCATCTGTCCACCTATGACACCTCGTCATGGAATCCTGGCATCCCAGGCACGGGTTCGGTAAACATCGCTGGCAGCGTGACCTACCCGATGAACCTGAGTGTGGAAATCAATGCCCTCAATGCCGACGAGAACATGAACATCTATGACAGCCACATCAAGTTCAAGGTCGATGTAACCAACAACAACACCGAGGGCGAATACAACCGCTACATCCTGGCACCTCTGTTCATCGTTGACGAGAACAACCACGGCACCATGGTGACCTACCTGAGCCGCAACGTGGTCATCCCCCCTGGCGAGACCCAGACGTTCTACTTCGAGTTTGACAACCTGGCCTTTGGCTCGGTCTATGCACTCAACATCTTTGGCCGCAACGAGAACGAGCAGACTACCAACCTCGTGCCTCCTGGCGGCTCCAAGTACTACACCATCAACCGCGGTATGGTCGTGTGGGATGGCAATGGCAACCGCGTGGGCTACCAGCCCTACAACGGCATCCGTGTTCCCGACAATGCCGCCGCTGTCAGCCTCGAGGGTCTCAACCTCACCTCGCTCATTCCTAACGAGAATCCCAACACATTATATTATATTGGTGCCGGTGAGAGGTACATTCCCGCAGGCCTTGAGGCTAGGAACGTCATCAAGAACAATGTGGCCCAACGCGATGTTGTGCTCCAGCACGGCTATGACTTCTATGCACCCTATCGCTTCACGGCAGAAAACATCAGCTATGAGCGCACCTTCACTACTGGTCGCCACGCTGGTCAGGAAGGCGGCTGGAGCACTATGGTTCTGCCCTTTGCAGCAACCACAGTCACTGCCGATGGCGCCCCCATCGACTGGATGCACAGCAAGACCGATGCTAAGGGCCTTTGGGTCTGCAACTTCGACCAGGAGGAGGACACCAGCGACGATGCCAAGTTGCTCGCCGAGTACATGGGCACCACGCTGGAGGCCAACGTGCCCTACTTCGTGGCTCCCTACGATGGCGCTAACGGCACCGACATGCGCGGCAAGACCTTTGTCTTCAGCGCCAACAATGTGCTCGTGAAACCCAATCCCAGCTCCATCACCAGCGGCACCTATCACATGGTTGTCGGTACCTATGCCCAGCAGGCCGTTGAGGATGCCTTCTTCCTCAACACCGCAGGCAGCCACTTCGTGAAGGCCGCCAACGGCACGGTCAACGCCTTTGAGGCCTATGCAGGCAACGTTACCGCTAGCGACGCCACCATGCTGCAGATTGTCCTTGACGAGAACGCTGAGGACGCTCCCAGCTACACCCGTGGCGATGTTGATAACAATGGTATAATCAACATCACCGATGTCACCGTCCTGATCGACTACCTGCTCTCGGGTAATGACACTGGCGTCAACCTCGATGCTTCCGATACCAATCTTGATACCCAGGTGACCATCGCTGATGTCACCCGTCTCATCGACTATCTGCTCTCTGGAGCCTGGTAAAATCAATATAATCCATTAGCGACGGAGCGTGCGTGCGTACATTACCCAATTAGTCTGGGGGTACGCACGCTTTTTTTATAAATAACTAGTACAACAGCCACTAGCTGCTAAAACAACCTATTTAAATCTTAATATCACCCTAATTACGCCCTATCTTTGCCGCGATGAGGGACCCGCGACATTTTGTGGGGTTAAAAAGCGTCGGCACGGTTTTTGCTTCATTGGAAGGTGATGTTTATCTATACTTATACCGAAGCCGAGGGCAGCGAGTCACAACGCGTGGCTGGCGAGATTGACCATGTAATGAAGCCAACCTTCGGCGACCGACCTGGCGCTAATGGGCGCCAAACCACAGGCCCAAGGCTGAGTGCGAGGATGCTGCAAGAGTATGAGGCCGCCCAGGGCGAACTCATCAACGGCATCGTCACTAGTGACATGGTGCAACTGTTCAAAACCGAACCTTATGGCGTGGAGTTACAAATTAAGTCACCTTGCGGGCTGACATTATGTCATGCAGTCGAGGGTTCTGCCGTTCGCGCCCGCATCGACATTGAGGATATGCACTATCACCAGCAGTGGAGCGGTGCGCCCATGGAAGTCATCGACCGCAGCCGCGTGGTGGAATCGTCACAGGTGTTTCTGGAACATGCAGCCGAGTGGCGCGAACAGCTAGCCGCCGCCTTCAAGGCCGACAGCAAGGGCTCGAAAATGCGCAACATGGCGATGAACAACATGGACGCCTACCTGCAGCGCTACTTTGACGGCACGGGTATCACCTACCACTTTGACAAACGTCATGCCGACGGGCACAAGGCCCGCCTGCTCGTGCGCCTCAACGCCTACAAGACCCTGGACCTGCCCATTCCCCACGACGATTTCATCAATCACTTGGACCTAGTCAAGCCCCACATGGTGGAGTTTGCCTATATGGCTCGTGACGGACGCTTCACTGTGCGTGGCGAGGCGCGTGACGACTGGCAACAGGCACCGCAACCCGACGAAACACCCGCCAGCGAAGAGCAGCAACACGGCATCAAGGGGTGGCTGCACCGCCTCATTGGCGGCGACAGCAGCAACAAGCCGGCCGAGCAGCCCCGCTCACCCTTGCAGGAGCAGATTGACGACTTCTTCAAGGGCAAGAAATGCCAATATCACCTCACCGAGGACGAGGAGACGGGCCGTCGCGAGCTGCACATCCGCCTGAGCCAGAGCCGCTCGATGATCATCAACCTGAACCAGGGCGGCGACGTGCTGACGCGCGTCGAGCACGACATGGGCTACATCCCACGCCTGCTGGAACTAGCCAAACTGTTCCCCTACCGCCTGACCGGCCCCCGCAAGAAAATCGAGTGGATCACCGCTCCCCGAACTACAGAATAAAAAACAAACAACTATTGACTAGAGACTAACGACTAATAATATGGCTATCACCATCAACACCGGCGACCTCAAGACCATTCTCGAGACCACGCCATCAACACAAAACATCCTGCTCGTGGGTAAACACGGCATCGGCAAGAGCGAAATCATCACACGTCACTTTGAGGACCAAGGCATTCCCGTCATTGCCCTGTTCCTGGGTCAGATGAGTGACCCAGGCGACCTCATCGGTCTGCCCAACAAGGACGAGACCACCGGCAAGACCGAGTTCATGCCGCCCTACTGGTTCCCCATGGACGATAAACCCGTGGTGCTGTTCCTTGACGAGATGAACCGCGCGCGCCCCGAAATCCTGCAATCGGTGATGGACCTCTCGCTCAACCGCAAACTCGCGGGCCGCTCGCTGCCCCCTGGCAGTCGTGTCATCGCTGCTGTCAACGACGGCGAGGAGTATCAGCTCACCGACCTCGACCCCGCGCTGGTTTCACGTTTCAACGTGTACTTCTTCAGCCCCACGGTGGGCGAATGGCTCTTCTGGGCCAAGCAAAACGACATAGATCCGCGTGTGATCAACTTTATCGAGGAGCACCCCGATGAACTCGAGAAAAACGTCGACATCAACAAGGGCACATTTGACAAGACGCCTGACCGCCGCGCGTGGGTGCGCGTGTCGGGCCTGCTCAAGGCTAGCGGCGCCATCACCGACATGAACCGCCTAGCCAAGATGATCACTGGTGTGATCGGTGCCCGCTCGGCATCGATGTTCATGCAGTCGCTCAACCAGTCGCGCATGCTCACTGCCCGTGAGGTGCTGCTCGACTTCGGCGCTTGCCAACACACCCTGATGACCTACACCATGCCCCAAATCGCCATCATCAACGAGGGCATCTACCAGTATTTGGAGTTGGGCGTGAAAGACGATGAGAAGAAAGCCGTGAACAACAACCTGGTACACTACATCCACTGGATGCTCACCAACAGCCGCCAGGAAGCCATCGCCCACTTTGCCTCGTTCTTTGAGAACGCGACCTATGCCAACGCCAACGCCTACATCATGATGGAGTGCCGCGAGGCGCTGCAGTTGATTAACCAGATGATCAGCGACCTATGACCGTAGGCGAACGCATAAAGACGATTTCTCAGGACTGGTTCCTCACCGAGCCGCTCATCTTTGCCGTGCTGTGCACCCATGCACTCAAGCGCAACGACAACATGGGCTGCGACATGAGGTGCGGCAAGGGGCTCATCGAGTACAACCCCGAGCGACTGGAACACTTTGATGACAACCAGCTGGCCCTGAGGCTCAAGGCCGAGGTGGTGCGCATCATCCTCAAGCACCCCTACCAGCGCCAGCCCTACAACCCGCGTCGCGACGTGATGCGCCTGTCGAGCGACCTCACCCTGTGTGACAACCTCGATGGTATGGACACCATCGGGCTGGAACCGCCACGGGTGTTTAACATCCCTCGTGACCAGGCTTTTGAGCAATATTATTCGCTCATGGCAGGCCAGATACTGCAACTCGAGCAAGACGCCGACGGCGATGGCATCCCCATCGACATGGACATGCCCGGCAGTGGACAGGGCAGCGGTGACAGCGACTTGACCGACAGCTTGCTGGATGCCGATGCGGGAGCATCGTTGTGGGAAGAGGATGAGCTGATGAGCGAGAAGGTCAACCACGAGATCGAAACGGCCCAGCGCTGCAACCAGTGGGGCTCGCTGGGCGGCGACCTGCGGGCGTTGATCGAGAGCACGCTGGTGAGCAAGCAGAACTTCCGCGCCATCCTCAGCCAGTTCCGCGCCTCCATCCTCAGCACCAAGCGGCACCTCACGCGCATGCGCCCCAACCGTCGCTACGGCTTTGACGCGATGGGTAGCCAGTATGCCTACAGCACGCGCCTGCTGGTCGCTGTTGACGTGAGTGGCAGCGTGCCCGACGAGGACATCCGCAAGTTCCTCGCCGTCATCAACCGCTTCTTCAAGCAGGGTATCGAGAGCATCGAGGTCATTGAGTTTGACAGCAAGATCACGACCGAGAAACCCATTATGCTCAAGCAGGCGTCCAATAGCATCCGTGTCACTGGGCGCGGCGGAACCAATTTCCAGCCAGCCATCGATTTCTACTACGAGCACGAGGAGTATGACGGATTGGTGTTCCTCACCGACGGTTATGCCGCCATCCCCAAGTTGCCCGATGACAAGCGCCACAAACCCCTAGCGTGGATATTGACCACCAACGGCGGCAACGAGGAGAACCTCAAGCCACTGGGGCCCGTCGTGCGCATTGCCGGCCTGTAGCCATTGTCTGACTTGGTCTGACTTGGTCTGACATTGTCGGACAAGGGCTGAAAAAAGCGGGAAATTGAGAAAGTGTGAGATAGAGCGTTCTATCTCATTTTTTTTTGCTAACTTTGCAAGTTAAAACGCAATAACTGAACATGAAGAAAGACGACGACGAACTGGAAGGCATGGAGCAAGAGCAGTCGCCCGAGGACATTGAACAGGGCGATAACAACGCTAGCGGTAACGACTCTCCCGACGAGGGCGCTAACGGCAACGAGCCGCAGGCCCACTCCACCTATCAGGTGCCCAAAGACAAGAAACTCCAGTTGAGTGGCATGTACGAGAACTGGTTCTTGGACTATGCCTCCTATGTGATATTGGAGCGTGCCGTACCTCACATCGAGGACGGCTTCAAGCCCGTGCAACGACGCATCATGCACGCCATGAAGGAGGCCGATGATGGCCACTTCAACAAGGTCGCCAACATCGTGGGACTGACGATGCAGTATCACCCGCACGGTGACGCTTCGATCTACAGCGCGCTGGTGCAACTGGGCCAAAAAGAGCTGCTCATCGACACCCAGGGTAACTGGGGTAACATCCTCACGGGCGATGGTGCGGCAGCTGGCCGTTACATCGAGGCCCGCCTGAGCGAGTTTGCGCTTGACGCGGTATATAACGCCAAGGTGACCGACTGGGGACTGTCCTATGACGGCCGCAAACGTGAACCGCTTACCCTGCCCGCCAAATTCCCGCTCCTGCTCACGCAGGGCGCCGAGGGTATCGCCGTGGGCCTGTCATGCAAAATCCTGCCCCACAACTTCAACGAGGTCATCGATGCCGCCGTGAGTTACCTGCGCGGCGAGGAGTTCCACCTCTACCCCGACTTCCAGACGGGCGGCTACATCGACGTGAGCCATTACAATGACGGCGAGCGCGGCGGCAGTGTGCGCGTGCGCGCCAAAATCGAGAAACTCGACAACAAGACGCTGCTAGTCAAGGATGTGCCCTATGGCAAGACCACCGGCACAGTCATCGAGAGCATCCTCAAGGCAGGCGAGCGCGGCAAGATCAAGATACGCAAGGTCGAGGACAACACCAGCGCCACGGCCGAAATCATCGTCTCGCTACAGGCGGGCACGAGCAGTGACATCGCTATCGACGCGCTCTATGCCTTCACCGACTGCGAAATCTCCATCTGGCCCAACTGCTGCGTCATCAAGGACCAGAAGCCACAGTTCCTCACCGTGAGCGACGTGCTGCGCTTCAGCGTGGACCGCACGCGTGACATCCTGCGCCAGGAACTGGAAATCCAGCGTGGCGAAACCATGGAGAGCCTGCACAGCGTCTCGCTCGAGAAAATCTTCATCGAGGAGCGCATCTACAAGGATAAGGAGTTTGAGAATGCCAAGGACCAGGAGCGCGCCCTCAAGCACATCGACAAGCGATTGACTCCCTTCAAGCCTCAGTTCTTCCGCGAGATCACCCAGGACGACCTGCTGCGCCTGCTGGAAATTCCGATGAAGCGCATCCTCAAGTACAACAGCGACAAGGCCGAGGAGAACATCGCGCGGCTCAAGGAGCGCATCGAGGACATCGACGACAAACTCGCCCACCTCACCCAGTACACCATCGACTGGTTCAAGGGCCTGAAGACCAAATATGGCGCCAAATACCCACGCCGCACGGTCATCCGCGAGTTTGACACCATCGTTGCCAGCAAGGTCGCCGAGGCCAACCAGAAACTTTACATCAACCGCGCCGACGGCTTCATTGGCACCAGTTTGAAGAAAGACGAGTTTGTGTGCAACTGCTCGGACATCGACGACATCATCATCTTCTATAAGGACGGCAAGTTCAAGGTTATCAAGGTGGCCGACAAGATTTATGTGGGCAAGAACATCCTGTACCTGAACGTGTTCAAGAAGGGCGACTCGCGCACCATCTATAATGTCCTGTATCAGGACGGACGCGGCGGCACCACGTTCATGAAGCGATTTGCCGTCACGGGCATCACGCGCGATCGCGAGTATGACATCACCCAGGGCAAGCCAGGCAGCAAGATCGTGTGGTTCACGGCTAACCCCAACGGCGAGGCCGAGGTGCTGCGCATCACCCTCAAGCCCAAGTTCAGGTTGAAGATCCTGCAATTTGACATCAACCTGGCCGAACTGGCCATCAAGGGCAAGCAGGCGCGCGGCAACATCGTCACCAAGAACGAGATACACCGCATCTCGCTCAAGGAGGCGGGCCAATCGACGCTGGGCGACCGCGAGGTGTGGTTTGACCCCGACATCCTGCGCATCAACTATGAGGGCCACGGCCGCTCGCTGGGATTGTTCGGCGGCGAGGACCGCATTCTAGTCGTCATGCAGTCTGGCGAGTTCTACACCACCAGCACCGAGGCCAGCAACCACTATGAGGAGGGCATCCTGCGCATCGAGAAGTTTGAGAAAGACAAGGTGTGGACCGCCGTGCTCGACGACGCCGACCAGGGGCACCCCTACGTGAAACGGTTCACCCTCGAGGACAGCACCCGCAAGCAGAGTTTCATCGGCACCAACCCCAACTCACGCCTGCTGCTGCTCAGCGACGAGCCGTGCCCGCGCTTTGAGGTGAAGATGGGCGGTGGCGATGCCTTCCGCGAGCCGTTTATCATTGACGCCGAGGAGTTTATCGGCACCAAGACCTTCAAGGCCAAGGGTCGCCGCGTCACCAACTGGGAGGTGGACACCATCACCGAGGTCGAGCCGCGCGAGCCAGCTCCCGCGCCTGCCGAGGCCCAGGTTGTGGCAGCCACCGACGAGACGGGCGACGATGAGCCCTCCACCGACGACCGCATCAGCCAGGAAGAGGTGCTCGACAAGCTCACGGGCCAGCAGCGCCTCCCCTTTGACGACCTGTAACGACAACGATTAAAGGAAAACAATAATGACAACGCTATCCAGATTCATACCCTGCGTGGCTAATGCGAATTACACTAATTTCACGAATTATATATTTAAATTCGCGGAATTAGTCAAATTCGTGAAATTCGCATTGAAAACCTTGCGCGGAGGCCGTTGTATTTATTGTCTTACTCTTATCTTGCTGTGCTGCAGCCTGACGGCTGTGGCTCAGGACGACATGAATGCGTCGCTGCCCAGGCTGTCGATGTTCACTGTTGAAGGGGGCTATGCGTCGGTCCATGACAGCTACCTGACGCCCATCACCTATGACGGCGCGGGACTGGCACTGGGCTACGAGGCCATGCGGCCTGCGCGTTTCAGCCCCGACAAGTGGCTGTGGCAGCTGCAGGTAGGTGCCGACTATAACTACGTGGAGAACCCGGCCCAGAACAACGACCTGCACAAGGTCATGGGCGACATCTCATTTGATATGCAACGAACCTGGCGGGGTGTGCTGGACTCGCGGCTGGGCTTCGCGGCCGGTCCCATGACCCAGCTGCGCGCGGGCATCGTCTATGACGCCGTCAACAGCAACAATCCTGTCACTGTGCGCGCCCACTGGAACGTGGGGGCAACGGGCATGGCCTGGTTTGACGCCCGCATGTGGCGCTTGCCCGTCACGTTGCGCTACCAGGTGCAGCTCCCAGTGATGGGGGTATTCTTCGCGCCCGAGTATGACGAGAGCTACTACGAGATCTACCTGGGCAACCACCGCAACCTCGCCCACCTGGGCTGGTGGGGCAACCGCGTGGACATGACCCACTACCTGGGTGTTGACATGCACCTGGGCGGGACCACCCTGCGCGTGGGCTATCGCACACGCCTCGAGCACTGGAACGCCAACAACCTCAAGGTGCACGATTTCGGCCACGCCTTCGTCCTCGGCATCTCCCTATAAGCTCGCTTGCGCTCGCAGTTTAGAGTTTAGAGGTTAGAGGTTAGAGGTTAAAGTTTAATGAGTGAAAACAACATCAACAACAATGACAATACTACCCAAATTCATACCCTGCGGGGCTAATGCGAATTACACGAATTATTTATTAAAATTCGCGGAATTGGTCAAATTCGTGAAATTCGCATTAAAAACCGGGCGCGGATGCCATAGTATTTATTGTACTTATTGTCTTCCTTTTTTGAGTTGTATTGTGGTCATGCTGGCGGGGTGTGCACAGCAGGACGAGTTTGAGAGCGACCAGGTGGGCAACTTCGAGGCCCTGTGGACCATCATGGACGAGCATTACAGCTTCTTTGACTACAAGCAGGTGGACTGGAACGAGGTTCACAGCCGCTACCGTGCCATGGTCTCTAACAAGATGACCGACAGGGAGTTGTTTGACGTGTGCGGCGACATGCTCAAGGAGCTGCGCGACGGCCACACCAACCTCATCGCCACCCACGACGTGTCACGCTACTGGATTTGGGAGCAGTGGCCGGTCAACTACGACGAGCGCATCATCGACCAGCACTACCTCAACTTTGACTACAAGATGTCGTCGGGCATCAAGTACCAGATCCTGCCCGACAACTTCGGCTACATGTACTATGGCTCGTTCTCGTCGGGCATCGGCGAGGGCAACCTTGACCTCATCCTTAGTTACCTCTCCACCGCCGACGGCCTGATCATCGACGTGCGCGACAACGGCGGCGGCCTGCTCACCAACGTCGAGAAACTCGTCTCGCGCTTCATCGGCGACAAGACCCTCGCGGGCTACATCTGCCACAAGACCGGCAAGGGCCACAACGACCTGAGCGAGCCCTACCCCTACTACTTCGAGCCCGCCAAGAACCACATCCACTACCTCAAGCCCGTGGTTGTGCTCGCCAACCGCGCCTCCTTCAGCGCGACTAACAACTTCGTCTCGATCATGAAGTCGCTGGGCAACGTCACCATCGTGGGCGACACCACTGGCGGCGGCTGCGGACTGCCCTTCACCAGCGAACTGCCCAACGGCTGGCGCGTGCGCTTCTCGTCATGCCCCGTGATGGACGCCCAGGGACGGCTCACGGAGTTTGGCGTGGCCCCCGACGTGCGCATTGACATGGATGAGCAGGACCGCACGCGCGACGCCATCCTCGACACGGCTATCGACATCCTGGCCCAGCAAACGCGACCGTGACCACACATTATTATATATAGGCGAGCTACGCTCGCAGGTTAAAGGTTAAAGGTTAGAGGTTAGAGGGGCTGACGCGCTCTTTAATAAAACTACGGATTTTTCTGATATTATCTGAGGCTGGCGCACGCTTAATGGTCCACGAATTAGACTAATTAGACGAATTTGACCAATTTGACCAATGGGCATCCGCGTTTTTGAAAAACGAAGGATTATTCAGTGGTTCTCTAGGGGGGAATTGAGGGTGATGGGGATAGTTAGGATTATTAACCTAAATCGGTTAATAAATGCAGAATTCGCAAAAAAAATTCCAGATTGTTTTGTGCTTTTAAAAATTAGGTGTAAATTTGCGTGTTTTAAACCATTGCGAAAACAGATCAGCAAAGAGAGGCACCATAAAAGAATCTTTATAATTAAAAGATTTCCAGCACCTTTTCTTACAGATATAAACTGATTGATAATATACATTATTAATATATTAATAAAAAATGTGGATTATGATGAGAAACAAATTCTTAATTTTGTTGTTCGGCCTGCTGCTAGCGGTGGGCTGGACAAATGACGCATCGGCACAGAAGCTGCCGCAAGGCAAGCCCTGGTACAAGAATGCTTTCTTCCAGAGGATGACGAAGCCGACGATGACAAGTAACCCGAAAGCTGCAGGTGTCGAGTTGTCTATTGACAAACAAGCAGAGGGTATTGATGGCCAGCCGTCAAGAGCCCCAATGCGTGCCAACTACACCCAAACCGCTCCTGTGACTCACGTCAAGTCATGGTATGACGGCAAGAGCTACTCTTGGTATGATGCAGAGGGCAATTCACAGGGTACTGCAAGCTATACCGATGCCGTCACCGACTCATGTCAGATGTTTTGGTTTATCCGTAGCATGTACATGGACACGTCGATGCCTGGTATCAAGTATAGCGAAGCGGTAGCCAATGATTTGGTATACGATGGTTGCGATTTTGGTTATTGGATCAGCGGCGATGTTACCCAAGATATCGAAATCGTAATGACCAGCTATTGTTATGTCACTTATATCGCTGTTTATGACAATTCTACAGGTGAAAAAATTACTGAGTACGATGTTGACGACGGCGATACCCCTCCCACTGGTTGGTCGATGCCCAATTCATCTTACATGACCAGAACCCGGGACACTAACGGTTGGTATTATTGGAAGCTCCCTGATGGTTACACAGACTTATATCCCGCTTTCACGATTTCCAAAGACCTGCTCACTGGTCATGGTGGCGTTACTGTTTATGTTAACGCAAGGAACACCTCCAGTACTGCGAACAGAAATTACACTTATCAGGTTCGTTGCTATAACTACTACTACGGTGCTTACTATAGCAATCTAGCCGGTGAGAAGCATTTGTTGAACTCTTCGTGGGGTGGCCAAGAAACCATGGTACATGGTCCCATTACTGCTCCCACCGAGAATGGCTATACCGTTGTGCTTGTCAAACTGAACGATGATTTTACTAATCGAGCCGAGGAATACACTTTAACCGATAGTGCATTGTACAGCTACTTTAACAAGTATGTTGATGAGTTGCAGTTGCTCACCGATGGTTTGCGCGTTAATGAGAACACGGCTGCTGCCGGTACCTTGTTCGCCTACACCGGTGATGTTAACAGATTCTTTTTCATCAGTAAGGGTAAGCTCATGCCGCTTAGTGGAAGTGAGAATTACTGGTATGATAACGATGGTAATTATGAACGGTACGCTGACCGTGCCCCCTTCTACAATATGTACGAGGAGTTTAGTCCCTTCGTAGAAAGTGGCTCTGAGGATCACAGCGACTTCTATGAGAAATTAAAGCAGGGCACCACCTATCCTGTACTTCATGATTGCCAAAGCGTGACTCACATGCAACACTGGTTCTCGATGTCAGGAGATGCAGGATCTACCGAGAACCGTGTGAACAGCCTTGTGCTCTACATCCCCGACCAACGTGGACAATCCAGCTCTCGTACTTACGAGGAAGCCCATCAGCCCACTGTGGGTATGTACATGATTGACCTCTATGCCGACATTGAGCCTTCATCTGACCCCGACTATTACACGACGACGGTAACGTGGGAGGACAACCTCGATGTGATTACCCATAGTGATGGCATCCCCCAGACCTACTATCTATATGAAATTTGGGACAAGGACGGTGACGGAGATATGGACACTACGCTGGTTTACACTGGTCCGAATACCTCTTGGACCTCTTCCCAGGACCCCGACCACGGCGATTTTCTTGTGGGTGACCCCACCGCCTATGATGTCCACTACTACGTGATCGGTGTGCCCACGGCAGCCACCAATCCTGACACGTTCTTCGCCAAGAGTAATACCGACGACGTGACCGTCCCGGGCAAGACCGACTTCATTGGTCTGCAGTGGTGGCGCTACGAGAGCGACTACGTGACCAACAACGGCCAAAAGCAAGAGGTGAATTACTACCGCAACTGGTTAGCGCCACATGCCCTAAGCACAAGTAATCAAGCGGGCATCAGCGCCGGCAACGTGGGCACCAATGGCCGCACGCTGACCTTGTATCGCGAGAACGAGCCTATCATTGACCTTGAGCTGGTAATGAACGGCAACAAGGCCTACTACCGCATCAAGTATCGCAATAGAAGTGAGAACCAGCAAGTTGAGCCTGGCTATAACGAGAACACTGGTGAATTAAATAACAACTAAACACGATATAAGCGATGAAAAAGATATTTATTTTTGCTGCAGTCCTCGCACTGCTCACCCTGTCGCTTAATGCGCAAATGCTGCCTTACAAAGCTATAGGCAAAGAGTCTGTATACCAAGATAAAGGTAAACCAGGTTCTACTGCAGGACTTTTCCGCGCCCCCGCCAAAATTAACACGGCAGATGGAGAATTCCTAGTTGGCCCATACACTACCGATTATTTCAGCACGACTGGAAAAGGATTGTACAACACTACTAGTTATGGCCGTGTAGAGGTTAGTACTGTCATCCCTAGGTCAGACATCGAACAATACATTGGACAGGAAATCGTTGGCTACCGCTTTGCTACGGTCGGAGGAACTGTCTCATGCTACTCCTTCTTGGTAGAATCAGAAGGTCCAAATTATTATATTAATGACCTCTATTATTGGAATATTCAAAGCGACGGTAGCTATATTGATTTAAGTGGTAATCAATGGCATGAGTATTATCTTGATGAGCCAGTTGTATTCCAAATTCCAGATACAACACAAGCAATTTGGATTGGTTATAAATATTATCAGGAATCCAGCAATAATGGTTCATACACCATGACGCCCATTGCTGTCAATCCAAACGTAACATCCTATGAATGTTATGCTTATAGCTATAACCAGAACAACCAAGGTTTTTACGATGTAACTTCTACCCTTGGTGGCGCTGTAGCTGCACAGCTGATTTTCAAGGCTCCGTCAACGGATCCCAAAATCACCGCTTCGCCCACCAGTGTCAGCATGAGTACTACACCTGGCGGAACAAAGACCGAGACGGTGACCGTCACTGGTACTAACCTGACGAGTGGCATTACTGCTACGATTAGCGGCACAGATGCTTCTTTGTTCAGTGTAAGCCCCGCTAGTTTAGGCACAAGCGGAGGTACTCTCACCATCACCTATTCGCCCACTGCCGATGGCACCCATACTGCTACTCTTACCCTATCCAGTACTGGAGCCCAGGATGTGGTTATCACTCTCAACGGTACTTGCTCTAGTGACATAACCATCTGCGATGGAACAAACACAAACGATTTTCTGCCCATCTACGGCTTTTACAACGATGACTACCAGATCAATCAGATGATCTATCCCGAGAGTTTATTAGCTGACCTTGTGGGCAAGACACTCACATCGATGACGTTCTATGCAAACGCAGCTCTGGATGCTAATCTCTCAACGACTGCTTGGAATGTCAAGTTAGGTACCACTAATCAGACAACTTTTGCTAGTTCCTTGAGTGACATCACCCGCCTTGTGCCTGGTGATGTGACCACAGTAGCCGAAGGCTATGTTGTCACAAGTGGTATCAACACGATGACCATCACGTTCACCACGCCGTTTACTTACAATGGCGGCAACCTGCTTGTTGACTTCCAATCGACAGCCGAAGGTCAATATAAAGCAACGACTTTCTACGGAGTTAATCAAAGCACCTATACTGGATACAACAGTTATCGCTCGAGTAATTCAACACCTAACCAAAATGGCCATTACTCTAGTGGTGGTGTCCGCCAATTCCTGCCGAAGGTAACCTTCACCTATGAAAACACTACGAATCCCGAGTTAGCGATTTCTCCCGCGACCCAGACGATCAACGATGCCGCTGCTGGTGCCTTGACCGTCACCGGTACTGACATCGATGGCAACATCAACGTCAGCGCAGCCAATAACGACTGGACTGTGAATCCCACCTCGCTCGGCAACACGGGTGGCAACGTGAGCGTGACCTACACGGGCCGCGACCTGAGCGCCAGCACCACCGTGACCGCAAGCGCCACCGGTGCTACTGACGCAACGGCCACCGTGGACTATGTTGCAGACGTATACATTGTGGGTAACTTTGGCAGTGGTTGGGACTTCACCAACGGCACCAGCATGAGCTACAACAATGGCACCTACACCACCACGATCACGGTAGACGCCGGCAACTATATCCTGTTTGCCCGCTTGCTGGGTAACACCAATCCGTGGAACACCCGCGATGTCTTCGGTCCCAACAGCAGTGGCGACTGGTGGATGGATGCCGATCAGAAGAATGGCACCATTGACCTGTATGACGATGACCCCATCTACTTCACCGAGGGCGGCACCTACAGGATCACCATTGACGCCAATAACGGCACCTTCATAATCACCAAGCTGAACGGAGAGCAGACCGCACAGCCCGTGATCTCCTCAGCCGTCAGTGCCGACGGCCAGTATGTGACCATCACCGCTACCGGTGACGGTACCATTACCCTGAATGTGCCGGGCTATGATCCCGTCATCGGCGAGAACGGCGAAGCAAGCATCACTATCCCCTGCGGCGTGGTGAGCAACACCATCACCGTTAGCGCCACCGCCCAGGAAAGCGGTAAGGACGAGAGTGATCCCACCTACCGTGATATCACCATTCCTGCCGGTTCAGACTGGGTAGAGATGGATGGCACTTATGACAATCCCAACGACCTGCTTAGCTTCCTGAAGAACAATGAGGACATCATGATGGTTGACCAGTTCGCGGCTGACACGAAGAACAATAGTCATCCCGACCACTACACCTACACCTTGAGGCAGACGGTGAATGGCGAGACCACGACCAGTACCCCCGTGAGCATCCCCGTGTATAAGACCAGTTCAACGATGCAGGGTCTCTACACCCAAAACCAGGTGACGGGTGATACTGACATGAAGCTCAAGCCCAACGTGGTGAATACCGAGATGGACTATGAGGTCAATCCCGATCGCAACGTGCTGTACTATAGCCTGTACCGCGGTGAGAAGAATGCCTATTATCCCGAGATTACCGCTCAGTCACGCGTATCCCAGCTCCAGAAGTTTGAGGAGATGGTTAACGGACAAGTCCAGTACTTCATGTTCGAGAACCATCAAGAGGGTGTTGCTCCCAAGTATGACCACGTAGGAAATGAACTCGTGGAGCGCCTCGACACCAACTGGGTAGAAGCTGCTTATAACGACAATGTAGCCTATGTACCCGTTATCTGGACATTTGGTCTCTACACCGCCCGTGGTGACGGCAAGAACAACTCCTATGGCTCGGACATCAAGCGCGAGTATATGGGTAAGGTGGATGCCACAATCACTGGTGAGTACACTAAAGAAACAGACGCTAATGGTACCTTTGTTGATGAGAATAATGTAAAATACATCATTTATCATCCCGTTATCAAAGTTACCGGCAGCCTGCCCCAGAGTAGCAATAATTATGAGGTGGACTACAACGATGGTGACATCGCCCACTACGAGCCTTTCATGTGCCGTGCATGGTGTACCTATGAGGGTATCCACGACTTCGGTATAGATGCCGACGGCCACCTCGAGGATCGTGGCGTGCTGCCCACTCCTTACCTATTGGGTACTCAGGAAATGACTACTCCTGTGGACACTATTGGTGGCCTGTGGACCGGTGGTAACGAGAGAGACCCGTGGTCATTCGGTTTGCCCACTACTGTGCAGAAAGATGATGTTACCTTCATCATCCGCTTCTACTACAAGAAGGTCGTTACCGATGCCCAGAACCAGCAGAACGGCGGCAACGGGGCCAAGATTGGCGGTGAGGATGAGGAATACTTCATGGCACAGACCCAGGGTAATGCTGACGCTATGGTTGTAGCTCTCAACGAGTTCATGAACGGCATCGTTCCCGTGAGCGTGACCTACGTTAACGCTCAGGGTATGCAGTCCAACCGTCCGTTTGACGGTTTGAACATCGTTGTCACCCGCTACAGCGACGGTTCAACCCGCACTACTAAGATTATCCGTTAAAACTGAAAAAGGACAACAGATAATAAAAGTAATTTTTCATAATTAAAGAAGCATTTTTCATATCCACGGTAAAAATGCAAAAAAAGGGTCCGCTGTTGACAGCGCGCCCTTTTTTTTGATTAAACATTTTGTTTTTTTTCTTGCCTAATTCAAATAATAACATTACTTTTGCACAATAGAATATTACTAATATTGATTTCTCTCCATTTTTAAAACCATGGTGATTGACGTGGAAAGTGCCATTACTTAGCTCCATAGGGATCAACAAGCTTAAAAGTTTAGATGAATCAATAAGAGTAAAGGTGTAGATTATCAATTAATTAATATTTATTAACTTTTAATATTTTAAATCATTATGCTTAAACACAAACTTGGGCTTTGTGCTGCCCTTTTCATGTTGTTTGGACTGCTGAGCGCTCAGGCACAGAGTGCTGTCCATCCCAAGGCATATTATGATGCCATCACCTATCAGTGGACTGATGCCAGCGGTGTATCGCACACCAATGCCATCACCGACGTGGCTACTGATCCCTACCAGATCGTTGCTCTGTTGAAGAAGGTTTACTGCGACCCCAACCTCCCCGGCCCCAGGTACAGTGCCTATGACACTAACGGCAACCGCGAGCGCGAGGTCTATTACGGCGCCATTGGCGGCGGCTGGGACATCAGCGCCAGCGATGTGACCGCCCCCTATGAGGAGGGTTACACGATCCTGATGGTCTCGGTAAAGGAGCAGTTGAACCTGCGCCAGAACGACAACTATGGTTCCTATGAGTTCCCCAATGCTGCCGCGTTGATCAGCTACATCGGCTCAAACGTTGCCTCGGTGCAGCTGCTGACCGACGGTCTGCGCATCGGCGAGGGCATGCATGCCGGTACCGCTTTCAACATCAGCGGTAACTACAACCGTTTCTTCATGCTCGGTAAGGGCCAGGCCCGCCAGAAGACCCAGTGGGTACTCGACGAGGAAGGTGGTTGGCTCAACAACGACATCTATGGTGAGCGCGTTCCCTTCAAGTCGATGTTTGAGGAGTTCAGCCCCACCGACGGTTCTGAGGGTTCTGAGATCAACGACTTCTACACCAAGATGGTCGCTGGTGACATCTATCCCGTTGTTCACGACTGTGCATCGGTGCTCCAGACCGAGCACTACTTCTCAATGGCAGGTAAGAACGGCCATGAGAGCAAGTCACTGACGGGCTTGAACATCTTTATCCCCGACTACCGTCTGCTCTACTGGGAGGATGTTGTCAGTTACAATAATCGTAACCACACCGTTGATGGTCGCATGATGAATCCTTACTCGGATATCAATGGCAACAGATGCCGCAGCAGCCACAGCTACTTTGAGGTTAACTATGCACAGTACAACCCCGCTTATGCTCCCCAGGTTGGTCTCTACACCATCAAGCTTAATGCTGTAGCCGAGCCCGCTACCGATCCTCTAACTTACAACGTTCTCCTCGACTGGACCTCATCGCTCAACACCATGGCCAATTGTGAGGTTCCCCAGACCTACACCGTTTACATCGTGCTGACCGACGAGAACGGCAATGAGACCTATGATGAGCTCATCGTGACCGGTGAGACCACTTACACCTACACCGTGCCCCAGGACGAGCACAGCTACAGCATCACCTACATTGTTCACGGTGTTCCCGCCGATGGCGAGCATGACATGTTCGTGGCATGGTCCAACCAGGCTACCGTCATCATCCCCGGCACTAACGACTTCCTGAGCCTGCACCTCAACCATGTTGAGAGCGACTACATGAGCAATGTCGAGCTGAACTACTACCGCAACTTCCTGTATGCCGAGAACGAGGATATGCTCAACGCTCTGACCCCCGCCCGCATCAACGCTGGTGAGGACACCTTCGTGCTCTACCGCTTCGACATGAACAACGAGGATGTCAAGATCCCCGCTGCCGTGCTCAAGCTCACCGTTAACGGCAACAGCGTCCGCTACACCGTTACCTATGACAACCAGGAGACCCGTCCCGGCTACAACGTGAATGTTACCACCAGCGGCAACCTTGGCAGCTATGGCCAGAATGATGCTATCGATCTGAGCGAAATCCTCTTCGTTGACCAGTTCGCCGCCAGCACTGCCGACAACACCCATCCCAACCGCTACGGCTATATGCTCACACAGCAGATGGAGGACGGTAAGACCACCAACACCGTTGAGGTTCCCGTTCAGAAGACCGCTTCGACCATCGACGGCTTCTACACCCTCGACGAGGTCATGAGCGACGTTGACCGTCACCTCGACCTTAACGTGAAGAACGCTAACGTTGAGATGAACCTGGTGAACAATCCCAGCATCTATTACTACACCCTCGAGCGTGGTAACAATGCACATCCCAACGATGCCCTCTCCAAGCTGCAGCGCCGCACCGACGGTACCTTCATGGAGATGAACGACCGTCTGGGTCTTGCAGGCAGCATCTACAACGAGGGCACCTTGAACCTGTTCGACAACGATAAGCTCTATGGTGCTTACAATGACTTCACCACCTATGTTCCCGTGATCTGGACCTTCGGTGACAACCGCGTGAAACAGGATGGTGAGAACAGCTATGGTAGCCCCATCTGGAAGACTGGTGTTGCTGAGATTCAGCAGGCTGAGGCTCAGGTAACCTACACCGCTGGTGAATATGTAACCTGGAGGGATGAGAACAACAAGCTCTGCTGTGTTTACAATCCCGTTATCGATGTTGCCAGTGTGCTGCCCGACTATGCAAGCATTGACTACGAGGTATTCATGTACCGTGTATGGCGCTTGAACGATGAGCCTCGTCCCTACTTCTACAATCCCATCACTGGTTACCTGTGCAACGACCAGTATGTTCCTCGCGTTGAGGACATGCTCATCGTTGAGGAGCAGACCAATGAGGAAGTTGTTAGGTTCGGTGACCGCATCTATGACAACCCGATGGAGAATGGTCGCTTTGGCGGTCTCTCATTCGGTGCTGTTTATAGGACTCCCGATGATGATCACACCACTTACATCGTGCGTATGTACTACGTGAAGAAGGACAACGCCGGTAACGCTGGTCCCATGTACTATGTTGTTGAGAACACCATCACTGCCAACCCGACAGTGAGCGTTAACGAGCTGAACATGGACAACGTGGTTTCTAAGACTTATTACAACGCTCAGGGTGTTGCCAGCAGCAAGCCCTTCAGCGGCGTGAACATCGTTGTTACCCGCTACAGCGACGGTAGCACCAAGACGACCAAGATCGTCAAGTAACACACCGTTGCTCTAGTTTAGCAATCAACATTTAGGGGAGGCACCCACATTCAGGGGAACCTCCCCTATTGTTATGGATTATACCGAGCGCTCACAAAAACACGTGGGGAAATTTGGCTATTATCAAATATTATCCTACCTTTGCGGCGAGAAATGAACCTCGCTTGACTAAAGCACTAAAAATGAACGTTTTTGTTTATTAACATATTTCATTAACTCAATTAATTTCAAATTATTTATGAAGAAATTATTTTCTCTCCTCACGTTAGCCATGCTGACCATGTCGGCTGTGGCTGAGACGACTGTTACGTTTGACCTGACGGCACAGGGTTATCAAAACGGTGATGAGGTAACCACCCTCACCAGCGATGGCGTCACCTTGACCTTTGACAAGGGTACAAACAGCAATGCAACCAAGTGGTATGACAATGGCAGTTCAGTACGCATGTATGGTGGCAATACCTTGAATGTTGCCTCCACTGCTGGTAACATCACCAAGGTTGAGTTCACCTTCACTGGTACAAGCAACACTATGAACAGCACAGCTACCGCCACTGTAGATGCAGGTACCTACACCGAGGACGGCACGACAGGTACTTGGACCGGTAACGCTGCTTCATTCACCATCACCCGTGGTGGTACCAGTGGCCATGCACGTCTCACTGTCATCACTGTAACCATCGGTGGTGAAGTTGTGACCACTGTTGCTGATCCCGTTTTCACTCCCGCTGATGGTGCTACCTTCACCGAGAGCCAGGAAATCAGCCTCGCTTGCTCTACTGGTGGTGCAACTATCTACTACAGCACCAACAACCTGACGTGGAACGAATACACCGAACCCTTCACCATCACCGAGACCACCACGGTTTATGCCAAGGCTGCTCTCAATAATGTTGAAAGCAACGTTGTAAGCGCAACCTACACCAAGGTTGAGGTTTCTAACGATTACATCGCATTCAATTGCGCTACCGACCAGGGCAATGGTTCAACCGAACGTGGTGAGTGGACCATCACCAAGGACGGCATTACCGTATACTGCAGCGATGGTACCGTTTACGAAAACAGCTATCGCGTCTATCAGAATGCTACTTTGACCTTCACCTCGACCGTTGGTGCCATCACCATGATTGAGTTCGACGGCGTTAGCAGCTATCCCATCAGCCGCCTGAGTACTGAGACTGGTACACTGAGCACCAATGGCAACAACGGCATCTGGCAGGGTTCTGCTTCAAGTGTAACGTTCACTGCTGGCTCACAGGCCCGTGCCACCGAGTTCCGCGTGTATGTCAACGGTGAGCTTGCTACCGTTACCGCTCCCGTATTTGATCCCGCTAGCTGCACCTTCACCGGTAGCCAGGTAGTTGCCCTGTCTTGCGAGACCGAGGGTGCTGCTATCTATTACAGCATCAACGATGGCGAGTATCAGCTCTACAACGCTCCCTTCACCCTGACTGCTACCTCAACCGTTAAGGCTTATGCTGAGCTCAATGGTACCCAGAGTACTACCAACTCTGCTACCTACACCAAGCGCGTAGAGGTAACCAGCGTTGCCGATGCTAACGCTCTTGGCAACAAGGTTGACTTCGTTTACTACGGTGACGTAGCTGTTAGCTATCAGTGGTACAACGCCAACAACCAGTACTACAGCACTTGGATTGTTGACGGCCAGGGCAATGCCGGTTTGATCTATGGCAAGCAGGTTCCCGCCCTTAACCAGGGTGACGTTCTCGCCGAGGAGTGGGAGGCCCAGAAGACCACCTACAACGGCATCCCCGAGTTCCAGTATCCCAACAACGTTGCTGCTAGCGGCGACACCTGGACCATCAACCCCGTTGAGCTGACCACCGTTACCACCGATGACGTGAACAAGTACATCATCATGAAGGGTCAGACCATCACCGCCGATGCAACCGACACCACCGGTCGTCGTTACATCAACGCCGACAGCCTGGTAATCTTCAACCAGTTTGGTGTTGAGCTCCCCGCATTTGAGGCTGACAAGACCTATGACGTGGTTGCTATCGCTACCATCTACCACAACGCTCCCGAGCTCTACATCATCAGCGCTACCGAGGTACAGGGTACCAACGTTCTGCGTGGTGACGTTAACCAGGATCAGACCGTTAACATTACCGACGTTACTGTACTGATCGACCTTCTGCTTGGTGGTGGTCAGGCTCCTGCCGAGGCTGACTGCAACCTCGACGGCGGCGTTAGCATCACTGACGTTACTGTACTGATCGACTACCTGCTGAGTGGCGTTTGGCCCGCTGCTGAGTAATCTCTAGCACACATGCATTGAACAATAGTTCACTGCTATCAATAAAGGAGGATGTGCCCATGGAGGCACGTCCTCTTTTTTTCACGATATAAAAGCAAAGATGTAACAACGGCTAAATGAGAAAAAAAGCGTAACTTTATGGCTTCAAAAACAATCATCGATTATGGAGCAGCCCAAAAAACTCTTGTTACTTGATGCCTATGCGCTCATTTTCAGGGCATTTTATGCCATGGTGCGCAGTCCACGCATTACGTCGACCGGCATCGACACCTCGGCCGTTTTCGGCTTTGTCAACACCTTGCAGGACCTGCTAAAACGGGAACAGCCCACCCACATCGCGGTGTGCTTTGACCCGCCTGGGGGCAAAACATTCCGCCACGAGAACTATGAGCCCTACAAGGCCAATCGCGAGAAGACCCCCGAAGGCATCCTCGTCGCCGTTCCCTACATCAAGCGCATCCTGCAGGCCTACAACATCCCCATCTTTGAGGTTGAGGGCTTTGAGGCCGACGATGTCATCGGCACCCTATCCCATCAGGCCGAACAGCAAGGTTTCTTTACCTATATGGTCACAGGTGACAAGGACTTTGGCCAATTGGTGACGCCTAACATCAAGATTTTCAACCCAGGCAAGAACGAAATCATGGGCGTGGAGGAAGTCAAAGGCAAATACGGCATCGAGCGCCCCACCCAACTCATCGACATCCTGGGTCTCATGGGCGATACTGCCGACAACATTCCCGGCTGCCCAGGTGTGGGTCCCAAAACCGCCGAGAAACTCATCCAGCAGTATGGCTCCATTGAGAACCTGCTGGCCCACACTAGCGAACTCAAGGGCGCCCAAAAACAACGCATCGAGGAGAATGCCGAACAAATACGCATGTCTAAATGGTTGGCCACCATCATCACTGATGTGCCTGTCACCCTCGAGCCCGATGCCCTGCGCCGCGAACCCGTTGACATGGATGCCCTCAGGCAAGTGTTCACCGAGCTGGAGTTCCGCACATTGACCCAACGCCTGATTGATGGCGGCGAAGCCAATGCCGGCCTAGACGGAGACCAGATCCCAGCTAGCCAACCAGCCAAACCTGTAGAGCCCGCCAAACCTGCTCCACAGACGTCGGCAGGCAAGGAGTTATCACTGTTTGACCTGGCAACACCCGCCCCTGCCACGTCGACTCCATCAAGCACCAAGTCCTTATCCGACACGCCTTACAACTACATCGTTGCCTCCACGCCCATGAGTGCAGCCATGGCGGTGAGCGAGATGCTGGAATCACCCCGGGTGGCCCTCAGTTTCATCGCGTCAGGCAGCAACAACATGGACATCGGGTTTGTGGGAATCGCCTTGTGTGCCAAAAAGCATGAGGCAGTATTTGTCGTCTGCAAGGATCACCCCGAGATGCTCAAGGCTCTTGCGCCTCTTTTCACTGGCCACGCGTGCATCGTGAGCAGTAATATCAAGCGACTGATTGTTGCCCTAGACCAGCATGGCATCCCGTTCACGGCTCCATACTATGACACCTCGGTGGCTCACTACCTGCTGCAACCCGAACGCGGCCACTCCACAGCCGAGATGGCCTATGAGTTACTCCACTATACCGCCATCACGCCCGAGAGCATACTGGGCCCTAAGGGGCGCAACCAGCTCAAACCGCAACAGATTCCCATAGCCGAACTCGCTAAATGGGCTGGAGAGGCGGCCAATTTGACCCTGCAACTGCCCGACGTGCTCGACAAGTCGCTAAAGGAGCAAGGGCTCGAGAAACTGTTTAACGAGATTGAATTGCCTCTCGTGCGCGTGTTGGCAAGCATGGAGTTGGCGGGAGCCCGCATCGACGTGAAAGCGCTGAACGATTACTCGGTTGCCTTAACCCAGCAGATGAACAAGCTGGAGGCCGAGTGCCATCAGTTGGCAGGCGTGAACTTCAACACGGCATCGCCGGCTCAGGTGGGCGAGGTGCTGTTTGACCACCTGAAAATTGACCCAAAGGCCAAAAAGACCAAGACCGGCCAGTACAGCACCACCGAGGATATCCTGCTCAAGCTGCGTGACCGCCACCCACTAGTGGATAAGATACTGGCGTTGAGGGGAATCAGGAAGCTGCTATCAACCTATGTCAATGCCCTGCCCGCCCTCATTAATCCCAAGACAGGGCGCATCCACACGACCTATAACCAAACCGTCACCGCCACGGGTCGCTTGTCATCGACCAATCCAAATCTGCAGAACATCCCCGTGCGCAGCGACGATGGTAAGGAAATACGCCGCGCCTTCATCCCTGCCGACGGCAATCTATTCTTCAGCGCCGACTACTCGCAGATCGAGCTGCGCCTGGTTGCTGACTTGAGCCATGACAAGACCATGCTCGAGGCCTTTGCCAACGATCACGACATCCATGCCATTACGGCCGCTCGAATTTACCACAAGCCGCTCGAACTGGTCACCAGCGATGAACGCCGCAAGGCCAAAACGGCCAATTTTGGCATCCTGTATGGCATCAGCGCCTTTGGGCTAGCACAGCGCCTGAACATCCCGCGCGATGAAGCCAAGATGCTCATCGATGGCTACTACACCACCTTCCCGCAGGTGCGCGAGTACATCGACCGCAGCATCGCCCAAGCGCGCGAGAAAGGCTATGTCACCACCCTTTATGGCCGGCGGCGCATGTTGCCCGACATCAACTCGCGCAATGCCGTGGTGAGGGGTTTCAGCGAGCGCAACGCCATCAACGCTCCCATCCAGGGCACGGCGGCCGATGTCATCAAGCTCGCCATGGTGCGCATCTACAGGCGTTTCCAGGACGAGGGTATTAAGTCCAAAATGATTCTCCAGGTACACGACGAACTCAACTTTGATGTCATCCCCGAGGAACTCGACCGCGTGCAACGCATCGTCATCGAGGAAATGGAGGGAGTCTATCAGGGCCAAGTGCGTCTCACGGCCAGCCATGGCGTCGCCAGCAACTGGCTCGATGCCCATTAACGCTGGAGTTCAATGGTTTACTTGAAAAGAAAGAAATATTTTCAGGGAATTATTGCTCCATTTGAAAAAATAGCAGTACCTTTGCACCGCTAAAACGAGATTCGGGGTGTAGCACAGTTGGTTAGCGCGCCACGTTCGGGACGTGGAGGCCGGAAGTTCGAGTCTTCTCACCCCGACTCAAGCAAGGAGGTTAATGCAATTTGCGTTAACCTCTGTTTTTTTGCTTGATTGAAAAATTTGGCCATTTTGGACTCAAAATCGACCTGTCAGTGTTCTTTTTCTCCATTATATTTGCTATTGAACAGGAAAAGTGGTAATTTAGCGCAATCAATCCAATCGCATTATGAAACAGGGCAATATCACTCAGCTGGACCTGCACGACGTGCCACAGGTCTATCATAACCTCAAGTATAATGACGGTGAAATCTGTTTTGCCGATAACATCACTTCTATACCTGGACTCATGTCGCAATTTCGAGTGAATTTCATCGCTTATGTGATTGTGCTTGAAGGGTCGCTCACGCTCGAGTTGAACACTGTTCCTTACCAGCTGGAGAAAAACTGCTCGCTATTTGTCGACCGCAAGATGGTGGTCACGGGCGTGAAGCACAGTGACGACTTCCGCTGCGTGATTTGCGCCTTGAGCACCGACATCGGCTTCTCCTTCTTCAACAAGAGCCTGATGCAGAGCGTGATGCACCTGTTGGCCAACCCTGTCATCACCATGAATCAGGACGAGGTGGACCTGATGCTCAAGTATTATGAGTTGCTGGTTTTCAAGATGGATCACCCCGAGATGAACTTCGCGCGGGAGACGGTGCGCGACATCATCCGTTGCTTTGCCTATGACCTGCTGTCTAACATCACCAAACACTTCAACCAGGGTGACGGCGACGACATGCTGCGACAGAGTGACCGCATCTTCAGGAAATTCATGCTGCTGCTTGCCGAGAACAGTAATGTGAACCGCAGCGTCAAGTCCTATGCCGACGAGCTGTGTGTCTCGCCCAAATACCTGACCAGCGTGTGTCGCAAGCACAGCGACTCCACGGCGAGCGAACTCATTGCCACATCGGTCATGAGCCGCGTGAAACAGCTGTTGCTTTACAGCGACCTGAGCATCAAGGAGGTAGCAGGCGAAATGGGGTTTGACAACCTGTCATTCTTTGGCAAGTATGTGAAAAAGCACTTGGGTTTGTCTCCCAACCACTACCGCAAAGCCAACGGCTACGGCAAGTGAGGTGAACCAACCTTGACAGATGCGCACCAAAACCTCTATTACAGAAAGCTTACCGCTCTAACGAGCGGACAATTGAAACAAATTATTTAATAAATTAAATAAATATTTTAATTATTATAATTTTAATACAAAATTTGTCTTAATTTCCCGAAACTTGGCGGCATTTCAGCCATTGAAGTAAACTTCATGGCCTTCGATTTGCTCAAGTTTTCCCGCTGGGTGGTGCGGGATGCTTAATGAATGTTAAATTATTGAGGTGTTGCCAGTATGCTCAGAATGGTTAACCATGAAGACCAGCATCAAGCATCTCGCTGGCGGTGAGGCCCGTTGCGGGATGCCGCCAGTCGGGTGCCAGTTCCATCATTGGGCGAAGGAAGAAATCGCGTTCAGGCAAATGAGGATGTGGAACCTGCAACGACGGGGTATCGATGACCAGGTCGCCGATGGCCACGATGTCGATATCCACCAGGCGGTCAACGTAATGGCCCTCACTGTCACGGTGTGACGCGCTGCCCAAGCGCCGCTCGATGCGATGGATGCGCTCGAGCATCTTGTGCGGCTCCATGCGGCTGCTCAGTTTTAGTCCCACGTTCAAGAAACCGTTTTCACTCTCAAATCCCCAGGGCTCGCTTTCGACAATACTCGAGACGGCATAGTATTTCCTACCTGCCGTAAGAGCAACGACGGCGCGATAAAGATTATCGCGCCGATCGCCCAAATTAGAACCTATATTCAGGTAATAGTCCATCTTTACAGGGTCTTGTGTACCTCGATCTCCTCAAAGGCCTCGACGATATCCATCTCCTGCAGGTCATTGTAGGACTTCAGGCTGAAGCCGCAGTCAAATCCGCTGGAAACTTCCTTGACATCGTCCTTGAAGCGCTTGAGCGAGGCCAACTCACCCGTGTGGATAACAATACCGTCGCGGATGACGCGCACCTTGCTGCCACGCTTGATCTTGCCCTCGATGACCATGGCGCCAGCGATGGTACCCACCTTGCTGATGTGGTAAACCTGACGCACCTCGGCGCTACCGGTAACCTCCTCCTTGATATCGGGCTGGAGCATACCTTCCATAGCGCTCTTAACCTCCTCGATGGCATCATAGATGATGGAGTACAGGCGGATGTCCACACCCTCTTGCTCAGCGGCGCGCTTGGCCGATGCCGACGGACGCACCTGGAAGCCGACGATGTAGGCGTCGCTGGCAGCCGCCAGCGTGACGTCGCTCTCGGTGATGGCACCCACAGCCTTGTGGATGACATTGACCTGTACCTCGGGGGTCGAGAGCTTGATGAGCGAGTCGCTCAAGGCCTCGATAGAACCATCCACATCACCCTTGACGATGATGTTGAGCTCGTGGAACTCGCCCAACGCACGACGACGGCCGATATCCTCGAGGCTCACACGGGTCTGGGTGCGACGGCTCAACTCACGCTGCAGCTGCTCGCGCTTGTTGGCGATCTGGCGGGCCTCCTGGTCGGTGTCCATGACGTTGAACTTGTCACCGGCAGTGGGAGCACCGTCAAGACCTAGGATAAGCGCGGGGGTTGACGGTCCACTCTCGGTGATGCGCACGTTACGCTCGTTGAACATGGCCTTCACCTTACCGAAGTGTGTACCTGCCAGCACGATGTCACCCACGTGCAGGGTGCCGTTGTCAACGAGCACCGTGGCGATATAACCACGGCCCTTGTCGAGCGACGACTCGATGATCGAACCCGTAGCCTTGCGGTTGGGGTTGGCCTTCAGGTCAAGCATGTCGGCCTCGAGGAGTACCTTCTCCATGAGTTCGTTCACGCCAATGCCCTTCTTGGCCGAGATATCCTGGCTCTGGTACTTGCCACCCCAGTCCTCAACGAGGTAGTTCATGTTGGCCAGCTCTTCCTTGATCTTCTCGGGATTAGCGCCGGGCTTATCGATCTTGTTGATGGCAAAGATGATGGGCACACCGGCAGCCGATGCGTGATTCAATGCCTCAACGGTCTGGGGCATGACGCTATCATCGGCAGCGACAATCACGATGACGATATCGGTCACCTTGGCACCACGGGCACGCATAGCGGTAAACGCCTCGTGACCAGGGGTATCCAGGAAGGTGATGCGGCGCCCATTGGGCAGTTTCACGTTATAAGCACCGATGTGCTGAGTGATACCACCAGCCTCACCAGCGATGACGTTGGAGTTGCGGATGTAGTCCAGCAACGAGGTCTTACCGTGGTCAACGTGACCCATGACGGTCACAACAGGCGGACGCTGAACGAGATCGGCGGGATCATCCTCCTCCTCGCTGATGGCCTCGACAACCTCGGCACTGGTGTACTCGGTCTTGAAACCAAATTCGTCGGCAACGATATTGATAGTCTCGGCATCGAGACGCTGGTTGATGCTCACCATCACGCCCAGATTCATACAAGTGGCGATAACCTTGTTGATGGGCACATTCATCATGATGGCGAGGTCGTTAGCGGTCACGAACTCAGTGAGCTTCAAGATCTTGCTCTGTGCTGCTGCCAGTGCGGCTTCCTCGCGGGCTTCCTCACGGTGCTCCTCGCGTTTCTCACGACGGCGAGTAGCGGCTGCCTTCTTGTTGCTCTTGGCGGTGAGGCGTGCCAGCGTTTCCTTCATCTGGCGCTGAACATCCTCCTCGCTCACCTCGGGCCTGAGGGGCCTGCGGTTACCCTTCTTGTCCTTGCCGCGCTTGCTGCTGTCGTCCTTGCCACCACGGCCCTTAGCCGACTGGGGCGCGGGCTGGTTGCCTGCAGTCTCAATGTCAATCTTCTCCTTGCCGATGCGTTTACGTTTTTTCTTGGCTCCAGCCTCGGCCTGGGCCTTTGCGATGCGCTCATTGCGCTTCTCCTCCTTGCTCTTCTTGCGAGGACGGGTCTGCTGGTTGAGCGCGGCCAGGTCAACCTTGCCGACAACCTTGAGCTGCACGGGGGATGTTACCCTGCTCTCCTCCACGGGCTGGGCAGCGGCAGCGGGCTGCTTTTCCTCCTCCTGTACAACGGGCTCGGGTGCAGCAACCACTTCGGGCTTTTCCTCCTCCTGTTCGGGAGCCTTCTCGACAACGGGCTCGGGAGTCGGTTGCTCTACCTCGACGGGCTCGGGCTTCTCGATCACCTCGGGCTCGGGCTTTACAGGCTCGGTCGGCTCAACTGCGGGCGCAGGTGTTTCGACCTTGACAGCAGGCTTGGGCTTGCCAGCTTCATCGAGATTGATTTTGCCCAGGAAGTTAGGCTTTTGTCCCGGAATAACGGTTTTGATTTCACGTGACTCCTTGGCAGCGTTCTGCTTGGCTTTGTCCTTTTGACGCTCATTAGCCATCTTGTCCGACTTGCTCTTGAGATCCATGTCGGGCTTGAACTCCTTGACAAGCATCTCATAGACATCGTCCTGAATGCGCGCATTGATGCTCGCATCGATCTCGATGCCCTTCTTGTGCAGGAATTCCTCGATGGTTTGCCTACCCACGTTTAAATCCTTAATGACTTTACTAATCTTTATCGCCATATAATGTCTTTTATCGATTCGCTTTCGGCAATATGCTTTCGGCTTTTATTTTTGCTATTGTTTTAGAGAAGTGTAATGAAAATGACTACTGGTGCTGTTTAATCCTCAAACTCTGCCCTGAGCACTGCGAGCAAGTTGTCCACGGTGTCCTCCTCAAGGTCGGCGCGGTCAATCAGGACCTCACGCGGGGTGCGCAGTACCGACTTGGCGGTGGCGAGACCCACATTCTTCAAGGCCTCGATTACCCACTCGTCAACCTCATCCTTGAACTCATCCAGGTAGATGTCTTCCTCGCCCTCGGTCTCCACATCACGGTAAACGTCGATACTGTAGCCCGTGAGGATGCTGGCGAGCTTGATGTTCAAGCCGCCCTTACCGATAGCCAACGATACCTCCTCGGGACGCAGGAATACCTCGGCGTGCTTGTTCTCGTTGTCGAGGCGGATAGAGGAGATCTTGGCGGGGCTCAAGGCGCGCTGGATGAGCAGCTGCGGATTGTTAGTGTAGTTGATGACATCGATGTTCTCGTTGCGCAACTCGCGCACGATGCCATGGATGCGGGCACCCTTCACACCCACACAAGCGCCCACGGGATCGATGCGGTCGTCATAGCTCTCGACAGCGATCTTGGCACGCTCGCCCGGGATGCGGGCAACGGCACGAATCACGATGAGTCCGTCATGAATCTCGGGCACCTCCTGCTCAAACAGGCGGCGCAAGAAATCCTGGCTCGTGCGCGACACGATCACCTTGGGGTTGTTGTTGGTGTTATCAACTCGCTCGATGACGGCTCTCACGACATCACCCTTGCGGTAGATGTCGGTGGGAATCTGCTCCTCCTTGGGGAGCAGCAGCTCGTTCTTATCGTCGTCGAGAAGCAGCACTTCACGCTTCCACACCTGATATACCTCACCTGCCACCAGCTGGCCCTCAAGGGCCTTGAACTTGTTGTAGATGGCGTCCTTCTGCAGGTCAAGGATCTTGCTGGCTAACGTCTGGCGCAAGTTAAGGATGGCCCTCCTGCCAAACTTGGCAAAATCGATCTTGCGGGTGTGCTCCTCGCCCACCTCACAGTCGGGGTCATCGTCGGCCTGGGCGTCACTCAAAGAGATTTGCTTGTTGGGGTTTTCAACCTCACCATCCTCAACGACCTCAAAATTCTGATAGATCTCAAAGTCGCCCTTGTCGGGATTGACAATCACGTCAAAGTTATCGTCGTTGCCGAACATCTTTGACAGCACGCTGCGGAAGGACTCCTCCAGCACGCTGATGAGCGTGGTCTTGTCGATGTCCTTGAGATCCTTAAACTCGGCAAATTGTTCGGTCATGTTGACCGCTTCTTCTCTTTTAGCCATAATGTTGTAATGTCAAACTTTAGATAAAATCTGGCTGAGCCTCAACAGCGAGTCATGTCAACTTGCTGTTGCCGTGGGGCCAGTTCAGATATTGATGATATTTTTTGTGTATTTAATGTCGTTGTAATTGAATCGTTCCTGCTCCTCGACCAGTTCGGGACGCTTCTTGCCCTCGAGCTTGCGTTTCACAGTCATCGTCAGGGTAAAGCCCTCTTCGTCGGCATCGGCAAGCACGCCCTTGAGTTTGCGGCCATCGGCTGTGAGCACCTCTACCTCATAGCCCACATTCTTCTGGTATTGACGGGGCAACAACAGTGGCGAGGTGATGCCATAGGAACCCACCGTCAACTCGTAGTCTTCCTCATCGCGGTCAAAGGCGGCATGAACCGCATCGTTTACCGCCACACAGTCGTCGATAGTGATGTCCTCATCGCTGTCGAGGGCGACATCAATGATGTTGTCCTTGCTCACCTTGAGGGTGACCAAATAGAGCTTGGAGCCCTCGAGCGCCTCATTAATCACTTGTTCAAGTGCCGTCTTGTCAATCATATCCCTGTTTTTATCGCCTCTTTTCCTTGAGTTTCAGCCTGCTTGGGAAATGCTCCCGAGGGCCCGAAACCTAAGGTCTGAAACCTAAATTATAATAAAAACGAGGAAGCCCGATGCCCCCTCTCACGAATGCTGGTGCAAAAGTACTCATTTTAGCTAATATCCACAATATTTAATGTGAAAAAGCATCTGATATTGCAGAAATATTAACTTTATTTAACGATTTTTGGCGAGATAGGACGCTTAAATAATGTTAAAACTAAGGGGTTCGACCATGGCATCGGCCATTATCGTGTATTTTTGCAATACCTAATGGGCGGAAAACAGGCGACAATGGAACATGAAATCAAGCGAGAGGAATAGTAATGCCGCATTGACGAATTGGGAACGAGTGGGTTCGTGGTTCGTTTTCCTGTTTTTCTTGATAGCCATCTGCGTGATCAGGTCGAGTTATTTCACCCAGCTGGTTAGCCCCCATTATGGTTACCACAGCTGGGAAATCAGCGAGTGGCTCATCAACTACGAGGGCGGATTTGTCAGGAGAGGCATCGTGGGCCAGATGCTGTATGCGATCGAGCAAGTACATGTGTATGACGTGAGGATCGCCATCAGGCTGATTTATATCCTTTCAAGCCTCATCATCCTACTCATCCTGTACCGTGTATTCAAGTCCGAGGGCTGGTCACCAGTACTTCTTCCAACGGGCTTGTGCCTCGGCTACACGCTGTTCAGCCTGTGGGGGCGCAAAGATTTCCTGATGCTGGCCCTGGCCTTTGCTATTTTCCTCTGCTACAGGGCAATCATCACACGACCACCCGGCAAGCGCTGTGGGGCATGGCTGCTGCTATATATCCTCGCTGCCATCCAGTTACTTGCCCACGAAGCATCCTTTTTCTTCACCTATCCCATATTGATGCTCTACAGTTATCGCCTGTGCTGCAGATCCGGTATGTCATGGCCGCGCAGTGCCGTGAAAACGCTTGCAAGTTTCCTTCCTGTGCTTATCATCATGACGGCGGTGTGCCTGTTCAAGGGTGACAAGGGCGTGGCCCAGGCCATCTGGGCTTCATGGGGTGAGGTATTTGACGCCTATCCTGACGCGAGCGGCAGCACCCTGATGGGCTCGGGCGTCCAGGCTCTTGGCTGGAACGCGGTCAACACGTTCAAGTACCACTTCCACTCGGCTTACTTGGGCTGCGGCTCCCCATCGCCACTGCAGGCTATACTGGCACTGTTTGTCATCCTGTCAGCCTATTTCCTGCTCACGCGCATCGATTGCGTCAGCATGGGCAAATCCAGGCCAAAATGCCTGAATCGCACGCTATTGAGCGACGTGGCCCTGGTACAGTTCATCGCCTTGCTGCCCATGTTCACTGTCCTGTCGTGTGACTGGGGCCGCACATTGCCCTACTGGGTGCTCTCGTCGCTGTTCTTTTATCACGTCTTCAAGCACGAGGCGGGCACTTTTCCACCTGTCTTGACCAAGGCCTCACGGGCGATTCATGGCTTTATCGACGGGAGCAGGCTGCTGCGTTCCCCCGCCACCTACCTGCTGCTGGCGCTGCTCACTCCAGTTCCCAACTATTACGCGCCACTGGACCACGCCAACACCATCCAGCAAGCATTTTTTGCCGAGATACTCGACTTCATCAACCACATCACAACACTACTGGCATGACCGAAATCATCAAACTACTGCGCCCGCAACAATGGATCAAGAACTTGTTTGTTTTCTTGCCCTTGTTCTTTGACCGCCATCTCTTTGACGCGGGCTATCTCGTTCCCTGCATCTTGATGTTCCTTGCCTTCAGCATGGCTGCCAGCGGCATCTACTGCTTCAATGACATCCATGACGCTGAGGCCGACCAGAACCACCACGAGAAACGCAACCGCCCCATCGCCAGCGGCAAGCTGAGCAAGGCAACAGGCTATATCGTCATGCTCGTGTGCTTCATTCTAAGCGCGGCCATCATGTGTTTCATCAACAGGGCCGTATTCCTCGTCGTTGGGGCCTATGTGGTGATGAACATCGCCTACACGCTATGGCTCAAGCACATCGCCATCGTCGATGTGTTTGTCATCGCAGTCGGATTTGTGTTGCGCGTTCTTGCAGGTGGTGTGGCCACTGGCATCCATTTGACCCACTGGATTGTGCTCATGACCTTCCTGTTGGCGCTGTTTCTGGCCTTTGCCAAGCGGCGCGACGACGTGACGGAGTTTGAGAACAGCGGGGTAGCCATAAGGAAGACGGCCAACCGCTACAACCTGCGCTTCCTCAACACAGCCACCAGCATCGTGGGCAGTATCACGATGGTGTGCTACATCATGTACACGGTTTCGCCCGAGGTGGTCGAGCGGTTCGGCAGCCCCTATGTCTATCTCACCTCCATCTTTGTGCTGGCGGGCATCATCCGTTATCTGCAAATCATGACCGTGGAGATTAAAAGTGGAGATCCCACCCGGGTGATGCTTAAGGACCGCTTTATCCAGGGATGCGTCATCGGCTGGCTCCTGGCATTCGCGCTCATCATTTACTGCTTGTGAAACCACTCATCGACCACGAGGACATGAAAGCCAAGAGGACAATCGCCGTATTTGATTTCGATGGGACACTCACAACCCGCGACTCCTTCCTCGCGTTCATCCGATATGCCCATGGCACGTGGCGGTATTACGCTGGATTTGCGCTCCATGCCCCCATTCTCATATTGATGCTGCTGCGCCTGTACTCAGGAGGGAAAGCCAAGCAACGCATATTCTCCCATTTTTTCAAGGGGTGGCCTCACAGCCGTTTCAAGTCGCTGGGGCAATCATTTTATGCCGAAATCGAGAAGATGAGGAATGAACCCGTCATCGGCAAGATTCAAGAGCACATCGCCCAGGGACACACGGTCTATGTCATCTCGGCCAGCCTGCCCGAGTGGCTCGAGCCATGGTGCCTGAAACAAGGGGTCAAAGCGGTATTGGCCACCGAAATCGAGGTTGACGGCAATGGCCTGCTGACCGGGCGCTTCAAGACAGCCAACTGCTCCAGACAGGAAAAAGTGAACAGGCTGCTGCTCATCGAGCCCCACAGGGAAGATTATTACCTCTATGCCTACGGCAACAGCTCTGGGGACAAGGAAATGCTCGCGTTTGCCGACCAAAGCACCTTAGTCACAGCCACAAAAATGTGACGAAAAACAGGAGTAACCATGCAATTAGACGAAAATAATTTGTACTTTTGAAGCCCGAAAGACAATAGACGATGAAACTGATAATCCTACTATTGACAATACTCGTGGCAGGGGGAGCACTCGTGTGGCTCATCGACCGGCTGTTTTTCAGCAAGAGAACGGGCGAAATCGACGATGAAACCGAGGAAAATCCCGACTCCTCGCCATCCAAACAGGGGTGCGCCGACGAAGCCTGCGGCATACGCAGCATCTGCCCCAGCGAGCAGATTCTGGCAGGGGCGTGCAAGCAGCAACCCACCTACTATGAGGATGAGGAACTTGATGCCTTCACGGGGCGGGGCGAGCATGATTACACCCCCGAAGAGGAGGAGCTGTGGCGCGATATTCTCTACACATTGCAACCCAGTGACTTGCTGGGTTGGGGACAGAGTGTGAAGCACCGCGGACTGGTCATGCCAGCCGCCGTGCGCGAGGAATTTCTGCAACTTGCGGGCGAACATCGGCATGCTGGGGCAATAAAATAGCCCTGTGCTCGTTTTATAAGTACTTTTATACATTTAGGCTGAATTGAACAGGACACGACGATTCATACCGTTAATGATGATTGCGATGTTGGTTTTGCTGGCTGCCTGCAGCAACAAGACTAACACCGCCAGGTCACGTTTCTGGCAAGCGTTCACCACCAAGTACAATGTCTACTACCACGGCAAAACCAACTATGACGAGCAGGAAAAAGCAATGATGGACGCCTATGAGGACGACTACTCACAGCGCCTGTACATGCATCCTGCCGAAGCGCGTTCCAACCCCAAGGCACCACAGCCCACGGGCAGTTTTGAACGCACCATCGAGAAAATGGAGAAGGCCATCACCCTGCACTCCATCAAGAAAAAGCCCAAACGCAAGAGTGGCAAGAGCCATGACCCCAAGTATCAGGAATGGCTCAGCCGCGACGAGTATAACCCCTACCTGCACAACGCGTGGTACATGCTGGCCAAGGCACAGTACATGAAAGGAGACTTCCTGGATGCCGCTGCCACCTTCCGCTACATCGCGCGCCACTTCACATGGAAAAAAGACCTGGTACAAGAGAGCCAAGTGCGCGAAGCCTTGTGCTACTGCGCCATGGGCTGGGTAACTGAGGCCGACAACGTGCTTACCCACATCCACCTCGATGAAATCACCAACAAGCGCGTCCGCGCACTGGCCAATGCGGCATTTGCCGACTACTTCATCAAAGCGCAGCAGCCCGAGGAGGCGATACCCTATCTGGCTCAAGCCGTTAAGGGCTTTAAGGGCAATGAGAAGGTGCGCATGAACTTCCTGCTGGGACAGCTCTATGAGGACGTCGGCGACAAGCATAACGCTTATCTCGCTTACAAGCAGGCCGGTAGCAGCAGCGGTTCAACCTACCGCACCAAATTCAACGCACGCATCAAGCAAAGCGCGGTCTATGAGGGCGCTAACATCGCCAGCGAGGTCAAGGCGCTTAAGCGCATGACCCGCTATGACCGCAACAAGGATTACCTCGACCAGGTGTACTATGCCATCGGCAACCTGTATCTTACCCACGGCGACACGGTTAACGCCATCGAGAATTACAAGCTCGCCGCCGAGAAGAGTACCCGCAACGGCGTTGACAAGGCTATCAGCCAATTGACATTGGGCGGCATCTACTTTGACCAGCGCCAGTATGACGACGCGCAGCCCTGCTATGCCGAGGCCATCCCCCTGGTCAACGAGGACTATCCCAATTACAAGATGCTCAAGAAGCGCAGCGACGTGCTCGATGAACTGGCGGTCTATTCCCAGAACGTCACCCTGCAGGACTCGTTGCTCAAGCTCTCCAAGATGACTCCCGAGGAGCAAAAAGCCGTCATCGCCAAGATCATTGAGGAACTCAAGAAGAAAGAGAAAGAGGAGGCCGAGGCTGCTGCCCGCGAGGAATACCTCGCCCAGCAAAACGCTCAGGGCAGCCAAATCCAGCAAAATGGCAATGCACCAGCGACCTACACCATGAACACCGACAATTCATGGTACTTCTACAACACCGCCACCAAGAATGCCGGTAAGACCCAGTTCCAAAAACAGTGGGGTAACCGTAAACTTGAGGATAACTGGCGTCGCCGCATCAAGACAACATTCTCGTTTGGCGATGAGGAAACCGACAGCACACTCATGGCGCTGGCCGACAGCGTCGTGGTCGATGAGAACGGTGACACCGTAAAGGTCGATATCGAGGCCCTCAAGCGGGCCGAAGACCCGCATTATGAGGAGTATTACCTCAAGCAGATACCCAAGACCGAGGAAGAGATACAGTCGGCCCACGAGATCATCCAGGAGGGCCTGTACAACATGGGCACCATCCTCAAGGACAAGATGGAGGACTATAACGCCGCGGCCTATGAGTTCTCGCAACTGCTCGACCGATACCCCGACAACACTTATCGCCTCGATGTGTTCTATAACATGTACATGATGTACATGCGCAATGGGCAAGTGGCCGATGCCGATCCCTACCGCGACAGCATCCTCGTCAACTTCGCCGAGTCCAAGTACGGCATGGCGATGCAGGATCCCAATTACATAGAGAACCTCAAGAACATGAACCGTGATCAGGAGAACATGTACGAGGCAGCCTATGCCAAGTACCTGGCTAACGACCACACGGGCGTGCATGAAGCCTATGCCGAGATGATGCGCAAGTATCCGCTCTCCAAGATCATGCCCAAATTCATGTTCATCGACGCCTTGAGCTATCTCACCGAGAGAGACCACGACAAGTTCAAGGAAACCCTCAAGGACATGCTGCAGCGCTATCCGCAGACCGATATCACCCCTGTCGCCTCCGAGATTGTCAAGCAACTCAATCAAGGACGCCGTCTCGAGGGCGGTGGCAGCAACGTGCGCGGCATGTTGTGGACGACACGACTCAGCAACGACACCACGCCCCAGGCGCTGGAACGCACGTTCACACCGTTTGCCGAGGATAACGACAAGCCACAAGTCTTCATCCTGCTCTATCCGCTCGACAGCGTGAACAGCAACCTGTTGCTCTATGAGGTGGCTCGTCACAACTTCAACGCGTTCAAGGTCAAGGATTATGACATCGAGCAGATGAACTTCGGTGACCTGGGCCTGCTGGTAGTCAAGGGACTGGACAACTTCAAGGAGGCCAGCAACTACCGCACGCTGTTTGAGCAGGACCAGACCATCAACGTTCCTCGTCAAGTGCATTATGTCATCATCAGCGTTGACAACTTCAACCTGCTGTTGAACGAGGGCCGCACATTTGCCGACTACTTCAACTACCTCGAGGAAAAGAACGACAAGGAACACAGCGACCTCGAGAAGAAAGAACTTGACGCTGCCGAAGCCAAGGCTCAGGCCGAGGCCGACGCTCGTGCTGCCGCAGCACGCGAGGAGGCTAGGCTTGAGCGTGAACAGATGGAGCGTGAGGCCGCTGAACTCGCCAAGAAAGATGCCGAGGCCAGGGCTATCGAGGAGGCCGAGGAGAAGGCTCGTCTCGAGGCCGAAGCCGCCGAGCAAGCACGCCTCGAAGCCGAGGAGAAAGCTCGCCAGGAAGCCCAGCAAAAACAGCAGATCCAGGCCAGCGACTACCGCAGCCGCTCAACGGTTAGCAACACTACCCAGACAACCCTCAGCGACAAGGAGCGCAAGGCTCAGGAACGTGCCGAGGAAGAGCACCTCAAGCAACTGGAGCGCGAAGCCAAGGCTCGTGAGAAAGCCGAGAAGAAGCATCAAAAGGAAATCGACGACAGCATCAAGAAGGTGCAGAAACACGAGCGCAAACTGGCTCGCATCGCCGAGATAGCCGAGCAAGACTCCATCGAGCAAGCCGAGAGGGAGAAGGAGAAAGAACGCGACTTCCGCTACAAGTGGCGTGAAGACTCGGCCAAGGCTGCCTATAAGGCTGCCGAGCAGGCTAAGAAGGATGCCAAGAAGGCCAAGGAACAGGCCCGCAAGGATAGGATCAAAGAGCGCAAGCAGCAAGCTAAGGAGCGCGAGAAAGAGCGCAAGGAGAGGGCCAAAGAGCGCGAACGCGAACGCAAGGAGAAAGCCAAGGAGCGAAAGGAAGAGGCTAAGGCTAAAGCTCAGGAACGCAAGGAGAGGGCTAAAGAGCGTGAGCAGGAACGCCAGCAGAAGGCTAAAGACCGAGAGCAGGAGCGCAAGGACAAAGCCAATGAACGCAAAGCAGGGCAAAAGGCCAACTCCAGCTCAAAGTCAGACAAGTCGGACAAGTCGGACAAGTCGGATAAGTCAGACAAGTCGAACAAGCCTGGCAAACCAAATGACAAGCCAACTGGCAAGCCAGACTAAACTAACGAGAATAACTAACTGCATAACAATAAAGCAAACCGCATGAGCAAAGAAAGAATATTGTGGGCCGACGATGAGATCGACCTGTTGAAGCCGCACATCCTGTTCCTGCAAAACAAGGGATATGAAGTGGAGACCGTCACCAACGGGCGCGATGCAATCGACGCGTTGACCAACCAGATTTTCAACCTCATCATCCTTGACGAGAACATGCCGGGCATCAGCGGACTCGAGGCCCTGCAGCGCATCAAGATCATGCAGCCCAATGTCCCCGTCATCATGATTACCAAGAGCGAGGAGGAAAACATCATGAACCAGGCCATCGGCAGCGAAATCGCCGATTACCTCATCAAGCCGGTCAACCCCATGCAAATCCTGCTGTCAATCAAGAAAAACCTGCACAGCGAGGCACTCATTGCCGAGAAAGTGACAGGCGACTACCAGCAGGAGTTCATGCGCATCGGCCAGATGATCAATTCGGCTCAGACGATCGACGACTGGTATGATCTCTACTCGACGCTCGTGCGTTGGGAGCTCACCTTGTCAAACACCGACACCAATATGGATGAGTTGCTGCGCATGCAGAAGGTCGAGGCCAACAGCGCCTTCGCCAAGTTTGTCAAGCGCAACTATGAGGATTGGCTCACCAAGCCCGAGCACCCCCTGCGCAGCAATGAACTATTCAAGACCAAGGTGCTGCCGCTGCTCGACAAGGGCGAGAAGGTGTGCTTCGTCGTCATCGACAACTTCCGCCTGGACCAGTGGCGCACGGTAAGCCCGTTGCTCACCGATTACTTCAATGTCGAGAGCGAGGAGTTATACACCACCATCCTGCCCACTGCGACCCAGTATGCCCGCAACGCCATCTTCTCGGGATTGATGCCCATGGACATCGAGCAGATGTTCCCCGACCTGTGGGTCGACGAGGAGAGCGAGGAGGGCAAGAACCTCAACGAGGCACCCCTCATCCAGACCTTGCTCGACCGCTATCGTCGCAAGGTGCATTTCTCTTACAACAAGATGAACGACAGTGCCGCTGGCGAGAAGTTGATGCAGAACTTCGGCATGTTCAAGAACTATGAACTCAATGTGCTGGTATTCAATTTTGTGGACATGCTCTCGCACGCCCGCACCGAGTCCAAGATGATTCGTGAGCTGGCCAACACCGACGAGGCCTACCGCTCCCTTACCGAGTCCTGGTTCAAGAACTCTAACGTGCTCGAGATCTTCAAGCTCATGGCCGACAATGGCTACAAGGTGGTGTTGACGACCGACCACGGCACCATCAAGGTGGACCGCCCCATCAATGTCATCGGCGACAAGAACATCAACACCAACCTGCGTTACAAGGTGGGCAAGAGCCTCACCTACAATCCCAAGCAGGTCTATGAGATCAAGCAACCTAAGCGCGTGGGTCTGCCCGCTCCCAACATCTCGAGCACCTACATCTTTGCGATGAACCGCGACTTTTTTGCCTATCCCAATAACTACAACTACTACGTCTCCTATTACAACGACACGTTCCAGCACGGCGGCATCTCGATGGAAGAGATGCTCGTGCCCATCGTGACACTGTCACCCAAGTGATTCAAGGTTAGAGGTTAGAGGTTAAAGGTTAGAGATTATATCAACACACTATAAATCTACACTGTAATGAACGAAAACAAAGTAATTGAAATACCTATTCCCAATCTGGAGGCCCTGGAAGAGGCTGCCTACAAGTTCATGACCGAGATGGGCGACCTGACGGTCTATGCCTTCTATGGCGAGATGGGCGCCGGCAAGACCACATTCATCAATGCCCTGTGCAAGCAGCTGGGTGTGGAAAGCGATATGACCAACTCACCGTCGTTTGCCATCATCAACGAGTACCGCAGCGACACCACGGCCGAGCTGATTTACCACTTCGACTGCTACCGCCTGGAGAAGGAGGAAGAAGCGGTTGACCTGGGGGCCGAGGACTACTTCGACAGCGGCGCGCTATGCTTTATCGAGTGGCCCGAGCGCATCGACGGACTGCTGCCCGACGACACCGTGCGCGTCGATATCACGGTCAATGACGATGAGAGCCGCACCCTCAAGATGACATTCCCCACCGTCTGACCATGCCACATTACATCAAGGTCAGCCAGACGACGAGCACCAACACCTACCTGTCCCGCTTGGCAGCAACGCTGCCGGGCGGTACAGTCATTTACACGCCTAGCCAAACGGCAGGCCGTGGCCAGAAAGGCAACTCTTGGGAGAGCGAGGACGGCAAGAACCTCACCTTCTCATTGTTGCTCAAGTTCCCGCCCGTCAAGGCGCGCGACCAGTTTTACCTGAGCGAGGCGGCTTCACTTGCCGTGGTCGATGCACTGACCGCCCAGGCGGGCGAGGGTTTCGCGGTCAAGTGGCCCAACGACGTTTATTGGCAGGACAAAAAAGTGTGTGGCATGCTCATTGAGAATTCGCTCAACGGTACTGACATCGCCACGAGCATCATCGGCATCGGCATCAACGTCAACCAGGAGCATTTCGTCAGCGACGCGCCCAACCCCGTGTCACTCATCAACATCACTAGCCACGAGCACGACTTGGAAGCATTGCTCAAGCAAGTGTGCTCCAGCATCGAGCAAGTGGTGAACTCGCTGAGTGATGATACCGCCCGTCATGACCTGCACCGCCGCTACATGGAGGCCCTGTACCGCAACGACGGCGCCATGCACCCCTTTGAGGACGCCAGCGGGCGCCGTTTCATGGCCACCATCGCCGGCATCGCCCCCGACGGCACCCTCGCCCTGCGCCACGAGGACGGCACAACCCACGACTACTTGTTCAAGGAAGTCAAGCACATCATCAACCAAGTCGTCCTCTAAAAAACATCGACTGATAACTGTCAACTGTTAACTATATGAAGATTGTCGTTTACTGCAGTTCACAAGAGGGGCTGGAAGAGAAATATCGGCTCTTGGCCCGCGACCTGGGCACATGGATTGGCCAGCAGGGCCACACCCTCCTTTATGGCGGCTCCAATGCAGGATTGATGCACATTACCGCGGCAGCCGTTCATGAGGCGGGCGGCCATATTGTGGGCGTCATTCCCGAGATGTTCAGGCATCGCATCGACCCCGTGTGCGACGAGGTGGTCTATACCGCCAATTTGGGCGACCGCAAGCAGTACATGATTGAGCACGGCGACGTGTTTGTCGTCATGCCCGGCGGCATCGGCACCCTCGACGAGTGGATGTCCACCCTTGCCGTCATGACCATCGGCAACGACGACCCCCGCCCCGTCATCGTCGCCAACATTGACGGCCTCTACGACGCCACCATCCAGCAACTCGCCGACATGACCCACACTCCATTCGCCCGCGGCAAGAACCTCGCTCGCACCCTCGACGCCCGCACCACGACAGAACTCCTCTCCACCCTCGCCTCACTGACCTCACGCTAAGCCACTAAGGCGCAATGGTCTATGATTGGCCTGACGGTCAAAAAATCAAACGCCTATCAGAAAAGTTAAACAGGAAGCAGCTCCCAACAATCGTTAATCAAACGTTAAATTACCAGGAGTGGATGGTTTTATCTAAAATAATTATACCTTTGTAACTTAAATACATTATTCTAATACTCTAATACGGTAAATCTATGAAACAAATCTTTTTTATGCTGGCATTGCTGGCGATGATGACACTGATGGGATGCAAGGATAGCAATGACGAGCCCGATCCCAACAAGCCACCTCGCATCTACGTGGCAATAATCGACGACTATTATAATAGCTATGTGTATGACATCGAGGGGAACACCATCTATGAATGCCCTCAGTACTCCCAAATCATCAAGCTAGCCAGTGAGGGCAAGAACTGGTATGCCGTCAGATCTAGGCATGATGATAATAATTATAATTCCGTGCTATATGAAGTGTTGAAAAACGGTCAGGTACAGTTCCAGATACCCTACAAAGCCGAGGGCATGTGTGTCGAGAACGGCAATGTCTATACGTTACTGTGGGATGACAATGAGGAATACTGGTTTGTTTATAAGAATGACCAGCAACTCTATAGATATGATGCTTACGACTACGATTTCGCGTATAATTCATTTGACGTGGTGGATGGGCATCTTGTAGCAGGCATTCGTGGTGCATGGAGTTCTCCCTCCTATTGGATAGACGGCAATAAACTGACGTTAGACATAGATCCTTACTTCAATAGTGTGAAACTGGAAGCCTATGCAAGAGAGGGGATAGACGATCTGTTTGTCATTTATCGTGTTGACGACGAAAGCATTTGGTACCAATTCAAAGGGCAGTCCCATCATCTCCCTTCTGCCTACATTGTGAGCCAAGCGATGATTGTGGACGGCGACTCTTACATATTGGCATTAAATAGGGATTTGGACCAGGCTTTGCTGTACATGAATGGATATAAATACACCCTCAATAGACCCCTCAGGGACGGCGACGAGTATCAATCGTGGCGTGGGATGATGAGGCGTTATGGCAACGATGTGTATGTACTCACAAATACCTGGGGTAAACATTCTCAAATCTACAAGCGCAATGAGCCCATCGACATGAGCGCACGCATTGAGTTGAGATATGTCGCTGGTGATGATGAACATGAAAAGCCCTTGAGCGACTGCGGTATTACTGACTTCATCGTCTTGCCTCCCAAATAGTAATTATCACCTGTATTTGCAACAAATAATAACCATTTCATCGTAAAATTCATGAAACAAATCATCATCATCATTCTGGCATTGTGCCTGCTGGGCGGTACGGTTGTGCAAGCCCAAACTGAGACGCAAAACAAGAAAGAGAAACAAGAGGTGGTGAAATTGAAAAACGGTCACCGCGTGAGGGGCAAGATTGTGACCTATGCTCCACTCGACTCGCTGGTCATCCAGGAGGATGACGGCACGTTGCAGACCATCTACTGGGACAACATCAAGCAGATTACTAAAGAAGACTGGCAGCCTCAACAGGCGATGGGCAGCGACTTCACCCCCGGCAAAGGGCCGCAGAAAGGCTACCGCGGTTTCGTCGACCTAGAGTACTATAAATCCATCGACGCCATTTCACAGGACCACTTCGGCTTCAGCACCACTCATGGCTACCAATTCAAGCCGTGGCTGTTTGTCGGTGCTGGTGCAGGCATGAAAATCAGTCACAACAAACATTCTAAGGAGAATTTTGGGAAAAAAGTTGATTTTTACATGTTTCCCGTGTTTGGTGACGTACGCTTCGACCTGTTAAAGGGCAAATTTTCGCCTTATCTGGATTGCCGCTTAGGTTACACCCTTGGCAATAAAGCCTACGGTATCATGTTCAACCCCTCGCTGGGCTGTCGAGTAGGACTGACTGACGTATTGGCAATCAATGCCTCGTTGGGGTACAGCTTGCAGAGTACCGATATCGTTGCTTTAACTCAACAGGAAACCGCCATCTGGCACCATGCGGGCGGCAACTGGCAGAACAACCCCTACCACTGCCTCTCCATCAAACTCGGCATCGAGTTCTAAAAAGCACGAGTTTGCATACAAATCAACTACTCCAGATTGATGGATAACACCCGGAGGATGGCCTTTAAGTAACCTTTAATCAGCGAGCAACGCGAGCCACAAATTCATCGAGGTCAGTAACGTGGAGTTTCTTGGCAATCTGCATTTTCTTGTTATAGACTGTGCCGATGTTCTTGTAATCCATGCACACCATGATCACCGTGCGCGAGAAACCGCAACAATAGAGCGCCAGCAGGTTCAACTCGCTCTCGTTGAGCGTGCCGCCAGCCTCCTCTTGCGCCTTGACGAGCACATTATCGTGCAGTTCGTTGACCAGCGCCTGCAAATGGGACCAGTAGCTGCTGTCGTCGTCCATGCCGGGCACAGTCATCATTTCCCTGAACTTTGCGGCAAATTTCTCCCCGTCATACTGGTAGGACCACGCCATCAACTGATGCACGGCGTCAATCTGCTGGGTGATGATGGCGCGCAGTTCATCGCTCTGGGCTTTCTGGCTCTCATCGTTCAGTTCCCTGGCGTCAAGCCGAGCCTGCATCTGTTTCAGGCTCGCCAGCGAGCCGTTTAGGTCGGCCTTGAGCATCTCTACCTCGTTTTGCCTCATCTTCAGCTGGTTCTTGTACCGCCACACGAGGAAAGTCAGCGCCAGTAGGCCCAAAGCCAACAATGCCGCCAACAGCAGGGTTCCTTTCAGTCGAGATTCATTTTTGACCTGGTTCAACTCCGCCAACTGGACATCATATTTCTTCTCCACGTCCAGCAACCGATGGTTTAGGCCATTGATGGTCAACGAGTCGGCTATGGCGTGAGCCATTTGCATGTAGTCTTTAGATTTCGCATCATTTTTCCTATACTGGTGCTCCAGATCGGACATCAGCTCAAGGTAAACGATACTGTCCCTGGCGCTCGTGGCGCGGGGTGCCCTGTTCAGGTAGTAAACCGCCGAGTCGGGTTGCCCCAGATACAAGTAGGACGTCGCGAGCCGGTAATGGGCACGCGGATGGTCGATGATAGCAGGATCGGCCGCGACGGCTTGCAGCGCATATTTCTTGCTCTTCACATAGTTCTGCTCGCGCAGCAAGTAGTATTCCGAGAGGAGGTATCGATTGGCAAAGGCGTGGTATTGGTCGCCCAGTTCTTGGGCCAGGGCGATAGCGTCCTTCATGCAAATCACCGCCGAATCATGCTTCTCTTCAATATTGCGGTAAATGCCGCCAATACTGGTGAGACACACCAGTTCATAATGCTTGTCGCCAAGTGCCCTATACAGGGGCAGCGCCTCGTGATACTTCTCCAGGGCGATGGTGCTTGAGCCGATGACCTGTTCCTGATACAAAACACCTAACCTCAATTTGGCATAGGCGATCATCGAGCTGTCGGTGGCTAACGGCAGCTGTTCAGCCTGATGGTAGCTCTCGACCGCCTGCTCTAGCTGACCCATGTCCTCGTTGACGCAGCCCTGGGCGACAAGCGCCTTCAGGTATTTCAAGTCATCACCCTTATTCCTGTAATAGCTGACAGCCTCGTTAATCGCCGAGTCGCTGGTGCAGGGGACGTAGTTCTTGTACATCGCCATCGACAACAACACGGTATGATAGGCCCGCTCCTGCTTGCTCAATTGGTCGGTTTTCATCTGCAGCAACAGGGGCAAGGCCTCTTTCTCATGCTGGTGATAGACCATCGAGTCGATGCGGGCAAGCTCACTCATCGTGGCGCTGTCGTGGTGGCAGCCACCCATCACGAGGGCAATGACCGCGGCAAGCGGAATGAAGAAATTTCTAACGTTTATCATTTGATAGAACTGTTTGTGTTTAGATTTCCAGGCTTTCATTGCCAAAACGGTGAAAACCTAACGCAAAAATAACACTTTCCAACCTAATTCTCATGACGATGATAGAAAAATGAGATTTTTATTTTTTAGATACTTGATTTCCAGTTATTTGTATTTTCAAAAATGAGATTGGAATGAGGCACATTTTTGACAAATTAGTTATAACTTTGCAAGTGAACTCAAGTGCGATTATTATTAACTAAAAACCAAATATCACTATGAACACGACTAAAAAACTACTAATCACACTGCTGCTGGCGCTCACCACTGTGCTTACGGCTTTAGCCGGTTATGACACATTTTCTTATAATGGGATCAATTATATGATTTATTACACTGGCAATGGCAATAACGTAGTGGGTGATTCTGCCAAGGTGAGTATCAACAGCGACTTCAGCGGTGTTGCAAATATTGCGTCTTCGGTCACCTATGAATACACCTTTATGTCTGGCCTAGATGCTGAAGGTAACCCCATTTTCACAACCCGCATATTGACCGCCCCAGTCATTGCCATCACCAAATATGCGTTCCAGAATTGCAATGGCCTGACGGGAGTGACTATCCCCAACTCTGTCACCCAGATTGGTGAGAGGGCCTTCGATGGTTGCCATAACCTGTCAAGCCTGAATATCGGCAATTCAATAGACTCTATCGGCAATTATGCTTTCCAAAATTGCGTGAATCTGTCTAGTGTAGTTCTCCCGAACTCTGTCACTTCAATACCTAAAGGCTGTTTCTACAGTTGCTACAACCTCACGAGTTTAACCATCCCCAATTCCGTCACCAAAATTGGTCCTAGAGCATTATTCCAATGCCGCAATCTGTCTAATGTAACCATCCCCAACTCTGTTACCGCTATTGGCGATAGTACGTTCTATGGCTGCGGCGGTTTGGAGAACGTAATGATTGGCAACGCTGTCACGTCAATACCACGTAGCTGTTTCTATGAGTGCAGCAGCCTGTCAAATGTAAACATACCCAACTCCATCACCGCCATCGGTGACAAGGCGTTCTATAATTGCTCTAGCCTAACCAGCGTAAACATCCCGAACTCAGTTACAACCTTAGGTAATTTTACGTTCCAGGGTTGCACGGAACTGACGAGCGTGATGATTGGCAACGCTGTCACCACAATTGGTAATTATACGTTTTATGACTGCCGCAAATTGACTAGCATCAACATTCCCAATTCAGTCATTTCTATCGGTTATTGCGCGTTCTATCGATGCTCTGACCTAGCCAACCTGACCATCGGTAACTCGGTTACTACCATCGGTGAACTTGCGTTCTATTTTTGCCAAAGCCTGAAGAGTGTCACTATTCCCGATGCCGTCATCAGCATACTTAAGGCAGCCTTCTATGAATGTGAGAACTTGGAAGATGTGACTATTGGTAACTCCGTCACAACAATTGGTGAGAGTGCGTTCTCGTATTGCCGCACCTTGAAAAACATGGTCATTCCCAACTCAGTCACAACCATCGGACATGGCGCATTCTTTAATTGCTCAAGCATGACTAGTGTGACCATCGGTAACTCGGTTACCACCATTGGTAATAGTGCTTTTTTGGGTTGCAATAGCCTGACAAACGTGGAAATCCCTAATTCTGTCACTGAAATGGGCCAAAAGATTTTCTATAACTGCAGCAACCTCAGGAGCGTAATCCTCTCTAATTCCCTTACAGCAATCCCCTCTAGCTGCTTCGAGGGTTGCTATAGGTTGGAGAGCGTTGTCATCCCTGATCAGGTCACCAAAATCTGGGCTTTGGCATTTGCAGGCTGCCGAAACCTGTCAAGCGTGACGATTCCCAACTCGGTCACGACGATTGACAACAAAGCGTTCTATGACTGCAACTCGCTGATTAACATCACTTGTCTGGCAACAACTCCGCCACGGTTCATTTACGATGAGAGTTTTGATGAACAATGCTATGAAACTGCAATCTTGTTCGTCCCTGTAGAATCAGTAAACGCTTATCATAATGCCCCGATTTGGGAAAGATTCACCTATATCAAGCCCATCATCCCTGGTGACGTGAACGACGACGATTACGAGTACGTCCCCTTCGTGCGCGAGGGCGTGAAATGGGTCTACTCAATTGTGAACTATCGATATAATTATGTTGATCAAAACCCCGAGTTTTTATGTGAGAAAATTTATCGTACTCTTGAACTTAAAGGAGATACTATCATTAACGGCAAGACCTATAAGGCGATGCACAAGTATAGTGGCAATTCCATCAACTGGGAGAACGACACGGTGCCCATCTATTTGAGGGAAGAGAATAAGATTGTATATGGTATAATTCCCGATCAATCATTTTACGAAGACTGTCCAATCTATAATTACTATTCTTCTGTTGACATGTTTAACTGTGAAGAATTTTTACTTTATGATTTTCAGGATCCTGTTTCCTACTGGAGTGAATTGTTTGCTGAATACCCATTGTACTCATTATATGATATTACTCCATACCAACATCTTTATACCGATACAATCTCAATTGGAAACCATAAGGCAAAACGTTATGTGAACCAACTCTTTGAAGTTAGGGATTGGTATATAATTGAGGGAATTGGTATTGATGACATTTATAGCTACACATTGGGATTCTTTTTTCCTATGATAACAGGTGTCGGCGGTTTGGGTTTTGGTTTGAGCCATGTGATAGAGAACGGCAGGATCATTTACAAGGGAATCCATTACATCCCTGGTGATGTGAATGGCGACGGTGAGGTCACTATCGCCGATGCCAACAGCGTGATTGATGTTGTCATCATGGGCGGCAACGCTGGCCATACCCGTGCACCCGCCGCCGACATGGACGGCAACGGAGAGGTTAATGTCACCGACTTGAACATCGTCATCGACTTGATCATAAATGGTAATTAAATCATCATAGCACATCATCATAAGCGAATCGAGGGGGTCACAAGCCCCCTCGCGTTGTCTATGATACTCGGCATGGCATAAAAAACTCCTTTTTTGCCTGCGAAACGAGAGACAAAAATCCTCAAAAATGCAGATTGAGCCAAAAATATTTACTATCTTTGTTGCAATAACATCAATCATTACTTTAAAACAATAAGATTATGAAAAGGACTGGATTTGTATTACTGATGATGGCATTGCTGTGCTGCATGCCCGCACAGGCCCAACTTGGTGGTCTTATCAATAAGGGCAAGAAGGCCGTCGATAAGGCTAAGGAGGCCAAGGAAAAAGTGGACGAGGAAATCAAGAAGGCCAATGGGGACGTTGACTTCTACTATATGGACGCTCACAGGGGTTTTTACCGCGCGAGGACCAAACAGATCGTGTTTGACGACCTTCACAAGGAGGGAAAGCGTTCAGGCAAGAATGTCGTCTATACCATCGAGAAAAACGGCGACGTGACCTTTGATGACGGCCGTAAGGTGGGCGAGGTGCTCGACGGAGGCATCGTCAACTGCCATGCCACAGCCCCCTATCTCACCCTGGCTGCCAACGGTGATGTGATGATGGACGGCGAAGCCATCGGACACATCGGCGATGATGGCAATGTGACACTAGAGGGCATGTCGATTGGTAAGGCCCAGGGCATCGACAAGCAGGTGGCCGCCTACATCTACTTCGGTATCCTGTTTGACAAACAAGGCATTGCCACCGCCAGAGCAAAGATCATAGAGGAGAAACAGCGCCTCGAACAAGAGAGAAAACAGGCCGAGGAAGCCAGATTAAAGGCCGCACAGGAGGCAGAGGCAAAACGCAAGGCCGAAAGCGCCAATCAACCTAAGAGCAGCAATCAGGCCAGCGGCAAGAAGTCCAACAACAGCTCAACCAAGAAAGTACAGGAATGGACCATTGAGAAGAACGGCAGCCGAGGCTATGTGGATGCCAACGGAGTGGTCTATAACAGTTCACACAAGAAGATCGGACAACTGCCCAAAGGCAGCGGTGACATCAAGGACGGCTCGGGCAGCACCATCGGCCGCATCAGCGGCGGTGACATCTACGTCCGTGGCAACAAGGTGTGCACGGTGACCAGCGGCGGTTCCATCTCTGTTCCCGGCTCTAACGCCACCGTGGCCGAGGTACACGCCGGTGGACGCATTGACATGAAGCAGAACTCAAAGACGCTCGGCTACTGTGATGCCCGCCCCTATGAATGGGCGGCTGCCATCATCTTCTGTGACATCTTCAGGTTCTAGCATGAGCAAGAGATAGCTTCAAGAGACTGTGTCATAATTCAATGTCGCAATATTTAACCGTGCTACGCACGGGAAAACTTGTGCAAACCAAAGGCCATGAAGTTTACTTCAATGGCTGAGGTGCCGCCAAGTTTCGAGAAATTCATACAAATTATTAAAAATTTTTAACACAAAATTTGTTTTAATTTCCCGCTCGTTAGAGCGGTTTTTTTCGGGCGAACCATTATGTCATACCCCCTCTCTTGATGGAGCCACGGGAAATGGTGACATGGCATGGATTTTGCATGAGGATATAACATTATAGACATTTGTGCGTTTAGATAAAAAAGAAACCAAATTATATGACAAAATGATCAGCAAAGTTTATACCCGCACCGGCGATGCCGGACAGACGTCGCTCGTGAGCGGCACGCGCGTTGACAAGGACGACGTGCGCGTCGAGGCTTACGGCACCATTGACGAATTGAATTCTAACCTGGGTGTGCTGCTGCACAGCACTAAACTGGATAATCCCGAGGTCATCGCAATTGTCCGCAAAGCCCAGAACAAACTGTTTAACATCGGTGGCTATCTCGCCAACGACAAGGTCGACAAACTCTATGGCGTAACCCAGGAGGACGTAGCTGAACTCGAGCGCATGATGGACCAGATGAACGAGACAATACCGCCCGCACAAGGCTTCGTCTTGCCTGGTGGAACACGCCTCTCGGCCCAGGCCGACCGTTGCCGCACCATCACCCGCCGTGCCGAGCGCCGCGTGGTGACGCTCGCTAAGGTCGCATCGATTGACCCGCTCGTGCTTGAATACCTGAACCGATTGAGCGATTTCTTCTTTGTTTTTGCAAGATTTAACAACATTCAGAACCAAGTCGAGGAAATATATTGGGATAAAAACGCATGAAAAGAAAAAAATAACCACGATATGTATCGTATCTAAAAAAATAATAGTATTTTCGCGCAATTTTTAAGAACAGGAAAATTTCATAAAAAAGCACAACTAGAAAAAACTATGTATTGGACACTTGAATTGGCAACCAAACTCGAGGATGCTCCATGGCCCGCTACCAAGGCCGAGCTCATCGACTATGCCGTGCGCAGTGGCGCACCTCTCGAAGTGATAGAGAACCTGCAGGAAATTGAGGACGAAGGCGATACCTATGAGTCCATCGAGGACATCTGGCCCGACTATCCGACCAACGATGACGACTTCTTCTTTGACCCTGACGAGTATTAACATTACGAGAGAAACAATGAATCATAACGGCAACCCTGGACTCCATTCCACGGTTGCCTTGCTTTTAGCACTACGGCACGGTTTTTGCAGTAAAACATTCAATAAGAACAACCGAGAATAAACCGATTATGATCTACACCTGTCCCAAATGCGGCAAGAAGATGGACTTGAGCACCGAGGTGCTCATCAACAGTGACTACAAGGTGGTCTGCCCGCAGTGCCTGTGCCAACTGCAGATTGTGGGCGACTACGCCTATATCCCCAGCGAGACGCTTGACCTTAATGACACGGCCGAACGGTCACGCACCATCAACTGTCCCCACTGCGGCCATGAGGCCAGCACGGGCGCCCACTTTTGCCCCAACTGCGGCAAGAGTTTTGACACCCCTGCTTCTCCGACAGGTGCCGTGGATATTGCTCCCGAAGAGGTCACCGTTTTGCCGCCACCACTGCCAGGCAGTGACCCGCTCTACCAGGATGCCTTGCAGTTCCTGGCCCATTGCCATGCCATAACACCCATGATGCTGCGCGATCACTTCCGCATCAGCGATGAGCGCGCCGCAGAACTCATCCGCCAGCTTGAGGAGGGTGGAGCCATCGGGCCTTACAATAACGGCGGGCCTCGACAAATTCTCATACCCCATACCCGATTATACGACAGGCCCTCATACCAGGAACCATCCCAACCAGGCCAGACACCTCATCAAAACCGTCCTCAACGTGGCGGTATTGGCTGTTTCAATTGGTTTATAATCATCACTTTCATCATCATACTCACCCGGGCCTGCACGGGTTAAAAATCTGAAAAGTAAGAAAAATAGCGGCGATTTCGGTGGAAAAGTGTTAATTTTGCGTTCTCAATCCAGTTGAAACGACAAAGATGGCACAGGACCCGCTGAACACGCCGATGATGAAGCAGTTCGTCGAGATGAAATCCAAGCATCCCGACGCTATTCTGTTGTTCCGAGTGGGCGACTTCTATGAGACCTACATGCAAGACGCCATCACTGCCAGCGAGATTCTGGGCATTACCCTGACCCGACGCAGCAATGGTGCCGCCGCCGCTACCGAGATGGCGGGCTTCCCCCATCACGCGCTCGACACCTATTTGCCCAAGCTGGTGCGTGCCGGCAAGCGTGTCGCCATCTGCGACCAGCTGGAGGACCCCAAACTCACCAAGAAACTCGTCAAGCGCGGCATCACCGAGCTGGTGACGCCGGGCGTCGTCGTGGGCGGCACAATGCTCGACCGCAAGGAGAACAACTTCCTCGCGGCGGTCCACTTCGGCAAGAAGGCCATCGGCGTGTCGTTCCTCGACATCAGCACGGGCGAGTTCCTCACCGCCGAGGGCAACGAGGAATATGTCGATAAGCTACTGGTTAACTTCTCGCCCAAGGAAGTGCTCATCGAGCGCAGCAACCGTCAGCGCTTTGCCGCCACCTTCTCGTCACGTTACCTGACGTTTGAACTCGAGGATTGGGTTTTTACCCTTGAGTCGGCCAACGACAGGCTATTGAAGCACTTTGAGACCCGCAGCCTCAAGGGCTTCGGCATCTCGAGCATGGACAATGCCATCATCGCCAGCGGGGCCATCCTCCACTACCTCGACATCACCCAGCACACCCAAATCGGGCACATCACCACCCTGTCGCGCATCGAGGCCGAGCGCTACGTGCGCCTCGACAAGTTCACGATCCGCAATCTGGAGCTTGTGGCTCCCATGAGCGATGACGGCACATCGTTGCTCGACATCATCGACCGCACCATCTCGCCGATGGGCGGACGCATGATGCGCCGCTGGGTGCTGTTCCCCCTGCTCGACACCAAGGCCATCAACCGCCGCCTGGACGTGGTGGAGCACTTCATGCGCGACCCCGACGGGCGCGACCTCATCAAGCAACGTCTGGAACTCATTGGTGACCTCGAACGCCTCACCAGCAAGGCCGCCGTGGGCCGCATCACGCCCCGCGAGTTGGTGCAGCTCAAGAGCGCGTTGCAGGCCATCGAGCCCATCAAGCAGTACTGCCAGCAGTCATCATGTGACGTGCTAAACAACCTAGGCGAACAGTTGAACCCGTGCGCCCTGATACGCGACCGCATCGAGCGCGAAATCAATCCTGACGCCCCCAACCAAACCAACCGGGGTAACATCATCTGCCGAGGCGTGGACGCGCAACTCGACGAGTTGCGCGACATCTCCAGCAGCGGCAAGGACTATCTGGTGGCCATGCAGCGCACGCTGAGCGACGCCACGGGCATCCCTAGCCTCAAAATTGCTTATAACAACGTGTTTGGCTACTATATCGAGGTGCGCAACACCCACAAGGACAAAGTGCCCGAGGAGTGGATACGCAAGCAGACGCTAGTCAACGCCGAGCGCTACGTGACCCAGGAACTCAAGGAATATGAGGAGAAAATCTTGGGAGCCGAAGAGAAGATTCTCATCATCGAGGGCCGCCTGTTCAACGAACTGGTTACCGCCGTCACCGAGTACATCCCCGCCATCCAGAACGACAGCGCCATCATCGCCCAACTCGACTGCCTCAACGCCCTCACGCGCGTGGCGATGGAGAACCGCTACAACCGCCCCGTGCTGGACGACAGTCTGGACATCGACATCGCCATGGGCCGTCACCCCGTTATCGAGTGCCAACTGCCGCCAGGCGAGACCTACGTACCTAATAACATCCGCCTGAGCAACGACGACCAGCAGATCATGATCATCACGGGCCCCAACATGGCCGGTAAATCAGCTTTGTTGCGACAAACCGCCCTCATCACCCTCATGGCCCAGATGGGCAGTTTCGTCCCTGCCGAGCAAGCGCGCATCGGTGTGGTGGACAAGATTTTCACCCGTGTGGGCGCCAGCGACAACATCTCGTTGGGCGAATCCACCTTCATGGTCGAGATGACCGAGGCAGCCGCCATCCTCAATAACATGAGCCAGCGCAGCCTCATCCTGTTTGACGAGTTGGGCCGTGGCACGAGCACCTACGACGGTATATCCATTGCCTGGAGTATCGTCGAGCACATCCACGAGCACGCCGCTCGCCCCAAGACCCTATTCGCTACCCACTATCACGAGTTGAACGAGATGGAAAAATCCTTCAAGCGCATCGTGAACTACAACGTTAGCGTCAAGGAAATCAACGGCAAGGTGGTGTTTGTGCGCCAGTTGGTCAAAGGCGGCAGCGAGCACAGTTTCGGTATCCATGTCGCTAAACTGGCAGGCATGCCGCCCACCATCGTAAAACGCGCCAACGAGGTGCTCAAGCAGCTCGAGGCCAATAGCCAGGGCGGCAACGCCATCACCAAGGACCTGGGCGACGTCGCCACCCACCGTTCGGGTTACCAGTTGTCGATTTTCCAGCTTGATGACCCTGTGTTGAGCCAAATCCGCGACGAGATACTCACCATCGACATCAACAACCTCACGCCTGTCGAGGCCCTCAACAAGCTCTATGACATCAAGGGCATCCTCACGGGCAAAAAAGAACGCTAACTTATAACTACGAATTAAGCTAATTAAACTAATTAGAAATAATAAATATGCGGATGCCATTAGTGAAATTCGTGTAATTCGTAGTTTAATTTGAAACAAGATATGAACCGCTCCGATTTTGAAATCATGGCCCCTGTGGGCTCTTGGGAATCACTATATGCCGCCCATCAGGGTGGCGCCGACGCCATCTACTTTGGCATCGAAGGTCTGAACATGCGCTCCCGCTCGAGCGTGAATTTCACCCTTGACGACCTGCGCACCATCGCCGAGTGGTGCCACGAGCACGGCATGAAGAGCTACCTGACGGTCAATACCATCGTCTATGACGAGGACATGGACTATATGCGCCAGATTGTCACTGCCGCTCGCGATGCCCGCGTGAGCGCCATCATCGCCAGCGACATGGCGACCATCCTGTTTGCCCGCTCCATCGGCGTGGAGGTACACATATCTACCCAGGTCAACGTGAGCAACAGCGAGGCGGTACGCTACTACAGCCAGTGGGCCGACGTGATGGTCCTCGCCCGTGAGCTCAACCTCGACCAGGTGAAGAAAATCAGCGGTTTCATCGAGGAAAATGACGTTCGCGGCCCTCATGGCGAGCGCGTCAGGTTGGAGATGTTCTGCCACGGCGCCCTGTGCATGGCAGTGAGCGGCAAGTGCTACATGAGCCTGCATCAGGAGAACACGAGCGCCAACCGTGGAGCCTGCCGCCAGATTTGCCGTCGAGGCTACATTGTCACCGACCGCGAGAACGGCGATGAACTCGCCATCGAAAACAAGTACATCATGTCACCCAAGGACCTCAAGACCATCCACTTCCTCAACAAGATGGTGGATGCGGGCGTGACCGTCTTCAAGATTGAAGGCCGGGCTCGTGGCGCCGAGTATGTGCGCACGGTGGCTAGATGCTATGACGAGGCCCTGAACGCCATCTGTGACGGCACTTATACCGACGAGCGCATCGAGGAGTGGAACGAGAGGCTGGCCAAGGTCTTTAACCGTGGTTTCTGGGACGGCTACTACATGGGGCAACGGTTGGGCGAATGGTCGGCAAAATACGGCTCCAGCGCCACCCGCGTCAAGCACTACGTCGCCAAGGGCATCCGCTATTATAGCAAACTGGGTGTTGCCGAGTTCCTCATGGAAGCAGGCGAACTGCACGTGGGCGACGAGGCGTGGATCATCGGCCCCACCACGGGCGCCATACCCTTGACCATCGAGGAAATCCGCGTCGATCTCAAACCAGTAGAAAAAACCGTCAAGGGCGAGCATTTCTCCATCGCTGTCCCCGAGAAGATACGCCTCAGCGACAAACTCTACCTGTGGCAACAGGTAATCCCCAATCAGGAGAAATCCCGCTACGACAAGTAAAACCCGCAGGGTAATAAAAAGCGTATGGCCTTGGACTGTAATTGTTCCAAAGCCATACGTTCTTTTAGGTGAACAGCAAACGCGCCGCTATTTCTTCTTCGCCGCCGGCTTCTTGGCTGCAGGCCTGCGGACACGTGCGGGCTTGAGGCGCAAGACTTGCGCGCTGCGGGCCGGCAGATACAGTTTGAGCCAACCCAGGTGATGGGCAGCATACAGGCCATCATGCTCGGTGAGGTGCTTCACGTCCTCGTCGATGTTGCCATAGCCGCCATAGCGCTCGTTATCGCTGTCAAACACGCCCACATACTCGCCCTCAGGGGCAAGGATGGGATAGTCCACATGAGACCTGTTGGGGCTGAAGTTGAACACAAACACCAAGTCGCCGCGCATGTAGGCGAGCACCTGGTCATCGTCCTTGTCCCACAGTTTGCGCACGGGAAGTGACTCAAAGCCCTTGACCCCGCCAATGAGGTGAATCATGTCGTTGTCCCAGTTGTTAAGGAACTGGTACTTCAGGTCCTCGCGGTCCACAAGGTCCCACTGGCGGCGCGCATACTTGTAGCTCCAGCCGTTGCCCTCACGCGGGAAGTCGATCCACTCGGGATGGCCCCACTCGTTACCCATGAAGTTGAGGTAGGCACCGTTGATGAGCGAAGCGGTTACCAGGCGTATCATCTTGTGCAACGCCATGCCACGGTCCACTGTGCCGTTGTTGTCGCCAGTCATCATGTGCCAGTACATCTCCTTGTCGATAAGGCGGAAGATGATGGTCTTGTCGCCCACTAGTGCCTGATCATGGCTCTCGGCATAGGAAACGGTCTTCTCGTCGGCGCGGCGGTTGGTCAATTCCCAGATGATGCTCGTGGGATGCCAGTCCTCGTCCTTGCGCTCCTTGATGGTCTTGATCCAGTAGTCAGGGATGCCCATCGCCATGCGGTAATCAAAACCGATGCCGCCGTCCTTGAACGGGCGGGCCAGGCCCGGCATACCACTCATCTCCTCGGCGATAGTGATGGCATGCGGATTGATGTCGTGGATGAGCACATTGGCCAGCGTCAGATAGGTGATGGCATTGGTGTCCTGACTGCCGTTATAGTAGTCGTCATAACTGCCGAAGGCCTGTCCCAAGCCATGGCTATAGTACAGCATCGAGGTCACGCCATCGAAGCGGAAACCGTCAAACTTATACTCCTCCAACCAGAACTTGCAGTTGGATAGCAAGAAATTCAACACCGCGTTCTTGCCGTAGTCAAAGCATAGCGAGTCCCATGCGGGATGCTCGCGCTTGTCATCGCCATAGAAGTACAGGTCGCCAGTACCGTCAAAGCAGCCCAAACCCTCCACCTCGTTCTTCACCGCGTGGCTATGGACAATGTCCATGATCACGGCCAGGCCGGCAGCGTGGGCATCATCGATGAGGCGCTTGAGCTCCTCGGGGGTACCAAAACGCGATGAGGCCGCATAGAAACTCGACACATGGTAGCCAAACGAGCCGTAGTAGGGGTGCTCCTGGATGGCCATGATCTGGATGGCATTGTAACCGTCCTTGACGATGCGCGGCAACACGTTCAGCCTGAATTCCTCATAGGTGCCGACGCCCTCACGGTTCTGCGCCATGCCAATGTGGCACTCATAGATGAGCAGCGGTGAGGTGTTGGGCACGAAATGCTTAACCTTGAACTTATAAGGCTCCTCGGGGTCCCAAACCTGGGCCGAGAAGATATAGGTCTTGTCGTCCTGGACCACGCGCGTTGCATAGGCCGGAATGCGCTCGCCTTCACCACCCTGCCAGTGCACGCGCAACTTGTACAAGTCGCCATGGTGCATGGCACGCAACGGCAATTGGATCTCCCAGTTGCCATTTTCAAGGCGTTTAAGCCTGTAGGGGGTACACTCACGCCAATCATTAAACTGGCCTATAAGATAAATCTCTGTGGCATTGGGAGCCCACTCGCGGAACACCCAGCCATCGCTCGTGCGGTGCAGGCCATAGTAGTTATAGGCGTTAGCAAACTCCTTAAGATTGCCTGTGCCACCTGTGAGCTCAGCCAACTTGTTCACTGCATCCTGGTGACGCCCGTTGATGGCATCGCTATAGGGCTCCAGCCATGGGTCATCGTTGATAATCGCAAGATTCTTTTTCTTTCTCATAATGCACAGTTCTTGATTGGTGATTGTGATGAGTACAAAGGTACAAATTTGCTGTCATTCAACGCACTTTTTGACATTTTTTTTGCTGCATGGCCTCGTAAACGATTGCAAATCGATGGATATTCACAAGAAAAAACGCCAAAAATATTATGGGATATTGAAAAAAACATTAAATTTGCACTCATTGAGAGAATATTAACAACTAAAATATCATTTATATTATGAGACTTGAAGGAAGACGCGAAAGCGAAAATGTTGAGGATCGCCGTGGTATGGGCACAGGCACCAAAGTGGGTCTGGGCGGCATCGGCGGATTGATTATTGCCGGATTAATCACCCTGCTGATGGGTGGCAATATCGGTGACGTGTTAGGCATGGCTATGCAGGATGATGGCCAGGCCGATGGTCAGGTTGAATACTCTCAAGAGGAACAGCAACTCGCCAAGTTCTCAAGACAGGTGATTGCCAGTACCGAGGACATCTGGTCACAGATCTTCAGGGAGTACGGCATCGGTGAGTATCCTGCCCCCACATTGGTTTTGTACCGTGGCGGTACCCGCACCGCTTGCGGCCAGGGTCAGGCAGCCATGGGCCCCTTCTACTGCTCGGGCGACCAGAACGTCTATCTCGACCTGTCATTTTTCCAGACGATGGACCAGCAACTTGGCGTGAAGGGTGACAACTCCAGCCTCGCCAAGGCCTACGTGATCGCCCACGAGGTGGGTCACCACATCGAGTACCTGATGGGTACCCTCGACCAGGCACACCAGCGCATGCAAGCCACCAACCAGACGACCGCCAACAAGTACAGCGTGCGTCTGGAACTTATGGCCGACTTCTATGCCGGCGTGTGGGCCCATTACGAGAGCAGGATGTTCGGCTCTATCAGTGATCAAGACCTGATGGAGGCCATCGACTGCGCTCAAAAGATCGGTGATGACTACTTGCAGAAGCGTGCACAGGGCTATGCTTCGCCCGAGACCTTCACCCACGGCACCAGCGCTCAGCGCATGAAGTGGTTCAAACTCGGTTACCAGACCGGCGACGTGCGCCGCGCCACCACCTTCCAGGAGAGCGACGCCACCCTGTAAACCAAAACAGTTGAATACAACCTTATCAACAGAGATGTCCGCCTCACATGAAGCGGACATCTCTATTTCTATTGTCACTTGCGGTAGATGCCTGTAAACGTCCTGCCGCTGTCAATACCTAAACGCCGAGCCGAGAAGAAACGCTCGTGCTCGCAGCGCGAGCAGTGCCGCGACAGCACAATGTTACCGACAGGAACGCCAGTTGCCACGAGGACGGCACTGTTGGCGGCGCGCAGGTCGATGTGGGCCTTGCCAGTTGCGGCATCCCTCGTCACGATGGCATCCAGGTCAAATCCCGCCTTGCTAAATGCCTCCACTACCTCATCTCCCACCTCAAAGCAGTCCTGGCAGATGCTGGGGCCCATCGAGGCCACTATATGTTCGGCTCGGGCGCCCAGGCGGCACATCTCCTCGACCACAGCGCGGGCAATGCGACCCACCGTGCCACGCCATCCTGCATGGGCCACAGCGATAACACCAGCCTCCTCATCGGCAAGCACAATCGGCACACAGTCGGCAGTATTTACCCCGATGACAACGCCAGGCATACTCGTCACGAGGGCATCCACGCCCTCTAGCGCCTGTTCCTGCTGGTCGATGTCACTGTTCATGTAATGAGCGTCAATCACCGCCACTCGGCAGGAATGCGTTTGCCGCGGCATGACCAGGTTGTCCAAGTCAATGCCCAGTTGCATCGCCAGCATAACGCGTGCATCCAGCACCCGCAGCGCATCATCTCCCACATAATCACACAGGTTCACACCCGAATAAGGATTGCGGCCATTTACCTTACCACGCGTAGTACTAAAAGCTGTCACGCCCTTAACAGGCCCCGAAAAATCCAGATATTCTAATTCCATCGTCTAATTTAGGTGGCTTCTATCAATTAGCTTGAAATGGATTTTGATTTATTCTTGATCAGATTTGGTCTTTGCTTTACAGAAGCATAGCAAGCTATGGTTCAAAAAGATAAGGACAAAGATGCCAAGAAGAAACAAATGACACACAACACTAATAATTTTCATTTCGGTAATAAATAGAAGTCCCATTTTACTCTATCACACGACAAATTTACACATTAATATAATTGCTGGCAAAAGCTGCACATAACCATTGCCAAATGTATAAAATTTCATTGAATCATCTGTCAAGGTATATGCTATAATCGGTTTCTGGTCTTTTCAGGTCGGGTTTTAAGTGAAGGAATTGTTATTTCCTGAGTGGTCACCTTGCTTGTTATCTCACCTTGTGACTGGGCTATAGCGGTAAAGATAATCTTGATATCCTCACTAGTCCTTGGGATTGAAATGGGATTATCTACAACGACACCATCCTTATAGAGAGTAACATCACCATTCCCAATAGCTTCAACTGTGACTGTATCATTACCAATACTCCAGGCAATTGACGGAGCTGGAGTTCTTGTGCCTTGTCCTTGTGTCAGTATCAAATCAATCATATAATTGATATCTGTAATCGTTATTTCACCATCAAGATTGAGGTCATATCTGTAATCAGTGTAATCATTGATGATGGCATCAATAAGCAGATTGAGGTCAGTAATAGTCACTTCCTGATCTCCATTTATGTCACCATCCGTTATCTCTAATTTCACAGCAGCCCTACGATTTGCGTATGTCATGCAATAGTCATTGAGATAAAAGTTAAGTCCATAATATTTATGGAGATCAATGTATCCATCAGTATAATAATCATCCATGATAGGGTCATCAAAGGGATAAGACATTGCATGTTGATGCGTCCAACGATCCCAACTGAAATAATTGTCATCATCATAATTCAATATTAAATCTTTAAAGCTGCAACCAAAATGCCAATTGAAGTAATCAACTAGAGCTGCGATATCAACTATATCCGTCTGACCATTATACACTATATCTGAAACAGATTCATAAAATGGCCCATGAGGCACTTCCAATATATGAGCTATCATTGTCGTAACATCACCGACACTTAAATTCTCTGTTCCGTCAACATCACCTAGCATATAGGGGAAGTTCCCAGGCGTTGAACCTATTATATTTGACCCACGGTGTATTGATGCAAATCTTGAATCATGACTACATGTCGTTTTGGTGCGGATTTCGATTTCACCTTTCGTAAAATAACTTTTAACATCTAATAGCAGTGTTATCATCTCATTATATGTACCGGGTTCCCACCTAATGACTCCATGAATTGTAGACGTGTCCAACCAGTCCAAAACTACGTCCGACATTGCAATGAAATGTATTTCATAACCAATATACCACGCATCAGCTCCATAACCAATAAACCACGGACTACTCCTGTCTTGTTGAAAATCATCATGAACAACGAAATTGTCACCTTCAACACAAACAGTTGCTTCATTACGAAGGTAATTGATGTACATGTCTTGTCCCTTTTTTATTTTACGTAATTTTATTCCTTCCGGGAGAATTATTTCAAATTCAAAGATACTGACTGGAGTGTCAAATTTCGCTTTAATCGGCACACTTATTGTCTTTCCAATTGATGATTCAGGAATGCTAATGTCGTCAATGTAAAGGCAATTCTCGCTGCTCGCAATTAATGGTGCCATCATTGCCAAGAGAAATACGATCTTCTTTAAAAAGTGTAATTTGTTCATATGGATTATGGCCTCCTTTGTCCCCCGAATTCGGTCTTAAAGTATTAGAAAATTGAAAGCGCAGGGACTTCGTCTGTCTGCTTACTAATATGTAGGCATCGACAAACGCCTTCTCCACTGCGAACAGTTCACCCTCACGCTTGGCCTATATAGTCATTCCCTCCCACATAGGCGGGGTGGAAACCAATAAGTAAACTACGGGGCGTTATCGACTGCCTTTGACCAGTGGATGAAAAATTGGCGAAATTCACACATTAGGTCAAAAACAAAACGCTTTCGTCTTGTTAACAATATGTCTTGTTCGGCAGCGGGGCATGCCCGCCACTTCGCACCGCAAATATAGCATAAAAAAACCTAACAAACAAAAAACAAATCAAAACATATATAATTTGTTTTAATTTCCCGCCCGTCAGGGCGGTTATTATTCCAGGTGAGCGTGTGAAACAAGTGCGGTTGCCCTGTTTTTTTCGTTATGTTGATACCTAAATAATATTTTCTACATATATTTGTCATCTAAATCATCACTTGTTGACAATGAAACTGCAACTCACCGCTCCGGCAAGCGTCAATGCCCGCATCAAGCTGCCATCGTCCAAAAGCATCACCAACCGTGCGTTACTCATCTCGGCTTTGTGCGATGATGGACCACAGGTGTTGAACCCCGCTTTGTGTGACGACACCACTGCGATGATCGACGCGCTGTCCCATCAAGAGAACGACCTCATCAACGTGGGGCCGGCAGGAACGGCCATACGCTTCCTCACCGCCTATTTTGCCACTCGAGAGAGCGTGACCGTGACACTCGATGGTGACGCGCGCATGCGCCAACGGCCCATCGGCCCGCTGGTTAATGCCCTGCGCTCACTGGGAGCCCACATCGACTATCCAGGCCATGAGGATTTTCCTCCGCTATCCATCAAGGGGAAAAAACTGAGCGGCGGCGATGTCACTATGCCAGCCGGTGCGAGTTCACAATTCACCTCAGCAATCATGATGATCCTCCCGGTTGCGGGCGGTGGCACCATCCACCTCACGGGCGACATCGTGTCGGCGCCTTACATCCACATGACAGCAGCAGTCATGCGCCAGATGGGAGCCCAGGTGGACATCACTGGAGATACCATCACGGTGAGTGGCAAGTACAACAGTGACAGCTGCTTGATGGTCGAGGCCGACTGGAGCGCGGCAGCACCATGGTATGCCATGGCAGCCCTGCTGCCCCAATCACACATCACCCTAGAAGGCCTGACACTGGACAGCATCCAGGGCGACTCACATCTTGCCCACCTGGGCGCCCAACTCGGCATTGCCTCAAGGCCAGTAGCCGATGGTGTCGCTCTCGACACCAGCCATTTTGTGGGATGTTGCTGTTCGGCCTTTGCCGATATGGGCGGCACGCCCGACCTGGCGATGTCGTGGGCCGTGCTGCTGTGTCTGCTGGAGCGCTCCTTCCGCATGACAGGCCTGCGCACGCTACGGTTCAAGGAGAGCGACCGCATCGAGGCCCTTCGCGAGGGATTGCTTCGCCTGGGCTATGTCCTGAAAATCGAGGGCAACGATGCCATCTCGTGGTATGGCGAGCGCTTGGCTGTACCACAAGAGCCCCCAGTCATCGACACTCATGGCGACCATCGTGTGGCGATGGCCTTTGCGCCCGCTGCCGTGCGCTTCCCTGGCATCATCATCAATGATGCCCAAGTGGTGAGCAAATCCTACCCCGCTTTTTGGCGGCATCTGGAACAATGCGGCTTCATCATTCGCCAGTTGGCACAATAAATGCAATAAACCCGCAATAAATATGAAAATCAGACTGATCATAATGATAATATCCACACTGCTCGCACTGGAAACCGAGGCCCGCAACGTGACCAACCGCTTGGTAATCATCAGTGACCCCCACCTGCTCGCTCCTGAATTGATTACTCCCGGCAGCGCCATTGACCGTGCCGATGCCGCCGAGACCAAGATGATGGCCATGAGCGATGACATCATGTCCACGCTCACCGACAGCATCATCGACTTGAAGGCCTCCATCGTGTTGATTACTGGAGACCTCACCAATAACGGTGAGCGCCTGAGCCACGAGCGCATGGCACAACACCTGGAACGCATGCGGCAGCACGGCATCCAGCCGCTGGTCATTCCCGGCAACCACGACTGCAACATCCCTGGCGCCAAGCGTTATAATGGTGACCAGGCCGTGCCCACAGCCACTGTCACGCGCGAGGAGTTTGCCCACATCTACCGCAACTTCGGCTACGGTCCCACATCCCTGCGCGATACGGCCTCACTCAGCTACTGCTGTGAACCCATTAAGGGGCTATTTATCATCGGCATTGACAGCAACATGGACGAACTGAACACCCTCACCAGCCGCGGTGACAGCGTCGATACCTACCATAATGGCGGCCGCATCAAGCCCGAAACCTTGCAGTGGGTCATCGAGCGCGCTAACGAGGCACGCAAACACGGCAAACACGTCATCGCCATGATGCATCATCACCTGGTGCCACACTTTGACAAGGAGGAGCATTTGCTGGCCAACTACATCATCGACGACCACAAGCACGTGGCCACCCAGCTGCTTGAAGCGGGCATCCACACCATCTTCACGGGGCACCTCCATGTGACTGATGTCGCCACCATGAAGAATGAGGAACTCAACGACAGCATTGTCGAGGTCGCCACGGGTTCGGCCATCTGCTACCCCTTTGCCATGCGCATAGCGACACTCGACCGCAAGAAGCACACGCTAGCCATCGACACCCGCTGGCTCACGGCCACCCAGTCATGCCCCACCCTGCGCGAGCAGGGGCGCCAGCGCATCATCGCAGCCACCCCTGGCATGACCGCACTGCTCTCCAGCAAGGCTTGGAACAAGATGAAGGGCCACATGGGACAACTCAAGGCCATGCTCGAGATGGGCGGAGGCAAAGCCAACCTGCCCGAGACGGCCCAGCAAGCCACACAACTGGCATTGCGCCACCTCAACGAGGTGCTCTCCCGCGCCATGCTCGCCGTGGTCGAGGGCAACGAGCAGGAAAACGACGTGGAAAGCATCATCACCCAAGGTAAAGAGGGCATCCGCGCCATGATTCAAGAAATCGTCCCTGACCAGGCCGATGACTTGTGGGAGTTCTTCATCACCAGCGTCTATCCCACCAAGGTCGAGCCACTCGTTCGCAGCCTGCTCGAGGACCGCAATGCCGTCCACACACTGGCCGAATCACGCATCGATGACTTGCACCTCACCATCAGACTCTAGAAAATAGCCCTCGCTGGCCGTCAATTCAAAAAAAATCATTATATTTGTGGTCACTAACCAACTCCCTATTAAAAGTGACTGCATCATGGAGAAGACGAGGAACAACATCATCAAGATAGCCGTCATCAGCGACTTGCACGTGATGGCACCCGAGTTGCTGGTCAAAGAGGGCGACGCATTTGAGGCCTACCTGAACCGTGACCGCAAGATGCTGCGCGAGAGCACCGAGATTCTCGACACGCTGGCAAGTGACATCCTGGACCTGAAACCCGACCTTGTGCTGGTCACGGGAGACCTGACCAAGGATGGTGAGCGCGCAAGCCATCATATAGTGGCATCACAGTTGCAGCGCATCGTCGATGCAGGCATCCAAGTGCTTGTCGTGCCCGGCAACCACGATATCAACAACCCTGATGCCAAATACTATGACAGTGACACGACTACCCCTGCCGAGACGATAACACGCAACGAGTTTGCCACCATCTACCACAACATGGGCTATGATGAGCGCTCACGGCGCGACCCCGACACGCTGAGCTACTGCCATGACGTGGGCAACCGGCTCACCATCCTGGCCATCGATGCCTGCATGGACCGCCTCAACACGTTCGTCTCCCGCGGCGATGCCGCCGACCATTGCAAGACCAGCGGGAGGCTCGAAGCCTCAAGCCAACAATGGCTCATCGAGCAAGCCCAGCAGGCCACCAGTGCCGGCAAGCGCGTCATCGCCATGATGCACCACCATCTGGTCCCCCATTTCCACATGGAGGACACGCTCGCCTCGCCCTATATGGTCGATGATGCCGGCCAGTTGTGCCGACGACTCGTCGAGGCTGGAGTGCACGTCATCTTCACCGGACACCTCCACATCAGCGACATCGGGCAGACCAACATGCTAGCCGGACAGATGGTCGAGGTGGCCACAGCAGCCGCAGTGGGATACCCGTGCCAATGGCGTGTCGTGACTTGCAACACCGCTAGCGGGAAACTGCAACTCCACACCCGCACCATCGACAGCCTGCCCTCACAGCCCGACTTTGGCGACCGTTCCAGTGCCATCTTTGTCAACAGCATTCCAACCATCACCCGCGGTGTGCTCAACCGCTACTGGTCCGAGATCAGCCAAGCCATCGACAGCTACCGCCACAAGCATAACTTCATGATGCGGTTTGTCAACATCCCTACCACGCCCGACGGCATAGCCGACCTGCTACTCAAGTACTTGCAAGCCCCTGTCACCCGCGCCTACTTCGCCTTCGCCCAGGGCAACGAGAGCGGCAACGACAACAGCCAGCTCGTCGAGGAACTCATCACTGGGGTGGACCACATCGTTGATGAGACCGTGACAGGTATCCTGCGCCCATTTGCCAAGGCCGCCATGCGCCTGCGGGTGTATGGCATCGCCCGCAAAGTGCTGCGCAGCATCCTCGAGGACCGCAACGACATCGACACCCCCCACGAGGCGGTCATCAACGACCACACCGCAATCATCAATTTCTAGTTCATTTACCCATTACACTTAACGATAATTCTAAGCGACTTTAAAAGCATATCAGCCCAACTTCAAACTATAGATTGTTAGCATTTTATCAATTATTTCTACTGAAATAAATAGTTTTGATGTCAATTTGCTTAAATTTACCTCAATTTGTTTGGTTTGATAGCATTTACTCTCTATTTTTGCAATTACGTTAAAATTAGCATCTTAACAAATTTATGATATTATGAGTGCCCCCAAGATTGAACTTACTTCCAGAGAAAAGGAAGTCCTCGTATTGCTGTCAACAGGGTATAACAGCAAGGAAATTGGTGAAAAGATTTTCATCTCCTCAAACACTGTGGAGTATCACCGTAAGCAGTTACTGCGTAAGACCGGCTCACGTAACGTGGCTGAGCTCATCGGTAAAGCATACCGAACAGGCTTATTAAAGATTAATGATTAAGAATAAATCTTTTCAACTTTTAAAGCTACGCTTCAGTTGAAGTGTAGCTTTTTTAATGCTGTCACATCCATTCCAGCCGTTGGCAATGGAACAGAGACAAGCACGCCAGTGTTGCCGTTACCGGGACACTGGCGCGCTTGTTAAAATTGGGTTAACTCAATCAGATCACTTCTTCTCCTTGAGCAGGTCGCGGATTTCACCGAGCAGCTCTTCCTGAGTGGGACCAGCGGGAGCCTCGGGCTCTTCCTTCTTGGGCATGAGCTTGTTCATAGCCTTGATCATCAAGAAAATGCAGAATGCGATGATCAGGAAGTCAATGACGTTCTGCAAGAACATACCGTACTTGATCACTGCGCCAGTAGCCTCACCAGCGATACCAGCACTAGCGGCAGCAGCACTAACAGCGCTTGTGGCTGCATCAACAGCGCCCTCGGCACCAACAGCCTCTGCGGCACCCTCAACAATCTTTGAAGCGGCAGGCAAATGATATTCCAGGCCCGAAAGGTCAACACCGCCAGTGAGCACGCCGATAGCAGGCATCAACACGTCATCAACCAGCGAGGTCACAATCTTGCCGAACGCACCACCGATGATAACACCGACAGCCATGTCCATCACATTGCCCTTCATGGCAAACTCCTTAAACTCTTTGAAAAAACCCATAATCTTTCAGTTTTTAAAAATTAATATAATATTTACCGAATTATTAAACATTCTTAATTACCGCTGCAAATTTAGCATTTTGATAACAAAACACAATCACATTCCAATATTTTTGTTAATTTTGCAGTCGCAAGCGACTGCCCTTTTGGCAAACGCCAATGCAAAGATAATAAAAAATTATAGTAATAGTTATATAACCGCTTTATTTATTAAAAAATCATTAAAAAATGGAGAAAATCAAAATCGGTATTAACGGATTCGGACGTATTGGCCGTTTTGTATTCCGTTCGGCTTTTGAGCCCGAGAATGTGAACGACATCGAGGTAGTGGGTATCAACGACCTGCTCGACGTTGACTACATGGCCTATATGCTCAAGTATGACACCATGCACGGACGCTTTGATGGCACTGTGGACTATGACCTGGAGAAGAAGGAACTCATCGTTAACGGTCAGCACATCCACATCTACGCCGAGAAGGAAGCCCAGAACATCCCCTGGGGTGAGATTGGTGCCGAATATATCGTTGAATCAACCGGTTTCTATCTGACCATGGACCGCGCTGAGCAACACCTCAAGGCTGGTGCTAAGTATGTGGTTCTGTCTGCTCCCAGCAAGAAGGGTGATGACGGTCGCCAGGCCGATATGTTCGTTTGCGGTGTGAACACCGACAAGTATGCCGGCCAGACCATCGTCAGCAACGCCAGCTGCACCACCAACTGCTTGGCTCCCATCGCCAAGGTCCTCAACGACAGCTTCGGCATCGAGAGCGGTCTGATGACCACCGTGCACTCGGTAACCGCTACCCAGCGCACCGTTGACGGCCCCAGCGCTAAGGACTGGCGCGGCGGACGTGCCGCTTGCGGCAACATCATCCCCAGCTCGACTGGCGCAGCCAAGGCTGTAGGTAAAGTCATCCCCGAACTCGACGGCAAGCTCACCGGTATCTCGATGCGCGTCCCCACCCTCGACGTTTCGGTTGTTGACCTCACCGTCAACCTCAAGAACCCCGCCACCAAGGAGGACATCTGCGCTGCCATGAAGAAGGCCAGCGAGGGCGAGCTCAAGGGTATCCTAGGCTACACCGAGGACAAGGTCGTTTCTAGCGACTTCCTGGGTTGCGCACTCACCTCAATCTTTGACGCCGACGCTGGTGTTTACCTCACCGACAAGTTCGTCAAGGTTGTTTCATGGTATGACAACGAGATTGGCTACAGCCACAAGATGCTCGACCTCATCAAGGTCATGAAGAAGCACAACGGCTAATCCCAACTCCAGTCATTAAACTTTACACAATCCCCGCATGGCCCAATTCGGAGCCCTGCGGGGATTTCATTCCACATTATAATATATAATTACCATCTAAAAGAACCGTCAGCCAATTCGCCGACAGCCAAGAGCGCGCCAGCCAAAAATTAGTATAATTCGTGTAATTCGTGGACCCCTGTTTTCGTCAATGGGACACCCAAGTCATTTACGACAGTGTTTTCTTACCAGATCATAGATGGTTTGTTGGTCTTCATCCATCTTCATGATGGCAGT
>ONKD01000015.1 GCA_900318345.1 uncultured Prevotellaceae bacterium
GAAGCACCTCCAGGGTGGCGTCAAGAAGGGCGCTTTCACCGAGGAAGAGGCTCAGAAGCGTTTCGAGGCCTGGAAGGCCGAGAAGCAGGCTAAGCTCGACGCTGTCCGCAACAAGGTTCGCGACGACAAGAAGGCTGCTGACAAGAAGAACATCGCTGAGGAGGCCAAGAAGAACGAGGCCAAGGCTGAGGCCGTAGCCAAGAAGAAAGCCGAGATCGCTGCCGCTAAGGCCGCTGCCGAGGCTGAGGCTGCCAAGGCTGCTCAGGAGGCCGCTGCTGCTGAGGCTCCCGCCGAGGAAGCTCCTGCCGCTGAAGAGGCTCCCGCCGCTGAGGCTTAAAAAGAACCCCGTTCTTTTTAACACCACACAAGCTCTCGATTATTGGATCGGGAGCTTGTTTTATATTCATATGAGTTAAAAACCTTATTGTTTAAAATGCTTTAATCTCTCATACCATTCACACACCCTATCGATCGCAGGTGTCTCGATACCGTTTAATCTCGCAGTGTCACGGATATAAAACGTTCCACACTCAAAGTCCTCGGTGAAATAACGACTATCCAAATCAGGTATAAAGCCATTTCCAGCTTGTTTCATTGGGGACATAATTGACTTGAATGCTGGGATAGAACGTATTTTGCGTGACAAAGAGGATGCATCGGTCGATTCATAGTAATCAAGAATCGATGGAACACTCATCGGGTCAACTGGCAAATGCTTCAATAATTCTTGCAACTCATTATCCATGTCGATGAGTAATTGAGAAGCCGCATCATCCCACTCGCCATAGAAAGGAGGAATCTGCTCATATTGTACAGATGGATTCCAGTCCTTCCACATGGTGTAGAGTCGTGCCGGGTGCAACAAGGGATTGCTGTTAGAGATACTTACCTCGTAGAAATTACTTAACAACTTCACAGGTGTGTGCAGCAAGTGTTCTATCGTCAGGCGTATTGCGTTCCCATTGCCATTTTCCACACACAGGCTGAGTGACTTCTTTGAGCCCAAGAGATCGGCCTCTTTGCCGTATTCAACAATTCTCGATATGAACGGAACACGCTGAAAGCCGAAAACTGTCTGTTTTGGGATCACTTCATGGGCATGAAAGAAAAAGCCGGTATTCGACACAATGGTGCCGACTATCGTTTTCTTGTTCAGATACGGCTTTATTTGCTCAAGCATTGACTTGATGTGGGGACCAGGTAAGCAGATAAAGACCATATCGGCATCAGGTATGACCTGTTCGGCTTTTGATGTCACGAGATTCAATTTACCATTCAGCGCTTCAGAACCGCTTGGATTCTTTACATTGATTTTCAAAGAATCAGACCATTTATCGGGATGTCCTGTTAAGACATTTACACGATGGCGTCCTTGTGAAGCCAAATATCCGGCCATCACATGACCCAGATTACCACCACCACAGATGCAAATATTCAATCCGTTAAGGCTCTTAAGCGCATCCACAAGCTGGTTGTTGTCCTTCTCGTCACGAATGGCAATCCTGACAAAATTCTTTCCTTCGAGGCCTGTTTTAGTGTCACAGTCTTTAATTAGTATATTATGGTCATTCAGCAACATTTCAGTCAGCTGCCTTGACGTGTAGTGCTTCGTCACTTGGCACAAGAAGTAATTGGCCTGTGAGGGTATTACCCTGAGATAAGGAATTAAAGATAATTGCTCGGCAAAACGATTGCGCTCATGCACAAAGCTGACACAGGCATTTTTATAGAAAGATTCATACTTGTTGAAAATCTGCATATAGAACTCAGCGAACGAATTGATGTTCCAAATGGCAACATCCTTTTTCATTCTATTCAGCAAATCGGTATCGGCGCCTGCCAGGATTCCAAGTCTTAGGCCTGGAACACCGTAAGACTTGCTGATGCTCTTCATAACCAACAGATTCGGGTATTTCTCCAAGATATCATCATTCAGCAAAGAATTAGCAGGTCCTTCGTTTGAGAAATCCACAAACGATTCGTCCACAATCAGCCTGATACCGCGTTGAGTACACCATGTAGCTAAATCAAGCACATCGTCCTTGGGAATGAAGTTTCCAGACGGATTGTCGGGATTGATGAGCAGTAATGCCTTGATATCCTTTGACTCATAGAATGCTTTTAAATCATCGGTGGAATAGTGCAAATCAGGAAGATCCGGATAAAAGGGCACAATAGCCTCCTTAGCCAAACGATGAGGATACTCTTCAAATGTCGGATACACGACTCCCACCTTATTACCCTTCTCCGTGGTTTGTTCCATTAAGCTCTTTATCAGCTCGGCAGCACCATTTCCCACAATGATATACTGAGTGCTGACCCCAAAATACTTTCCAGCCAACAGCGAATTGACAGCCATGCCGCTGGGATATTGTGTCAAGAGTTCGTCAAAGTTGGCTCGCATTTCATCTCTCATTCGTTTCGGTGGGAAAAACGGATTGACGAGATAACAGAAATCCAACATTTTAGGAAATCTCCAATAGCCGCCATACCTTAAATGGTACTTTTGCAAACGGTCTTTCTCGGGAGAAAAAATGGCCTCGGCAATATCCTTATCCTGCACATCATCGATCTCATACCATGGCTTGTCCCCGATGGGCAATGCTTTGAGATTGGCCTGATCCAACAATGTGATCACGCGCAGTACTTGCTCGTAATACTCATTGTTTCCCATTACCTTGCAATAAGCGTCCAGGAACGGCACATAGACCTTGGTCGAGAACTCCCTGCTGAACTTGTAGACATTTACCGTTTTATAATAGGAGTCCACCTCAGAATACTTGAAAGCCTTTTTGGGCACAAAGTTGACAATGTTGTTATCCTTGTCGATGCGTACCATCGTGCCGTCCATCCATGTCTCATATTTAGCTACAAGCGCCAAGTTGGGAAACGGGTTATCCAAAATCATCTGGAAAAGACCGTCATCCAGAATCAAATCACTCTCGATGAGAAGCGTGTCATCCTCGACCATTTTGTCCTTGACTAAGGCCAAAGAATAAATGTTGTTGGTCTTGTCATAGACAGGATTCTCGGCAAATTCAATCTTCAACCTGCCATCATAACGATCACCGATATACTCCATCAATTCCTTGCCTTTGTATCCAACGACCAAAACAAGGCGAGAAAGGTTTAACTGGCACAATTGTTCCAACATCCTGTCAATAAGCCTAACTCCATTGACTGGTAACATACACTTGGTGTTGTCGCGGGTGTATTTGCCTAACCTGCGGCCCATTCCGGCCGCTAAAATTATCGCTTGCATTATATCCTGTTTATATCATTGTTAGTCGTAAAATTCAAGACGCTCGACATGGTGGTAGACATTATCGAGATTGTCGGGGAGCTTCATATAGTCGCCATACATGGTTTGGAGCATATGTTGACTGTTGGATGGAACCGAAAGTTGAACACCCTCAAAAACATGAGTTGTCAACGGGAACACATCTTTTAGGTCATAGATGTTGTGGAACGGGATTCCGTAGTCGCACATGAGTGCCTTGGTGCCACTCAGACGGCTGACGGCACGCAACAACGGAAAAGCGAAATGACGGTTGAACCACGTCAAAACCCTGATTTTTTTCATTGCTGAGTCATTGCCATCACCCTTGCGGAAGATGTTGTAGGCCATGCTCTGCAAACGTAAACGCTGCGTCCAAGGCAAGAGTATGTCCAATGGGAAAATATCGATGAAGATACCTCTTTCTTTAAACACCTTATCAAAAATTCCCTCATCAAGGAAAGACCGTTTATCCCTCAGTTTACCGACAAAATAGAAATAATTCTTGTCGGTGTCATTGGTCTGCAGGGCAATGTGCTCGGGTAGTTCATCTGGCAAGACTTCCAAGAAACGCTTGTAATCACGGCGCATCATGGCCACATCCAGGTCGTCATCCCAAGGAATGAATCCATTGTGTCGGAATGCACCCAACAAAGTTCCGCCATATAGAAAGTATGGTATATTGTGCTTCTTGCAAATCCGGTCGAGAACTTTTGCCATCTCCAGCATGACCATCTGTTGGCGGCGCAAAAGAGAACCCTCAGGGTTAAATCTAGCCCTAAGTTCCTCTTGATTGAATACGGGATTGTCTGCCATTTATCTTGCCGTGTCTATTACATGATACCGCGCTCGCGGAGGCGTTTCTGCCAGTTCCAAGCGCTGAGCATGGTGTCGTCGAGGGAAATCTCGGCATGCCAGCCCAGGACCTCGTTGGCTCGCTTGGGGTCGGCCCAAATCTGGACGATGTCACCGGGACGGCGTGGAGCGATCTTGTGAGGCACTTTCACGCCCGTGGCACGTTCGAAGGAGTGCAGCAGTTCCAGCACCGAAGCGCCGTTGCCAGTACCGATGTTGAAGATTTCCAACGCTTCGTCGCTCTTGTCCTCGAGCATACGTTCTAGGGCCTTAACATGGGCCTTGGCCAAGTCCACGACGTTAATGAAGTCACGGATACAAGAACCGTCACGCGTGGGATAGTCGTCGCCAAAGATGCTCAACTCCTTGCGCACACCGATAGCAGTCTGTGTGAGGAAAGGCACCAAATTCTGGGGCACACCATTGGGCAACTCGCCGATTTCGGCACTGGGATGAGCGCCGATGGGATTGAAGTAGCGCAGCAGGATGGCCTTGATGGGGCTGCCGCTGCGGATAACGTCGGCAATAATGTCCTCACAAATCTGCTTGGTGGCGCCATAGGGCGAGGTAGCCTTCTTGGTCGGCGCGTCCTCGGTAATGGGGTTCTTGTCGGGCTCACCATAGACGGTGCATGACGACGAGAACACAAAGCCCTTCACGCCAAACTCGGGCATGAGTTCCAGCAGGTTGAGCAGGATGTTGAGGTTGTTGCGGTAGTACTTGATGGGCTTCTGCATGCTCTCGCCCACCGCCTTGCTGGCCGCAAAGTTGATGATGCCGCTGATGCCGGGATTGTCCTCAAACAGCTTACGCAGCACTGCCCTATCGGTGCAATCGCCCTTGACAAAGATGGGACGAATGCCAGTGATGCGCTCGATACCGTCAAGCACCTCGATATTACTATTGCTCAGGTCGTCGATGATGACCACATCATAGCCAGCCTGTTGCAACTCTACTGTAGTGTGTGAACCGATGAACCCGGTTCCGCCGGTTACTAAAATCTTTCCTTTCATAGTTATCTATATTTTTTATTGATGATGTCTTGATTTCTTGGAACGGATAAACTCAATGCACTCCTCGAGGATCCTTGCCCGCAACAGTTTCATCGTTATAACGTAGAGTGCCGCCGCCAACAGGATGCGCGCCACGAGCAGGAAGTACATATTGCTGATGCTGAGTGTCACGAGATAGGTCACCGCCATCGCTACCAGTGCAATGACCATAAATGGCAACAAATCGCGCAGCATGCTTACAAAGCGGTAACCGATGAGCCGATAGGCAAACAATTGCCAGGCCAGCAGCCACAGGATGTTGATGCAAGCAAACGCAATCACCATCGCTGTAATACCTAACTTGTGGCAAGCTAATACCGCAATGAGCATGACGGCAATCTGTGAGATGGTGAGCCACATGTAGGTATCGGATTTCCCTTGACTGAGGAATAAATTCTGATAAACTGTGTACAGTGGGATGAACGCGCCGCTGATGCACAGGATCTGCAACAACGGGATGCTGTCAACCCATTTCTCGCCGATGGCCAGAAGTATCACCTGTGGCGCAACAATCGCCAAGCCAAACATGGCAGGGAAGGCCAAAAAGGCCGTGAAGCGCAACATCTTGCCGAAGACCCGACGTTGACGCTCTTGGTCATCGGTGATGCGTGTGAGGACTGGCTGTGCTACCTGGGCTACAGTATTGGAGACCAGCTGATTGGCCATTGTGTTCCACTTATTGGCCTGTGTGAAATTTCCCACAGCTTGAGCGGGGAACAAGCGACCAAATATTACCGTCAACATGTTGTTGTTGATTGTGGTCAATACCGCGGTAACCAGCACCTTGTAGCTGAATGAGAACATCTGTTTCACGGGGGTAAAGTCCACCTTGAGCGTCGGGCACCAGCGGGTATAATAGAAGCGCCCGATGACGATGACCACATTATATAATATCTGTTGCGTTGCCAGGCTCCAGTAAGAAAAACCCTTCAAAGCCATAATCACAGCTACGGTGCCTGATACCACCAGGGCCGACAGCGATGTGATCGCCTTTTCCTTCATCTTCAATTCCCTCACGAGCATCGCGTTGGGGGAGATGCCCAGCGAAGCAATGACAAACGCCAGGAAAACAAAGCGCGATAACGACACCAGACAAGGCTGATGAAAAAAGGCGGCAATCAACGGGGCACACAGAAACAGGATCAGGTACAACGAGAGACTCATCCCCACGTTGAACCAGAATACCGAGTTATAGTCGTTGTGCTTGATGTCCTTAATATTGACGAGCGCCACACCAAAACCGCTCTCTTGCAAGTTGTTGGCAAGAAGGGTGAAAATGGCCAGCAAGCCAACAATGCCATACTCTCCAGGCGACAACAGACGGGCCAAAAAGATACCGATAATCAGGTTAAGCAACTGGATGCCCCCGCTGCTGAGAAAAGCCCAAAATAGACCCTGGGCAGTTTTCTCTTTCAGGTTCTGATTATCAATATCGTCACTTTTCATTACCTTGCCAATATCAAATCGATCCATTCACGCACGCAGGCATCACCGCCGCGGCGCTGCAGGATGTGTATTCCTGGAATTGATCTTACCTTTTCGCATGCATCGGCAGGACAAGCCGCCCATCCCACTGCCGCCAGCAGATCGTAGCAGTTCACATCGTCGCCCACATAGGCGACATCTTGCAAAGTGATTCCCAGTTCGTCGCATATCTCCTGTGTAGCGGCCAACTTGCCGCCATCACGGGCACTCTGCTTGAGGAAATCCACTCCCAGCTTGCGGGCACGATTCACATTGATGGGCGTGTTCTCACTGGTCACGATACCCACCTTGACGCCAGTGCGTTGCAGCAACTGCAGCCCCATGCCGTCGCGGGTGTTGAATTTCTTGAATTCAGTCCCGTCGCTGCCATAGTACATGCCGCCGTCGGTGAGCGTACCGTCAACATCGGTCAAGAACAGCTTGATGTCACTAGGAGCTGGTACAGGTATTCTATGTTCGTTGTTCGTTAGCTCTGCCATAACTCATTTGACGTATTTTTCAATATGATAACGTGGACGGTGCTTGCCCTCGGTGTAGATGCGCCCAATATAGACTGCGATGATACTCAAGCAGATCAACAGGCAACCCCCGACGAACCAAATCGAGAGCATGAGCGAAGCCCATCCTTGCACGCCATTGCCACGGCACAGCGAAACGATGACGTAAACCAAAATCGCAAGACTGATCAACAGGAAAATGGTGCCAAGGTAAAAAATCAGATTCAACGGCTTCACACTGAATGAAGTGACGCCATCAATCGCAAACGACAACATCTTGCTGAAGGGGTACTTGCTCTCCCCCGCCTCGCGCGACAAGCGGTCATAATAGACCACATCGCTCTGATAGCCTATTTGGGGTACAAGACCCCTCAAGAACAGGTTGCGCTCCTCATAATCGCAGAGGGCACTCACCGCGCGACTGCTCATGAGCCTGAAGTCGGCATGGTTGTCAATCGTTTTAGCGCCCATGTCTTCCATGAGCTTATAGAACAGCCGGGCTGATGTACGCTTGGAGAAAGAGTCGTGTTCACGCTTGCGACGAACGCCATAAACGATGTCATTGCCGGCATCAAACTTCCTGATCATCTCGGGAATGACGTTGATGTCATCCTGCAAGTCAGCATCGATGGTGATGGTCACATCGGCATCAACATTAGCGGTTTCCAATCCCGCCATGAGTGCATTCTGGTGCCCCACATTGCCTGCCAATTTCAAGCCACGCACATGACTGCCCACATAACCCTCGATCAACTGCCACGTACCGTCACGCGACCCGTCATCAACATAGAGGATGTAGCTGTCATCACTGACGATGCCATCGCGCATCATGCCGCCAAGTAACGCTCCCAGCCGCTCGTTGGTCTGCGGGAGCATATCGAGCTCATTAAAGCACGGCACGATGATTGCTAAAGTCGATTTATCCATATTCTCGAGAAGTCCAAATAGACTAAAATGCAAAAGTACACATTTTTGACCGAAATGGCAAAACAATTCTTGCAGTGGCAGTGATTTTTATTAGCGATTTGGAGAGAAGAATGATGCCAAGTTACATAAATTTTGTAATTTTGTGCGTTGAACCGAAGAAACATTTTTTGAACTATGATACTTTCCATGACAGGGTTTGGCAAGGCTGTTAAGGTTTATAATAACAAAAAAATCACAGCCGAGGTCAAATCTTTAAATAGTAAGCAACTGGATTTTGGGACACGCACGCCTCAAAATTATCGTCAGATTGAAATGGACTTACGCAACCTTGTCTCACAATCGTTGATGCGCGGCAAGATTGACCTTTATGTCTATTGCGAGCCCATCGAGGGAGCGACATCGGGCACCATCAACATCCCCATGCTGCAACAGTACAAAGCACAGATCGAGGAAATGGCTGAGCAATTGAACATTCCCCAGCCCGACGATTGGTATGCCACGCTGTTGCGTATGCCTGACGCACTCAGAACCGACGCCAAGGCCACTGAAGCCGACGAGGAGGAACTGCAAGTCGTGAAAGAGGTTGTTGCCCAAGCCACCGAGCAACTGATTGCCTTCCGCCGTCAAGAGGGAGAGAGACTGGCCACATTCTTTGAAGAGAAAATCGCCGCCATCCAGGCTTTGCTCGACGAGGTGCCCAAATATGAGGTGCCGCGCACCGAAAAAATCAAGCAGCGCATCCTTGACTCTCTCGCTAAACTCAAGGAGGTGGATTATGACAAAAACCGCTTTGAGCAGGAGTTGATTTACTATATCGAGAAACTCGATATCACCGAGGAGAAAATACGGCTGCAAAATCACCTGAAGTATTTCCTTGACACCTTGAACAGTGACGAGCCTGGCCAGGGAAAGAAGCTGGGGTTCATCAGCCAGGAAATCGGGCGTGAGGTGAACACCATGGGCTCCAAGGCCAATCAAGCCGACCTGCAAAACCTGGTCGTGCGCATGAAGGATCACCTGGAGCAAATCAAGGAGCAAGTCTTAAATGTGCTATAGCAATATCATGGAAGAGGGCAAATTGATTATCATTTCGGCGCCGTCAGGGTCAGGCAAATCGACCATCATCGGGCGCGTGATGCAAGACGAGTCACTCGGGCTCGCATTCTCGGTATCGGCCACTACCCGACCCCGCCGCGGTCAAGAAGTGCATGGTGTGGACTATTATTACTTGACAGTAGACGAGTTCAAGCACATGATAGAGAAGGACGAACTGGTGGAATACCAGGAGGTGTATGAAGGACGATTCTATGGCACCCCCAAGAGCGAAGTAGAGCGCATCACTGCCCAGGGCCGTAACGTAGTGCTCGACCTAGACGTGCTGGGCGGCGTGAACGTCAAGCGCATGTATGGCGACCGCGCCCTGTCGATTTTCATCCAGCCGCCTAGTGTTGAGGTCCTGCGCGAACGCCTCATCAAGCGCGGAACCGACAGCATGGAGGACATCCAGAACCGAGTCGATAAAGCAGAGTTCGAGATTTCCATCGGCCCGCAATTTGATTATACCGTCATTAACGATGACCTCGACACCGCTGTGGCCCAAGTCCACGACCTCATCGCCGACTTTGTCTCTCACGAAACCACATAATAATCATCATGAAGATCGGGATTTTTGGAGGGTCGTTTGACCCGATACATACGGGGCACGCGATTATTGCCCATCACATCATCAGCAACGGAATTGTGGACCGCCTGTGGATGATGGTATCTCCCTTAAACCCGCTAAAACTCGATAAAAAACGGCAGGTGGCCGACACCGACCGGCTGCGCATGGTGGAGATGGTGACACGCCACATGGAGCATGTCGAGCCATCGGCCTTTGAGTTCACGATGCCCAAGCCGTCTTACACTATCGACACGCTCAATGCGCTGCAAGAGAAGTTCCCCGACGACGAGTTCTATCTGGTTATCGGCGGAGACAACTGGAAGGTGTTTGACAAGTGGCGCAATAGTGAGGAAATCCTTGCCAAGTATCATCTGCTCATTTATCCACGCCTGGGTTATGAGGTGACTATACCCGAAAAGCTAAAAGACCGTGTCACATTGGTTGACGCGCCGATCATCGAGCTGTCATCGACCCAAATCAGGGAGCGCCTGGCCAAGGGACAGAGCGTTCGCTACTATGTGCCTGATGAAGTCTTGGAATTTATCGAGCGTAATCACCTTTATTCCAAAAACGAACAACCGAAATGATGGAGAAATTAACACCTAACGAATTGGCGTTCATCGCCCTCGCCAACGAGTATTGCCACGCATTGGAGCGCTCGCTGGATTATGAGTCCCGTGAGCAATTTATGGGCACGATGCTCAAACTGCTGCCACGGCTCTATATCACTATGAGCGACCTGGATGATGATCCGTATGCCGACGCCTATATCGAGTCGGCACTTGAGGAGGACGTGTATGACATGATGCGTGGCCGAGTGGCACAAATCATGGCCGAGGAGGATATCTACCTTGAGGTGTTTGTTGAGGACATGAAATATAGCGACACGCCCATCTCGGCCTCGGTGTCAGAGAACCTCGCCGACTTGTACCAAGAGTTCTTCAACCTCATTCACTCGGTACAAGAGGCCTTGACCGAGACCCAGCATGAGATGCTGTGCCAGTGCAGGTTGAATTTCGTCAACTATTGGGGACAGACCCTGTGCAACGTGTTGCGGGCGTTGAATGCCGCTTTTTATGGATGGTAACAACTAAATAATCATAAACAATGAAGAAAAACGACAAGTATGTGGACTCGCTGCTCGAGTTCCTGGACAACAGTCCGTGCAATTTCCTTGCTGTGGACACAGTGAAGAAAATCTTGACCGCTAACGGTTTCAACGAGAAGAAAATAGACGACAAGATGACAGCTAAGGCTGGTGACAAGTTCTTTTTCACTAAAAATGACAGTGCCATTTTCGCTGTCATCGTGGGCAAGAAAAAGCCGGCCGATACCGGTTTCAAAATTATTGCCGCCCATAGCGACTCGCCCTGCTTCAGGATCAAGCCCGCATGTGAGATTCCCGGCGAGGGGGGTATCATGCGTCTGAACACCGAAGTCTATGGAGGTCCCATCCTCTACACCTGGTTTGACCGCCCCCTGTCACTGGCTGGCCGCGTGTTGCTCAAGGGCAAGGATGCGCTCCACCCCGTGACTAAACTCATCAAGATTGAGCGCCCGCTCATGTGCATCTCCCATCTGGCCATCCACTTCAACCGAGCCGTCAACGAGGGCAACCACCTGTCGAAGCAAAAGGACATGCTCCCCATCCTCGCCAAGATCAACCGCGACATGGAGTGGCAGAACACTATGCTCAATACCGTTGCCGACGAGTTGCAAGTAGAGGCAAGCGACATCATTGACTTTGACCTGATGCTCTATGATGTGAGCAAGGCGAGCCTGTTCGGTCTGAACAACGAGTTCATCTCAGCAGGAAGGCTTGACGACCTGAGCATGGTCCATGCAGCAATTACTGCCATCACCGAGGCCAAGGATAAAGACTCGACGCTGGTAGCAGCCATCTTTGACAACGAGGAGACCGGCAGCGGCACCAAGCAGGGCGCCCACTCGCCTGTGCTGGCCAACATGTTGCTCAGGCTCGTCATGGCGCTGGGCGGCGACTTTGAGGACTATGGTCGTGCTGTTCACCGCTCATTCATGATCTCGGCTGACAACGCCCACGCATTCCATCCCAACTATCCCGAGAAATATGACCCCACCAGTCATCCGTCACTGGGCGGTGGTCCGTGCGTGAAGATCAACGCCAACTGCAAGTACATGAGCGATGCCCACTCGGCAGCCATTTTCAAGAGCCTGTGCATTGAGGCTGGTGCGCCATTCCAGTACTTCGTGAACCACAGTGACGTGGCTGGCGGTAGCACGTTGGGCAACATCTTGACGGGTCAGATGGATATCGAGGGCGTTGATGTGGGCAATCCCGTGCTGGCCATGCACTCGGTGCGCGAGACCGGTTCGGTGGACGACCACGTGAACATGATCAAGGTGATGAAGCAGTTTTTTAGCTGATTAATTGAGGGTGTGTCATAGTTTATCTACTGGAATTATAACCGCCCTTCGGGCGGGAAATTAAAACAAATTCTATATTAATATTTTTATAATAATTTATTCAAGTAATTTGTTTGAATTTCCCGTGCGTAGCACGGTTAATAAACATTGCGACGTAGAATTATGGTAGAACCACGGCGCACAGAACAATATAATACCCATGGTGAGTTATTTGCAGGTTGAAGGCCTGAGCAAGGCGTTTGGCGTGGATGTGCTCTTTGAGGACATCACCTTTGGCATTGCCGAGGGTGAGAAAATAGGACTCATTGCCAAGAACGGCACCGGCAAATCCACCTTACTGGATATCCTGGCTGGCGTTGCCAGTCAGGACAGCGGCACCGTGATCTACCGCAACAACCTGCGAGTGGGCTACCTGCCGCAGTTGCCCGACCTGGGCGGCGCGCAGACCGTGATCGATGCCTGCTTGCACGCCGATGACGCTTCCTCACAGGCTATTGTTGCCTATGAGAACGCCCTGCGCAAGGGTGACAGCGAAGGCATTACAGCAGCCATCCAAGCGATGGATAATGCTGCAGCATGGGACTATGAGGAGCGTTTTAAGCAGATTCTCACTCAGCTAAAAATCACCGACTACAACCAGCCTGTCAAGGAATTGAGCGGTGGTCAGGTCAAGCGTGTAGCGTTGGCCCGGTTGCTGCTCGATGAGCCGCAGTTGCTCATCCTTGACGAGCCCACCAACCACCTCGATATCGACATGATCGAATGGCTGGAAAACTACCTGCAACGCAGCCGTGTGACCCTGCTGATGGTAACCCACGACCGCTACTTCCTGGACAACATCTGTAACCGCATTATGGAGATGGATCAACACAGTATCTTCTCCTACAACGGCAATTACAACTATTATCTAGAGAAACGCGCCGAGCGCATCGAGGCACAGAATGTCCAGGTGGAGCGGGCCCGCAACCTGTTGCGCACCGAACTTGACTGGATGCGCCGCCAACCCCAGGCTCGTGCCCACAAAGCACAATACCGCATCGATGCCTTCTATGACCTGCAAGAGCGGGCCCAGCAACGCCGTGACGACGGCGAGGTGGAGTTGAATGTCAAGAGTGCCTACATCGGTAAAAAGATTTTCACTGCCCATCACGTGAGCAAGCGCTATGGCGACAAGGTGATTCTCGACGATTTCAACTACACGTTTGCACGCTATGAGAAGTTAGGCATTGTGGGTGACAACGGTGTGGGAAAGACCACTTTCATCAAACTGTTGCTCGACATTGTCAAGCCCGACAGCGGCTACTTTGAGATCGGTGAGACTGTCAAATTTGCCCACTACAGTCAAGAGGGTGTCAACTTTGATGAGGGCAAGCGGGTGATTGATGCCGTGCGCGACATCGCCGAGTACATCTACTTTGACGAGAAACACCACTACACCGCCATGGCGTGGCTGAACCATTTCCTGTTCGCGCCACAGGACCTGCTCAAACCCATCGCCAAGCTGAGCGGCGGAGAGCGACGTCGCCTGTATCTCGCCATGGTGCTGATGACAAAGCCCAACTTCCTGATCCTTGATGAGCCCACCAACGACCTGGACATCTCCACACTAGAAATTCTGGAGGAGTACCTGTCTCAGTTCAATGGTTGTGTCATCATCGTGAGTCACGACCGCTTTTTTATGGATAGGACTGTTGACCACACATTTGTGTTCACGGGTGACGGCCACGTGAAGGATTTCCCTGGCAACTACAGCGAATATCGTGCATGGAAGCAACGCCACGAGCAGGAAGCGGCACAACTAGCCAAGGAGCAAGCCGCAGCCAAGCCTAAAGAAAACACTTGGGCCAATCGCAGCCAACAGAAACGCCTCAGCTACAAGGAACAGCGTGAGCTTGAACAACTCACCGCCGACATTGAGGCATTGACCCGTGAGAAAGAAGAGCTCGATGCCTTGTTTGCTAGTGGAGATGTCCTTGACGATGTAGCGGCCAAGGCGGCCCGCTACCAGCAGGTAAAAGATTTACTGGATGAGAAAGAAATGCGTTGGCTGGAACTCTCTGATAGTGAACAGTGAAGAGTTAACAGTAAAATGGTCCACAATTATCTCTTATCTATTAACTAATTACGCATGTATGGCCTGATTGACTGCAACAACTTCTTCGTTTCCTGTGAGCGGGTATTTGACCCCAGGCTTGACGGGAAAAAGGTTGTTGTGCTGTCAAATAACGACGGCTGCGTCATTGCCCGCAGCAACGAGGCCAAAGCCGCCGGCATCCCCATGGGCTGCCCGGCATTCAAGATAAAAGAATATACCAATCCCCATGACGTCATCCAGCTCTCGGCACGCCACATCCTGTATCGCGACTTGTCCAATCGAGTGATGGAATTGTTGGGCGATGAGGTGGGCAATTTGCAGGTTTACTCGGTTGATGAGGCATTTTTTCGCCTGCCCTATGAGGACGTCGAGACCAGCCACCGAGTCATGGCCGAGGTGGTGAGGAAAGTCAAGCAATATGTGGGCATCCCTGTGAGCGTAGGCTTTGCCCCTTCACGCACGCTCGCCAAGATTGCCAACCACATCGCCAAAAAAGACAAACGCATCACCGATGGCGTCTATTGGCTCGTGCGCCCCGAGGCCATCGACATCATCCTGCGCCGAACCCCCATCGAGGACGTGTGGGGCATTGGCCGACGACTGGCCTACTCGTTGCAAAGCCGCGGTATCAAGACAGCTGCCGATTTTGTGAGAATGCCGCCGTCGCTCGTGCGGTCGCTATACTCTGTCACCCTGGAGCGCACCCAGCGCGAACTCATGGGCCATGACTGCCAAATCGTCAACCCCGTGAACATTGCCCACAAGACCATCATGACCTCGCGCACATTTGGCAAAATCATTACCAGCTATGATGAAATAGCCGATGCTATAGTCTCATTTGCCGAGAAGACGGCTCGTCAACTCAGGAACGAAGACAGTGTAGCGGGAAGCATCATGACCTATGTGAGGGGGGACCGATTTCGCGAGGACTTGCCATTTTATTCCAACTCGTGCCAGTTAAGACTCGACACGCCGTCAAATGATACCATGACCATCGTCCAACGTGCGCTCAATGCCCTGAATAACATCTGGCGCGAAGGCTATGCCTACCGCAAGGCGGGTGTGATGGCACTTGACATCGAGCACGGTGGAGCCATCCAGCTCAATCTGTTCGACCAGGTGGATCACGGCAAGCTGCGCCGACTGATGACAAGCATCGACGGCATTAATGACCATTACGGCACCCGATCGGTGAAACTCGCTCCCGGAATCAGTCGAGGCCAGTGGGCACCCAGCCAATCCCACCTTCACACCACCAGCAAAACCCTTCAGTTCATGACATTGTCAAGACTCCCACGCAAGCGGGATAACAAATCAGGCCAATAACGACATGATGGCCATCAAAGACCGTAAGCGAAAACCCGTTTAGAAAGGATAGCCAATGGCAAGATGGAAGGCCAGGGCTTTCTTAAAGCTAGGCATGTTGAAATAGCCGCTCTTGCCCGTGTCATAGGGAGCATGGATACCAATACCCAAGTCGGCTCGCACAACGAGCATCTGCATATCAAAACGCAATCCAACACCTGTACCCACAGCCAGCTCCTTAAAGAAGTTTTTCATCTTTAACTGGCCACCAGGGCGATTCTCATCATTCTCCAATAGCCAAATGTTGCCAGCATCCAGGAAGACAGCGCCCTTGAAATAGCCCAAAATGGGGAAACGGTACTCGGCGTTGGCCTCAAACTTGAACGTGCCAGTCTGGTCATAATAGGAGAAGCCGCTAATGGAATCAGGAGTAAAACTACCAGGACCCAACGTGCGAACAGCAAAAGCCCTCACCGAGTTGGATCCACCCACATAGAACTGCTCCCTGTAAGGCATCTCGCTGCTGTTGCCATAGGCATGGCCCAGGCCCAAGAACAGACGGGTTGCCAAAGCCGAACTGCCCACCAGACGGCGCGTCCACACCACCTGCCCCTGAGCCTTGACGAACTGCGAGAACGGCGTCCCCAACAACTGCTTGGTGCCCTTAGCGCCAAACAGTGACCACAGCCCTGAGGCAATATTGCCCGCCTCGGACACGCTACCGACAAAGGTGATATGGTCACGATAAGTGATATCACGATCAAAGGTATAGGTATATTCAATCTTGGGGATAAAAGTACTGTTGAAACTCTGCTCCAACGCTTGGTTATTTCGCATCAACTCCTCAAACTTGTCGGTCTTGCTCAGCAGGCGGTTATAGGTGAGTTTGAAGGGAGTCAACACATGGCTTGAATAACGGTCGGCGTGCCATTCCCATGTTGCGGCAAATGACAACTGCGACATCTTGAAGAAACCCGGACGGTTCATCAGGTCGGCACTGAGCGAGAAACGGGTCCAGTTGGTGTAACGGCGGGAGGGATACAGGAACTTGGGAGCCAAGAGGCGCGGAAAATCCAGTTTGGACTCGATACCGAACTCATAAGAATTGAAATCAGCACCCTTGTAGTTGCCGGCGCCACCCGTCTGCCACTCATAGTCGCCATATACATCCAAGGAGAACTTCTCTCCTGCGCCAAAAGCATTTTTATGGCTAACACCGATTTCCAAACCAGGGCCAATAAAACTGTTACTCTTGGATGTGCCATGCATCTCAAACGTCACCTCCCACGGCTTGTCCAGCTGGGTGTTAATGGCCAGGTCGAGTAAACCCTCGCCACTGGGAGTCACGCTATCCAGCGCATTTACCTGAATATCCACCATGCTGAAAATACCCAGGCGCGACAGGGCCGCTTGGGTGCGGTCAATGCTGTTGACACGGAACTGACGACCCTTGCGGGCACGTATGTTGTTAGGAATCACATGGTCCTTGATGTGGACAGGCTCAAACTTGATGAGGGTGCATCGGTCAGTCTCAATCGTGTCTGGCTCCCCTACTCCATCGTCATTGACCACAGTGGCCACAATGTCATGGGTAAGGTAGCGCATGCGGGCATTGTTGGGAATATCACCCGATTCAACAAGTCGCATGTGGATGATGCCCTTGTCTTGCACGCTATCGGCAAGATACTGGATGTACTCGGGGCGGAAGAAATAGTAACCGTGATTGCGCACGTAATTGGTGATGTCAATTCTCACAGCGCTCAACGAGTCCAGGCAATAGCGGCTGCCCGTCTTCAAGTAATGGTTCTCGCGGGCTAGCGAGTCTACCATCATCATGAGGGGATCCTTGCCGCCAGTGTATTGCACATTGCCAATCGTGTAAGGCTGATTGACATAGACATCATAGGAAATCTTGGCCTTCTTAGGATTTTTCTTGGGATGAATGTTGTAACTGGCCGAGGATGTGAAATAACCGTTGTTGCGAAGGATCGTGTTGATCATATCCACGCGAGTCTGGGGATTCACTCGCTTGATGAGGACGGGCTTGGCTGCAAAATGCTTGTAGAGCCAGCCCTTGAAACCCTTGGCATCCTCGTCAATGTTATTGTATATCATCAGGCCAATTGGGAATGGCGTACGGTAATAAGGAGAGTACAAGGGGTTATTGGGACGAACGTTGATAGCGGTGAAGATATCGTCCTTCACACCAGGGTCCAGCTTGGTGCCTTCCTCATGATACTTGAGGTGTTTCACACCGGTATAGAGCACATCATTCTCGCCCAACTTCTTGGTCGTCGAGCAAGATGCAGTCATCAAGACGAGTGCTGCGGCGAGCAATATGTGGATATGCCTAATCTTCATCTTCCTTGCGGTTTACGGTAGGTTTGTCAATAGCCTGGCCATCATCGAGGGGGACAACGTAAGTATCGTCATCACTGGTGATGGCATCAATAGCATCTTCCTGCAGTTTCAAGGCCGCCTTGCGGGCTTTCTCCAGCGAGTCACGCAGGAGATATTCACGCGAGTGCTTGAAGGTAAACAGGTTCCTCAAGTCGGTGAGTTTGCGCTTAATTACATAGGCCACACCGGTCTCGGTCACCGGTCCCTCCAGCACGTTCTCATAGCTCGCATGGCGGAAGAGTTTCAAGTAACGGGTGGCGTTATCGTTGAGGTAATACTCCAGCGACACGTCGTTGAAGAGGTTGCTGGCAATGTGCTCAGCTTCGACCGCATCGGTGCTGTATTCACCACCCACCACAATCTTGAAGCGGTCGTTGAACAGTGATTTGGCCAAACGGTAGCTGTAGCTGGTCTCTGTTCCGCCACTGTTGCCACCCTCATACTGGTTGATGCCAAACGAGAGGTCGATACCCGGCAAGGTCTGAGCGGCCCAAGCATTAAGTTTGGATTGCAGGAATGAGAACAAGGCCGACGAAGCGGTCATGTTATTGATATTGCCTGCACTATTGGTTCCAGAATAAGTGTTGTAGAGCAACAGGTTGATGGCAGCCTGTGAACGCTGGCTGTCGCTCATCGACTGCAATTCATTCTTCACCGTGGGGCTATTCTCGCAGCTCAAGTCAAACTTCAAGTCGATGTTACTCAGGGTGCCTCCCACATGGGCGTCAATCAGGAAATCCACCGGATCTTTCTCGCCAATCACGCCAGTCTTGACACGCTCTGTTCCCTTGAGGTCAAGTTGGGGGTTGAGCATTTCACCAGTCCATGATATCGTGCTGCCACTACTGATGTTGAAGTTCTTTTGGGAAATCAAAGGTGGCGTGTAACGCAGGTTACCACTGGAGATTGTATAGGTGCCCGTCAGATTGTCCTTTCCCGCAAAGTCAAGGCTGTATTTCAAGCGACCGCTACCGTCAATCGTTGCACGATTCTGACCGTCCTCCGACAGATAGGCATTGATTTTGGCACCTTGCTGAACATCGATGTTGGCAATGATGTTGGTGGCGCTACTGCTGCCCTTGCCAGTCACCAAAATCGTCTCGTCGGTAGTGTTATTGAAGTCAGTAAACGTTACCATACCTTCATCTACCGCCGTCGAGAGTTGCGAGATGTCATCTTTCATGACATAAGTGATATTGGAACCCGATAGCAAAGTGGCATTAGCCCGCACATTCATCATGTTTCCATGGCTCTTGACCGTGGCATCGATGTCGGCAAGGCCCTTGCCAAATAGCTGCGTGAAGTCATCTTGCTTACTGTTCATGAACTGGACTTCGCGTCCCTCGGCTTTGAGGTCGATAATCATATTGTCAAGGTCACGCAGGTCCACATATCCATTGATCAATACAGGACTGCGGTTGGCGCCGGTAAGCCTGTAGTTGTCGAACGTGATAACATTGTCCTTGACAGGAATGCGGTTAGTTGCCAGCATGAGTGAACTGCCATATCGAGGCAGGTTAAGCGTTGCCGAATCGGCGGTGAAATAGCCATTGAAACGAGGATTATCGGTTGATCCTGTCATCGTCAATTCACCCAATGCATAACCGTCGAGCCATACGTAATCACCGGGAATAAACCCATTGACACGGCTCAAGGGGAATCGATTGAATTGTGCGCCCAACTTGAGCGGGGAATCAGAGTTGACATCATTCAGCGTTCCTTGCAGTACCATCGCCTGTTTACCGTCAAGCATGAGGTCGGCAGTAAGGCGTGTTGTCGAGGTGGCTGGGTCAAGGTCAAAGTCGGCATTAAGGGTCACGTCGCCCTCAGGCTTGCCATTATACACAAAGTCCTTGATGTCAATAGTGCCATCACCATCGGCGTTCACACCGTCCCATTTGATCTCGATGTCAGCATCCAGAGTGCCGCTTGTTCGGTCAAGCATGGGCACAATCTGGGTCCATTCCTCCAGTTTCAGGTTGTCAACATAGAGCATGATGTCCTCACTATCCTCGCTAGGAATGCGGTTGGTGAGCAGCACCAGATTGCTGCTGTCACTCTCGAGCGACAATTTGGCGTCTATCAAGCGGGTCTTGTAGTTCACATTCAAGAAATTGTCCTCATTGACGGTCCAATGCCGGTAACCAATCACTGGATCATCGCCAAAAAGCCTCATCCTCACCTCATCATCAGTGAGTCGTGCGTTGCATCCCAGGTGATAGCCTGTTTGACCCTTGATGTTCCGTTGATTGAGCATGAAGTCAAGAGCCTGCCCCTTGATGCCACCCTCGATATCAACCTGGGCATAGTCATCCCAAGTGCCTGGTCGGTTACCCATGTGGGCGTTAAAGGCGAGGTACTCGTTGTGCAACTCATTGGCACGTATGGTAATCGTGTCAATATTGGTATCTCCATAGCTGATGCCGTTGGCCAAGCCATTGAGATAGAGGCTAGTGTCACGGCTCATCTCGCAACTGATGTTACGGAAGTCGAACTCATATTGCTGCAAGTAGCGCTGCACGAGTCCGTCAGTACCCATGTGCATGTCGAAATCAAATCGGGGCATCGGCTCTTTCAAGCGCTCCACGTCAATCCATCGCTCGTCATACTGGCGCTTAATCTCCTTAGCGGTATTTTGGAAGTCCTCGATCAGCGACGTCATTCCGCTGGGCGCATTCAAGTGGGCATAATTGTCCTCGTTCTCAACCATAATGCAGGTGAGCCACGGAGTGCTGTGCAACGTCGCGTGGGCATCATCGGTTACGAGATAGCTGCTGTCGAGCTGCCAGTCCAGGTCGGTGAGATGAAGGTCGGCATCCCACTCCTGGGTGCGCAGGTTGATGTCGCCCTCGGCATGAAGCTTTGTAGAACCATTGCACACGCCATCATACATCCCCAGGTGTTTCAGGTCCAAGTCACGCACATTGCCGTCGGCCGTAAAGACGTAATGATCGTCACAGATAGTGCCATGGGCATTAACATCGAGGTCACTACCCTTATTGGCGCTGGAAGCGTACACGTCGGCATAGCCGCCACGCAATTTGCCTCGGGCCTTGATGTTGCCGTAGCGAGTGCCGTCATAACGCACACTGCCCAGATTGACTGTCGCATCGGTCCAGGTAGAGCCGCAATCGGTGAAATCAAATCCGTGCCCCTTGGCCTTGACGCTGGCTGTCAGACCCTGCACGTCATAGTCGGGAAGGAACGACTTAACGGGGAAATTGTTAAACGTGGCATCCACGTCATAGTCCTCGTTGCACATGTCATAGTAACCATCGCCCCGCATGGTTCCACCACCGGTGGAGACGCGCAGGTTGCGCGCCACATAGCGGCAACCTTCTTTATTGATCTTGCCACTCAGTTTCATGGGCGGCAGTTTCACGCCATCCAGGCCCAGCATCTTGTTCAACACGCTGGGATCACGCAGGTCGACCTCAGTATCCAGGTCAGCCTTCATTTTGTCGAAGTCGGTGGGGTTGTAGATGGTTCCCTTGCCCTTGATGCGCCCTACTCCTGGCACATCGGCATCCAGCGACTGCACATCGACACGTTTTTGGTTGCCTCGGGCTTTGGCTTTGACGCGCACGGGCTTGTTGTGGGGAATGTCTTTCAGCGCCTTGCGGGCCTCGGGAACGAGCTTCTCCACCTCGTTGAGGTCAATCTTACTGTCGGTGTCGATGGTGGCTTTGCCGTTAGGCTTGCCGTCGAGCATATCCTGGTCAACGTGAGCATCCATCTTGATGTCACTGCCCTTGGTCTTGAGTTTCATGTCATCGAGGTCAAGACCGTTCTTGTTCTTGCTCACGGTACCGCTGGCATCCTTGACCTGGAGGCCGCTGCGCTCCTTGCCCGAGAGATGCTTCACAGGCACTTTCATGTTCTCGCCGTCATACTCAAAGTTATCGACGGCGGCGTTCACGTCTTCTACCTCGATATTGTCAGGATCAAGCGTCGTGCCTGGTTTATTGGGCTTCTTACCCGTCTGGGAATACTTGCCCTTGCTGTTGTTCAAGCGCACTTTGTCGGCCTTAACCTTCCAGGGCTTATCATCCTTGTCGTCAGTCTTTTGGTCCTTGGGCATGGGATGATCCTTGCTGTATTGCTTGGCGTCTTTCTCGCTGGGATATTCATATTTCACATCAGCCTCGTCAATATCCAGTGAGCCCACGTCAACCGTCTGCTCACCAGTATCGACTTTCACGTTCTTGGCCTCGGCATGTTTGACTTTGGCATCAAGCTTGTCGATGGTGGGCTTCATGTCCATCTTGTAGTCCACATCGTCGGCAGTGACCTTATTGGCATTAACCTTCCAGGGCTTGCTGGGCTCCTTGTCAGGATCGGGCTTCTTTTTCTCGGGCTTATAGCTGAGTTTAGCCTTACCGCCCTTCAATGCTGCATTATTGACATCAACCTTGTTATTGTTCAGGTCCACCTTAGCATTGTCAATCTTAGCTTCGTCAAGGTCGACATCCAGGTCAGTTGACCCATCCTCGGTTTTGATTTGGCTCTTGGCACCCTTGAGTGACGCGTTCTCAACCTCAACCTTCTTGTCGATTAGCGGTTTGGGCTTGACATCGGCCTTGACCTCGTCAGCCTTGAAGAGTGTGTCACCGTTCTGGTCAATGACCTGAACGTCGGTGGCAGTCACGTCAAGGGGGAACTTGATGTTGACATCGCCCACACTGATATCCATGCCGGTCTTCTCGCTGGCAATTTCGGCCGCGATGTCTGCTGCCTTGTTTTGGACCCAAGGGATATACATGGCAAACGGTAGAGCCGCTACCATACTCAATAAGCCACCGCCCACCCAAGCGGCGATCTTTGAGAACATATTTCCCTTTTTGCCAAACATTTATTGTCACATTAATGCACAATAATCCATTTTAACCTACAAATTTACAAAAGAATTGGAAACACCACCAAAAATCAGCAGAAAAATCACCCAAAAATCAATTTCGGCACAAAAAAAGAGCCTATCGACCTCAATCAATCGATAGACTCCTAATAGTCGTTTAAAAAATTATCAATTCAGTAATTTATCAATGAGCGCCGTTACATCCGAGATTCTGATGTTTCCACTGTCATCCACATCGGCGTTATCTAGAACGATACTAGTATGACGTGTCAACAAATAGTCAATAAGGGCTGTCACATCGCTAATGTTTAAATTATTGTCACCATTAACATCACCCAGAATATATGATAAAGATGCATATTTAAAGAGATTAGCGTTATAGCCATCAAGTTCATAATCATCATTAATAATCAATATAATTTCAAACCAATATGAAAATCCCGTATCTACATAGTAAGTGTTGCTAGATCCTTTTACCAATGGGGTATATTCTGGATGGCCCATCATCTCATCAAAAATAAGAACTGGCTCGTTACCAGGAGCTCCATAGGTCACTCCATCTATCACAAAGCGAAAATGCGAAACATCATAATCATACATTGATGAATATAAATTAATTACGTTTGCATATCTTCCATTATTCATTGGCATAAGGGGGAACCAAACTTCATTACCTAATATTCTATCGAGAATGACTATCCAGTACCCTTCGTTGTGAGGATCTTGTTCCCAAGTGACATCATCAAATGTCACGGTCAATGTCGCATAGCCTGTCGCTTTCACTGTTATGACCACAACGTGAGTTCCATAGTTTGGCAATTTGATTTTGTGGTTGACTATCGATACATTGGTACCGTTCACAGTTGCACTCAAGGTCACATTCTCGGTTCCAACGTATTCAACTGGAACCCAACCATTGGCGTCAACATCACCCACTCTCACATAACCAGTGAGGGGTAACACTTGCAGTTGCTCGGTCATAGCATTTCCCGCAGGATGGGGTGCCGATAACGCTGACAACCCGAGGCAAGCACAAACTAGGGTAATCAATAACTTTTTCATAACTCATTGTAATGCCACATCCACTACAATCCCCTACAGTTCAGCGGCTTAATATGACAAACATAAAGTATCAATCTAAAAGGGAGGGATTGATTCGTCGTTTTATCGCAACTCAGATGATGAAACTAACGAACACCTCATGATTGAAATCATTATCCATTCTAACGCTTGATGCCATCACGCTGCATCATGGCATCGATGCGGGGCTCACGGCCACGGAAGCGTTTATAGAGCGTCATGGGCGGCTCGGTACCGCCACGCGACAACACATGATCCAGCCACGACCGGGCCGTCGCGGGGTTGAAGATACCATCCTCCTTGAACTTGGAGAACGCATCACACTCAATCATCTCGGCCCACTTGTAGCCGTAGTAGCCAGCCGCATAGCCGCCCGAGAAAATGTGAGTGAACTGCGGCGACATGATGCAGCCCTCGACCGGGTCAAATGCCCGAACCCGCTCCATTGCCGTACGTTCAAAACCAAAGGGATCACCTTGATAAGGCTCGGTCAACGTGTGCCATGCCATATCCAGGTAACCGAAGCTCAACTGGCGCACACAGGCATAAGCAGCCCCATACTGCGACGAGGCCAACAATTTATCAATCAGATCCTGCGGCACTGGTTCGCCAGTCTGGTAATGGCAGGCAAAGCTGTCCAGAAACTCACGCTCATACATGTAATTCTCATTGAACTGCGAGGGCACCTCGACAAAGTCCCGATACACGTTAGTGCCTGACAAGGACTGATACTTGCAATGGGTCAGCAGTTCGTGCAACGCGTGTCCAAACTCATGCATGAAGGTTTCCACCTCGCGAACGGTGAGCAATGACGGCTTGGCTTCGGTGGGACGAGTGAAATTCATGGTCAGTGTGACCAGCGGGCGCACGTCATTGCCGTTCTCGTCAATATACTGCTCCCGATAGTTGGTCATCCACGCCCCACTCTGCTTGGTCGCACGGGGGAAGAAGTCCATATACAACATACCCACAGCCTTGCCGTTCTCATCGGTCACATCATAGACCTCAACCTCGGGATGGAACACCTGGGCATCGTGGTTGGGAATGAAATGGAGGCCATACATCCGCGTGGCAAAGCCAAACACGCCCTTAGTCACCCTACCCAACTCAAAATAGGGTCTCAGCAACTCGTCGTTGATCTGGAACATCGAGTCCTTTTCCTTGTTGCTGTAGTAGCTGTAATCCCACGGCATGATTTCAATCGGCTTGCCTTCAAGTTCGGTGGCAAACTTGGTTAATCGTTCCATTTCATCCCGCTCGACAGGCAGATAGGCCTCGCGCAACCTGTCCAGCATCTGATAAACATTAGTGGGCGTTTCGGCCATCGAACGTTGCAAGCGATATTCAGCAAAGCTATTATAACCCAGCAACTTGGCTATTTCCAGTCTGGTATTGGCAATGTCACGCATCACCTCAAGGTTGCAGAACTCTCCAGTAGTGCATTGGCGGTTATACATCTTATATAACTGCTCTCTCAGGTCACGGCGGTCACTGTATTTCATGAACGGCACATAGCTGGGCGCATCTAGCGTCACAAGCCATTGGTCCTCACGTCCCTTGTCCTTGGCCAGCTGCTTGGCGGCATCCAGCGTGCTCTCGGGGAGCCCGTCAAGATCCTTCTCGGTAAGCCACAATTCATATTTTGAGGTCTCCTTGAGGGCGTTCTGGTCAAATTTCAAGGTCAGCCCTGTTAAGCGTTTGGAGAGTTCGCGGTAACGGTCACGGTCGGCGCCTTGCAGGTTAGCACCACTGCGCACAAATCCGTTATAAGTTTCCTGCATAAGCATCTGGTCCTCCACGTCATGTTTATTGGTATCAAAATGTTCATAGACATGCTTTACCCGCTGCCACAGACGCTCATTGAGCGTGATGCTGTTAAAATGTTCGCTCAACACAGGAGCCATGCGGTTGCTCACCTCATGCAGTGCGTCATCAGCGTGACATGAGAGCATGGGATAGAACACACCCAGCACGCGGTTCAAGGTCTGGCCGGCACGTTCCAGCGCGATAATGGTATTTTCAAATGTGGGCTCATCGCTGTTATTGACAATGGACTCCACCTCGGCATCATGTTCCTTGATGCCCTGACGGATTGCGGGCTCATAGTCAGCCGTAGTGATGCGGTCAAACGGAATGGCACCACCCCGTGTTTTAAATGGACGCGAAAAAATATTATCTTTAATCATCAACTTACTATCTATTATCTGTAATCTAACTATCTGATATCTAATATCTAAAATCTATTAACTGTTAACTATTAACTCATTCTAAGTCCACCACCGTGATTCCCGCGCCGCCAAACTGCACGTGTTCATCGCGGTAACTCTTCACACCAGTCACCGAAGACAGATATTGGCGTATCGCCACTTTCAGGGCTCCAGTTCCCGTTCCATGCAGGATGCGTACGCGCTGGGCACTGAACTGGATGGCGTCGTCAATGAAATAGGTGATGGCCTGTAATGCCTCATCGGCTCTCATGCCACGCACGTCGATGTCGGGCTTGAAGTTGAGCTGTCGAGTGCGTATCTCGTCAGTTGTGCTTCGGCCCAGCGACTCGGCCTTAGGTGTCTTTTCTTTGCGCATAGTGCGCTCCACTTGATTGGCCTCGATTCGCGTCTTGATGTTACCAAAAGCCACTAGCGCATATTTCTCGTCAATGCTGATGAGCGAGCCCACAGTGTTGCTGCCCTTGATGACCACGTTGTCACCAGCTTGTAGCGGACGTTCTTTAGGTGCGGCAGGCTTGGCGGCTTTCTTGGGTTGGCGGTGGCGCGGCTTGTCCTTGGGAGTGATATCCTTCAAGCGTTGAGGCTCATCAGGCTCTTGATCGGCGTTTAGCCTTCTCTTGAAGTCCTCTAGCTGGCGGCGCAACTCTTTGGTATGCTCCTTCTCGGCCTGGCGTGCCCGAATTTCCTTGATGGTCCTTTCAATCTGCGCATTGCTGGAACGCAGGATTTCCTCGGCCTCGTTGCGGGCATCATGGATGATTTGGCGATGCTCGGCACGGATGCTGTCAAGGCGGTCGTCATAATCGGCTATCAACTGATCGAGGCGTTTCTCCTTAGCGCGAATGTCTTGGCGTTTATTCTCCCAATAGCGGCGGTCGCGCACGATATCGAGCAGGTATTTGTCCATGTTGATGTAGTCACTGCCCACAATCTCGCTGGCCTTGTCGATGACCTCACGGGGCAAGCCTGTCTTGCGCGCGATCTCGATTGCAAACGAGCTACCCGGATAACCCACCGACAACTGGAACAGCGGCTGCATGTGCTGCCGATCATAGAGCATGGCTCCGTTAACCACGCCATCGGTGTCCTCGGCAAATTGCTTGAGGTTCTGGTAGTGGGTCGTCACCACACCCATCACTTGATGCTCATTGAGTTGCTCGAGAATGGACTGAGCGATGGCACCGCCTATCTGAGGTTCGGTCCCGCTTCCCATCTCGTCAATGAGGATAAGTGTTTCTTTGCCACCCTTCGACAAGAAGAGTTTCATGTTCTGCAGGTGGCTGCTATAGGTACTCAAGTCATTCTCGATGCTCTGCTGGTCACCAATGTCGATGAAAATGTCACGAAAGATGCCCATGTGGGAATTATCACGCAGCGTGGGCAATAGGCCACACTGCATCATATACTGCACAATTCCCACTGTCTTCAGGCACACCGACTTGCCGCCGGCATTGGGCCCCGAGATGACCAGGATGCGGTCTTGGCGATTGAGTGTGATATTCAGCGGCACCACCTCCTTGCCCTGACTGCGCAACGACAGCAGCAGTGCGGGATGCACGGCAGTGTACCATTCCACCACGGGTTTGCGGTCGACATGGCACATCTGTGCACCCACATCTTGGGCAAACAAAGCCTTAGCGCGGATGAAATCCAACAGCCCCAACGTATCGAGCACACCCGCCAACTCGTCCAGATGCGGTCTAATCTGGTCGGTCACCTCGGTAAGGATGCGGATAATTTCACGCGCGATCTCGGCCTCAATCTCGCGGATGCGGTTATTGGCCTCAACGATAGCATCAGGCTCGATGAAAACGGTCTTACCGCTGGCGCTCTCGTCATGCACAATACCATGCAACTTGCGCTTGTTCATGGCGCTCACTGGCACCACCAGTCTTCCATCGCGCAAGGAAGGTTGCACATCGGCCTCAAGGATGCCGTCCTGTTTACCCTGGGCAATAATGCGGCGCAGGGTGCCGTTGATGCTGCTGGTCACATGGGCAATAGACGCACGCAGGTCACGCAGTTGGGGCGAAGCGGTATCCTTGATGTTTCCCGCCTTATCCAGCACGTGTCCGATAGCATTACTCAGCTCTGGGAAGGCATGAAGGCCACTGGTGAGCTCGCTCAAGCGAGGATAAGGAGTGCCGGCTTCTCCATCTTGAGCAAAAAAGCGCACGACCTGACTAACGGTCACCAGCAGACGCTGCAAATCAAACAGCCGCTCTGCAGAGAGGAATGTGCCCGGAGTCGATATCTCCTTGAGCACCACTCGCAGGTCAAAATAGTAACTCAGCGGGAATTCACGCTTCGCCTGAACAATAGACAGAAACTCATTGGTCTGTTCCAGCCAACGTATCACCTCGTCGCGGCGCGTCGAGAAACGCAAGCGAGGCACATTAGAGGCACCAAGCGCACTGACGCAATAGCGCTCAAGCTCGCGGCGTACTGCATCAAACCCTATCTTTGACTCAAAATTTGAGGGATAAATCATACCACAAAATTAGTGCAAGTTGAGAGCAGAACAAAATGAAAATGGAAAATTTTCATTTTTTATGCCGAAACGTAGCCTAATTTATCCAACATTAGTGCAAGTAAAGAGTCACCGACTGATAGCATACACCATAAAGACAAAAGAACCTCCAGCGAACCAGGCTTTGTTGCTCACGTTAGCAAGCCTTGGTTCACTGGAGGTTTTTTTCTTGAAACCGCCTTTTAGCGGCTACGATAAGAGTCAATACAGGCCATCGCCACGGCGATAACCTGTATAGCTAGAGATTACAGAGCGAGACGCAGTCCCAAGTAAGCGGACGTTGTCGTCGGCATGTTGTTGACCCTGAGGGACACGCGGCTACTCGTAGCGGGAAGTACCCAGCAACCACCACGGAATACGCGGAAGGCACCTGTTGAGGGACCAGTGGGATTAGTTTGAGGCTGGCTGCTATATTTGCCATAGATGTCCTGGCACCATTCCCACACGTTACCCGACATGTCATACAAGCCCAACTCGTTGGGAGCCTTTGTTGCCACGGGCTGAGTCATTGAGGTAGAGTTAGCACTGTACCATGCCACTTCGTTGACATCGTTACTACCAGCATATTTGTAGCCTTCGCTCTTCTTGCCACCGCGGGCTGCAAATTCCCACTCGGCTTCAGTAGGCAGGCGGAATGTCATGCCGGTCATCTCGTTCAACTTTTCAATAAACAACTGGCAGTCATACCAAGATACCCTTTCAACGGGACGGTTAATACCACTTGAGAAGTTGCTCGGGTTAGTACCCATCACAGCCGTCCACAGTTCCTGGGTCACCTCGGTCTCGCCAATGCAATAACTTGACAGCGTCACCTCGTGGACAGGAAGCTCATCGCTGGTTACATCGCTGCCTTGCTCCTCGGTACCACCCATGGTGAAGGTGCCACCCTCTACAGCGATCATCTTGAAGGTCACACCGTTTACCGTATAGGTATCGGTCACGGGCGGGTTCAAGTCAATGCTACCCAAGAGGTAGTCAATCAACATGGTCGCGTCTTTGATGCTCACGCTCTCGTCGTGGTTACAGTCAGCGTTGGTCTCGCTGAATGGTGCTTCCACCTCACCACCAAGCAGATAGTCGATGAGTTTGGTCACGTCACTAATCGTCACATAGCCGTCACAGTTAACATCGCCAAGTTCGGTATAAACAATTACCTCGCAAGTATCGGGAATAGCCTGCTCATCAACAGAGTTTACAACGACCATCGTTGAACCCTCAGCCAAACCGACCACCTGGATTACACCGTTCACGAGACGGGCAGCAGCTACCTCGGGATTGCTCGATGAGACTTTAATCTCAGTTTGCAGCGGAGCCATGGTGGGGAAGAGCGTCAATGCATGGTTGGGCAACAATCTTGCCACATGCCTGTCAAGACTGATTTGAATCGTGGTCTCAAGTACAGTAATATGACACACGCTCTGCTTATCAAGGCAACTAACCACAATGTCACACTCGCCGGGGAACACACCAGTAACGATGCCGTCGCTAACGGTTGCTACCTCGGGATTAGTTGAATACCAATCAACTGATTGTGCCGAAGCATTCTCGGGCAATACAGTGGCATTGATATTCATGACACCACCAACATACAATTCGGCTGAGCTCGGACTCAGAGCCACTCCGGTCGGCTCCACGGCATCATTCTCCATTGTCGCAAAGTTGCTCCAATAATCGGCAAGGAAATAAGCTCCATAGGATGTTGAGGGCATATGCAGTATTGCGCCATACTCCAGGAATGTATTCTCAACACATGCGGGAGGTGTCGCAGCAAAGGAATAAACCACACTTGGATTTACTTGCAAGGGGCCAAGTGTACTCACACCACTACCGATGTACAGCGTTGAACCGTCGCTATAGACGCCTTCAGCCAACTGTTCATAAGCACTCGCTGCTACAGGCAACAACGCTGCCATCAACAAAACGATTGAATGTAAAAACTTATTCATTTTAGATTTTGATAATAATTAAGTGATAATGAAAGTGCAAAATTAGATAAAAAATCTGATTCATAAACCATTCACGACAAAAAAACGCCCCACTTCCACCGACAACTGTGGGAAGGCTAAGGTAACTCGTATGCCATAATCACCCTCCAGTGGCTATCATCAATCCTGGCGCCCAAACAAACGCTTACAGCACAAGAGGAGGACAATGGCAGTGCCCACTTGACTTAAAAGTGAAAATGAATATTTTTCACCATAATCTATAATCGGTATCTAGTTTTTTTTTACTTTTGCGGCATCATCGGGGCCAAGTGCCCCATGATATCATCATCAATCAAATCTTATCAAGTCTGATCCTAAAAAAAACGGTGCCCCGACAGTGGCTAAATGGCCATCAAAGGGGCACTTTTTGTTTTTTCGCCACAATTAAATCACCTAAAACAGGATATTTCAAAAAAAACTATTAAATTTGCATCTTGGAATATCAAAGACATTAACCTAAAACAGTTATAAATTAAACAAAATCAGTATTTATGAAGAAATTAGTTTTTGCTTTATTGGCTTCGGCAATCGCTTTCAACATGATGGCCGATGACAAGGTTGTCATCCCCGACAGCACCGGTTTCAAGTTTACCGACACCAAGGAGATCCGTCACACCGCCGTCAAGGACCAGAACAAGTCCGGTACGTGCTGGTGCTACTCCACCAACTCCTTCTTTGAGAACGAGATCCTGCGCCGCACGGGCAAGGAAGTTCACCTCAGCGAGGGTTTTGTTGTAAACCACTGCTACTATGACAAGGCCATCAAGTACATCCGCATGGATGGCCAGATCAACTTTGCTGAAGGTGGCGCTGCCGAGGACGTTCCCTACGTTTGGCGCAACTACGGTATGGTGCCCAACGAGGTTTACACCGGCATGACCTATGAAGACAAGAAGTTTGACACCAGTGAGCTCACCTCGTTGCTGAGTGGCTATGTAGGCACCATCAACAAGAACATGCGACGCAAGCTCACTCCTGCATGGAAAGATGGTTTGCAGGCTATCCTGAACAGCTACATGGGCAAGATGCCCGAGACCTTCGTCTATGAGGGCAAGACCTACACACCGCAGACTTGGGCTGCCAGCCTCGGCCTGAACATGGACGACTATGTGCCCATCGCATCGTTCACCCATCACCCCTACTATCAGCCCTTCATCCTTGAGGTGGCCGACAACTGGTTGTGGTCCAGCTATCAGAACGTGCCCATCGACGAGCTGCTGGAGATTGCCAACTACGCTATCGACAACGGCTACAGCATCGCTTGGGGTGCCGACGTCAGCGAGAAGGGATTCAAGTGGCGCAACGGTTATGCCATCCTGCCCGTGAAGAAAGACGTGCCCGATGCAGCCGGTACCGACATGGCTCGTTGGGCTCAGCTCAGCGATAAGGACCGCGAGGCCGAGCTCTGGGACATCAAGGGCCCGGTTAAGGAGCAGTGGGTAACCCCTGAGGAGCGTCAGGAGATGTTTGACAACAAGGAGACCACCGACGACCACGGCATGGTTATCATGGGCAAGGCCGTTGACCAGGAGGGTAACAAGTACTTCAAGGTACAGAACAGCTGGGACACCAACCAGCTCTATGAGGGCTACTTCTATTGCAGTGAGGCCTTCTTCCGTGCCAAGACGTTGAACATCCTCGTTCACAAGGATGCCATTCCCGCCAAGATTGCCAAGAAAATGGGCATCAAGAAGTAAAATTTTCCATTCAAGTCCTGGGGCATGACCCCGGGACTTGAACTTTTGAATATTATATCTATATCATTTCTTTAACCGACTTATTTCTAACAACTAAAGAAAAATGAAAGTATTAAACACCGATAAGGCACCTGCTGCCATTGGACCTTACAGCCAGGCTATCCGCACCGGCAACCTCGTTTTCGTCTCGGGCCAGCTGCCCATCGACCCCGCCACTGGCGCCTTCCCCGAGGGAGGCATCAAGGAACAGACCAATCAGAGCCTGCTCAATGCCCGCGCCATCCTCCAGAGTGAGGGTCTGGACCTGTGCAACGTCGTTAAGACTACCGTCTTCCTGAGCGAGATCGCCAACTTCGGTCCCATGAACGAGGTCTATGCCGAGTTCTTTACCGCACCCTACCCCGCCCGCTGCGCCTTCGCTGTTAAGGACCTGCCTAAGGGCGCCCTCGTTGAGATCGAACTCATCGCCGAGGCTTAACCCTAACATACTTCCAGAAATAATATTACGCCCTGTGTTTGCAACGTCAAGCGCAGGGCTTATTCTTTCCACCCAACAATTCCACGTTAATTACCATGAATTTTTCATGAATTAATGACCATTTCACGACAATTCACGTGAAAAGAATCTTTTAATGCGAATTACGCGAATGAACGCGAATTTTTTATTTTTTGAATTCGTGGTAATTCGTGTAATCAGCATTTAATTAAAAAATGTTTTCTTAGTTGTCCCAGTTGTTTTTAAACCCGGGCGGGGATGCCGTAGGGCCTCGCCTTGGCGTGGCCGTCATCTACAGACCCTATTTAACAGTCATTCCTGTGTATTATTATTTCACATATAATTACCATGAATTTCTCATTAATTATATGATTAATTCACGACAATTCACGTGAAAATATCTTTTAATGCGAATTTCGCTAATTCAACCAAGTACACTAATAATAAATTCGTTCAATTCATTTCATTCGCCGAAAGTAAAGCGCGGGGATGCCGTAGGGCCTCGCCTTGGCGTGGCCGTCATCTACAGACCCTATTTAACAGTCATTCCTGTGTATTATTATTTCACATATAATTACCACGAATTATCCATTAATTAATGATCAATTCACGAAAATTCACGTGAAAATATCTTTAAATGCGAATTACACGAATGAACGCGAATTAATTTTTTAATCCGCGTAATCCGCGTTTAAAAAAAGTTGTATTAGTTGTTCCAGTTGTTTTTAAAAGCTCGTGTAGGTCCCCCTCAGAAAAATCAGAATAATCCGTAGTATTCTTTAAAAAAGCATTATCTTTGCAGTCCTAAAAAAACAGGTAAATAATATTTTAAGGTAATATTTCTATTATGGCTAAGAAAGCTTTATTGATGATCCTTGATGGCTGGGGCGAAGGACCCAACGGCCACAGCAACGCGATTTACAGTACTCCGACTCCATATCTCGATTTCCTCAGGGCCGCTTATCCCCACAGCACACTCAAGGCCTGTGGTGAGGACGTAGGTCTGCCCGACGGTCAGATGGGCAACAGCGAGGTGGGCCACCTGAACATCGGTGGCGGTCGCGTGGTCTATCAGGACCTAGTGAAAATCAACCGCAGCATCGAGGACGGCTCTATACTGAAGAATCCCGAGATCGTGAGCGCCTACTCCTATGCCAAGGAGCACAGCAAAGCCCTGCACATCATGGGACTGACTAGCGCTGGTGGCGTACACAGTTCACTGGGTCACCTGATGGCCCTGTGTGACATCGCCAAGGAATATGGATTGGACAAAGTGTTTGTGCACTGCTTCATGGACGGTCGCGACACCGACCCCGAGAGCGGCAAGGGCTTTGTTAACCAGGTGGTTGAGCACTGCAAGCAGAGTGCCGGCACAGTGGCAACCGTCATCGGCCGCTATTATGCCATGGACCGCAACAACAACTGGGACCGAATCAAGGTGGCCTACGACATGCTCACGGCCGCACAAGGCAAGCAGAGCGACGATATGGTAAGGGCCATCCAGGAGTCCTATGACGAGGGCGTGACCGACGAGTTCATCAAGCCCATCGTCAACACGACCGTTGACGGCCGCATCCAGGAGGGCGACGTGGTGATCTTTTTCAACTTCCGCAACGACCGCGCCAAGCAGCTCACCATTGCGCTCACCCAGGAGGACAAGCCCGCTGACGGAATGACCATCGTCAAGGACCTGCAGTACTACTGCATGACCCCCTATGACCCCACCTTCAAGGGCATGCACATCCTGTTCCCGAAGGAGAATGTCGATAACACGCTGTCAGAGTACCTGTCAAGCCAGGGCAAGCGCCAGCTGCACATCGCCGAGACCGAGAAGTATGCCCATGTAACCTTCTTCTTCAGCGGTGGCCGCGAACAGCCCTTTGCCAACGAAGACCGCATCCTGGTGCCCTCGCCCGACGTGGCCACCTATGACCTGAAGCCTGAGATGAGCGCCTATGAAGTGCGCGACAAGCTCGTTGCCGCCATCCGCGAGGACAAGTACGACTTCATCGTGGTGAACTATGCTAACGGCGACATGGTGGGTCACACCGGCGTGTATGAGGCCATCACCCAAGCCGTGAAGGCCGTTGACCGCTGTGTGCACGACACCGTCGAGGCCGCTCGCGCCACGGGTTATGAGGTCATCATCATCGCCGACCACGGCAATGCCGACCATGCCATCAACACCGACGGCACACCCAACACGGCTCACTCGCTCAACCCCGTGCCCATCATCTATGTGACCGAGAATCCCGAGCTCATCATCAACACTGGTCGCCTCGCCGACGTGGCTCCTACCATCCTGCAAATCATGGATTTGCCTCAGCCCAAGGAAATGACGGGTCACGGCCTCATCGACGTAACCAAGTAACAAACTAAACTGTAATCGTCTTGTAGCAAGACGTTTGAATACATATTAACTTGAGTTCGACGAAAAAAAGTGCTATCTATTAACTCCTCCCCTTAAGGGAGGTGGCGCGAAGCGCCGGAGGAGTATGATTTGTCCTCGAAATATATCTTAGATAGTATCAACGCCCCCGCCGCTCCCGCGGCACCCCCTCTTATCCAAGAGGGGGAGTTGCCTACGCCTTGATTGACAAACGACATATTCATCGAACTCACGTTATATTAACAAGAGAGCAGGGCTTTAAAGCTCTGCTCTCTTGTTAATATGTGTCTAGGGTGATTAGCCCTCGTTGGCCATGTCGTCGAGGATCTTGCGAACATCCTTGACGTCCAGGCGGCCATAGACGTGCTCACCAATCATGACAACGGGTGCAAGACCGCAAGCGCCGACGCAGCGCAGGCAGTCGAGCGAGAACTTGCCATCGGGGGTGGTCTCGCCCACCTCGATGTTCAAGACGCGCTTGATCTCCTCAAGCAGACGCTCTGAACCGCGAACATAGCAAGCGGTACCCAGGCAAACTGAAATCGGGTGCTTGCCCTTGGGGGTCATGGTGAAGAACGAGTAGAACGTCACTACGCCATAAACCTTGGAAGCGGGGATACCCAGCTTGCGGGCGATGATGCGTTGCATCGGCTCGGGGAGGTAGCCGTGCAATGCCTGGCACTCGTGCAGCACGTTGATCAGTTCACCGGGCTTGTTGCCGTGCTTGTCGCAGATCTCCTCGACCTGTTGAACAACGGTACACGCCAGCTTGATTTCTTCTTTCTTCTTCATATCGTTATTGATGTTTTGATTCGAAATTAGTGAATAGACTTATCAAAGTAATGCGTGTGAAGCAGGTGATGTGCTTTCTCGCCACAGGGCTCGCCCAGGAAGTCCTTGTAGAGCTTCTGGATGTCGGGGTTCTCGTGGCTCTTGCGCAGGGCCTTGCCCTCGTCCTCGCGGTAAACGGCAGCGGCACGGGCCTTGAGAATCTCGATGTTGCCGTGGTGGTAGGGCTGACCAGCGCCACCAATGCAACCGCCGGGACATGCCATCACCTCAACAACATGGTAGTTGAGCTTGCCGGCGCGCAGCAGTTCCATGACCTTGCGTGCATTGCTCAGGGTGTGAGCGATGCAGACCTTGAGCTCAAAGCCGTTGAGGTCGATTGTAGCTTCCCTGATGCCTTCCAGACCACGCACTTCGTTGAACTCGAGGTGCGGCAGGGTCTTGCCGGTGTGCACCTCATAGACGGTGCGCAATGCGGCCTCCATCACACCACCAGTGTTGGCGAAGATAGCGCCTGCACCTGTGGACTCGCCCAGAGGAGAATCAAAGTCGCCGTCGGGCAGGTTAGCGAAGTCGATGTTGGCGCGCTTGATCAGGCGGCCCAACTCGCGGGTCGAGATGCTGTAGTCCACATCGGGATTGCCATCAACCTTGAACTCGTCACGGCCGCACTCGTACTTCTTGGCCAAGCAGGGCATGATTGAAACGACAACGAGTTTCTCGCGGGGGATACCCATCTTCTCAGCCCAGTAGGTCTTGGCAACAGCGCCAAACATCTGAGCGGGCGACTTGGCAGTCGAGGGATACTCGAGCAGATCAGGGAACTCGTGCTCATAGAAGTTAACCCATGCGGGGCAGCATGAAGTCATAACAGGCAGTTTCACATCCTTATCGCCAGCAAGGAACTTGTTGAGGCGACCCAGGATCTCGGTGCCCTCTTCCATGATGGTAAGGTCAGCACCGAAGTCGGTGTCGAACACATAGTCAAAGCCGAGGTCACGCAATGCGGTAGCCATCTTGCCAGTCACGATAGTGCCGGGCTTCATGCCGAACTCCTCGCCCAAAGCGACGCGCACTGCAGGTGCGGGCTGAGCAACAACCACCTTGTCGGGGTTGGTCAGGTCGTCCATGAGCTGGTTGGTATAGTCATGCTCGGTCAAGGCACCAGTGGGACATACGGCGACGCACTGGCCGCAATAGGTACAGTTGGTGTCGGTGAACATCTTGTCGAAGGTGGGAGCGATGGTGGTGTTGAAACCACGGCGGATAGCGCTCAGCACGCCTACAGACTGAACATTGTTGCAGACACTCTCGCAACGGCGGCAGTAAACACACTTCTCCATGTTGCGTGAGATGGCGGGCGTCAACTCTTGTTTGCGCTCGCTCTGCTCACCACCGTTATAAGGCATTTGGCGGATGTTGAAGCGCATAACCAGACGCTGCAACTCACAGTCACTGCACTTGGGGCAGGTCAAGCAATCGTTGGGATGGTCGCTAAGCATCAGCTCGGCAACGGTCTTGCGGGCGCGAATAACGCGGGCACTGTTGGTGTGAACCACCATACCAGGAGTCACGCGGGTAGCGCAGGCAGGAGCCAGATTGCGACGGCCTTCGATCTCCACAACACAAATGCGGCACGATGCGGGCATGTTCTGAACACAGGTGCCCTCGAGGTCGATGTGGCACAGGGTGGGAATGCTGATGCCCACAGTCTTGGCGGCATCGAGCAGCATGGTCCCTGCGGGAACATTTACCTCGTGTTTATCAATCGTCAGAGTGATCATATTCTTTTCTTCCATGATGCTATCGAAATTTAATAAACCGAGATGGCGTCGAAGCGGCAGTTAGACTTACACATACCGCAGCGGATGCACTCGAAGGGGTTAATAATGTGAGGCTTACGCATGTCGCCCATAATGGCGTTAGCGGGGCACTTGCGGGCACAAGCGCCGCAACCCTTACACTTGGAGGCTTCAATGCTGTAGGTCACGAGGGCCTTGCACTGCTTAGCGCGACAGGTGTGCTGTTTCACATGCTCAACATATTCGTCCCAGAAGTTGTTAATCGTCGATAACACGGGATTGGGTGAAGTCTGACCGAGGCCACACAGGGCGGTGTCCTTGATGATCTCGCCCAGTTCTTTCAGGCGATCAAGGTCTTCCATGGTGCCCTTACCCTCGGTAATGCGGGTGAGGATCTCAAGCATACGCTTGTTACCGATGCGACAGGGCGTGCACTTACCGCAGCTCTCGTCACAGGTGAACTCGAGGTAGAACTTGGCCACGCTGACCATACAGTCGTCCTCATCCATAACGATCATACCGCCAGAACCCATCATCGAGCCTGCAGCAGTAAGATGCTCATAGTCAATGGGAGTGTCGAGGTGCTTTGCAGTCAAGCAACCGCCCGAGGGGCCACCAGTCTGCACAGCCTTAAACTCCTTGCCATTCTTAACGCCACCACCGATGTCGTAGATGATCTCACGCAGTGTCGTGCCCATGGGAACCTCGATAAGGCCCACATTATTAATTTTACCTGCAAGAGCGAACACCTTGGTACCCTTGCTCTTCTCGGTACCGATCGAAGCAAACCAGTCAGCGCCCTTGGTCAAGATGATGGGCACATTGGCGAGGGTCTCAACGTTGTTCACGTTGGTGGGCTTCATGTTGAAACCAGCCTCAGCGGGGAACGGCGGCTTCAGGGTGGGCTCACCGCGCTTGCCTTCCATCGAGTGGATAAGGGCGGTCTCCTCACCGCAGACGAAAGCGCCAGCACCGTAGCGAATCTCAATATCAAAATCAAAGTCTGTACCCAGAATCCTCTTGCCGAGCAGGCCATACTCGCGAGCCTGCTTGATAGCAATCTTCAGGCGGTTTACAGCCAGGGGATACTCAGCGCGGATGTAAATCAAACCCTTGTGGGCGTTGATACAGTAACCGCAGACGGTCATGGCCTCGATCACCGAGTTGGGGTCACCCTCCATGATAGAGCGGTCCATGAATGCACCGGGGTCGCCCTCGTCAGCGTTGCAGACCACATACTTCTCGTCGGCATCATAGCCACGGGCAAAGCCCCACTTCATACCGGTGGGGAAGCCAGCGCCACCACGTCCGCGCAGACCTGAGGCCTTGATGATCTCAATCACCTCTTCGGGGGTCTGGTTGAGCAATGCGTTAGCAATACCCTGATAACCGTCACGGGCGATGTATTCCTCAATGTTCTCGGGGTCAATCAGGCCGCAGTTACGCAAAGCGATACGCATCTGCTTGCGGTAGAAGTCCATGTGCTTGCTGTCGCTTACCGTCTTCTGGGTCTTGGGGTCAACATAGAGCAGGCGCTCCACGCGACGACCGCCAATGATGTGTTCCTTGACGATTTCGGCAGCATCCTCGGGCTTCACCTGGGTGTAGAAGGTGTTGTCGGGGATAATCTTCACGATGGGACCTTTCTCGCAGAAACCGAAGCAACCGGTAGTGATGACATCCACCTTGTCGGCAATGCCATTCTCCTCGCACGCAGCTTTCAGGTTATCAACGATTTTGTGGCTGTTGGACGCCTTGCAACCAGTACCGCCGCAGCACAGCACTTGCAGATGCTCGGCTCCGGTAGCAAGACCACAACACTGCTCTGACGCCTGGTCAGAACTTTCCTCGCGCAGCGCCAATGCCTGCTGCGCACGCTTCCTCAAGTTCTCGAGGTCGTTAATAGAAAGTATTTTCACGTTGTAGAAATGAATTAGTTATTAGTGTTATAGATTTATGTACGGTTATTGCGGGTCAAAAGTAGTGGTTTTTTTTTGATTACAGAAATATTTCGGCAAATATTTTAGAATTATGTATAATAATAGATTTTTAGTTTTCTGATTCATGAAATCAAAAAACCACCGGTATCCTGTCAAAAGGATACCAGTGGCATCAACATATAACGCGATGGTTATATATTTCTCGATTGGGATTTACTCCTCAGCCTTGGGAGCATCGTCGCTAGCCTCGGGGGCCTCGTTCTTCTCGAGCTGGGCCTTCAGGGCAGCCAAGTCAGTCACGTCACCCAGCGTGGTCTTCTCGACCTGGGGAGCGGCGGGAGCGGCCTCGGCAGCGGGCTTGTTGGCAGCAGCCTGACGGCGTGCCTTGCGAGCCTCGTTGCGCTGCTCATCCTCAAAGATGCGGCTGTGAGACAGGATGATGTGCTTGCTCTCCTTGTTGAAGTCAATCACCTTGAACATCAAGGTCTCACCCTGCTTGGCAGTGGTGCCATCCTCCTTGGTGAGGTGCTTGGGGGTTGCAAAGCCTTCAACACCGTAGGGATCGAGACGGATCTGACCGCCACGCTCGGTGAGCTCGCTGATGGTACCCTCGTGCACGCTGCCACGGGTAAAGATGGTCTCATAGTTCTCCCAGGGATTCTCCTCGAGCTGCTTGTGACCAAGGCTCAGACGACGGTTCTCCTTGTCGATGTCGAGAACGACAACGTCGATGGGAGCGTCAACCTTAGTAAACTCGCTGGGGTGTTTGATCTTCTTGGTCCAGGACAGGTCGCTGATGTGGATCAGACCCTCAACGCCCTCTTCCATCTCAACAAAGATACCGAAGTTGGTGAAGTTGCGCACCTTAGCGGTGTGCTTGCTGCCAACGGGGTACTTCTCCTCGATGGTGTCCCAAGGATCGTTGGTGAGCTGCTTAACGCCAAGCGACATCTTGCGGTCAGCGCGGTCCAGAGCCAGGATAACGGCCTCGACCTCGTCACCCACCTTCATGAAGTCCTGTGCAGGACGCAGGCGCTGTGACCAGCTCATCTCGCTCACGTGAATCAGGCCCTCAACACCGGGAGCCACCTCAACAAATGCACCGTAGTCGTACATAACGACAACCTTGCCCTTGATGTGGTCGCCCACCTTGAGGTTGGGATCCAGAGCATCCCAGGGATGCGGCTGGAGCTGCTTGAGACCCAAAGCGATGCGGTTCTTCTCCTCATTGAAGTCGAGGATAACGACGTTGAGCTTCTGCTCGGGCTCGACGATGTCGGCGGGGTTGTTTACGCGGCCCCACGACAGGTCGGTGATGTGAATCAGACCATCCACGCCACCCAGGTCGATGAACACACCATAGTTGGTGATGTTCTTAACGGTACCCTCGAGTACCTGACCCTTCTCGAGCTTGGACATGATCTCTTTCTTCTGCTGTTCGAGCTCAGCCTCGATGAGTGCCTTGTGCGAAACAACAACATTGCGGAAGTCCTGGTTAATCTTCACGATCTTGAACTCCATAGTCTTGTCAACGTAGTCATCATAGTTGCGGATCGGGCGCACGTCAATCTGTGAACCGGGCAAGAAGGCCTCGATGCCAAATACATCGACGATCATACCACCCTTAGTGCGGCACTTGATGTAACCCTTGATGATCTCGTTTTTCTCAAGCGCTTCGTTAACGCGATCCCAGCTCTTGGCCTGACGGGCCTTGCGGTGCGACAGCACGAGCTGACCTTTCTTGTCCTCACGGTTCTCGACATACACTTCAACAGTGTCGCCCACCTTGAGGTCGGGGTTGTAACGGAATTCGCTAACGGGAATAATGCCGTCCGACTTTGCACCAATGTTAACCACAACCTCGCGCTTGTTGATCGAGATTACGGTACCTTCGGTCACTTCGTCCTCCTGGAATGCGTTCAGGGACTTGTCGTAGGTTTTTTCCAGTTCTTCAAAAGATTTGTCTCTTTTGGTTTCGCCTTTCTCATAGGCGTCCCAATCGAAATCGGCGATTGGAGAATTTTTTAATTCTTCGCTCATTTAAATTGTTAATAATAAGTTAGTTAAACAGCCTACAAAAATCTTCTTAACAACTGAAAAATCTGAAATTCCAGCTCAACCTGCAACCCCGTCACCTCGCTCGCCGTGTAGGCCGTCGTCGCACCCAACCGCCTCCCCTCGTCAGTCAACCCAGCAATCCCAGCCTTCGTCGATCCCAATACACCAGCCAACTTGCTATTCGCTTGCTCAAAGTCTTTGGTCTGCTCATTAACCTTGTGGATCTCCCTCAATGCTTGGTTCGCATTCAAGCTCATCACCCACTCGATATAATCCGGTGTCAATCTAGATTTTGCCATATTTACTTTTTTTATGGCAAAGGTAGAAGACGCATCATTAGAATAAAAGGACTAAAAAAAAGAGGGTGTGTCATAATTCTGGCACATCCTCTTTTTGTAACATGCTGTAAAACATATAACAAAGCCTCTACTTTCCCAAGCGGAGGCTTTGCCATG
>ONKD01000023.1 GCA_900318345.1 uncultured Prevotellaceae bacterium
CGAATCAGCTAAAATCTCATGAATTCTAACCGTGATGGAAGCACTGCCCATAATCAATCCATTGGGACTGAAGCACTCGGCCGTAATGGTACATTCACCAGGATTCAAGGCTGTTACGGTAGCATTCCTATGACCATGCTCGTGCACGGTTGCAACATTCTCGTCACTCGATCTCCATGTCAAGCGCGACTCAGTCGCGTTTTCGGGATATACCGTGGCTGTAATCTCCAGGATATCGCCCACCTCAATCACAGCGCTATCGGGAGTCAGCACAATACAGTCGGCTGGAATGACAGGATTCTTGACAGTGATTTCACAGGTGCCGGCAACTTCTCCACATGTGGCCGTGATCACGCATGACCCTACGGCAACCGCTGTTATCACGCCGTTCTCGTCAACACTGGCAACCGCCGCATCACTGGATGACCAAGCTAAGCTCTTGTCAGTCGTGTTTTCGGGATAAATGGTGGCAGCTAGAGAGAAGGTCTCACCCACTTCAAGCTCTGCGCTTTCAGGAGTTAACTCAACCGCTTGTGCCAAGACTTCATTTTCATTAACTATTATCTCGCATGTGGCACGGACAGCACCACAAATCACACTAACGACACTGCTGCCAACACCTACTGCTGTCACTACGCCATTCGAATTGACTTCAGCAACAGACTGGTTTCTTGAACTCCATTCAAGATTCACTCTAGCAGACAAGCTATCAGGCCATACCGTCGCAATGAGCTGAAATGATTCGCCCACATGGAGTTCGTACTCGGTAAAATTTAGTGTAATCGAATCAGGAACAGCTGCATTGACTCTTTGATCAGGAATGATGGCGCCCCTTGTATTCTCGCCATTGCTGTTCAAAACATAGTTCACGCCAGCAGCATCGCTAAACATAGCCATGGCTGGTAATGGCAATGAAAATAACGCCAGCAAAATAATTGTTGATTTAAGTAGTTGTCGTAGCATGATAAAAAACATAAATAATAAAAACTTCGCCCGTCTTTTTCTTAATATCTAATCACTTAGACAGAAGGTTGGTTAAACAATAATACAAGCGGCAAAATTATAATAAAAATTAAAACAACACAATTTTATAGACAAAAATTCACAAAAATCTTAAATAAACGGCCTTCTTTTCACCATAAATAGTAAAAAGACTCATTATTAGCGCGGTAACGTCCCAATCCATTTTCAAAAGTGGCTATAGAAAAAAAGACATATAACATTGAGTCTTTTGTTTTTATGGCTTAACAGCAGCAAGCAGTTCCTCAGTGTATAAATAACCACATGAGAAACTGCTTGCATGAATGATTATGATTCGGGTCTCGCTATCGACCTCGACTCCCCCTATTTATTTTTTGGGCTCCTTGGTCTTGTAAATCTCATCCTTCTTCACTTTTTTGAGCGTGCCGTATTTCGACAATGCCTTCAAATCCAAGTTCTTCACGTTACCCACAATCATTAATTGGTATGGTTTATCTTTCACTTGCTGGCGATAGAAGGACTCCACATCAGCTTGAGTCATAGTGGGTAATAATTCAACAAGGGCAGTGTTAGCATCACCAGTATAACCATAACGCTGCTGAGCAGCGACAAGTATGGCCTTGCCCCTGAATGACGGATAAGAATTGTTGACGCCATTGAGCAAGCTCTGACGGGCAACACTCATGTTAGCGCTATTGATGGGCATATCGTTCAATAACGAGTCCAGCAGCGCGATAGCCTGCATTGACTTGTCGCCTTGTGTCCCAATCAGGGCTACATATCCGCTGGGATTCTTAGAGTTAAACATGCGAGGCGTTGACGCTATGCCTTGGGAAGCGTAGGCCAAAGAACGGAACTCTCTCACCTCCTGGAACAGTACTGATGACATGTCACCGCCAAAGTACTCGCCCCACAGTTCAAGCAACGTCTTCTCGCGATCACTGGTTACCGAGGGCAAGGGGAGATAAAGGCCGATGAGCGTCTGCCGCGATTTGGGCATGTCAAAGACATAGACTGAGCGGTCTTGGGGAACCTCGAGGACAACGTCCTCCAAGGCATGATCCTGCATGCCCGACAGCTGCGGCAACAGTGCTGACAGCGTCAAAGCCACTTCCTGGGCCGGCTTGCGGCCCGTGTAGGCCACATCACAGCGGCAGTCATACAACTGCTTGAAAGATGACACCAGGTCGTCGGCGCTCACCTTTTTGATTCCCTTGGCCGTCAATCGGTTGAGATAAGGAGATTGCTGTCCGCGCATCACCTTGCTCATCAAGGCCATGAACACATCGGTATTCTCCTGCCAGAAGGCTTTCTCGCTTGGACCGGCAGCATCCTTCAGGTCGTCAAGTTTTTCCTTGTCGGGTTTCATGTGGCCCAAGAAATGCGAGAGTAACCTCAATGTGGGTTCAAGATTCTTTTCTTCTCCAGTCAAGATGATGGTTGTCTCCTCGTCATCTGAGCCTATCTCCATTTTGGCCCCCAATTGCTGCATCGCCGCCCCAAAGGCTTTAATGTCCAGCGAGTCAGTTCCCAGGGTGGACACATATTCGGGAGCTGCTTCCAGCAGTCGATCATGCTTGCTGCCCTTATGGAAATTGATGAGCAATGAGAAAATGTCATTTACAGGATTAACCGACACATAGAGCTGGTTGCCATTTTTTAGATTGGCTCTAGTAACATCGTTATCAAAATCCAGCAGCTTGGGGGCATTGTTTGTCACGGGAATCTGCTCCAATCGCTCGGCAAATGCCGACTTGTCACCACTGTGCTTAGGCATCACAGGGCTAAACTCCGGCTTAGCGATTTTCTCCACAGCACACTTGCCGTTCTTCTTGTGAAGCAACATATAATTCCCGGTAAAATACTTGCGGGCTACACTCATGACGTCTTCCCGACTGATATCCTTGATACCAGATTGCGTCTTCAGGTAGTCCTCCCAACTCAAACCAGCCGACATGGCTGCTACCATCAACTCAGAACGCTTGGTGATCGTCTCAAGACTCATCTCGGCATCAAGCAGCATCACCTGCTTCACTGCCGCGAGCTGATCATCGGTAAATTCCCCATTTATCAACTTCTCAATCTGTGTGAGCACCAAGTTCTCGGCGGTTTTGGCCTTACAGAAAAGTTTTGGAATCACCATGAGCATGGCAGCACCCGTCTGGTTAAGGGCAATATGTTGAGCCATTGACAGGTACACACGGTTCTTGTTGGTCAGCTCGTCGAGCAAGCCGGTATTGTTGTCGTTGTTGAGCAGTGACATTGCCACTTTCATGGCAGGAGCGTCAGGATCATACTCAGCGGGAGCGCGGAATAGCATCATGCTCATTTTAATGATGGGCATGGGGAAAAGGAATTTATCCTCAACCACACCATTGATGTCGGGAGCGACAATCTTTTCACGAACGGGTTTCACGCCTCGTTCCAGTTTACCGAAAGTACGCTCCAGCAGTGGCAGCAAACCATCAGTGTCAATATCTCCCGCAAGGACAAGCCCCATATTGGATGCCACATAATATTTCTTGTAAAATGCCTCCATATCCGAGAGTTTGGGGTTCTTCAAGCTCTCGGTACTGCCAACGATAGGATAAGCATAGGGGGTGCCAGCCAAGAACTTACTCGTAATCTGCTCCAGCATCATCGAGGCCGCATCGTCGCTATACATGTTCTTCTCCTCATAGACCGTTTCCAACTCACCCTGGAACATGCGGAACACAGGATGAATCAAGCGGTGACTGTTCAACTCACACCACTGTTCGATAAACTGTGGCGAGAACGTGTTGTGATAGAAGGTATAGTCATAGGATGTTCCCGCATTCAAGTCAGTACCGCCATACAGTGAGGTCAGTCGGCTGAACTCATTGGGGATGGCATAATCGGCAGCCTTGACATTCAATCGGTTAATATCTTGCTGGATAGATTTTCTCACTTTATCATCGGTCGTGCGCGACAATTCGTCATACTTCATCGAGATTGAGTCAAGATAGACACGTTCGGCGGCATAATCAACGGTACCCAACTCATCGGTGCCCTTGAACATGATGTGCTCAAAGTAATGGGCAATACCCGTATTGGGGCAATCAACCGCACCAGCGTTTACCACTACTGCGCCAAACACCTTGGGCTGGCTGTGGTCCACATTGACCCACACTTTCATGCCATTGGAGAGGACAAACTCGCTGACTTGTAACGACGGGGCAACCTGCGAGATCGCCACAGCCGGCAACAACACACTCAACAGGAACAAAAACAGATTTCTTTTCATCATAACTATGGAATTTGGTTTTATGGAGGGCAAAGGTAATATAAATGTGCCATTGGTACAAAGAATGGGGTCCATTTAGACACGCTCGCATGTCCCATGGACCCCATTAATCTACTACAAGCAATAGGTCATTGTTTCACCTTCTTGAGTACTTTCTTATTAATCTTTGCGGGATATTTCTTGGCCAGTTCCTGTTTCCAGTTCTGCTCCAGTACATCCTGATAGTCGCTTGTCACAGCGCCACGCACGTCGGCCATCTCTTGGGGCTGATTGATGACTCCGCCCTGAAGAATCATGAACTCGGGGAAGCCCTTGCGGTCAGGCTTTTCTCCCACGTGGAAGGCCAGGTAATCAGCCAGATTGTTCTCACCCTGCTTCACCACCATGCGCTCCATGCGGATATCGTTACCGTACTTGTTGTGAAGGGCATCGGTGAGCGTGTCGGCACCAAACTTCATGATGTCAGCCTTAACCAGGTTAAGCACGCTATCGCTCTTGGCGCTAAGGATGATACCCTTGAAGTGGGGCTCGTCCCAAGTATATTTGCCGCGGTTTGCAGCAAAATACTGCTCCAGTCCTACGGTGTCTTTACCTGCAGCCTTCCACACGCGGCGGTTACTGATCTCAAAGAGCAACATGCCGTCACGATACTCGTTGAGCAGGTTGCGGTACTCGGGGTTGATGTTGACCAGCTCGCGGGCATTATATTCCACTAAAGTCTTCTCCACAACGGCATCGACCTTGGAAAGAATATAGTCCTTAGCTTTTTGAACCTCGGGGATCAGAGCCTTGGAATTCAATACTGTAGAAAGCTCCGAAACCGGAACCGACTGCTTGTCGCCAAAATAGAACAACGGCATTGTAGAACCCTTGATGGACTGAGCCACAAATGTTGAATCAAACTGGCCACTGGCACTCAGGGCCTTGGTGAGATAACCGTCAACTGCCGGATTAAGGCGATAGTTGAACTTGTTTTTCAGCTCATTTATGCGATGCTCAGTGATCATGCCTGCACGCTCGTCACGGTTAATCGCGTTGTCGATAGCAGCACGCTGCTCCTCAAATGAAGGAAGGCCATGGGCCACCTTCTTGATAATGTGGTAACCAAACTGAGTGGCAAAAGGCTCACTGATCTCTCCATCGGCGAGGCCAAAGGCGATGTCCTCAAAGGGCTGTACCATGCGGCCACGGCTGAACCATCCCAAATCGCCTCCACGACGTGCAGTGCCGTCCTCCGATTCCTTTTGAGCCATCTCCTCAAAGCTGGCGCCGGCCTTGAGCAAAGCATAGATTGAATCGATCTTGGCTTTGCACTGGGCCTTCTGCTCCTCGGTCGCATTCTTCGGGAAAAGTTTCAGGATATGCTTGGCATGAACATCGTCGCGGTCTTTAACCTCATTCACTCTCACCATGTGGACTCCAAATTGAGTCTTGAAAGGCTTTGAGACTTCGCCAGGCTGGGTAGTGTACACCACGGTCTCAAATCCGTAGGGGAACATACCGGCACCAATGAAGCCATAACGACCATGGTTGCGAGGCTTAGAGGGGTCGCTTGAATACTGGTCAACCAGGGTTTCCCAGTTCTCACCATTCAGGATACAGTTGCGGATGCTATCCATGCGGTTCAGATTGGCCTGAGTCTCATCTTCACTACCGCCCAGGGGCAACATGAAGTGGTCAATATTGATTTGCTTCTTGCTACGCTCATAGGCCTCGGTGACAAATTGCCAGCGGTAGCTCGTATCCTCGGCCATGTAAGGTGCCGCGAGATCCTTCTGGTAGCCCTCAAATTCCGTCTTGAATACTTGGGTCGTGTCAATACCTGCCGCCTCGGCATCAGCAACCTTCTGTTTGTAAAGCACAAAGCGTTCAACATACTGTTCAAGAGTTTCTTTCTCGACTTGTTGCTGATTGTTCTTGTGATAAAGATACTCAAACTCTGAGAGTCTAATATCTTTTCCATTGATGGTCATGAGAACAGGATCCCCCCCTTTAGCAATAGCGAGGATCGCGGTTCCCAACAGCAATGAAGAAATCAAAAGTTTTGCTTTCATCTTCTTAATGGTTGGTTTGAATCTATATTTTACGTTTTTTCATTCTATAATATAATAATGTAACGCACACCTGAGGGAAAAATTATATTACCCCCCGATTTTTTCGTGATTACCACGCCACAATGGCTAATCGAGCGCCTGAATAATGACAACACACTACCGCCTAATGGCCAGTAGCCACTAGCTAACAGTCACACGACCACAAAAAATGAATACCCTCTGTCGCGACCAGATGAAACAGCAATCAGTTGCCCATCTCGCTCAGGAACTTGATGCGCACAAGGCGGATTTCCTCCTCGGTGAAATCATCGCCAAGTTCCTCCATCGCCTTCTCAATATTGTCGGTGTCGCTCTCCTTGAAGTAGTCAAAGATATCTTCCTCGATATCGTCGTCAATCATCTCTTCAATGAAATAAGATACATTGATTTTGGTACCGCTGTAAACGATGGCTTCCAGTTCATCGAGCAATTCGTCAAAGTCAAGGTCCTTGCTCTCGGCCAGTGCATCCAGTGGCACCTTGCGGTCGATGGCAGTGATGATTTCAACCTTCAGCTTGCTCTTGTTGGCCACTGTGCGCACACGCATATCCTCGGGGCGCTCTATCTCGTTCTCATCAACATACTTCTTGATGAGCTCAACAAATTCCTGGCCATATCGCTTAGCCTTTCCTGGCCCCACACCTGGAATGTTCTGCAATTCCTCTATCGTGATGGGATAGGTCGTAGCCATGGCATCCAGCGACGGTTCCTGGAAGATGACATAGGTGGGTAACCCATGCTGCTTGGCAATTTTGCGCCTCAAGTCCTTCAAGATACTAAACAACTGTGAGTCAACAGCGCCACTACCACCACCGCCATGCAGTTCCTCATCAAGCATCTCGGTGTACTCGTTATCCTCAACAATCCAGAATTTCTCACGACTACTCAGGAATGCCTTGCCCTTAGCGGTCACCTTTATGACACCATAGTTCTCAATATCCTTGGCCAGATAGTCGGCAAACACACCCTGACGGATCACAGCCAGCAGGAATTTCTCGTCACGCTCTTCGGCACAACCAAACACGTCGAGCTCATTGTGCTTGTAACCTTGTATCTCAGATGTTGCGTCACCCATCATCACATGGGCGATGTATTCGGGTTTGAAGCGCTCACGCAGCGTGATGATCGTCTCGATTGCTGCGCGCAACTCCTCTCCAGCCTCTACTCGTTTCTTGGGCTTCAGGCAGTTGTCACAGTTGCCGCAATTATCCTGCTCATAGGTCTCGCCAAAGTAGTGCAGCAGCGATCGTCTCCTGCACACCGACGACTCGGCATAATCGCGCGTCTCGAGCAGCAATTGCTTCCCGATTTCCTGCTCGGCAATGGGTTTGCCCTGCATGAATTTCTCTAGTTTATCCAAATCCTTGCGGGAGTAGAAGGTGATGCACTTGCCCTCACCGCCGTCACGTCCTGCACGGCCCGTTTCCTGATAGTAGCCCTCAAGGCTTTTGGGTATATCATAATGGATGACAAATCTCACATCAGGCTTGTCAATGCCCATGCCAAAGGCGATGGTGGCCACAATCACGTCAACATCCTCGCTCAGGAAGGCGTCCTGATTGGCGCTGCGCGTCTGGCTTTCCATACCGGCATGGTAGGGCAAGGCCTTGATATCGTTCAACCTGAGCACCTCGGCCAGTTCCTCCACCTTTTTACGGCTCAGGCAGTAAATGATACCCGACTTGCCCTCGTTGGCCTTGATGAACTTGATGATTTCGCGGTCAACATCCTTGGTTTTAGGACGAACCTCATAATATAGGTTGGGACGATTAAACGACGACTTGAACACCGATGCGTCGGTCATGCCCAAATTCTTCTGGATATCATGCTGCACTTTGGGGGTCGCCGTCGCGGTCAATGCAATGATCGGGCGCACACCTATCCGGTTGATAATCGGTCGGATATTGCGATACTCGGGACGGAAGTCATGGCCCCACTCCGAGATACAATGCGCCTCGTCAACGGCATAGAACGAGATGGGCACATCCTGTAGAAATGCAATATTGTCCTCCTTGGTGAGCGACTCGGGTGCAACATATAGCAATTTGGTGCGGCCACTGCGCACGTCATTTTTCACTTCCTCGATGGCTTGCTTGGTGAGAGAGGAGTTCATGAAATGTGCGATACCGTCTTCCTCACTGTAACTGCGCATGGCATCAACCTGGTTTTTCATCAACGCGATAAGCGGTGAGATGACAATGGCAGTTCCTTCCATAAGTCGTGCGGGCAACTGGTAGCACAACGACTTACCGCCACCCGTTGGCATGAGCACAAACGTGTCACGTTCGGACAGCAGGTTGTCGATAATTGCTTCCTGGTTTCCCTTGAATGTCTCAAAGCCGAAGTATTCCTTCAGTGCCGACATCAATTTACTGTTTTTCGCCATAATAATAGGTTTAGGGTTCCAACAATTTCACAAATATACTACCATTTTGTGAACTGCACAATATTTTTGGGAAAATAATTTTTGGTACGAAATAAAATAATGCCCTTAAGGTCATTAAGGGCATTAAAAGAGTTTATCAGTCTTTAGGGACCATCAGCTCACCTCGCTCAGCACCTCAAAATTTGATTTTGACAGCTGATGCTCAGCAAATTCACGCGTGAGCACATAACGCTTCTTGCCCAGCGACGGGGCTTGATACATCACGTCGATCATGATGGTCTCAAACAGGCTTCGCAAGCCGCGGGCGCCCAATTTATACTCGATAGATTTATCCACTATAAATCCCAGCACATCATCCTCGATGACCAGTTCCACGCCATCCATCTCCAGCAGTTTCTTGTACTGCCTTACAATAGCGTTCTTGGGCTCGGTAAGGATGCGCAACAGGGCATCACGGTCCAGCGGTTCCAGATTGGTCAGGATGGGCAATCGGCCTATAATCTCAGGGATGAGACCATAAGAGCGCAAGTCTTGAGGCGCAACAAAATGCAACAACTTGTCACGGTCGGCCTTGCTCACATGATTTCCCGCGCCATAACCCACCACATGGGTATTCAGGCGCTGGGCAATCTTGCGCTCAATGCCCTCAAAGGCTCCGCCGCAAATGAACAGAATATTCTTTGTGTCGACGGCTATCATCTTCTGCTCGGGGTGCTTGCGTCCACCTTGGGGTGGCACATTAACCACAGAGCCCTCCAGCAGCTTAAGCAAGCCCTGCTGAACGCCCTCACCGCTCACGTCGCGCGTGATTGACGGGTTGTCGCCCTTGCGTGCAATCTTGTCAATCTCATCGATGAAGACGATACCGCGTTCGGCCTCGGCAACGTTATAGTCACAGGCGGCAAGCAGCCTCGTCAACAGGCTCTCGATGTCCTCGCCCACATAGCCAGCCTCGGTGAGCACCGTGGCATCGACGATGGCAAAGGGCACCTTCAACATCCTGGCAATCGTCTTGGCGAGCAGCGTTTTGCCCGTGCCTGTAGGCCCCACGATGATGATGTTGCTCTTCTCTATGTCAATATCATCGTCATGATGCTGGTTCAAGCGCTTGTAGTGATTATAGACCGCTACCGACAGATAGCGCTTGGCCGTCTCCTGACCAATGACATACTCATCAAGATAGGCCTTGATCTCGGCGGGCTTGGGCAGCGAGTCCATGTCAATGTCAGTCAGCATCGAGCGGGACATCTTGTCCAGATACTCGCGCGAGAGCTCCACGGCACGCTCGGCACAATCATTACAGATACACCCGTTCATGCCGGGAAGCAGGAGTTCCACTTCACGGTCAGAACGGCCACAAAAACTGCAATATAGTGTATTTTCTTTCTTCTTTGCCATGAGAATTCAAAATCAGCCTTTACTCAGTTGGTTTCTCGACTGAGGTCTCGGGCGTTTCGGGCTTTGAAGCGGCTGCCTCACGGATGAGCACGCGGTCAATCATGCCGTAATCCTTGGCCTCGGCTGCCGTCATCCAATAATCACGGTCACTGTCGGCATACACCTTGTCATAGGGCTGGCCCGAATGATCGCTGATGATGGTGTACAGTTCCTGCTTGAGTTTGAGAATCTCGCGAGAGGTAATCTCGATATCCGATGCCTGTCCGCTGATGCCGCCCATGGGCTGGTGAATCATCACGCGGCTGTGCTTCAATGCAAATCGCTTGTCCTTTTGTCCAGCAACCAGCAATACGGCGGCCATCGAGGCGGCCATACCGGTGCAGATGGTAGAAACATCGCTCTGGATAAACTGCATCGTGTCATAGATGCCCAGGCCCGCATACACCGAGCCACCAGGGGAGTTGATGTAAAGCGAGATGTCCTTGCCCGGGTCAGAACTGTCAAGGTAAAGCAACTGGGCCTGGATCACATTGGCCGTGTAATCGTCAACCTGGGTGCCCAGGAATATAATGCGGTCCATCATCAGGCGCGAGAACACGTCAAGCTGGGTGACATTGAGTTTGCGCTCCTCCATGATGGTGGGCGAGATATAATTGTTAGACACGCCAGCAGCAAATTGGTCCAGAGCCAGACCGTTCATGCCCAAATGATGCACTGCAAATTTTCTGAAATCGTTTTCCATATTACAATAATAGTTGGGTGGATAAATATTTTTTGTTCAAAGATACAATTTATTTCTCAATCTTGTGTCATGTTCAGCCACTTTTTTTATTCACATGACACATAATCATTGCATTTCTCTCTTTCAAAAACCGAGCCAATTATCATTGACATGACAAAAATGCATAAAAAAGTGTGGAGCGGTGTCACACACTACCCCACACATTATATAAATATAATATTATATTACGGACAATTATTTCTCCTCAGTCTCAAAGAGTTTGCGGAACTCCTCGACGCTAATCGTCTTCTCGTTGACCTTGACGGCCTCACGAACGGCTGCAAAGAACTTGTTGTCGATAGCGTGCTCCTGGATCATCTCGCGGGCGCGGTCATCCTGCATGTAGCGCTCGGCCTGCTGCTTAACGAGATCCTCGGGAGTATTATAGATACCATACTGTGACAACTGCTGCTGGGCAAAGATGAATGCGGCGGTGTCAATGTCCTCTTTCTCTACCTTCACACCCAGTTCCTGAGCGATATGGTCCTTAACGAGTTGCCAGCGCAGTTGCTTGAACATGCCCTGAATCTCCTCATCGGTGGGCTCGGTGTTCTTCTTCTCGTCCTCGGCACGGCGCTTCTGGATAAAACGCTTCAAGAACTCCTCGGGCAACTGAATGTCACCAGCCTTGTCAGTAAGCACGCGCTGAGCGTCGATGGTGAAGCGGTAGTTGCAATCGGGGATGTTAGCCTGGGCGATCAAGCCACGCACGGCCTCACGGAAAGCGGCCTCGTCCTTCACCTCGGTATCAACACCAAGCACGCCCTTGAAGAACTCCTCGTTCATCTCGGCATCCTGGTTTACCTTGATCTCCTCGATGGTCACGCGGAAATCGCTCTTCATGTCACCAGCCACATTGCGATCAATGTTGAGCAGGCCCGAGAGCTCAGCAACATTGCCATTGTAAGCCTTGTGGGGATTGAACACAAAGGTATCACCCACCTTAACGCCAACAAACTTAGCGGCCTCGTCATCGTCGTTCATGTAGCGGGGAGAAATCACCGTGCGCTCCACCTTAACACCATCGGCCTTGTCATTGCCGTTCTCGTCAAGCTCGATCATCGAGCCACGCAGCATCGACTCCTTGTCGCTGACCTCACCGTCAACGAGCGTACCCAGGCGCTTGCGGTCATGGGCGATAGCATCGTCAACCATCTGGTCGGTCACCTCAATATTATAATAAGGCACATTGATGCGCTTGTTGAGTTTCAGGTCAATAGCGGGAGCCATACCCAGGTCAAACTTAAACGACATCTCCTCGTCCTTCATCAAGTCAACCTTAGTCTCTTCATTGGGCAGCGGTTCACCCAGGATGTTGAGGTTGTTCTCGCGCATATAGTCATACATGGCTTTGCCCACCATGCGGTCCACAACGTCGGCAGTGACACTGGGGCCATAAAACTTCATCAGCAGCGACTTGGGAGCCTTGCCGGGGCGGAAGCCCTTAATCGGATGGCGAACACCCATGGCTGCCACTTCCTTATTCACATCATTGGCAAAATCTTCTCTCTTGAGGTCAACGGTGAGCAGTCCGTTCACCGCATCAATTTGTTCAAAACTTACGTTCATTACTTGGTTTGTGTTGTATGTTAATTCTTTAATTTTCAAAAAGCGGCTGCAAAATTACTACAATTACCACGAAGCACAAAATTTCCCCACCACTTTTTTATTTTTGGTGGTTTTTGGCCGTTTATTGTGACATGACAATTATTGTACAAGTCGCCCTCTGTCAGCTCATGCGCTCGGGAGGGAGAACAGACGGCACGCGTTGCGGTCGGTAGCGTCGCTCACAACCTCGGGGCTCACGCCCAGAGAGTAGGCGACAAAATCGTTAACCAGGGGGATGTAGGCGCTCTCGTTGCGCTTGCCGCGATGCGGGACAGGGGCCAGATAGGGTGCGTCGGTCTCCAGCAACAAGCGGTCGAGACCGATGACGGGCAACAACTGCGACACCGTACTCTTCTTGAAAGTCACCACACCGTTAACGCCAAAGTAAAAGTCGCCGCGCTGGCGGATTCGCTCCACATCCTCGGGGGTGCCGGTAAAGCAATGGAACACACCCTGAGGCACAGGGCAGTCCAGATGGTCTATCACATCGAGAATCTCATCAAGCCCCTCACGGCAATGGATAATGAAGGGGACGCCCAACTCGTTACACCAGTGGAGCTGGATGTCCAGCGCCTTGAGTTGCTGCTCGCGCCAAGTCTTGTCCCAATAGAGGTCAATGCCTATCTCCCCCACTGCCATGACGTGATGCTGATCAAGCAGTGGACGCAACTGCTCAAGTTGGGTCATGTAGTCGCCGTTCACTTCCTCGGGGTGCAACCCCAGTGCCAGCGAGATATAATCGGGATAACGCTCTTTCAGCGCCACTTGCAGGGGCACACTCGCCACGCTCTCACCCGGCAGGATGATGTGGCTCACGCCGGCCTCTCGTGCCCGTTGAACGACGGCATCACGGTCCTCGTCAAAGGCATCGCAATAGATATGGCTATGACTGTCAATCAATGGTAACTCAGGTTTTGGTTCTTACTTGTTTCTACCAGCAAGGCTGTTGGCAAGGTCAACGAATGCCTGCTTGTCTTCATCGCTAATTTTCACACGGTTGAATGCTTCGATGGCACGGGCGTTGCAATCGGCAATGGCTTCCTGCGCCAGCTGGCGCACGCCTAAACGTTCATACAGTGCCGTCACTGCGGCCACCTTCTCAACACGTGTGGCATAGGGGTCGTTGAGCCAGTGGCGCAACTCGTCAGCATCATCACCCTTGGCCAGTTGCATGGCATTGATGAGCAGGAACGTCTTCTTGTTGTTCATGATATCACCGCCTATTTCCTTGCCGAAGGTCTTGGGGTCTCCCCACACGTCAAGCAGGTCGTCTTGCAGCTGGAAAGCCAATCCCATGTTCACGCCAGCCTCATAGAGGGCCTCACAATCCACTTCAGCCCCCTCGGCCAGCAAGGCACCTGTCTTGAGGGCGCAGCCCAGGAGTACCGAGGTCTTCAGGCGTATCATGTTGATGTATTCCTCTACAGTCACATCATTGCGGTCCTCAAAGTCCATGTCCCATTGTTGCCCCTCATAAATCTCGATGGCTGTCTTGTTGAACAGGTCCATCACGGCACTATTACCAGTGCGGGAAATGAACTGGGTCGCCAGGGTAAGCATCGTGTCGCCACTCAGGATGGCGGTATTGCTGCTCCACTTGCGATGAACGGTGGGCTTGCCTCGACGCACGTCAGCATTATCCATCACGTCGTCGTGCAACAGGGTGAAATTATGGAACATCTCAATGCCTAACGCAGCGTCGAGGGCGCCGGCGGCATCCCCACCCAGTGCGTCACAAGCCATAAGAACGAGCACTGGGCGAATGCGTTTGCCTCCCAATGCCATGTGGTAGGCTATAGGGGCATAGAGCTGATCGGGCTCTGCGGGATATGGGATTGCTGCAATCGCCTGATTGACGGCGTCAAGATAGGTCTGGAATGGTTTCATTGTATCGATATTTAGCTGTTTCTATCAGTTACATCACTCTTTTTTCAATGCCGATTGATAGGCTTTCTCAAAGGTGGCAAAATCCTCAGGAGTGTAGATTCCGCGCAACTCATTGATTCTCAAATTAATGTCGACCATATCAGCTCCTGGCTGGTTAGCGTCTTGGGCTAACGCGGCGCCCAGAGCAGCAGGACGAGAAGCCTGGGCATACACCAGCATCTGCTCGTGGACCGACAAGACATCGACCGATGCCTGCAACGTGCTGTCAAACACCTCTACATGGCGGTCATAGCCGAAGGTGTAGCACAGCCAGTGGATCAACGACAAGTGGTCGGCGGCCGAGTCGGGCTCATCCTCATGGCGCATGAGCACCTCAACCATGGTCTGGCACTTGCGCTGGGCCAGCTCGGTGGGCGACAACACAATGACATTAGCCGCCTGGAACAGCGAGTCGCGGCCATCGGCCAGCAAGGGCTCAGTAAAGGCTCTATTGGCCGCCTTCACCTCCCACGGCCATCGCAGGCTGTCGCCACGCAGGGCATTGAACCGCTGCACGACCTCACGCATCGCTGCCGTGTCACCCCAAGCCTCCATGAACTCGCGACCGAGGGCCTCTCCACGCTTAGATGCTTCGCTACAGGCAGTCAACAGCAGCATCAAGCCAATCATCAATATCGGTAGTTTTTTCATTTCTTTTCTTCAGGAAATATGGATTGATACAGCATCTTGTCTTTCTCTTTCAAGTAGGAGCGGAAGGCTTCGTCAAACGCTCGAACGGCTGCAGAGTCGCGCTTCAGCGCATAGGCGCTCTGCTTGGCCTTGGCATCCATCACTGCGCGCTCCATCGCCATCGTGTCGGTGTGGTCAACCGCAACCAGTGCTGCCGCCGACCGCATGCCGCTGTCACGCGCCTCGGCATCCAGCGGCGACTTCTTCTCACCACATCCCACCAGCAGCATGGCTGCGAGCAAGAGTTGTAACATATACTTCATCTTAGAGCTATTTGATTCATTTATTGACGGCAAATTTACTAATTAAATCTCACATCCGTTGCAACAATCCATACAAAAATCCACAACCCGCCTCCACGATTATGCACAAAAACACTCACCGAACAAAAAAAATGTACTATTTTTGCACACAATTTAATCATTTAAATGAACCATTAAGACATTGACATCATGCAGCAAGCAGACACAGCAGCAAGCAATGCGCTTGTCACCATCATCATCGTTGACGGGAAGACCAATGGCCAAGCCAATGGCTTCATCAGGTTTGTTGAGGGCATCATCGGCCACAACGACAGTGAAGTTACCTTCACCGCTGTGGGCATCGACAAGAGCCAGGTGACAGGCACCCAGGCCCGCATCGACACTGCCCCAGACATCAACCAGGCAGTGAAGCAATGCGGCACACCATGGATGATGCTGTGCGACTGCTCAACACGGCTCATCGACAATGCCGTTGACCAGCTCGTCGCCACTGCTACCGAGCGCGGTGCCAATGCCGTGATTGCAGGCCTTGACGACCCCAACGAGGGCATCTTCACCCTGCAGGGCAAGCTGTTCGCCACCAGCGCATTGCAGGGCATCACATTGAATGACAGCGACGTGTCGGGCGACGGTTACATCACGCTGCAACACATCATGGCCAAAGCCCATAACGTGACTGGCATCGGTGAGAACCTGATCGACAGTGCCGACATGACGCGTGTGGCCAAAGTACTCACCCCGGCCCACAAAGAGTTGCTCTACCGCATGGGCACCCTGTACTGCGAGATTCAGTTGTGTGACCGCTGCAACCTGGACTGCGCTTACTGCTCTCACCTATCCCCCATCTCCCAACCCGTGAGAATAGGCCTCGACACCCTGGCCGAAGAATGCCATCGGTTGGCCAAGATAGGCTTTGACGAGGTGAACCTCATGGGCGGTGAGCCCCTGCTTCACCCCCAGGTGATTGAGGCCATCCAGCTCACCCGCAGCATCCTGCCCGACATCAAGCTTATCGTCTCGACCAACGGACTGCTCCTGCCGCGCATGTCCAAGGAGTTCTGGCAGTGTTGCCGCAATAACAAGGTGGTGCTGCGCATCACGCCCTATCCCAAGGCTAAGAATGGCACATGGAACTACTTCAAATATATATACCTTATTAAGAAGAACCGCGTCAGGATGGAATCCACGGGGTGGCGCTTCGGTTTCCGCCACCAGTTGCTGAGCGAGAAGGCCGAGTTTGATGCCACCTCCAACTACCTGCGCTGCCAGTTGCATTGTACCCAGGTGCGTAATGCCACACTGTGGCCCTGTGCCTATGTAGCCTATGCTTTCAACTTGAACAACAAGTTCGGCACCAACTTCAAGCATGCCGCAGGCGACAGCATGCCTCTCACCGAAACGACCACCGCGACCGATGTGCGACTCTGGCTACTGCGCACCAAGCCCTTCTGCAGCCACTGCGGCATCAAGAATGCCAAGCACGTCAACTGGAAACGCTCTGAGTATGCCCGCAGCGAGTGGCTACAAGACTGAAAAGCGTTTTCTCACCTGTAACCATCAGAATAGTTGTGAGGCAAAATATCACGCCAAGCCGCTTGAAACCTTGTTAAAAAACAATTTTCATTTTTTATTGCGCTATTTGAGTGTATTTTAGTACCTTTGCCGATTGATAATCAACATTAATTGGAAACAATGACACTCAAGAAGATTACCATTGCCATTGACGGGCACTCGTCAACGGGCAAAAGCACAATGGCCAAGTCGCTGGCAAAGCGCATTGGCTACGCCTATGTGGACACGGGAGCAATGTACAGGGCCGTGACCCTGTTTGCCCTGCGCAACAAGCTCATCAAGGGCAACCAGGTCGACGAGAAGGCGCTCAAGGAGCACCTCAAGCGCGGCGACATCGCCATCACCTTCCGCCCCACCAGGGACGGCAAGAGCGTGACCGTGCTCAATGGCAAGAATGTGGAGCGTTACATCCGCTCGATGCGCGTGAGCAACGTGGTGAGCATCATCGCCGCCATCGGCTTTGTGCGCAAGGCGATGGTCAAGCAGCAACAAGCCATGGGCAAGGACAAGGGCCTGGTGATGGATGGTCGCGACATCGGCACGGTGGTCTTCCCCGATGCCGAGATGAAAGTGTTTGCCACGGCAAGCCCCGAGGTTCGCGCCCAACGCCGATTCGACGAACTGCGTGCCAAGGGTGACACGACAACCACCTTTGAGGAAGTGCTCGCTAACGTTAACGAGCGTGACCGCATCGACAGCACCCGTGAGGAGAGCCCGCTGCGCCAGGCCGACGATGCCGTGGTGCTCGACAACTCCCACTTGACAATGGCCGAGCAGGACGAGTGGCTTTACAACCTCTATCTGGAAAGAGCTAAGGAATAATTTAGTCGGGGACACTTCCGTCAAGGGCAAAAAGTAAACATGGCCATCATCGAGATTGACAACGGTTCGGGCTTCTGTTTTGGGGTAACCACAGCCATTCGCAAGGCTGAGGAGGAACTCAACAAGAGCGGGCACCTATACTGCCTGGGCGACATCGTGCACAACACCGCCGAGGTCGACCGCCTTGCCAGTCGCGGATTGGAGACCATCACCCACGAGCAACTTGAGCAACTGCATGATGTAAAAGTGCTCCTGAGAGCCCATGGAGAGCCCCCCGAGACCTACGAGACCGCGCGGCGCAACCGCATCGAGATCATCGATGCCACGTGTCCCGTTGTGCTCAAGCTCCAGCAACGCATCAACACCGCCTTTAACACCGCCGACCCCACCAACGCGCCCCAAATCGTCATCTACGGCAAGCGGGGACACGCCGAAGTGTTGGGACTAGTGGGTCAGACACAAGGCCAAGCCACTGTCATCGAGAACATTGACGAGATCGATAAAATCGACTATACACGCGACATACACCTCTACTCCCAAACCACTAAGAGTGTCCAGGAATTCCAACGCATCGTCGAAGAAATCAAGCGACGCGTCAAGCCGGGAGTCACCTTCCGCAGTTTTGACACCATTTGCCGCTCGGTGGCCAACCGCATCCCCCAAATCCGCGAGTTTGCTCGCCAGCACGAGCTCATTTTGTTCGTCAGCGGTGCCAAGAGCAGCAACGGGCGCATCCTGTTCGCCGAGTGCCTGGATGCCAACCCTAACTCCCACCTGGTGAGCAACGAGGACGACATCGACCCCGCTTGGCTAGCCGGCAAGGAACGCATCGGCATTTGCGGTGCCACATCAACGCCTCGCTGGCTCATGCAACGCGTGAGCGACACCGTTCAACAACTCACGACCAACTAACCATAGCTCATCAACCAAAAACAGAATATGACCAAAAAAAACCTCATCATCGTCATCGTCTTGCTTGCCCTCATCGACCTGGTGGCAGCAGGATGGTACACGTCGCGACGCATCGAGGCCAGTGGCAAGGGCCAGAACTTCTTTGTTGACCAGCGCGACTCTACCGAGGTCATCACCATGGCCGATACCGTCACCGCCGCCTCTCAGGCCGACGTGTTTGACAAACTCCAGCTTAACACCTATTATTTTATTGCTAACACGCCCGCTGTAGCTGGCAATAACAACACTTGCTACACCAGCATCAAGCATGTCAAGGTGCGCTGGCCCAAGAAGATCAATGGCGACGAGGACTTGAGCGACCTCAACAAGGAACTCATCAAGAAAGCCTTTGGCAACAACCAGTCCCAACTCAAGGACGCGCGCTATACCTTCTTGAACACGCCCGTCTTCAACAAGCCTGTTGGGGACGACTACCGCACGCTCGTCAAGGCGCCAACCATCTATCCCACCTATGGTAACGTCAACCAGGTACTGGTTTACCCTTACATGACTTCACAGCGACTGCTCGTCATGGAAATCGACAAAGTCGTCTATGACGGCAGCTCGACCGACAAGACCAACACCTACGTGCACTATGACCGCCAAAAGGGACGCGTGCTCTCACGCATGGATATCTTGCAGGCCGACGCATCATTAGAGAATAAGCTCCTTAAGGTCATTAACAAGAAAATTGATGACCTCAACAGGGGCCGCAGCGAGGATCGCAAGCTGCAACATGCCCTCAACGTGCCCGCCGACATCTGCTGCGGCAAAAAGGGCATCACATTCCTTTTCAAGCAGGGGGCCATCGACGATGACAACATCGAGGTTCATGTTGATTATGACAAGCTGGAACCCTTCTTCACCCAAGAGTTCAAGCAAATCCAGGCCAATAACGAGGGCTTTAAACTATTTGACGAGGACATCAAGCCCGAGCCCATCAACAGCCGTAGCCCGGAAGTCAAGAAAGCCACTCCAGCAGCATCCCCCAAAGAGCCTGTAGTCAGGAAAAAGAAAAAATCCTACTACAACAACGGCTACAAGCGCGGTTACTACAATAACCGTTACAAGCGCGGCTATAGAAAGGGAAGAGGCTACTATAACAATCCAGGAGACAGTTCAGCTAAGCCAGCACAAACCACAAAGAAGAGGTATAGCGGGGCAAAGCGTAGATCTGGACGTTACGGTTACGCTGGTCAACGGCGTTCGAGCCATCGCCGACGCTAAGGCCCTTGGCCTCAAGCGCATTGCGCATGGTGGATAAGGCCAGCTCGGGATCGTTATTCTTCTCACTCAAGTGGCACAAGAACACGTTGCGCAAGCCCTCGTGGTAATGCTCGGCGACAAACTGTGCCGCAACTCTGTTTTCAAGATGGCCGTCATCGCGTTTCACGCGGTTCTTGAGGAACTCGGCATAGCCGCCCTCCTCCAGTTTCTTCAGGTCATAGTCACTCTCGATCATCAAGTAATTGGCGCGGCTCATGTAATAGGCCGCCCGCTCGGTAATCGAACCCATGTCCGAGCCCACGACAAAGCGCTCACCCTCATACTCGATGCTAAAGCCCACACTCTTGACATCATGTTTGGTCTCAAAGGCCGTGATTTCCATGTCGAGCACCCTGAACGGGATTTCCTTGAAAATGGGCACATGGTGGTCACGGATGCGACTTGAGATGCGGCACCGCTGCAGCATCTGGGCCATCACGCCCATTGTGCAGTAAACGCTGCAACGACAACGGTTGATGGCTGGATACAGGCAACACATGTGGTCATGGTGGGCATGGGTGAGCAGCACGCCCTTCACCATATCGGGGCTCACACCATTACGCTCCAGAATGGCAAACGCTTCATCAAGCGTCATGGCCGCCTGGTTCTCGGGATTCTTTTTCTTGCGATGATACTTGACCGGCTCCCTGATGCCAGCATCGATGAGGATGCCGCCGCGCGGGGTGCCCAGGTAAGCGCAGTTACCGCTGCTGCCGCTGCCAAAGCTGATGAAACACAGCCCCTTGCCAACGCCAGCATAATGAGGTTTTTCATCTGTAACGGGTGTCGATGGCCTCAAGGGAGGGGTGTCGTCGCCATCCACGTCAAATGCGATTTTCAACGGGCGCCCGTCATTGGTATATCCTTTATATTTGTGTCCAGCCATGAGTGGTAGATTTCAACTGAATAACAAGAAAATGGTAGGAATCTTGTGGTAGTCATACTGGCACTGCCGCCACTGCCCTATAGTGCGGGTGACGATGTGCTGATTCTTGCCCGTGATGTCACTGGCTACACACAACCGCATCCCAGCCGGCAATAGTCGAACCAGTTCAGCGATGAGATGATTGTTGCGATAAGGAGCCTCGATGAAAATCTGGGTCTGGCGCTCGCGCTCGATGCGACGGGTCATCTCCTTGAGGCGCGCTTGACGGGCCTGGGCATCCACCGGCAGATAGCCTGCAAAGGAAAAGCTCTGGCCGTTAAAGCCCGACGCCATCAGGCTCATCAGGATGCTCGAGGGTCCTACCAGCGGGAACACCTTGTAGCCCTTGCGCTGCGCGATGCCCACGAGATCGGCTCCCGGGTCTGCCACAGCGGGACATCCCGCGTCGCTAATCAAGCCCACGGCCTCGCCGCGCCCAATCGGCTCAAGCAGCGCTTCCAGCGCGGCCCTATCATTAAGGTCGGTGTGCTCGTTGAGCTCACTGAACGTTAGGCTGTCAATGTCGATGTCACGATTACATTTCTTGAGAAAACGGCGTGCCGATCGCAGGCTCTCAACCACAAAAAAGCTGATCTCGCCCACAACCTCAATGTTGTAAGCGGGCAGCACCCTATCCAGCGGTCCATCGCTTAACTGGGAGGGAATCAGGTATAAACCAGCGTCTAATGCCATTTCTTGCTCGATTCCTGCTTATTTACAAATTGCAAAGATAATTATTTTTCTCCAACCATGTTTCATTTCTCCCCCACGAATTACACCCTTTGATTCATAAAAAAAACGGTGTTGATCCCCTTAATCAACGTTTGATTCCTGTAGGCATCCCAGTTCCAATCAATTAATGACCATTTATCGATAATTCATGTGAAAAATGGACAGCAATATTGCAGGGTTAATTAAATTCCACTATCTTTGCATATTGCAAACCATCCAAAATGAGTCCAAAAAAGGAACAAATACAGCAAATCAGGGCGCAGCAGGAAAATGATATCACCCAATGCGTCAACACTTTAAATAATGGCGGTCTGATACTCTATCCCACCGACACGGTGTGGGGCATCGGTTGTGACGCCACCAATGTCGAGGCCGTCAAGCGTGTCTATCAGCTCAAGCAGCGCGACGACAGCAAGGCGCTCATTGTGCTCATCGATAACGCCGACCACATCGACCACTATGTGGTTGACGTGCCTGCCATCGCCCGCGAGCTCATCGACGTAGCGGTCAAACCGCTCACCATCATCTATGAGGGCGCCTATAACCTCGCTCCCAACCTGTTGGGCGACGAGGACAGCGTGGGCATACGCATCCCTAATGACGAGTTCTGCCACCAGTTGTGCGCGCGTTTCGGGAAACCTATCGTCTCCACATCGGCTAACGTGAGCGGCAACCCAACGGCTAAGACCTTTGCCGACATCGACCCGGCCATCGTCAACGGTGTGGACTATGCGGTCGAGTATCGCCGTAACGACACCACGCCCCACCACCCGTCAAACATCATCCTCTTGAGCCGCGACGGCACATTTAAGATTATCAGATAATTACAACACATCATGAGAATAAGACTTGACATCAACAACAAGGCTCACAGGCAACGCATCAAGTATGTGCTGGGCGACTTTGTTATGTCTAGTCTCGCCTGGTTCACCTACAACATCGTGCGCTACCAGATGGGCAATGTCGTGGGCTATGACCACCTCACGAGCTACCTGACGAGCAAAATCGTCCTGCTCGGTCAAATCGCCTTCCCGCTCATGATGATGGTGACCTATGCCTTCAGCGGCTATTATAATGAGGTGTGCCGCAAGTCACGCATCCAGGAACTGCTCACCACGGCGGCCAGCGCGGGCATCAACACACTGCTGATTTTCTTCGTGGCGCTCATCAACGATGTGATTGGCGTCAGGGGCAGTGACTATGAGATGATTTTCATTCTCTGGGCGCTACTGTTCGGCTTTGTGTACATCATGCGCTTCATCATCACCAACAACGCTGTCAAGCGCATCAAGTCGCGCCGATGGACGTTCCCCACGCTCATCATTGGCAGCGGGGCTGCAGCCGTCGCCTTTGCCGACAAGCTCAACAAGATGCGCAACTCCTCGGGCTATGACATCAAGGGATTTGTCAACATCCCTGGCGAGAATCCCGTCAAGGGCAATCCGCTACCCTGTTATGACCTGGATGAGATCAAGGAGGTGTGTGAGGACGAAGGCATCTGGGAACTCATCGTTGTTCCCACGCGCGATGACTTCCACCAGACCATGGGTGCCATTAACCGCCTGTTCGCGCTGGGCTTGCCCATCAAGGTCTCGCCTGAGCGATTCAACATGATGCAATCACAGGTGCGCATCTCCGACATCTATGGAGAGCCGCTGGTCAACATCTCTCGCAGCAGCATGAGCGACAGCGGCAAGAACATCAAGCGCGCCATCGACATCGTTGTCTCGATCATTGCGCTCATCGTGCTCATCCCCGTCTATGCGGCAGTGGGCATCACCATCAAGCTCACAAGTCCAGGACCGATATTCTACCTGCAACGCCGTGTGGGCTTCCACAACAAGCCATTCAACATCATCAAGTTCCGCTCGATGGTGCAGAATGCCGAGGCTGCTGGCAAACCACAGCTCTCTTCCGACAATGACCCACGCATCACGCCCTTTGGCCGTTTCATGCGCAAGTACCGCATCGACGAGTTGCCCCAGTTCTGGAATGTGCTCAAGGGAGACATGTCGATTGTGGGACCTCGTCCCGAACGCAAGCACTACATCGACCTGATCACCGAGCGCGTGCCCGCCTATGCCCTGCTCCATCAGGTGCGCCCCGGCATCACCTCGATGGGAATGGTCAAGTTTGGCTACGCCAAGAATGTCGATGAGATGGTCGAGCGCGTCAAGTATGACCTGATGTACCTTGATAACATGTCGCTGCTCAACGACTTGAAAATCCTCATCTATACAATTAAGATCGTCTTTACCGGGCGCGGAATGTAATGGCACGGCAAACCGCGATACAGGATTCGGCCAACAAGGCAACCAACGATGGTGGCGGATGGTGGAAACGACTGCTCATTTGGCGTGAAAAGCACATTCCCCTCAAGACCTTTGTTGTGCTGCTCGCCCTCATCGTGGGCATCGCGTCGGGACTTGCTGCCGTGCTGCTCAAGACCCTCATCGCCCTCATTGCGGGCTTCCTTACCAGCCGCTTCAACATCGAGCAAGGCAACCTGCTCTATCTTGTCTTTCCCGCCATCGGTATCCTGTTGGCCAGCCTCTACGTCTATTACATCGCCCGCGAACCCATATCGCATGGTGTGACACGCGTGCTTTATGCCCTTGCGCTCAAGAAGAGCCGCCTCAAGATACACAACATGTATTCATCGCTCATCGCCTCGTCGGTGACCATCGGCTTTGGTGGATCGGTCGGTGCCGAGGGTCCCATCGTGTTCACTGGCGCCGCCATTGGCAGCAACCTGGGGCAAGCGTTCAGGCTCTCACCCCAAATACTCGCCATGCTTGTGGCCTGTGGTGCGGCAGCGGGTATTGCGGGCATCTTCAAGGCCCCCATCGCGGGAATGCTGTTCACCATCGAGGTGCTCATGCTTGACCTCACCGCCGGTGCGGCCATCCCCTTGATCGCCGCTTCGGTGGCAGGCGCGACTGTATCCTATGTCTTTACGGGCTATAACGTCGAGTTTTTCTTCTCCCAGAGTGAGCCGTTTTTCACTTCCCGCATCCCGTTTGTGTTGTTGCTGGGTGTGTTCTGTGGCTTTGTCTCGCTTTATTTCATCAACCTCATCGACCGCATCGAGGGCCGTTTCAAGCGGCTCAGGAACCGCTGGGTGCGCTTTGCCGTGGGTGGTCTTACCTTGAGCGTCCTCATCTTCATGATGCCTCCGCTCTATGGTGAAGGCTTTGATGGCATCACTCGCCTCATCAACGGCGACGTGACGGGCATCTTCAACAACAGCCTCTTCTACCCCTACCGCAACAACACTGTAGCGGTGCTGCTGTTCCTGTTTGCACTAGGCGCTTTCAAGGTGTTTGCGACAGCGGCCACCAATGGTGGCGGTGGTGTGGGAGGAACATTCGCTCCATCGCTGTTCGTGGGTTGCATGGCGGGCGTCTTCTTTGCCTACCTGTTTAACCACTTGGGACTCATCGACCCCCAAACACCCTTGAGCATCAAGAATTTTGCCCTCATGGGCATGGCGGGCGTGATGGCGGGTGTGATGCATGCGCCCATGATGGCCATCTTCCTCACCGCCGAGATGACCGGCGGCTACGACCTGTTCCTGCCACTGCTCATCGTCTCGGCAAGTAGTTATGGTGTGTGCCGCATCTTCACACCCTATGGCATCTACTCCCGCCGTCTCGCCAAGCGCGGCGAGCTGCTCACCCACCAAAAAGACCGCTCGGTACTCACCCTGCTCAAGATGGACAGCGTCATCGAGAAAGATTTTACTGTTGTCCACCCTGACATGAGCCTCAAGGACATGGTCGATGTCATTGCCCAGAGCCACCGCAACCTCTTCCCGGTCACCAATGACGATGGCAAATTGATAGGTGTGGTCCAGCTCGACGACATCCGCAATATCATGTTCCGTCCCGACCTGTATCGCCGCATGAACGTGGACCGCTTTATGTCGATTCCACCTGCCAAGGTCATTGTCGGCACTCCGATGGAACGGGTGATGAAAACCTTTGACGATACCGGCGCGTGGAACCTGCCCGTCGTCGATGAGGACGGCAAATATGTGGGTTTCGTTTCCAAGAGTAAAATATTCAACAGCTACCGCCAAGTATTGAAACACTACACTTATGATTAACAATCCATCATTCATGATGAAGAAAGTACATATTTTTTTCTTGCTTGCAGTCTCATTACTGCCTTTCACTACCAACGCCACAGAACTGGCCAATAACAGCGACCCGATTCTCGTTGACTCGCTCGCAACGATTGTCGAGGAAACAGACCTGGCTATCAACGTTGCCGACACGGTGACCGTTCATGCCACGGACACCGTGCCATCAGCATATGATGCCAGAGCACTCGAGGGGCGCATTAACTGTGTCCAGATGTTTCCAGATACTTACAGAAAATATCAGGGCCCTGATTTCCATTTCCTGAAGAACACAACCAACCCAGCTGTCAAGCCCTACAAGTTCATGGACGACCAGACGTGGGTGGGCATCCCGCTGTTCCTGGCCGGCATGATAGCCAAGGGCGAGAAAGAGGCCTTCCGCCAAGACTACAATAATCCGAACACCAAGATTCGCCTCATCAAGTACAATTTCCATAGTGAAATCGACAACTACACCCAATTCTCAGGCATTGCCCTGACCGCAGGCCTGAAAATGGCGGGTGTCGAGGGCCGCTCATCCTGGCCACGGTTGGCTGCATCTTCGTTAGCTTCCTATGCTGTGATGGCAGCCTTTGTCAACGGCATCAAATACACCGCCAGCGAAATGCGTCCCGATGGCTCGACCCGCAACTCATGGCCCTCAGGGCACACGGCAACGGCCTTTGTCGGTGCAACTATCCTGCACAAGGAATATGGTCTGACGCGCTCGCCGTGGTACTCCGTCGCCGGCTATACGTTAGCTACTGGTACTGGCGTGATGCGCGTGCTTAACAACAGGCACTGGATCAGCGACGTGCTCTCGGGTGCTGGCATCGGTATTCTTTCCACCGAGCTGGCCTATGGCATCTGCGACCTGTTGTTCAAGGAGAAAGGCTTGCTGATGAATGACCTCGCCTACTACCCCGACCTGAGAGAGAATCCCACATTCTTTTCCATCTCGATGGGTATCGGCCTGGGCAACAAGAACCTGGTATTGCCCGAAATCAACTTTGAACTGCCCCAGGAACTGCTTGACGAGGGCGAGGATCCCGTGGTACACGTCACCGATGGCCCCTTGAGGCTGCAATTCCGCAGTGCGACGGCTGTGGGTGCCGAGGGTGCCTGGTTCTTCTGCCCCTATGTGGGTGTCGGAGGCCGCTTGCGCGTCAAGAGTACCCCCATCAAGGGGTGGAACCTGTTTGCCGAGAACGAGCACAAATCACTGAAAGAACTCATGACGAATCCCGACCTGCTGAACTCAATTGAATATATGGACCTCACCATTGAGAGCGACCACATCACCGAGTTTGCCGGTGACGCCGGGTTATACTTCAGCCTGCCGTTGTCCTCCCGATTTGCCATCGGGTCAAAGCTGCTGTTGGGTCGCAGCGTGATGGATGACCTCGACGTGACGGTCAAGATGGCAGGTAAACATCTGGACGTCAACTATGAATATGAAGGCGAGGACGATCCACTCTTCTTCAAGACCGATGAGGACGTGTCCTATGACTGGGACCTGATCAACGTTCATGCCTCCAACTCCCTGAAATTTGGCACAGGCCTGTCTTTCACCTACGCTTACAAGAACTCATTCTCCTGGCGCCTGTTCTGTGATTACGATTATGCCCAGAAGACCTATACCGCCTCCTACAGCCCGTTTGAATTCTTAGGCGCAATGTCCCCGGAATTCGCTATCGGGATGATCTTAGCTGGATGGAACATTACAGAGCCGTTGACCTCCAGCGTCAAGAAACACCTGCACCAGTGGGTCTTGGGCGGCTCTTTGTGTATCTCATTCTAAAAACGATGTTTTAAAAAAATAACATTTATCTCGATTGATATGATAAAAACACTTAAAAGATTGACCGTGACCTTAATGCTTGCCGTGACCACTGGCACCGCCTTGGCGCAGTACTACAGCGGCGAACACACCTATGACGGTGAAAACCGGAACGAAGCGTCGGCCTCGGTGACCACGGGCAAGAACATCATCACCGGCCCGTGTATCGGCAACACCGCGCACTACAAGCACTATTTCAACGACCACTGGAGCATAGACGGAGGACTCAATGCACAGTACACCAAGCAGTTATACGGATTCAGGGCAAAGGGCGAGTATCACATCCAAGTCAAGGCGTTTCACATTTTCGCAAGCGCCGAGATGTTGTATAACCGCTATTTCAAATACAAGACCAACGAGATTGACGGCAATATCTCAGTCCGTTTTGAGCGCGGCTATTGGGACATCACACTTGGCGAAAGTCTCATCAGTTACACCATAGGCGAGAGCGGTTATACCGAACCGCCGACGCTCACCTTCGGTGCCCATGCCACGTTAAAGCCCCGCACCAACGACTGGAATGTGGGCTTGCTGTTCCGCAACTACGACGACTTCTACTACGAGAACTGGAACATCAACTGGGGCCTGGATGGCTACTATCGCCTGAACCCCAACTGGAAGTTGTTCTGCGAGTTTAACATTCGCCCCGCCGGCTCGATGAGCCAGTTGGCGAGCAAATATGAGACAACAGGTAAAGTAGGTGTAATTTATAGATGGAAATAATCATGAAAACGTCATATACATATATTCTTTTTACTGCCACTTTACTGGCAGCAAGTGGATTATTCAGTTCTTGTGAGAAAGTGAGTCCCCAGGGCGTACTCTTGGGCAACACCAGTGTTGATGACCGCGTGAAGCAATCAATGCTCTTTTACACCTACCATGGGGATGATATGGACTGGTATCTTGTTGACAGCATCGAGGAATACTCTTTTCTGGTCGGCAGCGACAGCCACATCACCTTCGATCCCGGCCGACTGAGTGAGATGATGCAAACGGGCATCGAAAACGATGACCTGTTCTATTGTCACCTGGGTGACCTTGCCGACACCAAGCCAGAGTACTATTATAACACCAAGTTGGCGTTATATGATGCGAAGAGGATGTGGAAAAGTAAATACCTTCGCCCGCTTATTGACGAATACCACTCTGAAGCGGACGGAGTTTATATTGATGACAGAGTAATTAAAGAATGGAAGAATAATTGCCGAGTATGGGACGATTGGAATTTGCCATTTTACCCAGTCGTGGGTAATCATGATATCACACATAATGGCTGGACTTTGTTCTGCGACCAATTCAAGACATCGTTCTATGAGTTCACTGTCAAAGTCGGTGGCCAATACGACCGCTTCATTTTCCTCGATTCAGCCAACGGCACGCTGGGCAACTATCAGATTGATAAAATCGAAGACAATGCGTTTCATAATGATGGGAAGGAGATCCGCAACACCTTTGTGTTTACCCACACCAATATCTTCCGTCCCTCACTTAACGAGTTTGCCTCGACCTACTGCCGCGAGGAGTTGTACTACATTCTCAACAAACTCTCGGAGTGGAACACGACCATCATGTTCTATGGCCATGTTCATGCCTGGGATGACCGTTACTTCGGTGAATGTCCAAACGGTAAGATGGTAAGGCACATCACGATGCCCTCGATGAACTTTGTGGACCACCCTAA
>ONKD01000010.1 GCA_900318345.1 uncultured Prevotellaceae bacterium
GACGACGACGTCGATAGGCGGCAGGTGCACGGGCGGCAACGTCCTCAGCCGAGCCGTACTAATCACCCGAAAGCTTTCTTTGGCGCGAATCCGCGCGCCTGTTCCGTCCGTTAAGGCCGGAAGTGCGCGGCGCGGGAGTGGCGCGTAAAAATGAATATCACGCATGCGTTTGAGGCATGCCCGATGGTTTTCCGGTTAGATATCCGGTCATCGGTCGCGGGATTGGTTCTCGCCGAGCGTTCCCCCGATGGTCTTTTTAAGACATCACAGCCGCGGCGCAAGCAAGGTGCGCCGTCAGGGCTGAAAGGTAAAGATAAGGTGGTTATAGCGTGAGGGTCCCACCTCTTCCCATTCCGAACAGAGAAGTTAAGCCTCACCACGCCGATGGTACTGCGAAAGTGGGAGAGTCGCCCCCTAAGAGAGCGACTCGAAGCAATTTGGGCCGCTCTCGTTTTTTTGTATATGATTATAGTTGTGAATGGTTATTTTTAGTAACTTAGCAAGTTTTATGAGATGCTTTTAATCACTATCGTCAACATATTGCTATGAAAATGAGACATTTATACATTATTTTGATTGCTGCAGCGTTATTTGTTCCGCTACAAGTGGCGGCCCTTGTAGAGACTGTCAGTTCGCCCAATCACATCGTAACGGTGAATTTTGATGTCAAGGATGGCGTGCCGGTATATGATGTGTCATTCAAGGGAAGGCAAATCATTCCGGAAAGCCGCCTGGGGTTGGAACTGTCGAGCGCAAAGGGCAGCGGCAAGGGCACCAATTTTAATAATAAGGTGTCGATGGGCCAGAATTCCCTGTGTGACGGTTTCACGCTGTTGACAGCGATGTACTCGTCGACCGATGAGACCTGGACGCCGGTGTGGGGCGAGGAGAGCAGCATCCGCAACAACTATAATGAGATGGCTGTGACACTTCTCCAGGAAGACATGGACCGCTATATTATCGTGCGGTTCAGGGTCTATGACGACGGCGTTGGCTTCCGTTATGAGTTCCCGTCACAGGATAATCTCACCTATTTTGTGATCAAGGAGGAAAAGACGCAGTTTGCCATGCCTGGTAACATCCTGGCGTGGTGGATTGGCGGTGACTATGACACGCAGGAATATGAGTACACATGTTCGAGGTTGAGCGAGATTAGGGGCATCTCCAAGAGCCGCATTACTGCCAACCTGTCGCAGCAGCAGTTCAGCGAGACGGGCGTGCAGACGTCGCTCCTGCTCAAGACCGACGATGGCGTTTACATCAACCTGCACGAGGCCGCATTGGTGGATTATCCGTGCATGCACCTGAATCTGGATGATGAGCACATGGTGTTTGAATCATGGCTCACGCCCGATGCCCAGGGCAATAAAGGCTACATGCAGACCCCATGCCAAACCCCGTGGCGCACCATCATGCTTGTCGATGACGCGCGCGATATCCTGGCCTCTCGCCTGATTCTCAACCTGAACGAGCCCTGCAAGATCGAGGATACATCGTGGATCAAGCCCGTGAAATATATGGGTGTGTGGTGGGAGCTCATCGCAGGCAAGAGCACGTGGCATTACACCGATGAAGTCCCCTCGGTGAAGTTGGGAGAGACCGACTACAGCAATCTCAAGCCCAATGGCAAGCATGGCGCCAACAACGAGAACGTGATGCGCTACATCGACTTTGCCGCCGAGAACGGCTTTGACCAGTTGCTCATTGAGGGCTGGAACCAGGGTTGGGAAGACTGGTATGGCAACAGCAAGGATTATGTGTTTGACTTTGTGACGCCCTATCCCGACTTTGACATCAAGATGCTCAACGATTATGCCCACAGTAAGGGCATTCGCCTGATGATGCACCACGAGACCTCGGGCAGCACGCGCAACTATGAGCGCCATCTCGAGGCCGCCTACACGCTGATGAACGAGTTAGGCTACAACTCGGTCAAGAGTGGTTATGTGGGCGACATGCTTCCTCGCGGCGAGAACCACTACAGCCAGTGGATGATCAATCACTATCAGTACTGCATCGAGCAGGCCGCCAAGCACCATATCATGGTCAATGCCCACGAGGCTGTACGTCCCACAGGCTTATGCCGCACCTGGCCCAACCTGATTGGCAACGAGAGCGCACGCGGCACCGAGTATCAGGCCTTTGGAGGCACACCCCCGGGTCATACCGCCATGTTGCCGTTCACGCGTTTGCAGGGCGGTCCGATGGATTACACGCCAGGCATCTTTGAGATGAACATCTCTTCATTCTCGCCCGACAACGAGTCGAGGTGCCTGTCCACCATCTGTGGCCAGTTGGCGCTCTATGTGACGATGTACAGCCCCTTGCAGATGGCTGCTGACCTGCCCGAGAATTACGCCCGCTTCATGGATGCCTTCCAGTTCATCAAGGATGTAGCTGTTGACTGGGACAAGTCAGTTTATCTGGAGGCCGAGCCCATGGAATACATTACCATTGCGCGCAAGGCCAAGGGCAGTGACAACTGGTTTGTTGGCGGTGTGGCAGGTTTGCAGGCTCACGATGCAGGCTTCAGGCTGAGCTTCCTTGACGAGGGCAAGAAGTATGAGGCAACCATCTATGCCGACGCTAAGGATGCCAATTATCTGACCAATCCTCAGGCCTATGAAATCACTAAGAAGAAAGTGACCTCCAAGACGTCGCTCAAGATGCATTGTGTGGCCGGCGGCGGTTTTGCCATCTCGATCAAGCCCCTGGAGGAGTAAGTAAAGTTTAGAAAGACTAAGAGACACGACCTGATTGATTAAAGGCCGTGTCTTTTTATAGGTGGGAAAGCAAAAAAAGAATGGGCAACCAGCCGAAGCATGGTCACCCAAATCCTCTCTCCACTGCGGTGTGTACGTGACTCGAACACGCGACCCCCTGCGTGACAGGCAGACACCATCATGTGAATGCTACGGGAAATTTCTTTTCCAAAGCGACTGCAAAGGTACTGCAAGTTTTTGAACTGACAAAGGATTTTCCAAGAAATTTTTCAAAAAAATATCACACCATCTGTTAATATTCTGAATATCAATATTGTAAATAATGGTCAATTGAGGTAAATCAGAGCATCTGATGGTGTGATATTGCAAGATGAAGCAGTGTTTTATAGTCGTTCTTTCTCGCTGGCGCCGGCACCGGTGCCCTTGTACTTGCTTTGGGTGGCGTTGAATTTGTAGCGGACGGTGAATTCCACCTCACGCGAGTCATTACGGGAATTCTGCCACAGGGTGCGTGCTCCGTAGTTCAACCGGACTTGGTCCTGCGAATTTAACAGGTTATGACCTTTAACCATCACCGACAGGTGGTCCCCGAGGAACGATTTGGTAACGCTCAGGTCAAGACGATATCTGGCCTTAGTGAGTGATATATTCTCCTGATCCCCCTTGCTGGTAAAAGAGAAATCGGCACTGGCTGTTAGGGTGGGAGTCAACCTGAAGTTGTTGTTGAACTGTGCAATCCAGATGGGGCGCTCGGGGCTGATGATACTAGCGGGTGAAGGTATCTTGATCCATTCCTTCATCATGCCCATCGTGAGAGAGGGCTGATAGAGGCCGAATCGTGGACTGAGTGTTACCATCAGCATCACGGCATCCTCGTTATCGACATTCTCGCGGTAGAGCCATGTTATCGACTCGCTGCCAGGAACCTCGCGACCCACGTTGACAATATGGTCATCGGTGTGTTTATAGTTCAGCATCAAGGTTACCCAGCGGTACATGGCCATGAGCGAGGCTTCGTGACGGATCGATGGCTTGAGCATGGGGTTACCGCTCTGCCACGTGAAACGGTTGGCATAGGTTACGCTACTGCTCAATTCATGATAGTAGGGTCGCTTGATCTTCGCCGCGTAGTTCGCTATAAGCTGCACTGGTCCCACTGCAGCCATAAATCCCACACTGGGGAATAGATGATGGTAACTGCGGCTCTGCTCGGCGATGCGTACGCCCTGATTGTAGTAATTGGTTGTCACGTTCTCGTTGCGCAGTCCCACCTTCATTTGGCCAAAGGGCAACTGACGGGCATACTCAGCAAACAGGATGTAGTTGTTTTCGCGTTGCTCGGTGAACGACGTGGGCACGATTTGCTCGAGGTTAATGTACTCGTCGTTGCGTCGAGTGTGGTCAAACTCGGTGCCCACTTCCAAATTGCCGCCCCACAGGTTCCACGAGAGCACGAGTTTGGTTGCGCATAGTTGGTTGCGCACCACGTTATTGCTGGTCACGGTGCGGCTCTGCTGCTCCTGACTCACCTCATCATTATAATGCGTCTCGCGGTTTTTGAAGAAGACATAGTCGGTATTGAAATCGATGGAAGTTTTGCCCATCTTACCATTGTAATAGGCATTGAGTGTGTGAGGCATATTGTGCTTGGTGGACTCGTATAGGCTATTGTCCAGGTGGTCATAGAACTGGCCATTGGCAATTACATCGGCTGTGAACGTGCCACAAGTGCGGTCCAGGAAATAAGCCTTTGTGTCATAACGGAAACCTGCCGAATGGTTGTCGTTGAAGATGTAGTTGGTGCCGATTGAAGTATAGAGCGAGTTGTAGTGGGATTTGATATCCATCAGCTCGTCCATATGCCACAGGGTATCGGCTTTTACGTCAAGGATGACATCATCGTCTTGCTTGCTGCGGCCGTCGTTGTACCACACGCTGCCGAACACATCAAGCCCCTTGTGGCGGTAGTTCCAATTTGTGCCTAAGTCCAGGTCAGGACGCTCGGCCGCATAATAGGACGCCTGGGTGTTGAAACTGAAGCCCTCGCCTTGAGGACGCTTGGTCTTGATGAGGATGACCGACTCGACCGTGGCATCATACTTCGCCCCAGGATTGGTAATCAGCTCCACGCTCTGGATGTCCTCGCTGCTGAGTTGGTCCAGTTCGGTCTGGCTCTGCAGTTTGCGACCGTTGATGTAAATGAGCGGCGTGCCCTTGCCGAAGACCTCGATGCCGTCCTTCTTACGCTGCACGCTAGGGAGGTTCTCAAGCACGGCCTTAGCGGTACCCACCTTACTCAACAGGGTGTTTTCCACTTCGGTCTTGAGGCCCTCGGTCGTCAGTTTAAAGGCGGGGCGCTGGCCCTTGACTACGACTTCGCCCAGCATGGTCGCCTCGGGTTCCAGTGCGATGGTGCCCAAGTTGCTGCCTGCTGCATCTAGCACCAGCGTCTTGTAACCCAGATAGGAAATCTTTAAAATCGGTTTTGATGCATTGCCGGAGATATTGAAAGTTCCGTCATTGCTAGTCGTGGTTCCTGCCACAAAGGCGTTGTCGCTGGCATTGAGCAGCACCACGTTAGCAAAGGGGACTGGAGCCTGTGTCTCATCGACCACGCGTCCTGTAAATGTGTCGGCGGTGGCCGTCATCACTGTCAGTAGCGCCATCATCAATGTGAAAAAGTATCTTCTCATTAGTCTATAGGTTTTTAGTTAGTTTCATCTTACCGGCAGCAAACAGACCTGCCGTTTTCCCTATAGACGTTGACCACCCTACCAAAAGTTGCAGTATCCCTTACTTTTTTTCGAGAAAAATAAAAAAAGTGCTCCGTAACGGCAAAAATATTAGCGTTACGGAGGGGTAAAGTGCGTATCTTTATTGGAATAAATCGTCAAGGTTAATCACCTTTGGGATACTGCCAGAATAAGCATTTTGTTTGATTCCAGACGAGGTGACCATCGTTAACATCAATGCTTTGCGGGTTCCCGTTTCATTCCTGAACTGTTCCTGTCGTTCTATCAAGTGTTGATAGTATTCTTTTTTGATCTCATAAGGAGTCAATGAATACTTCATTTCGCACAAGTTGATGACTTGGTCGCGGCGATCAATCACCATATCAATCTGTGCTCTATTGTCATCATTTCGGCCACGCCATGAGCAGACGTTGCTCAGGATACCAGCGATGCCTAGTGCTTGCTTTAACTGGGGCACATGGGTAAAGCAGACTTGTTCAAACGCATATCCGCTCCATGCACGGCGTGCTGGGTTGTCTATCATATTACTCCATGTGTGTTCATCGTTGTGAGATGTCCCTGCGACAAAATGTAAATAGAAAAGGATGTATAAGTCACACAGTTGATACATGGCATCACGCTCCTTTTTTCCAAAACCGTTGTATCGACGCACAAAATCACAACTGCACAGGTTATTGAGAATTTCGGTAAGCATACCGCCATTTGACATTTTGAGCACTTCCCGAATTTCGTTACGAGTCATTCCCTGACCTCGCTTGGCTAATAAATTGACCACATTTCGATAATTGGTTGAATCATTGAACAGGGAACGGAATAGGAAAGTATACTCGGTTCTCAATGGAGCATTAATACCGAAAAACAAATCATCTATGTTTTGGTATACACTCTTGTCTTTCCTGAGCATACTCAAGTAATAGGGTGTTCCTCCCGTTACCATGTAGCAATCCACAATCTGTTGGCGGGTCCAACCCATGCCGGCATGTTTTAGATACGTTTCTGCTTCATGCAATGTAAATTGCTCAAGTTTGATACTGCACGTGAGCCGGTTGTATAAGCCACCCTTGTTGCCTATCAGTTTGCTCATCATCCATGTAGTAGCTGAACCACACACAACAAGTTTAAGGTTATTTCTTGTTGAAGCAAACATATTCCAGAAAGATTCTAACGCCTGCAGGAACTTGGAGCGGGGCACATCCATCCATGGCAGTTCGTCAAAAAAGATGATGATCTTTTCTTTTTTTAAATTGGTAATATAGTGTTCCAGCTGATCAAATGCCTCAAACCACGTGTTAGGGATTGGATATACACTGTCGGCGTATTTGTTGAGTTGTTTATTGAACAAGGCCAACTGGTCACGGCGTGATCCTTGATATATACCCGAAGTATAAAAGTCAAAATTATCACCATAGAATTGTTTCACGAGGAAAGTTTTGCCAATCCTGCGACGGCCGTACACGGCAATAAATTCAGCCTTATCAGATTCAGTACACGCCTGAAGAATTCCAATTTCCCGTTCTCTACCAATAATCTCATTTGCCATAATTTCTATTATTTTTCGGCCACAAATATAATGAATTTTTGAGTTACGGAGCAGTAAAAATGAAAAATAGTGCTCCGTAACCCTATTTTTTTTGACGTTACGGAGTGGTATAATGTGAAAATAGTGCTCCGTAACCCATTTTTTTAAGGCGTTACGGAGCAACAAAAAAAGTTTGTGAGTCTATGATTATAGTCTTTTACTCGGTGTAGTCGATGAGCTCCAGGCCGTAAGGGGTGAAGAGGCGCTTCATTTCCTCGGGCTTGAGCATGTAGGGGTAGATGGGGGCGATAATCATGCCCTGGGCATAGCTGGCGATCTCATAGACCTGATAGACCGCGTGCAGGACCAAATCGTCGATGAAGAAATCGCGCGGTAGGGGCAGCAGGCCGTTGTCGGGGATGAACAGCTGGTCCTTGTCGTAGTCGTATTCCTGCTTGATGCTCCTCAGGATTGTGTTGCGCAGCAGGGTGGTGTCGGCGATGACATCCTCGAGCGCAACGGCTTTCTCGTTCTTGAGGTCATAGGTGACGTAATTGTTGGCGTATATACCATGCGCAGCTCCTGCCATATAGGAATTGGTCGACAGGCGGTAGGTGAGCAGGCGATCGGTCATTTTTTCCATGATCACTTTCACCTCGCTGGTCGATAACTTGCCGTCATCATCCTTAACAGAGGTGACAGGCGTGAATCGCTTGGCGTCATAGTCGGTATAGTTACTAGGATCGAGCAGGAAGTCGGTGACCATGTCTAGCTGGTTGAGCTCGGCACTGTCAACCATGGCACTCAACAAAGCCTGTTGCAGTGCGGTGCAGGGCTTGCCGTTGATGACTTCAGGCCAAAAGGCCGTGAACGTGTTGTTAAAGTAGAGCGTGTCGCGCTCCTCATCATAGTAGGAGAACATTTTCTCCACCTTGATGTTGCTGAACTGGCACAGGGTGCTGTCTATCTCTTGCTCTGGCGAGCTTAGGCTTTTCTGTCCACAGGAACACATGGTTGCCACCGCGATTGCCGCAAGGGCGATAATGAGGATCTTTTTCATTGTTATGGTTGTCGTTATGGTGATTTCTAGCCGCAAAGGTAGTGAATTTTGGGAATAAAAAAAGTAAATCCTCGACTCACGTCGGGGATTGCTTAACTAATTAACCTTCTAATACCATTAACATAAACCTTAAACATTCTTGTTTTACTTTTTCTGAGAAAACAACTGTCTCGCGACACTCGGATTCTCATAACCTTAAAAACTAATACCATGAAAAACCGATGCAAATGTAGTGCCAATATGTTATATAACATAATTTTGAAGCATTAAAACGCTAAAAATCCACAAAAATTAACATAATTAAATACAATTACCAAGGGATTTTACATCCATTAACAATCCATGGCCGCTAGAATCCTTGTAGCGGCCATGGTGCTGGAGAGGGTGATATGTGCTAAAAAGTAGTGGACTATCGGCGGGTGAGGGTAGCGAAATAGATCATGTCGATCTCCTCGTAAGAGAAATCGCTGCTGAAGAAGTTGCCCGTCTTGAGTTTCAGGCAGTGGGACAGGCGTTCCAGGGCCTGTTCAAACATCTGCTGGTGGTCAAAGGCCAGCGTCGGCAGTTGGTCGATGGGGAACCAACGCGCCACGCGGGCATCGTCGCCGCCCTGCACTTGCTGCACGCGCGTGAGGGTGAAATAGGCGATGGAGATGACGCGCTCGCGCGGGTCGCGGTCGGGCGTTGCAAAGGCGCCCAGCTGCTCGATATTGGTCACTTGGAGTCCGGTTTCCTCGAGCAGTTCACGACGTGCACCGTCAGGGGCATCCTCATCGATGTTGAGGAAGCCTCCAGGGAAAGCCCAGCAACCCTTGTAGGGCTCGCCACCGCGCTCGATGAGCAGCACGTTGAGGTGCAGGCCGTCGTAGCCAAACACAACGCAGTCGGTGGTCACTGCTGGATGCGGGTATCGATAGCAATAGTTTCCTTCCATACCGTCATTTTTCCAGATAGAAGATCGTCATCTTGGTGTCACTGGCAGGTTTGTCAATGGCCACAGCGGTAAAGGGCACCATCGAGTGGGCCATCTTGTCGCCTTTCTTGACATGGTAGCTGAATACCATAACGTCGTTGTCGGTCACCTTGACTGCAACGGGTTCGATGGCAGTAGCGCGTTTAGTCTCGGGCAGGACGATGGCCACGACATATTGCTTGCTCCAGTTCACCGCGGTGGGCAGGCCGCCCATTGTGGCCGCCTTGCCAAAGAAGGCATCAAAATCCTGCTCGTTGTCAATGATGAGGCGTCGTTGCTTGGAGCAGTCCACGTCGTTGCGCACGTAGTAGTTCTCTAACGTGGTGTAATGGATGGGGGTGGCGACGTTATCGATCTTTTGAGCCGCATACATTTTGTCCATGAAGGAGCAGTTGCAGCACATCAGCAGCAGGGCACCTACGGCAAGAATAATTGTCAAGTGTTTCATTTCTTGGAGTGTTCGTTGGTGATTTTATTGTAATAGAAGTTGAGCACGTCGCTGGCGGCGACAAACGAGGTCTGCTTGCCAGCCAGCACCGTATCCTCCTTGATATTGAGCAGGCGCTCGATTTCGGGGTCAAAGTAGAAGCGCGCCAGCAGTTGCTCGTTGATGGTCTCGCGCATCCAGTAGCGCTCCTGCTCGTGACGTTTCTCGTCAAAGTAGCCGCTTGCCTTGACGTGGGCAAAGTAGCGGTCAATCATGTCCCACACCTTGTCGATGTCCAGGTCATAGTAGCCCGAGTAGGTGATGACCTCGGGCAGGAAGCCGCTTGGGGGTAGGGGATAGAGGTGGAGCGCGTTGCGGAACTGTGCCGCAGCCAGTTTGGCGCGCTCGACGTTGTCACCGTCACACTTGTTGATGACGATGCCGTCGGCCATCTCCATGATGCCGCGCTTGATGCCCTGCAACTCGTCGCCCGTTCCTGCGAGCTGGATGAGCAGGAAGTAGTCCACCATCGAGTGGACGGCAATCTCGCTCTGTCCCACGCCTACGGTCTCGACAAAGATGGTGTCATAGCCTGCAGCCTCACACAGCACAATCGTCTCGCGCGTCTTGCGGGCCACGCCACCCAGCGAACCTGCTGAGGGGGAAGGGCGAATGAACACGTCGGGCTCGATGGCCAGGCGCTCCATGCGCGTCTTGTCGCCCAGGATAGATCCCTTGGAACGCTCGCTGCTGGGGTCGATTGCCAGCACAGCCAGTTTATGGCCTTGCTTAATGACGTGCATACCGAAGGAGTCAATCGATGTGCTCTTGCCTGCGCCAGGCACGCCCGTGATGCCGATGCGTCGCGAGTTGCCCGTGTAGGGGAGGCATTTCTCGATGACCTCCTGGGCGATGATTTGGTGCTCGGCATTGCGGCTCTCGACCAGCGTCACCGCCTGTCCCAGCACAGCGCGGTTGCCCTTGCGGATGCCCTCAACATACTCGGCTGGCGAGAGTTGAGGTTTGCGCTTGCGTTTCAGGTAAGGATTTACAATGGGTGGCTGTTCCACACCGCTGTTTACCTGCAATCCGGTGAATTGCTCGTCATTCTCGGGATGGTGCAATTCGGGACACTCTTCGGTGTGCTGTGTAATTCTTGTCTTTGCCATTATATCAGTTGTATGTTTTAATTCTAAGTATGTTTAGTATCGCCAATAATTCTTTAACCTCTAACCTCTAACCAGCGCAAAGCGCTCAATCAATGATGCCCACGAGCCTGATGGTAACGCGGGGATTATCTGGGTCGTTGCTCATGAGCGTGAGCGGCACGTTAAGCATGTGTTCCTGCTGGCATGAGGTGTCCACCGTGACAGTGATGGTCGCCTTCTTGCCGCGCTTGACCTCTTGCCGGTCAGCGCTCAATGTGATGCCCTCGCCCTGCGGTACCCACAGTCGCCTGATGGCGAGCCGCTCTTTGCCTTTGTTGGTAATGGTGAATGTGCGGGTAACCACCTCGCCGGCCTTCATGGTGCCGAAGTCAAGACGCTCGTCACAGTCCACAGCAATGACGGGTGCGTCGGCGCGTTGCTTGTCGGTGAGGTTGTCAAAATTTTCCATCACCTGTGCCATCACTTGGATGTCGGCAGCTCCCTTGGCTGCCGTTGATGTGGGCGATAACGGCCTGCACTCCATGGTGAGTGTGTCCACATTCAGTCCCCACAGGGGAGCATATCTCGAGGCATAATGTACCGTGAGTGCTGTGACACGTGCCGGCGGCACGGTGTCGGGAACCACAGCCGGGCGGATGTGTGGCTTGGCTCCTGTGACGCTCACCAGCATCGTGTCGGTCGAGGCATTATAGGCGCTCAGGTACTGTGTGCTGCCCTTGCCCTTTACCAGCTCGCCAAAGGGGATGACCCGTTGGCTGATGCGCAGGTCGCCAGCCCTTATCGGGTATTCCTTATCGAGCGTCGCATCGGTGGGGATGACGTTGCCGCTTATCTCTAGGATGGTGCGCTTGGTATCGGTGTTGGTGAATATGATGGCTTGTTTAGTGAACTGGCCGGGGCGCCCCGAGGGATTGTAGGACAGGCTGACCGTTGCCGTGTCGCCAGGCATGATGGGTTGCTCGGGATAATCAATGCCCGTGCATCCGCATCCCACCTGCACCTTGACAATCAACAGCGGCTCGGTGCCCGTGTTCTTGACCCGCAGCTGGCAGTGGGCCTTGCCGTCCTGCTCGCGGATGACGCCAAAGTCGTGATGCCGCTCGAGCCAGGTGGCTTGAGGCTGTGCCACAAGGCTGAGTGCCACACTAGCGAGCAACCATGCTATGAGCAAGATGCGTTTCATGCTCTGTCTTTAGTGATAATGGTTAGTTTTTGGGCACAACAGTTCCCTCGATGCGCAAGACCGTCGTGCGCTCCTTGCCGTTGGTCTTGATTTTCACGGTTTTCCTGAATGCGCCAGGACGACCGATGGGGCTGAAGGTCACCTTGATTTTGCCCTTCTTGCCCGGCTTGATGGGCTTGGAGGGGTACTCGGGGCGTGTGCAGCCGCACGAGGCCGTCGCGTCGATGATGAGCAGCGGTTTGTCACCGGTGTTAGTGAACTCAAAGTTGCAAGACACGGGACCGTTGGCCTCCTTGATGGTGCCAAAATCGTGGCTCTTGACCGTGAACTTGGCCTCGGCATACTTGTCATCGGCCCACAGGGCGGTAGCCACCATGCACATCGCGAAAAACGCTATAAAAAACCTTTTAGTCATTGTCATATATTAATTAATTAAATGCTATGCGAATTTACCCTCTATCAGTTCTTTGTGAAGCAATTGGTAATTGTAACCGGCGCTTTGATAATAAAGGCCCGTTTCGAGATCTAATATTTTGTCATAAAGCTGAGAATTATAGACCGCGTCCAGCCCTTCCTTAACTGTGAGCCCGAAGTCTGTTATTACCCTTATGACCAAGTTCTTGGTGAGTGTATCAATTAAAAATTTAACTTCGTTGTTCATCTTCTTTTCAATTGTTCAATAGCTCTCTCTGTGCCAAAGTAGTACTGGCGGTTCAGTTTGCGATAGGCTAACTCCTTGGCAAGGGTTTCAAGATCGATTACGCCCTCGTTGTATCTCTCAAGCTGAAAGGCGACCCCATCGTCTGCAACTGGACCAATAACAATATCAAATGGATGAGTAAAACCCGTTTGAGATGCATTGCGATTGGAATTGACAAATTCAGCCCATTCGGCACTTACCTCATCAGGGAACACCTTAATGTTCAAATCATTTCCATGCATACAATCGTCATCGAACTCAAAAACAGTAACAATAGGATTGCCATAACCCATGATGCGTACCCGTCTTTGGGCCATTGCCAGAGCTTGTGTTTCAATATCGGTAAGATAAAAACCTTTCCCGAAATCCTTATCAGCAAGACTTTTTGATAAGTCGATGACCTCTATAGCGACATTTGAGCCGTGGTAAAGTTTTTTGATCATACCAGCGCCCCTCCATTGCGATGACAAATGACAGATAAATCGTCAATCGCATCACTGATTGACAGCTGATGCTCTGCTTCATAGCACTCATCAAGGAAATTCAGACCCTTGAAGCGGTTCAAATAGGAATACGCCTGTTTATTGCTCAAGCCATACCTGTTGGCAAAAGCGCTCACACAATATATGATATAAGTTATCCTATTTTGAGTGTCTCTTTCCATTTGTCTGTCTAAAAGAAAACATCTAACCTGCAAAGTTAGGAACTTTTTTTGTGATACATGTGTTAAAACGGGAAATTTTGATGATGTTGTAAAGATGATGTCATGAAATGTTGAATGATTAAAAAAAAGTGGTTATTTTTGCACCATTACTGCAAAGAATATTAACTTTTAAATCATAATAATTATGAAGAAATCAAGATTACTCATTGTCCTGCTGCTGATGCTGGTTGCCGCTAGCGGCTATGCCCAGGAAAGTTACCGCGAGGCCGTGAAGGAATATCTGTCGGTATTAGGTCCGGCCGACGAGATGAAGTCAGCCTTATATGAGATGAACGAAACCTTTTTTGTGCCGAGTAGCAATGTGGACTATGACATGTTGACCGAGCGTTATTTCAAGGAGGTGTTTAATGACCAGTTGATAGACATGTTTGAGCCCATGATGAAGGAGCGCAATGTCACAGAAGCCGACTTGAGAACTCTCAATGAAATGTTGGCAACCCCCAAATTCCAAACATTTATAGCTCATCAGAACGAGTGGCTTGAAAAGTTGAGCCAGATATCGGATGAATGCATATCAAAACTCAATGATGGTGAAGAGCCTAAGAACATTCAAGTGAATAAAGACATCGATGCCGATTATGCCGCCAAATTCCAAAAGATGTGGAAAGAAAGTGGTAAGGAGGAGGCATCAATAGGCCTCTATGACAAATTATCTCTTGACGAGAATACTGAGGAGTTTGCAAAAATCGGTAAATACAAGACCTGGCTCGCAGACAATTTTGGCACGATAGCCCTGAATGCGGCTTATGGCACCTTGACACTTGAGGATTTTGACCTTGGCATGAAATTATACACTAACGAGTCTTACCGCAAGGCCACAGACACATCGGACATGAATGTTTTCAGCGTAGTTGGCCCAACTGCTGAAATCATCATAAATTATCTCGACTGGATGGAATCTCAAGGTGCTCAGCCGAGCGAGAAGTTTCTAGCCCTCAAGGTTTTAATGCAGTCCATGAATTTTAAGCCTTAGAATTATTCAGCTTAAGGCTGCTCAACCTTACTACCATCGGCTGGTGTCATGATGTTCATGGCATGAGCCGATGCTTTTTAGGCCTATTATCCAATAATTGTAGTGTGAAAAGACCCATTTCAGTTCTTTTTTGTATATTTGCAGGATAAAACCCAATCAAATTTATAGAATCTTATTTATGAAGAAAATTTTGCTTTCTCTCGCCGCAGTGACGGCGATGACAGCGATGGCCGACACGCCATTGTGGATGCGCTATGCGCGCATTTCGCCTGACGGCAACAAAATCGCGTTCTGCTACAAGGGCGACATCTATGTGGTGCCCTCAACTGGCGGACAGGCTGTGCAGTTGACCTCACAGTCGAGTTATGAAACCATGCCCGTGTGGTCGCCCGACGGCACGATGCTGGCCTTTGCCAGCGACCGTAAGGGTAACAATGACATCTATGTGATGCCATCCACCGGCGGACAGCCCAAGCAGCTCACGCGCAATAGCGCCGGTGAGACGCCATGGACCTTCAGCCCCGATGGCAAGTACATCTATTACAGTGCCTCCATCCAGGACCCCGCGAGCAGCATGCTGTTCCCCAGCGGCCGCTTGACCGAGGTCTATAAGGTGCCTGTTGAGGGTGGCCGTTCCACCCGTGAGCTGGGCACCCCTGCCGAGTACATCTGCTGGAATAAGACTGGAGACTATTTTGTTTACCAGGACCGCAAGGGCGGCGAGGATGAGTGGCGCAAGCACCACACCTCGTCAATCACGCGCGACATCTGGCGCTATGATGCCAAGACTGGCAAGCACACCAATCTGACCGACATCGGCGGTGAGGACCGCAATCCCGTCCTCAGCCCCGACGGCAAGACGGTCTATTTCCTGAGCGAGCGCAATGGTGGCTCGATGAATGTCTATTCGATGCCCATCGATCGTCCCAGCCAGCTCAAGGCCGAGACCAACTTCACGGTCAATCCCGTGCGCTTCCTCTCTATCGCTAACAACGGCACCCTGTGCTTTACCCAGGACGGTGAGCTCTACACCATGCGTCAGGGTAGCCAGCCCAGCAAGCTGAACATCAGCCTGTGGCATGACGACAGCGACCAGATCCAGAACATGTCGTTCACGCGTGGCGCTACCGATGCTGCCGTCTCGCCCGACGGCAAGATGGTCGCCTTTGTGGTGCGCGGCGAGGTCTTTGTGACTTCGGTGGAATACAGCACCACCAAGCGTGTCACCAGCACCCCCGCTGCCGAGAATTGGGTATCGTGGGGCGCCGACAACCGCACGCTGGCCTATGCCACCGAGCGCAACGGCAACTGGGAGCTCGTACTCGCCACCATGGATCGTGAGGATGATCCCAACTTTGCTAATGCAACCATTATCAAGGAGGAAATCCTGTTGCCCTCCAAGACCGTGGAGCGCACCCGTCCCTGCCTCTCGCCCGACGGCAAGAAGTTGGCCTTTATCGAGGACCGTTTCTGCCTCAAGGTGCTTGACCTCAAGACCAAGCAGGTGACCCAGGTGACCGACGGCTCGACTTGGTATGAGACCAACGGCGAGTTCAACTACTCGTGGTCGCCCGACGGCAAGTGGTTCGCCCTCGAGTTCATCGGCAACCAGCGTGACCCCTACACTGACATCGGCATTGTGCCTGCCACTGGTGGCACAATCACCAACATCACCAATAGCGCCTACATCAGCGAGGATCCCCGCTGGGTGATGGAGGGCAACGCCATCATGTTCCGCAGCAACCGTCTCGGTATGCGCAGCCATGCCTCGTGGGGCTCACAGGACGACGTCTTCCTGGCCTTTGTCAACCAGGATGCGCTCGATCGTTACAACCTCAACAAGGAGGACTATGAACTGCTGACCGAGGCCGAGAAGGAGGCCAAGAAGGCCGAAGAAAAGAAAGCCGAGGAAGCTAAGAACAGCAAGAGCAAGAAAAAAGGCAAAAACACGGCAGCTGCCTCCAAGGCCGATGACAAGGGCGTGAAAGTAGAACTCGAGGACATCGAGGACCGCATCGTGCGCGTGACGCCCAACTCGAGCAACATCTCGGGCTGCATGATTACCCCCGACGGCGAGTCGCTCTACTACCTGTCGGCATTTGAGAAGGGCTATGACCTGTGGAAGATGGACCTGCGCAAGCACGAGACCAAGCTGCTCAACAAGATGGGTGGCGGTGGTGCCGACATCCAGGCCAGCAAGGACGGCAAGACGCTGTATGTGCTGGGCGGCAGCAAAATGCAGAAACTCACCGTGGCCGGTGATAAACTCACGGGCATCGACTACAAGGCCGACATGAAGATGGACCTGTTTGCCGAGCGTGAGTACATGTTCAACCACGTGGACAAGCAGATTGAGAAACGCTTCTACAACCTGACCTATCACGGCTGTGACTGGAAGGCCAATGTGGAGACCTACCGCAAGTTCTTGCCCCACATCAACAATAATTATGACTATGCCGACCTGTTGAGTGAGTTGCTGGGCGAGTTGAACGCTTCACACACCGGTGGTCGCTACTATCCTACCAGTGGCGAGGCTACATCCGACCTGGGTCTCATCTATGACTGGAACTACACCGGCAATGGCCTCATGGTTGACGAGGTGATCGTCGGCGGCCCCGTGGCTAAGGCCAAGAGCAAAATCAAGCCCGGTGTTGTTCTGGAGCAGATCAACGGCACCTACATTAACCTGGAGAACGACTATACCGAGCTGCTCAATGGGCAGGCCGGCAAGAAGGTGTTGCTCTCGCTGTTCGACCCCAATACCGGCAGACACTGGGAAGAGGTTGTGAGACCCATTAGCAAGGGTGCGCTGAGTGACCTGATGTACAAGCGTTGGGTAAAGCGCAATGCCCACATCGTCGATAGCCTGTCCAATGGCCATCTGGGCTATGTGCACTTGGAGTCGATGAACGATGCCAGCTACCGCGACATCTATAGCGACGTGCTGGGTAAATACAACAAGCGCGACGGTATCGTCATCGATACCCGCTTCAATGGCGGTGGTCGCCTGCACGAGGACATCGAGGTGCTCTTCAGCGGCAAGAAGTACTTTACTCAGGTCGTTCGCGGTCGTGAGGCCTGCGACATGCCCAGCCGCCGCTGGAACAAGCCTAGCATCATGCTCCAGTGCGAGGCCAACTACAGTAACGCTCACGGCACGCCATGGGTATATAGCCATGACAAGTTGGGCAAGCTGGTGGGTATGCCTGTTCCTGGCACGATGTCCAGTGTGTCGTGGGAGAGGCTGCAAGACTCATCGCTCATCTTCGGTATCCCCATCATCGGTTATCTGCTGCCCGAGGGCAACTACCTCGAGAACACTCAACTCGAGCCCGACATCAAGATTGCCAACAATCCTGAAACCGTGGTCAACGGCGAGGACCTGCAGCTCAAGGCCGCTGTCGAGGAGTTGATGCGAGAGTGCGGACTCAAATAACAAATGTTAATTGTGATTAAAAATTCTGAAACCGGAAGAGCCATGTCATTGTTTTGTAGTACTTTTGCGGCTAAAAATTTGGAAGATGTCGCTTTTTATCACAAATATCATTCAAGATTATCATGCGTTAAACGCGTTATCTTTCAGTGCTTTTTCGGTTGAAAAGAATTATAATCAAGTGAATAGATGACATTGTGGGGCTCAATTTGGGCCCCACAATGTTTTTAATAACTATAACTCAATAAAGAATTATGATGGACTTTATCTCCACTCACTTGACCGACATTGTCGGTTACGCAGCATCCATTTGTATGATTCTGGGTTATATGCCCCAGGCGATCTATACGATACGCACTCATGACACTGAGGGTATCGCCGTGCCCACCTTCCTGATGATGGGAGTGGGTGGCCTCTTCTTTGCCATCCAGGGTCTCTTGCTCAAGAACTGGCCTCTGCTCATCACCAATGTCATCACCACCACCTCAAGTGCCATCGTCTTTGGCATCAAGATGTATAATGACCACTGGAAAAAGGATAAGAAATGATGTGCTAGCGGGACGGGTCAATGGCCTGTCCCGCGGTCATAATTGTAGAAATTAAAAAGTATCATTTTTCTTTGGCAAGTCAGAAATAATCTGTAATTTTGAAAACTCTACTCCACTGCCCCATAGCGAGCCAGCTGGAAAAGAAAACATAAACGCAGATTAACCTATTGATAAACAATAACTTTTAATTATACACTAGATGATTTATGAGACTTAAACTGTTTTTGCTATTAGCACTCTTTGCCACCTTGCCGATGCTGGCGCAACGTGCAGGTGTGCAAGGCGCAGTGTTTGATGCCAAAAGCGGGTTGCCCGTTGTAGGAGCGACCGTGATTCTTGACAATCAAGGCAATGCAGCTACGACAGACTTAGAGGGTTTGTTCATCATCGATGATGCGATCCCCGGTCCCGACAAGCTGCTGATCCTCGCTTATGGCTACAATGACTGGTCATGTGACGTCACCATTACCCAAGGTATGGTGGAGAACTTGGGCACAATTCAGATTGAGCCTGTATCCTTTGAGAGCGCACAGGCGCTGGAGTTCCGCAACAACGTGGCCGATATGGCACTGTCGGAGTCGCAGCTTGAGGACGAGGAAGGCAACACCCAGGAAGTCGCCCTGTTGAGTGGCGCTACCGACAACCCCTTCTACCAGGCTTCTAGTTACACCTTCAGCACCGCGCGTTTCCGCATCCGTGGTTATGAGAACCAGAAGACCGAGACCTACATCAACGCCGTGCCGTTTAATGATGCGATCCGCTTCTCGTTCAACTACTCGATGACCGGTGGCATGAACCAGGCTTTCAGGAACAAGACCATCGGCCTGGGTCTGGAGGACAACAATTACGGTTTTGGTGGCATTGGCGGTGCCAACAACATCAAGACCTTCGCGGCAGACTATGCTCCCGGTACACGTTTGAGTCTCGCTTACACCAACGGCAACTACCGCTGGCGTGGCATGGTCACTCACGCCACGGGCTTGAACAAGCATGGTTGGGCAATGACAGTTTCGGCTGTAGCACGTTATGCCAACGAGGGCGTTTATCCCGGATCGTTCTACAACAGTTGGGGCTACTTCCTCGCGTTGCAGAAGGTGTTCAATCCGCAGCACTCGCTGTCGTTGACCACCTTTGGCGCACCGACCAAACGTGCTGCCAACTCCGCTATCTATGAGGAGTGCGGCCTCCTGGTGGGCAGCAACATGTACAGCCCCGACTGGGGTTGGCAAGAGGGCAAGAAACGCAATTCCAAGGTGGTTGAATCATTTGACCCCACGGTCATCCTCAATTGGCTGTGGAAGCCCAATGATCACACCTCGCTGAACACAGGTTTAGCCTATCACAAGTCATTCTACAGCAAGGCAGCGCTCAACTGGCACAAGGCCGCCGATCCGCGTCCCGACTATTACCGCTACCTGCCGTCCTATTTTGACGTGAATAGCGAAGCCTTTGACGTCTATTACGATCGTTGGCACAGTGAGAGCGAATATACACAGATCCGTTGGGATGACTTGTATCAGACCAACTACCTGAATAATCAGGAAGCTGACCAGACTGGAGTGGAGAAGGGTTCGACCTACATCCTCGAGAAGCGTCACAGCAACCAGTCCAGCTTCACGCTGTCGTCGGTGCTCAACAAGCGTTTTTCCAATCAACTGACGATGCAGACCGGTGCTAATGCCAATTACACCTTATCATCCTACTACAAGACCATCAAGGACCTGCTGGGTGGCCGCTACTGGCTCGACATCGACAACTTCAGCGAGCGCGACTTCCCCGAGAACCCCGACATGGCACAGAACGACCTTGACAGACCCAATGGCAAGGTGGGTGAGGGAGACCGCTTCGGCCATGATTATGATATCTTGACCTTCAAGGCCCAGCTGTGGCACCAGTGGGTGCTCAACCTGGCCAAGTGGGAACTGTTTGCCAGCGTCAAGGGTGACTACTTCCAGTTCCAGCGCGATGGTAAGATGCGTAACGGCCGTGCCCCCGAGAACTCCTATGGCAAGGGCGATACTCATCGCTTTTTGACCTATGGCGCTAAGGCTGGTGTCACCTATAAGCTCGATGGCCGCAACAATTTCACGGGCCATGTATTCTATGGCACCGAGGCTCCGCGCCCCTATGACGCTTATATCTCGTCTCGCACCAAGGATGACGTGATTGACCTCAAGGTGGAGAAGATTTTCTCGGCTGACCTGAGCTATGCGATGAACTTCCGCAACTTCAAGAGCGTGGTCACTGTCTTCTTCACCGACCAGCGTGACAACACCGAGCGCACCGCCTTCTATGACGACCAGTACAGCACCTTCTGTAATTTTGCCCTCACGGGTGTTCACAAGCAGTACAAGGGCGTTGAGGTGGGCCTGAGCTACAAGTTGTCACCATCATTGACAGTGAGTGGCGCAGCCAACATCGCACGCTATCAGTATAAGAACCGTCCCATCGGTACACGCAGCTATGAGAATGGTGTGCAGGAAGATGTTACCCAGACGGTTTACCTCAAGAATTTCTATATTGCAGGCTCGCCCCAGGAGTGCTACATGCTGGCCTTCAACTGGTCGGGTCCCAAGATGTGGTTTGTTGAATTGAATGGCGCTTGGATGAACCGTTCCTATGTGAGCATTTCGCCCGTTCGCCACGTTGAGATGCCCACTCTGTACACGATGGCCAACAGCGAGGAACACCTCCAGCAGATGATTGCTGACATCAGCCAGCAGGAGAAACTCAACGAGGCTCTGGTGATCAATGCCAGCATCGGCCATGTGATCTACATCAATCGCACGGCATCGTTCAACATCAACTTGAACCTGAACAATATCCTTGATAACAGGAATATCCAGACTGGTGGTTACCAGCAGGGTCGTATCGACACCAAGGATATCACCAACACTTCAACCAAGTTCCCCAACAAGTACTATTACGCACAGGGCTTCAAGATGTTCTTGAACCTGGGCCTGAAGTTCTAATCATCCATCACAGTTTTAAATTCAACAATCAATCAAGATATTAATAAAACAAACAATACAATCACTATGAAACGTTTTAATTATTATCTCAGCCTGATGCTTCTGTTGGTGTTCACCGCTGCTTGCAGTGATGAGTTTGACCAGCCGCCCATGGTGATTCCCACCGCCGAGCACCATGCCAACATGACCATCGCTGAATTCAAAGCCAAGTACTGGCAGGATGCTGTCAATTACATTGACACCGTCAAGGAGGATATCGTCATCCATGGTTGGGTGACCAGTAGCGACGAGAGCGGCAATATCTACAAGGCACTCTACATCACCGACGAGTCGGGTGCCGGACTGACTATCTCGATCAACCAGAACAGCATGTACAACACCTACCGCATCGGCCAGGAGGTCGTGATACCGATGAAGGATTACTTCGTGGGCAAGTACAATGGCCAGCAGCAGTTGGGTTATCCCCAGTGGTATGCCCAGCGCAGCGTGTGGGAAGCTACCTTCCTGCCCCAGGCCATGTGGGAGTCGATGGTCGAGATCAACGGCTTGCCTGATCTTTCTAAAGTGGAGCCCGTGGACGTTAGCATCAAAGACTTCCAGGGCAAGACCGATGGCGAGACGCTGAGGCAGTATCAGGGTAAGCTCGTGCGCATCTCTGGCGTTCACTTCACCGAGGCTAACGGTGTACTGACCTACTCAGAGAAAGATGCCACTACCAATCGCACCCTCGCTGACGAGAGCGGCAACCAGCTTGTTGTCCGTACCAGTAACTATGCTGACTTCCGCGCTGATGTGCTGCCTGATGGCGACATCGACGTGATAGGCTTGCTCAGCTTCTATGCCACCAGCCAGAATTCTTCAGGCACATGGCAGTTCTACCTGCGCAGCATCGACGATGTGGTAGGTGGTGGTCAACCTGGTTCCTTGTCCAACCCCTACAATGTGGATATGGCTATCAAGGCTCAGAACGACGGTTCTAAGGGCTGGATGGAAGGTTATGTTGTTGGTGCCGTTGCTCCCGAGGTTACCACTGTGAGCAGCAATAGCCACATCGAGTGGCAGGCTCCTACCACCCTCGGCACCACCCTCGTGCTTGCCGATGATCCCAACTGCACCGATTACACCAAGTGCATCATCATTGCGCTGCCCCAGGGCTCACCCTTCCGCACCGATGCCAACCTTGTTGAGAACGAATGGTTGTACAAGAAGCAAATCAAGGTGAAAGGTACCTTTGCAACCTATATGGGTGCTGCCGGTATCACTGGCAACACCGGCTCAAGAGAAGAGTATGTATTGCCCGCCGCTCCTCCCAGGGATGGTGTGACCCAGCTGAACGAGGGATTTGAAAGCGCTATGCCCAGCGATTGGTTCAACGTTCAGTTGAGCGGTACCAATAATTGGTATCAAAGGACATTTGACAATAACGGCTATGCAACCATGACTGGCCACAATGGCAAGAACCCGCCATTTGACTCATGGTTGATCACTCCTGCACTCGACATCAAGAATGCAACCAGCAAGGTATTCTCATTCCGCACCCAGGTGGCTGGATACAACAGCACGACAACGTCATTTGAGGTCTATGTACTCAATTCGTCTGACCCCGCTGCAGCTACTGTCAAGGTGAAGCTGAATCCCGCTATCGCCCAGGCATCCTCAACGTCCACCTACAGCAGTTGGGTGAACTCGGGTGACCTTGACCTGAGCCAGTGGGCCGATGGCATCTACTTCATTGGTTTCCGTTACTATGCACCCGAGTCCGAGAACTATGCTACCTGGTGTGTCGATGACGTGAAATTCGGCATGGGTGGCAACACGCCTCCCACTCCCACAGCCACCAACCGTGGTGACTTTGAGACGATGGGCTCCCCCAGCGGTCAGTACAATACTTGGACTTCGACCAACGGTTGGGTAGCAACCAACAGCATGCTGCTGGCAGGTGGTGACAAGGACAGCAACCCCAACTTCATCTTCATCGGTTTCATGACGGGCAGCGAGACTGAGTATGCTTATGCTCCCACCCTGAACGGTAAGACCACCAGCGTGGGCACGCTTGTGTCGCCGGTTATCCATGGTGGCATGACCAAGCTGCAGTTCAACTATGGAGCAGCCATGTCCGATAAGAACTTGTCATTCAGGATTGACGTGAAGCAGAATGGCAGTGTAGTGAAGACGTGGACTGTGACCAACAGCAATGTCACCCAGCGCCAGGCTTATACTTTTGCCGAGAATTGCTCCATCAATGGCGACTTTACCATCGAGATTACCAACCTGTGCCCGTCTAACTCGACGAGCAACAAGGACCGCGTCTCGATTTGGAACCTTGTGTGGGACCCCGCCCAGTAATCACATCTTGACCCATTATATTAAAATTGACATGATCAAGAAAGCATTATTCATGGCCCTGGCGCTGGTGGCTTTGCTGCCAGCCAAGGCTTTTTGCCAGGATGAGGCTCCCGAGCAGGAACGCCGCTACACGATGTATGGCGTGATGTTCTACAACCTGGAGAACCTGTTCGACACCATCAACAACAACGGGAACTATGACAAGGAGTTTTCCCCGCTGGGTGCCCGTCAATGGAATGGTACCAAGTACTGGCAAAAACAGCACAACATGGCCTATGCCATCAGCCAGATGGAGGTGAAGGGCTCGCCTGCCGTGGGTCCCGTCATCATCGGCGTGAGTGAGATTGAGAACATCACTGTGCTGCAGGACCTCGTGCGCCAGCCCGAGATCAAGGACCGCCGCTATCAGATTGTTCACCATGACAGTCCCGACCGCCGTGGTGTCGATGTGGGACTGCTCTACAATCCCCGCTTCTTCAAGGTGCTTAATGTGACCAATCAGCGCATTAACAATTATCTGCCTGACTATCCCGAGTTCCGCTCGCGTGACCAACTCTGCGTCACTGGCATGCTCGCTGGTGAGAAGGTATCAGTGTTAGTCAACCACTGGCCCTCGCGACTGGGAGGTGAGGAGGCTTCGAGCTACCTGCGCGAGGCTGCCGGCCGCATGGCACGTGCCACAATCGACTCGCTGCTGCTCGATGACCCCAACCAGGGCATCATCTTCATGGGCGACTTGAACGACGACCCGCAGAACCGTAGCTGCAGCGAGGCACTCGGTGCCAAGAAGGAAATCAAGGACTGCATCGAGCCCGGCTCGTGCTTCAACCCCTGGTGGAATATCCTCAACAAGGGCATCGGTACCCTGGGTTACAAGGGTAACTGGAACCTGTTTGACCAGATTATTTTCACCAACTATTTCCTGAAGAACTATGACAGCAAGGACAAGCCCACCTTGACCTTCTCGCGTGCCGAGGTGCTGAACCGCAAGTTCCTCCGCGGCGATGAGGGCGACCGTCAGGGCTATCCCCTGCGCACCTATTCCTCGGGCATTTTCACTAACGGTTACAGTGACCACTTCCCCACAATGATCTATTTGGTCAAGGAGGTCAAGTAACCCCATTAGGAATATCGTAAACGACTGCTCCGTAACTATAAAATGGTGACGGAGCAGTTATTTTTTTGTAAAAGGGAATTACGTGGCGGGGTTGCATTGGTCTATGTCAGTTGGTTTTTTGTCGATTATATTTGTTATTGTGTTGAGGGTTGATTACCTTTGCAATAGGTAAAAATCAATAAACCGATTAGACGATATGACGACTATTGGCGATAACAAGCAAGGGTACCGCAACCTGCTGCTGCACATCCTGTGCTGGGCGCTGCTTTTTATCGTGCCGCTGTTCTTTCATGGCTCTGACGAGAACTGGACGATGGTGTGGCACCGGTACCTGCGCGGACTGGGGGCATCGGTGTCCTATCTGCTGGTGTTCTATGTGAACTACCTGTGGATTGTGCCGCGCTACATGCTCAACAAAAAGGACTGGAAACGCTTCCTGCTCATCAATTTGCTGGTGCTGGTGGCTGGTTTGCTTCTGGTGGACCTGTGGCATGTCATCATCAATAACTTCATGCCCGAGCTGGTTGACAAGAGACCCAAGGGCAGGAGGTATTTCTCGCGTGTGCCGCGCTACTTCTATGGCTCCCTGGTCAACATCCTGTTCATTGCCCTGGCCGTGGCGGTGCGCATGTATCAGCGCTGGCAGCACCTCGAGGAGGCGCGCAAGGAAGCCGAGGCTGCCCGTGCCGAGGCCGAGCTGAGCAACCTGCGCAACCAGTTGAACCCCCACTTCCTGTTGAACACGCTCAACAACATCTATGCGCTCATCGCCTTTGATCAGGACAAGGCCCAGACGGCCGTCGGCGAGCTGAGCAAGCTGCTGCGCCACGTCCTTTACGAGAATCAGCAGGACTATGTGCCGCTATACAAGGAGGCCGACTTCATGCGCAACTATATTGAGCTGATGAAAATCCGCGTGACCGACAATGTGAAGATTGTGGATAACATCACCGTGCAGCCCAACGACTCGACCCCCGTGGCGCCCCTCATCTTCATCTCGCTACTGGAGAACGCCTTCAAGCACGGCATCTCGCCCCAGGGAACGGGCGAAATCAACATCGCGCTGTCGCAGGTGGCCGGCGATATCACCTGTGAGATACGCAACACCCACTATCCCAAGCGGGAGAACGACAAGAGCGGGTCGGGCATCGGCCTGGAGCAGGTGAGCCGCCGTCTCGAGCTCATGTACCCCGACAGTTACACCTGGGAAAAGGGTGTGATTAATGACGGAAAAGAATACTTCTCTAAAATCACCATTAAGAAATGATCATCAAGTGTGCCATCGTTGACGACGAGCCGCTGGCCGTGGAACTGCTGGCGAGCTATGTGAAAAAGATACCGTTCCTGGAACTGTGTGGCAAGTACAACAACGCCACCGACGCCCTGCATGGCATCACCGAGGATGCCGTGGACCTGCTGTTCCTGGATATCCAGATGCCCGAGCTCAACGGACTGGAATTAAGTAAAATGGTGCCCGAGAACACCCGCATCGTGTTCACCACCGCCTTTGACCAGTATGCCGTTGACGGCTTCCGCGTCAATGCGCTGGACTACCTGTTGAAGCCCATCAGCTATGCCGACTTCCTGGAGGCATGCAACAAGGCGCTGCAGTGGTTCCAGCTCGTGCAGCAGCAGGGTGAGTCCTCGCCCGCAGCCGCCGCCGAGGAAATCAAGAGCATCTTTGTCAAGAGTGAGTACAAACTGTTGCAAATCAACCTTGACGACATCCGTTATATCGAGGGACTCAAGGACTATGTGAAAATCTACACCGAGCAGTCGCCTCATCCCATCCTGTCGTTGATGAACATGAAGGCCATCGAGCAGATGCTGCCCACCTCACGTTTCATCAGGGTGCACCGCTCCTTTATCGTGCAGAAGAGCAAAATCCGCGAGATCGAGCGCAACCGCATCGTCTTTGGTGATGTCTACATCCCCATCGGCGACAGCTACAAGCAGGCCTTCCAGGACTTCATCAACGCCAAGTCATAATTCAACGTCGCCATGTTTCGGGAAATTCAAGCAAATTTGTTTTAATTTCCCGCCCGCAGGGCGGTTAAAATTCAAGCAGATGAATTATGTCACGGCCACTCGCCCTCTAGTTCCTCTAAAGTGCCCTTTTTAAAAAAATCGATTATTTCTCTTGCGTAATTAAAAAAATATTACGTCCTTTGCATTATTAAATTTTAATAATGCTTTTTTGATAATCGATTATGGCTAGGGACAAGAAGACAAAGCTTAAAAATCCATTTGTAAATCAGGGTTATATCGACCCCGAGTACTTTTGCGACCGTCAACAAGAGACTGAGTTGATGCTCAACCACTTTGAGAACGGACGCAATATCACCCTTGTTGCCCCGCGTCGAATAGGAAAAACAGGCCTGATTAAGCATCTTTTTCACCACATCGAGTCGCAAAACAAGAATGCGATTTGCCTTTACATTGACATTTTTGCCACTAAAAACTTGCGTGATTTTACCGAAATGTTCGGCTCGGTCGTCTTTAACGGCTTTGTCAAGCGTGAAAAGTCATTTCTACAGAAGGCGACAACCCTCTTGAGCAGCCTGCGCCCGGTGTTCTCGACCGACCCGTTCACGGGTGTGCCCAAGGTGGCCATCACCGTAGAGCCATCGCGTGCCCAGCTGACCATCCAGCAGATTTTTGAGTGGCTGGCCAAGAGCCGCCGCGAGATCTACATTGCCATCGATGAGTTCCAGCAAATCGCCAACTACCCCGAGGACGGCACCGAGGCCCTGTTGCGCTCCCACATCCAGTTTGCAGGCGGCGTTCACTTCATTTTCGCCGGCAGCAAGTTCCACCTCATGGCCGAGATGTTCGGTTCGCCCAAGCGCCCCTTCTTCCAGAGCACCGAGACGATGGACCTACGTCCCCTGGATAAGGAAGTGTATTACCAGTTCGCCAGCGCCTTCTTTGTGAAAAAGCGCGGTAGTCTTGATCACGACACCTTCATCCAGCTCTATGACCGTTTCGACGGCCACACCTGGTATATACAGAACGTGCTCAACAGGCTCTATGAGAGCTGCCAGCACGTCAAAACCATGGAAGAGGTGAACCGCGAGACCGTTCGCCTTGTTGAGAGCAAGTCACCGCAATACGAGAGCCTGGCGCAGTTCCTCTCCTCCAACCAGTTCAATCTCTTGAAAGCCATCGCCAGCGAGGGCATCGTCGCCGAGCCCATGGGCGGCAAGTTCATCCGTCAGCACAACCTACTCTCACCCAGTATCGTGCAGTCGGCCCTGCGCGGCCTCCTCGACAAGGAAATCGTCTATCGCACTCCTCAGGGCTACATCGTCTACGACCGCTTCATGTCCATCTGGCTAAAGCGCACCTTCGGCTGATCAGCATCGTCCCAGGCTGCCCCTGCCTGTAGAGATTGTTGTTTAAACCCCATCGAGCATCACGCCTTGTGAATCTTGATGCGGAAGCCGATAATGGTGCAAATCACCACGGCAAACCAGCAAATGGCCACTGAGTTGACATGTAGCGCCGGAACTGTATATGTCAGCAGAAACACAGCACACAGCAAGGCCAATACTCCGTACATGAGCGAGGCAATGCCCACCTGCTTCGCATTGGTGAGTTTCCCCGTGAGGAAAAAGTCACATGGCCTGTGCATATCTATTACGAGAGACAGAATGATCAAGGTGAATATGATCATATTGGCAATTTCATGATAAAGGACTCCGCCGTCTTCGCCGATGAAATGGCGCGTGGCGATCGCAATGATCCAAGAGGCAACGGTAAAAATGCCCGTAATGACCTCGATGATGATGCTCACGCGAGTGCGCTCCACAGGCTCAGAGTATGGGTCAAAACCCACGTTCCTTTTAGCCCCGTCGCCAGGGAATCTGTACAGAATATAAACCCCAGCGACAATCGTGAGGAACAGTACCGTGAACACCGACAAGACAGACGTCAGAGTGCTCATCTTACCCATCCCCATGAGCACGAGCAACGGAATGACGATAATGGCCTCGATGACGGCCAGTGCGACAAATGCACGATTTCTATTTAATGGTTTCATAACTATTTCGCTTTATCAAGTAGGATCTTGACCACAATAAAGTAGATTAAAAATAATGTAGATAATCTACCGTCAATGATTAGGTAGAATTTAACTGAAATGCAGTAACCGACGAGCGCCAAAGCCAGAACCAATGCCAAGATGCGGCTTGCACGTATGGCAATTCTCACCTGCTTCATGTTGGTCAAGTTGCCCATTTCAGCTATAGCACCCGGTTTATATGCCTGAATGAGCAGGATCGCAACCATCAAGGTAATGATTGACCAAGTGAAAATCAGGCTGTAGTTCACACTTCCGTCTGTACCAATTAACAGATGAGAGGCCAGAGCAATGATCCAGGCAACGATCACTAACAGTCCTGAGGCAATCTCAAATAACGTTCCCTCCTGCGAGCGCCCCACATGCACCGCCTCGACATCAAACCCGTTTTGGGCCTTAGGCTCATTGGCCGGGCACTTAAACATGATGAAAAGGAAGACCACGGCCGAGACAACCATCACGATCGTCGCCGGAATCAAGAATGCCTTTTGATCCATTTCATTATTATCAACAGCGAGGAAGGCAGCGATGACCACGAGCAGGAACGAGATGAGCCCCACTATCCCCATGAGATTTTTTCTTTTTATCGGCTTCATTTTAAACAGTTATTATTGCTTGTTGGAGTGATTATCGTCAAGCAGCTTTTCCACATCCTCCTGGCTGGGTTTAACATTCTTGATAGACATATCCCAAATGAAAAGACCTATCAGGGCAACAACCAATATGCCTGGCAGAATTTTAACCATCGCATTTGAAGGCAGCAGATATCTAAGGGTATCGGACAGAACAACCAATGCACTGACTAGCCCCATCGCATGAATGCGGATGGCATGCTGCTTGACCTGCTTAATACCCAAGGGCTCCCACATGCCGCCAAATCTCTTGGGCAGATAGTTGTCAACAAGGCACAGGATGGCTGTAATCGTGCAAATCACAATACTATTGGAACCGTGATCAGTGCCCATGCCGAGCAGGCCTTTCCTGAAGATGAGCACCCATGCAATGAACAGGATGACCGCTGTAATCACGTCACAACTCATTCCCGCAAGGGTGGGCCTCAGTTTGATGGTTTGGCTCTCGTGTCCATCCTTCGCCTTGCCGGACTGCTCCGGACCTTGTTTGCGCGATTTCATGATTTTGACGACATTGACAACGACACCAAGCGCACAGATAACGGCTAGCGTGTTGAAAAGAAAACTATCGATGAAACCTGTGTGGCGCAAATAATATAGTCCCGGCACAAAAAGCAACGAGAGGCCAATCATTACTATTGGTTTAGGATTTTTCATGATGATAGGGTTTTGTCGTTTCTACATCTTTATGGATGATTTTTACTGTCTTAAAGCACGAGATGTCCCGAGAATAGGTGCTTTACTTGATTGATGAAAAGCAAAACTTAGAAGCGAAGATCAGCACAAACGATAACCCCATGGCAATGATGAACCATTCACCCACTTTGCTATCGCCAGGAATCAAAAATGCGCAGATCAGGAACACTGCACAGATGAGGCCCAGAGCCCGCTTGCGATAGATGCACATCTTGAGCTGCTTTACATTGAATGGTGAGATGCCCATTGTCTTGTGGAAATAGGCCGAAACATGAAACCAGATGGCGCCTACCGTGCAAAGCCCGGCTATCTTCAAGCTTGTGTAGCCATCTTGGGCAAGCGATGGCCAGTCACGCAGTATCAGTATCCACGACACGATGAGCAATATCGCTGTGATGAACTCACACACGGTCCCGCCCCACGTGCGGCTGATTTTCAAGCGACGGATATCCTCAGATGCCTTCTCCTCTTCTTCCATCTCTTTGAGATCGGCAGCGAAGGCCTCAGGATCAACTCGTTTCTGAATCAATTTCACGGCTATAGCCGCGGCTCCTATAATGATAATAAACAGCCATGACCAGCCTTTAGGGATGATTTCTGCCTCCCTTAAGCCTATATAGGCAACGAACAAAACTGCGCAGATAACCGTCATGATTATCGTCATCTCCTTTTTGCCTAGTTTCATAACTCTATAATCTTTTTGGTTAATAATACATTACTGGCGCTCATGCGCACATCTTATCACATGACTCGGTCAATCAGTGCCATTGTCCTCGACTTGATTATCGAGATCGGTTTTCTTCTTCTTGGGCAGACGGCGGGCCTTGCGCAGCGCCTCGGTGATGATCCACTGCAACTGGCCGTTGGTGGAACGGAACTCGTCGGCTGCCCACTTTTCAATGGCATCCATCGTGTCGCTATCGACACGCAGGATGAAACTCTTTGTGGCTTTCTTTGCCATAGTCTGCTAATTCTTTATGCGGATTTTAATGCGAATTTCGCAAATGGAACTAATTACACGAATTGTGATATCTTTCGCTAAATCTGTTTAATTCGCGAAATTCGCATTAGCCCCGCAGGGTTATTGGTTAAGTGTGCCGGTGTTGACCACGGGCTGGGCCGACTCGTCGGCGCACAGGACAACCAGCAGGTTGCTCACCATGGCGGCCTTCTTGTCCTCGTCAAGCTCGACAATGTCGTCGGCCGACAGTTTGTCAAGGGCCATCTTCACCATGCTCACGGCGCCCTCGACAATCTTCTCACGGGCGGTGATGATGGCGCTGGCCTGCTGGCGGCGCAGCATCACGGCAGCGATCTCGGGAGCATAGGCCAGATAGTTGATGCGGGCCTCGACCACCTCGATGCCGGCGAGCGACAGGCGCTCATTGAGCTTGCCCTCGAGCTGCTCGTTGATCTCGTCGCCACCCGAGCGCAGGGTCAGTTCCTTGGTGTTCTCATCGTTGTCGTCATAGGCATACTGGCCGGCCACCTGACGCAGGGCGGCATAGCTCTGCACGCTCACAAAGTCTTCCAGGGCGCGCATCAGCCCCTTGGCGTTGCCGCTCAGTGTACCGTCTGATGAAGCCATGGTCTGTGAATCCACCTCAAACAGGGCCTTATAGGTGTCCTTCAGTCTCCACACAAGCACCAGACCGATCATCACGGGGTTACCCACCTTGTCGTTGACCTTGATGGGCTCGGCGTCCAGGTTGCGGGCACGCAGCGAGACTTTCTTGGTGCCATAGAAGGGGTTGATCCAGTAGAAACCCGTGCGGGTGAATGTGCCGCTATATTTGCCGAACCAGGTGGTCACGCGGGCCGTGTTGGGCTCGAGCATCATGAATCCGTTCAGGATAAACAATTCACCAATCAATAACAGCACACTAATGATAAGCAGGATGGTTGGGAGAATGCCGTGACTAGGAAGGTCATACATGACAATGGACCTGTAAATGCCCCATACACCGAGAACCGGCAACACGAGAGCGACAAACAGCATAAAGAAACCGTTCATTGTCACACCTTTGAAATTAAATTCTTTCGTTTCCATAATATAATGATTTTAAAAGTTGGTTATTAAATTGATATCATTTTGATATCGCAAAGATATGTACAAAAATAATTCCATGTCAAGTGTTTTATATCAATTTAACACAATTTTAACCAAACCAGCTGTATTTAGTTAAAATATGCAAATTCTGTGCTTAACGTGGTGAATTTGTGGCAAAAACACTATTTTTGTGATGATTAATTGTCCCTAGTGGACGCAATACCACATTATAGTTATGAAAAAATTGCTCATATTCTTGATTATTTTGGCTGCAATCATGTATTTCACGCGGCCCTCTAGCGAGAAGCACAAGCAGGCTATCGCCGACGATATTGTCAAGGCCTCGGCCCAGGGTGGACTGGACAGCACGGCCATTGTGTGCTGGGACTTTGAGGGGAAGAACGAGGAATTGCTCAAGCTGGCCAAAGAGAACCCCGAGGAGGCCCGCAAGAGGGTGGCCGAGGAAGTCGGGAAAACCCTCAAGGTAAAAGACTTCTACCTGTGCAATGTGGGCACCGTTACCTACAATGGTAAGGAACAAAATGTGACACTTGGTGTGTTTGGGCACGTTTTTTGCACTGGAGTGAAGTGAAGTTTTTTTAATATGGTTTTGAAAATTGACATTTGATAAAGATTAGATTATGGAATTTCACATGATTAGGAACGGTAAACAGGAAGGCCCGTTTACCGTCGAAGAGTTGTCACAGCAGGGTATCACTCCCGAGAGCGAAGTGTGGGCTCCGGGCATGGCCGACTGGATGCAGGCTGGCGATGTGCCCGAGCTGACCGCCGTGTTGCAGCGGGCCGAGTTTGAGGCCTCACAGCAGGCCGCCCGTGCCGCCGAGAACCAGCCGACCATGGGACAGCCTTATGAGCCCTCAACCCCTCCGGGCTATTTCCCTCCCCAGACTCCACCGCGTGGCCCCATTGTGGAACCCGAGAAGAAAAGCGGCTGCACGCCGTGGCTCATCGCCGCTTTGATCTTGGCCATCCTGTTTGGCACCATGGTGTTTACTTGTCCTGATCGTCCGGCCCATGAGCAGGCCATCCAGGAGGTGACCAAGGCTTGGGTGGGCGACAAGGTTGACGAGAACCTGGGCTCCATTACTGGCGTAGGAGGCGTCTTTGGCGACCTCATCAACAAGGCTCTCAAGGAGTTGACGGGCATTGGCACCGACAAGGTTATTTCAAAATATCTCGACGTGAAGAACTATGTCGTTTGCTCGGTGGGCCGCATGAGCATCGGCGACAACGAGGAAAAGATGGTCTCGCTGGGCGTGTTCGGCCACGTGTTCACCTTTGGCAAGGAGGACATCGAGAAAGCTTGGACCCGCGCGATGGACGACTATGAGTCGCGCAACCACGTGACCCCGCCCCCCGCTCCCCAGCCCCAGCAGGACGAGGAAGAAGAGGGCCTGCCCGAGGAGGATGCCATCACCAATGACCCGATGGCGCTGCCCGACAGCATCATGGGCGTCGAGATTCCTGAGGGCATGGACAGCATGGTCAACCAGATGGCCAACGAAGCCCTCCGCATGGCCAAGGAATGGGCCAAGCAGCAAATCGACAAACTGGGAAAATAAGGAACCACGACACCCAGCACTCAACACGCCGGACAGCCGCCAATCACGGGCTGCCCGGCGTGTTTCATTGTGGGCGCTCAAAATGGCCGGAACAGGAAATCGGGATGAAAAAATAGGGCTGATTTATAAATTTATTGTACCTTTGCCCTTCAATAGTGAAATAACCAACTAAAAACGATAATAACAACGATGAATTTTGTAGAAGAACTGAAATGGCGCGGCATGATCAATGACATCATGCCTGGTGCCGAGGAGCAACTCAACAAGGAAATGACCAGCGGATATGTGGGCATCGACCCCACTGCCGACTCATTGCACATCGGCCACCTGGTGGGCGTGATGATGCTCAAGCACCTGCAGCGTGCAGGACATCGCCCCATCGCCCTCATCGGCGGTGCCACGGGCATGATCGGCGACCCCTCGATGAAATCTCAGGAGCGCAAGCTCATCGACGAGGAGACCCTGCGCCACAACCAGGAGTGCATCCGCCAGCAGCTGGCCAAGTTCCTGGACTTTGACAGCGACGCCCCCAACCATGCCATCGTGGTGAACAACTATGACTGGATGAAGGAATTCAGCTTCCTGAGCTTCATCCGCGACATTGGCAAGCACATCACCGTCAACTACATGATGGCCAAGGACAGCGTCAAGAAGCGCCTGGCCGCCAATGCCGATCATGGCATGTCGTTCACTGAGTTCTCCTATCAGTTGCTGCAGGGCTACGACTTCCTGTACCTCTATGAGCACGAGGGATGCAGGCTCCAAATGGGCGGCAGTGACCAGTGGGGCAACATCACCACCGGCACCGAGCTCATCCGTCGCATCAACGGCGGCGAGGCCTATGCCATCACTTGCCCGCTCATCACCAAGAGCGACGGCACCAAGTTTGGCAAGACCGAGGGCGGCAACGTGTGGCTTGACCCGAAGCGCACCTCACCCTACAAGTTCTACCAGTTCTGGATCAACGTGAGCGACGAGGACGCCAAGAAATACATCAAGATCTTCACCGCCCTGCCTCAGGACGAAATTGAAGGACTGATTGCCGAGCAGGAGAAGGATCCCGGCCTGCGTCCGCTGCAAAAACGCCTCGCCAAGGAAATCACCACCATGGTACATAGCGCCGAGGACTACGAGATGGCCGTCGAGGCTTCACAGATCCTGTTCTCTAACAAGGCCAAGGACATCCTGCACAAGATCGACGAGCAGACGCTTCTCAATGTGTTTGAGGGCGTGCCCCAGTTTGAGGTTCCCCGCAGCGCCATCGATGAGGGCACTCCGATGATCTCGCTGCTGACCGATGTGGCTGCCGTATTCCCCAGCAAGGGCGAGATGCGCAAGCTGACCCAGGGCGGCGGCGTGAGCATCAACAAGGAAAAGCTGGCCGATCCCAACATGCCTGCCAGCGCTGACCTGCTGCTCAACGGCAAGTACATCCTGGCCCAGAAGGGTAAGAAGAATTATTTCCTGCTCATTGTCAAGTGATTTCGTCTCATTGACGTAAAAAAAACCGATAAAAAGGTTGTAAATCAAAAAAAAGCAGTAATTTTGCACCGCATTTAGGATAGGCAACTGTCCTGATGACATAGGGATTGCCTTGTAGTGTAATGGTAACACAACGGTTTTTGGTGCCGCATTTCCTGGTTCGAGTCCGGGCAAGGCAACCACAATAAAGGAGAGAACACTTGATGTCCTCTCCTTTTTGTATTGTTACATGGCTCCATTGTCTCCTTGTAGCCCTCATCAGCCCTCATCCGATCCGAGGACGAGCATTCGCCGTGCCTTGAGCGTGAGGATGCCCAATAGTAAGGTTGTTTTTGTTGTTTTCCCCTTGTTGTTCTGGTTGTTTGAAAGGTTTGCGCCAACCCGTCGCATTTTTTTACCAGTCGAAGATGTTGCGCAGCAGCCACCAGGCAAGCACCATCACTAAAAACAGCCAGATGAGCAGCGGTGCGTTCAAGCGTTGATATAGGCGCGGCCGACGCGTGCGTTGGCTCTCGGCAAACAGACACACGACAATCCACGGGATAGCCACCATCATCATCGCATTATAGCCGAAGGCCTCCTTCACGTCGCCGTTCAACAGCGCATGGATGGCCCGCTGGCTGCCGCAGCCAGGGCACTTGTAACCCGTGATGGATAAAAATGTACACTGCGGAAACACGCTTGACGTTGCCGGGTCGAGCGCATAATAAATGAAGCCCAGCACCAGTAGCACGGCGATGACTAAAACGATGACCAATGTGCGCCGCATGACGCTTGCTGTTATCTGTTAGGGCATGCTCGACACTTGCAACAAGGAAATCAGCGGCATACTGAGGATTCCCAAGATGATCGAGACGATACACCACCAGGCGCCAACCTCGCTGGCGCGCTTTGCTCCCTCGATATCGCCCTCGCGGTACTTGCTGGTCACCTTCATTGCATAGATGATGGCAACGATGCCGGCAGGCAGGCAGCACAACACGGTCGTGATGATGGCCCACACCAGATTGGTGGGCGGGCACGGCTCGGGAGCGCCCTCGGGCTGGGTGTTGACGGGTTGGGAATTCATGGGTTGCTGCGCAGGGGCGGTATTCTGGGGCTGAAGGGGCTGTCCAACTGTGGCAGGCTCATCTACAACCTCATACAAGCCCTCCAACTCGGGGACTTGGGTGATTTTTACCCAGTCGCTGAGACCAGGGTGCCACACATAGGCACGCGATGTGAGTGCCAGCTCTTTGATGCCGTCAGCGTCAACGGGACCCGACTGCACGCCATTATGATTAATCCAATACTGCATAATACCTGGTTATTGTTTGGTTCAGTAAGTGGCAAAGATACAATTATTTTTATAAACGGCAATCAATTGTGCCACGCATTATTAAAAATCGCTGAAGAATTTGGGACGGATGAGCAAGCCGATGCGCAAGCGTGAGTGGAACTGGTTGTAGTCGAGCAAGCTTTCGCCATAGCCGTTGTAGTACTGCAGCATGATGAACTGGTTAGAGTTGTGGTTGATGCGATAACCCAGCTGCATGATGGTGTTGAAGTTCAGGTTCCAGCCCTTGCGCTTGACCAGCGTCATGTCCAACACCCACTTGTCGTCGGAGCTCACGGCCTGGAAACCAGCCTGGTAGATGCCGCTGTAACGCAGGATGTCGCGGTTATACTCGCCATCGATGATGGGTATCCAGAACTTGGCATGCGCCATCAGGAAGGGGGAGATATAGGCCTCGCCAGCCACCGAGAATTTGTTCCAGCTGCGCGAATGAATGCCGTCACGGCCGTTGGACTCGTGCTCCAGCATCACGGTGAGTTTGCCGATGAGGCGGTTCTTCATGATGATGTGCCGTGACAGACCCACACCTGGGTTGAAATTCAGGTCATGGAACGGCAACGAGCGCTCAAACACGTTCCACATCGCCTTTTGGGTGTAGAACAGGTAGAGGTAGGAGTGGAACGGCAGCACACTCTTCGTCAGGCGCTGCTGGAAGCTGATTTGGAACTTGACATCGCTATTGTGCTTGTCGGGGATGCCACCCAGCACTGTGCCGCCCACAAAGTAGGTATCTTTGTACAGGCTGAAGTAGGGCCTGCTGTCCAGTTCCTTGCGGATGCTGTCGGCGGTCCACCTTTCATTGGGTACCTCTATATCAACGATCTGACCAGCAGCGGGAAGGTGCATTCCCATCAGCAAAGCTGTTACTAACAGTAGTTTGTACCAATTGTTTTTCATTGAGTTTTATTTGGAATGATGATAATTAATCAAGAAAAATCATGTAATTATAGCCCCTTTTTGGGGTGATTGATGGCAGTGCGCGTCACAGTCCTATCAACCACTTGATGAGGAACCACAGCGGCGGCACCAGCAAGGCGGGCAGCATGTTGAGCACGTGGCAGTCCTTGATGCGCAGCAGCGACAGCCCCGAGCCGGTGATCATCAGGCCACCCACGATGAGCAACTCGGCCATCAAGGCATCACTCACGGCAGTGCTGGAAATCAGTGCCACACCATAGAACAGGCCCTGCCACAGGAACAACACGGGTGCCGCCAATAGCATACCGATGCCGTAGGTCGAGCCAAAGATGGTCGCCGTCACCAGGTCGAGCGTGGCGTTGGTGAACAGGAACGTGTGGTCCCCCTCCAGCGCGCTGATGACAGGACCCAGCATCGACAACGGCCCGATGCAATAAACCAGTGTTGCCGTTGCCAGGCCATCGGCAAGGCGTGGGCCGCTGCTACCCTTGCTCTTGCGATCCACAAGGCGGTGAAAACGTCCATCAATGTCGAGCGACACTCCCACGATGCTGCCCAGTGCCATAGCGGCAATGAACAGCACGGGATACTGGCTCTTGGGCAGGTTAGTCACCACCGCGTTCAGCCCGATGGCAAAGCACGCCAGCCCCAGCGCGTCATAGAGCACATTCTTGTATTTGTCCTTAGTTCCCTTGTGCAGAGCAACTCCAATGAGGGTCCCCGCCACAATGGTGCAAGTATTGACAATAGTTCCAATCATAACTTCATTTCATTTTCAATAGGTCATACCGAAGGTCCATAATGGAATCTGATTTCCCGCTCCGATTTCCAAGTCATCTTTCACAACATAGGCATTAGGCACATTCTTGACTTGACGGCTGCTTTTTTTCTTACCGCCCACTTCAAATGTGATATCCCCGATTTCAAAGTCGGCTATTCTCGAAGCGATGATGTCGCTAACGACCCTCATCTGGTTGTAAAAGAATGTCTCGCGGATGTTCCCGATGTCGGTCATCGCACCGCCCATGACATACGCAAGATTGGTATTGTCAAGATACACTTTCTCGACTTTGCCCAGGCCTCTGATTCCTCCCGTATCATCCCGCAGTTGCCCTATCATGCCGGCTTTTTCCATATAAACAAAATAGTCAGGCAGCACATTACGGCTCACACCCACTACTGTGGCTAGGGAATCCATCACGGGTTTAAAAGGCACGCTCTTGGATATGATGCTCAACAGGTGGCGCAGTTTTCGTCCTGTTGCCACGGTCATTTTAGCATACTGTGGGATGTCAATGTCCATGGTCTGCTCCACAATCTGATTGAGAATCATCTCAAACTGCGGGTCACCACCAAACGGATAATACCCGTGTTGCAGGTACTCATGGAACCATGGCAACGGATGTGCGACACCATCCAGTTTCACCTTGCAGGCCAGCACATCAGCCAATGTGGCAACAGGAAACTGCAAACCATGAAACAGCGCCAGATATTCACGGAATGACAAACCTTGCATCCGATAAATGGGTGACCTGCGGCTCAAGTCGGCCTCACCATGAGTGATATCTAGTATCGAGGAGCCGGTGAAGGAAACATTCAGGTCGGGATGGCTATCGTAGATCTGTTTGAGTTCTTGTGACCAGTTACCATATTTGTGGATTTCATCAATGAAAAGATGCTGGCCTCCCTCACGGGCAAACTTGTCGGCCACATCTATGAGCGAATGGGAGGAGAAGTAAACATTATCAGCCGAGACATAGAACATCTTCTTCTGGCCGCGGTGCTCATGTATATATTGTAAAAACAATGTCGTTTTCCCGACACCGCGTGGACCAACCAAACCAAACATCTGCCGCTCCCAGTTAATTTGGGAGTACATGTAGCGATGAAAAGCTATCGAGACAGCGTCAACGCGCTGCTCCATAATTCTTGTTAAAGTGGCATCCATATCTCATTTTTTCGGCAAAGATACAAAATTGCACAAAAATTTGTGCAATTTTTGACATTTTTTGCACAAAAATTTGTGCAAAATGGAGGGTTTCTAGGGAAGTCGGGCTTAAATGGGGGGATGGGAATAGGGTTAAAAAGCGTTGGGATTCATGGTATAAAGGGAATAATCGCTATATTTGCGTCCTCAACCACAATCGATTATACTGAAGTATGGCAAGAAGATTCATCACATGTGCAATCATCCTGCTGGTGACCATGGCTGCCAGCGGCAAGATAAACAGTGACGTGGAGCAGGCTACGTCCCTAGCCGAGCGGTTATCTCCGCGATTGGCTGGCAAAATTCAATTCCAGAGCATCACGGCAGATGAAGGCCGTGACGTGTTCACCCTCGAGAGCCAGGGCCGCAAGGTCATCATCGGCGGCAATAATGCCAACTCGATGGCAGTGGGCCTGAACCGCTACCTGAACCGCTACTGCAAGACGACGGTGTCGTGGTATGCCGACGTGCCCGTCTCGCTCCCCGATGTGTTGCCCGACGTGCCGGCCGCCGAGCGGGTGGCAGCCCGCGTGCCGCAACGTTTTTTCCTCAACTACTGCACTTGGGGCTACACGATGCCTTTCTGGCAATGGCAGGATTGGGAACGCCTCATCGACTGGATGGCCTTGAACGGCGTGAACCTGCCGCTCGCCATCACGGGACAGGAAGCGGTGTGGTACAACGTGTGGACCAGCATGGGCATGAGCGATGAGCAAGTGCGCTCTTACTTCACGGGACCGGCCTACCTGCCGTGGCACCGCATGGCCAACATCGACGGTTGGTGTGGTCCCCTGCCCAAGGAGTGGCTAGAGCATCAAACGGCCCTGCAGCAACGCATCGTCGAGCGAGAGCGGGCGTTGAACATGCGCCCCGTCTTGCCTGCATTTGCAGGACATGTGCCTGGCGCCTTGCGTGACTTGTATCCCAAGGCTGACATCCAGGCCCTGGGTGGCTGGGCTGGCTTTGACGAGCAGTACCGCACCTATTTCCTCAACAGCGAGGATCCCCTCTACAGCCGCATCCAGCGCATGTTCCTCGAGGAGCAGACGCGCCTGTTCGGCACCGACCACATCTATGGCATCGACCCGTTCAACGAGGTGGACCCGCCCAGTTTTGACCCCGACTACCTGAACAAGGTCACCCGGCACATCTATGAGAGCCTCACCGCCGTGGATCCCCAGGCTGAATGGCTGCAGATGGCGTGGTTCCTCTATTACCAGAGCGGCGACTACACACGTGAGCGCACCCGCGCCATGCTCACGGGCGTCCCACAGGGCAAGATGACGATGCTCGACTACTACTGCGAGTACAAGGAGATGTGGCGCGAGCACGACGGTTTCTATGGCCTGCCTTTCATCTGGTGCTACTTGGGCAACTTTGGCGGCAACACCAACGTGCAAGGCCGCGTCAAGGAGGCTGGCGAGCGCATCGAGCGGGCCCTGCAGGAGTGTGGCGATAACCTCGTGGGCATCGGTTCAACGCTCGAGGGACTGGACATCCAGCAGTTCCCCTACGAGTACATTCTTGAGAAGGCATGGGACTTTGGCAAGACCGATGAGCAGGTAATCAATGAATTGGCCGATCGTCATGCGGGCTTTGAGAGCGCTCCTGCCCGCCAGGCATGGCAGTTGCTCTATAATGACGTGCTTGATATTACACCCGGCAACTTTGCCGCACCGCTGCCGTGCTCCTATCCCGAGTTTGGCAAGGAGAGCCGCAAGGTCGAGTATGAACCGCGCGACTTGCTCGCCGTGTGGGACTACCTGTTGGCTCAGGATAACGCCACCACCGATGCTATGACCATCGACCTCGTGTGGGTGGGACGGCAACTGCTCGGTGACCTGTTCCTCGTTGAGAAACAGGCCTTTGACATGGCGCTAAAGCAACAGGACAGAGAAGGCATTTTCGCCCAGAGTAACCTATTGTTTGAATTGCTGTCCGACATCGACATCTTGAACAGCCATCACCCCCAGGCAACACTCTCACACTGGTTGCAGCAGGCGCGAGACCTGGGCTCGACCCCTAAGGTTAAGGACTATTATGAGATGAACGCTCGTCGCCTCATCACCACCTGGGGAGGGCTCCTCAATGACTACGCCTGCCGCTGCTGGAACGGCCTCATGTGGGATTATTACACCAAGCGATGGGAAATCTACATCCGCGAAGCCACGGTTGCCATCATATCCCGTAAGGCCTTTGACGACAAGTCCTTCCGAGCCCAGGCCGACAAATTCCAGCAAAAGTGGGTTAACTCGACCGAGGAAGTCTTGCAGGGCACCTCCGAGCAGGATGTCCTCACCCACTGCCGTGACCTGCGCGAGAAATATCGCCTGCAACTCGACAAATGGATTTCTAACTGATAATTCAATAAGCGGCAGCGTGGTCCCGTATCCCTTCCCGCTTGTAGAGACGCAAAATTTTGCGTCTCTCTGAGTCATCCCTCCACGTCCCTGTGGTTCCGTATTGCGGGTTGCCATCCCGCACCTTCGCCCGTCGTGGTTCCCGCTCGTTGGAGCGGTTCTTTTTTCAGGCTAACAATGATGGCACACCCTTTTTTTTACTACCTTTGTGCCCATGAAACGTGAAAAAAGAGGCAATGTTTGTGTTTTTTGCGCGTCTAGCGCAAATATCGACTCTCGCTACCTGCAGGCAGCGCGTGATTTGGGCGCGTTGCTCGCCAGGGAAGGCTGGTGCTGTGTGAATGGTGGTGGTGCTGTGGGCTTGATGGGTGCCGTGACCGATGGCGCCCTCGACGCCGGTGGCGAGGTGACGGGTGTGATTCCCAAGTTCATGGTCGATAACGGGTGGTGCTATGACCGCTTGGAAGATGTGATCATTACTGCCGACATGCATCAGCGCAAGCACATGATGAGCGACATGGCCGATGCTGTCATTGCGCTGCCCGGCGGTGTGGGCACTCTCGAGGAACTGCTTGAGACCCTCACATGGCGTCAGTTGGGACTGGTCAAGGTGCCTGTCATCATCTTGAACACGCTGGGCTACTATGACGCGTTGCTCCACATGCTGAGCCATGCCATTGACGAGGGATTCATGAAGCCCTCTCACGCCCAGTTGTGGCAAGTGGCGGCAACGCCTCAAGAGGCCATTGACCTGCTGGCCAACAGTGCCACGGTGGAGTTTGAATCCAAGTATTAATGCCCTAGAATAGCCATGCCTCAAGTCGCCGATAGTGTTGTGATGCAACGTCCTGATACCGTGGAGCCCTACTATGCTCCACAGTATGTTGACGGCTTTCCCCACACCCAGGCCGGGGATTCGACGCTCGAGAGCATCAATTCATTGCCGGTCATGGAACTGCCACCCAAGGGCGAGGCGCAACAGTTCGCGAGATCCCCGTTGCATGACACCCCGTCGATGGTCCTGCTCATCGCCGGACTGCTGGCTGTGGCATTGAGTTACCACACGGGCTACAAGTATATCGAGAACTTTTTCCATTACATGTTCTCGACACGGCGGCGCGAGAACCTCTTTGAGGACCACACGGTGAATGAGACCAAAATACTCGCGGCACTCATTGCCAACACTTGCATTGTCGAGGGCTTGATTGTTTATCTGGCGGTACAGTTCTTGAAACCTGCGCTGGCTGCTTCGCTACAGTCGAGCGTGTTTCCTCATGTGCTGGCGTTCACGGGTATGGCATTGGGCTTTTATATCGTCCAACGACTGGTTTTCATGGCGTTAGGCTTTACGTTTACCGACAAAGTGAGCTCGGGATTGTGGCTCGACGGCTTCAAAGCCACACAAGCGTTTTTGGGGCTTGTGCTGTTACCTGTGCTGGTACTTTTAATGGTTTATCCGACTCATAGCAAAATGCTATTAATTGTCGCGACCATACTGTATTCGGTAGTCCGTTTCATCTTTGTTTGTAAGGGGATTAGAATTTTTTATAGCAAATTGTCATCGATTATCTATTTTATTTTGTACCTTTGCGCCGTCGAAATCGTCCCTTTAGTCATTTTGACAGGCGTAACTATCTGGATTTGTGGTACTTTACAGTCATAAAAACTAAATGAACATTAAGAAGATTCTGGTCTCACAACCTAGGCCAACGTCCGAGAAATCTCCTTATTTTGACTTGGAGAAAAAATATGGTGTTGAAATAGTATTCCGACCTTTTATTAAAGTGGAGGGGCTCTCATCCAAGGAATTTAGACAGTCTAAAATCAATGTGCCCGACTATTCAGCCATTATCTTAACGGCAAGAACTGCTATCGATCATTTCTTCCGCCTGTGCAAGGAATTGCGTTACAATGTCCCCGATACGTTAAAGTACTTCTGTGTGAGCGAGACCGTAGCCCACTATTTGCAGAAGTATGTCATCTACCGTAAGCGCAAGATTTTTTACAGCGAGTCGGGTTTGATGGAGGATCTCATTCCCATCATCGCTAAGCACAATAAGGAAACTTATCTGATGCCCGTGAGCGATGTTCACAACGACAAGGCTGTTGTGCTCGATAATAACAAGGTCAAGTATGTCAAGGCAGTGATGTACCGCACCGTGAGCAACAATTTCACTCCTGGCGAGACGTTTGACTATGACATGCTGGTGTTCTTCACTCCCGCAGGCATTAAGTCCTACACGACCAACTTCCCCGATTACAAGGATCGCAAAGTGGTTATCGCCGCTATGGGACAGACAACTCTTGAGGCTGCAACTAATGCTGGCCTTCAGGTAGATATCACTATCTCGCCTGAGGCTCCCTCGATGGCAAGCGCCATTGAGCAGTACCTGAAGAAAGCCCTTCTTGAGGAGGAAAAAGCTGCTGCTAAGGTTGCCAAGAAGGCGACCGAGACCAGCAAGGCCAAAGACGATGCCGAGATGACGGCCGCTGAAAAACGCTCGGCTGCCGCCAAGAAAGCCGCCGCTACACGCAAGGCCAAAGCCGCTGCCGCCAACAAGAAATAAACCGCAAGCAAGCGTTTTTTTAGGGGACATGGATGTAGTCATGTCCCTTTTTTTGTAATTTCGCACCTTGAATGGATTACAAATTAAGTAAAGAAGAGAAATTGAGGAGCCGCACATCGGTTGAACGGCTGTTCGGCGAGGGAAAGTCGCTCATGGCTTTCCCCTTACGGGCTGTGTATCGCCTGCGGCAGCCTGGGGAGGCTCCTGCCCAATTCCTGATCACCATTCCCAAGAAACGCATCCGCAAGGCCGTGATGAGGGTCACGCTGCGCCGCCGCACCCGCGAAGCCTACCGCTTGAACCGGCGCCAGCTCCTGATTGAGCCGCTCGCCGATTTGGGATGCGGTGTGGACATGGCGTTCATCTATCTAGACAACACGCCTGCACCCTATAGCGTCATTAGCGAGAAGGTCACCAATTTGCTCACGCGCATCACCGCTGCAGCCATTGAGCAACAATCCCACACCCATGAGTAGCTTCACTGACTCCATCGGCACCATCTGGCGCACCGTCTTGCATTACCTCGGGGTGTTGCTTATCCTGCCCATACGCTTTTATCAAAAATTCATCTCTCCGCTTAAACCGGCTACCTGCCGATTCACGCCCTCATGCAGTCAGTATGCCATCGAGGCGATACGCAAGCATGGTCCTTTCAAGGGATTCTTGTTGGCGGTGTGGCGCATCCTCAGGTGTAATCCATGGGGTGGGAGCGGCTATGACCCCGTGCCATGACTCCGATCATCGACATTCACACCCATCATCTTGATGCCGACGGGGCTCTCATCTCGGTGGCTCCTCAGGATTTCAACCCGCAACCTGGCAAGTGGTACTCGGTGGGATTCCATCCGTGGCATGCAATAGAAAAGCTCAACGATGAGGATTTTGAACTCCTGGAGCGATGTGCCCGGCATCGTCAGGTACTAGCCATAGGCGAAACTGGCATGGATCGCACCCGTGGGGCCGAGCTGGATATACAGGCAGCGGTATTTGTGAGGCATCTTCAGCTAGCTCATGACTTGGGAAAACCTGTCGTGACGCATTGTGTGCGCGCCGCTCAGGACATTCTCGCTGCCCGCAGTAGAGCCCACCTCGATGATGTGCCGCTCATCATCCATGGCATGCGGAGCAATGCCCATGTCGCTCGCACGTTGCTTGATGGCGGCTGCTATCTCTCCTTTGGCTCACGCTTCAATCCCGAAGCAGTGAACGCTACGCCACCTGACCGCTTGTTCATCGAGACCGACGAAGCCCCTGTTACCATCCTTGAGGTCGCTAGTCTGGTGGCGCAGGCCTCGCACCTTACCACCGATCAGGTCATCAGCCAGGCCTCTGCTAATGCTTGCCGCATCTTGGGCATTGGTCCAGTGAACGTGTAAACACCTAATAGTTAGCCCGAGGCGGTAACTGCCCCGGGCCAACTACTATTTCATTAACTTCAATACTGGTTTATTTCGATTTTTCACTGACGGCTGCTTCGGTCGCCCTTTTGGCAGCTGTTGCCTCAAACTTGGGAACAGTAGTCTTGATTGACGCAGAGCTGGCATCCTTGGCAGGTGCCCAGTATCCGGCAGGGCGATATACGGTGTAACGGTAGAAGCGGCTGTCGGTAGAAAGGATCAGGAACCCGCGACTGTCATATCCGTAGTAGAGATAATCATAGTCACCATCGTAGTAGCGGATAACCAGGCGATCGCCATAGGTGTCCCAGTCAAAGTCCACATAGAGCGGGCCATAGTAAGGATCATAATAGGTATAGCGTCCGGTGTAGTTGGCATAGAAATCGTAGCGCACAACGTCTATTCCTACTAAGTCATACTCATAGGCTCCATTGTAGCCATAGTATGATTCCCAGCTGCCCACGATATCGTCGATGCGGTAAGGCGAATCCCATCCGTCACATGAGGTCATCGCCATCGCAATCACCCCAACAAGCAGTAAGTTGTATATCTTTTTCATAGCTCAAAAGTTTTAATTGGTTATTGAATAGATGTGCAAATGTAGTGAAAAGTTGTCAATCAATGATTGGGTTTGAATGTTTTCTTCTTTTTTTCTTGAAAAAATGCGCGTGCCACCGGTGTGATATAGTGGCACGCGCCACCCAGAGATTAACGTTTAATAGGCAAATAGCACCTAAAAATTCACACCTATGTTTATAGTGAAGCACCCATTGTGCGTGTCGTTAAAGTCATCTTGGCCAATATTGGAGAGGCCGATGTCGTAGCTAGCGTCCACGTAGAGCATATTGAAGCCCACACCACAGCCTAGCTTGAGTCCGCCGTCAAAGCGGTTGAAGTATCCATCGTCAAAAGAACTGAATGCTGTCCTTGAGCCATAGTTCTTGATGCTGCCATCGGTGCCTATAGCGAGATATCCGCCGGCGTAGGGCTGTATGCTTGTCTGGTTGCCCACAAAGTGCTTGTACTTAATGAGCAGGGGCACTTCAAGGTAGTTGAGGTCATAGGTGAACTTGTCTTGTCCAGACCCGCTCTTGCCGCCTTTTTGGCTGTAGTACAGTCCGCTTTCCAGGAATATCGGGGCGCGGTAGGTGAGTTGCGTTCCAGCCGCAAAACCTAGATTCAGGCTAGTCTTGACTCCGTTCCCGTCCAGCACGGGACTGTCGCTGCTCACGTGAGAGGCATTCATGCCCAGGCGCAGGCCGAAATAGTATCGGTGCCATGCAACATACTCGTTGCCGTGATGTCCAACCGTTTGTACTCGCGGACGGCTATATCTGTAGCCCGGCTGGGCCAAGGCTGGCATGGCCAGTAGCACACATAACAGGGTGAAGATAACAGTCTTTTTCATAATCATGCCGTATTAAATTATTGTCATTTTTGCTGTTTAGACCCCAAGTTTTTTACAAGGTTTAAGCCCTAGGAACGCTAAACCGATGAGTGCCCATTTAATCCAGACCAAGCAACCAAAATTGCCGACAAATGGCCGGCAAACAATGAGGTGAAATGATGGGGGAAAGATGATTTTACAGGTAGAGAAAATCCTTGAGATAATGTACCAGCGGTGGGGTGTGGAGCATCCTTGATATGGTGGAATACTGTATCTCAAGGCAGGTGACGAGGGTCACGGTCAACAAAATGACAAAAAAGATGCACCAGCGCTTGAATGCCTTACGCCAGTGGCCCTCGGCCAGACGGCAAATCAAATATATCACCACGGGCACGAACAGCGGCTCAAAGGGTAGAGCATATCGAGCAACAGAGCCTGCCATGATATAGGCGATGATCGCATAGGTGATAGCGGGCCACCAAGCCCATGCGCCCATGTTCTCGTGGCGGCGCCAGCTGATAAACAGGTAATAGAAAAGCGCTATTCCGCCCAGGGCATACCACCCGTAAGAAAAACGGATAATGTAATTAAAGATGATGTTGTCTTCACCGACAGCTTGCCAAGGGAAGGGGGCGATAAACTGCAACGATAACGTCAACGGCAGCATGAAAAACTTGTGCCATGGGGAATAGAGGAAATAGAAACCGATGAGTTTGCGGAAGGCGTGTCGAGACGGATCATGGCCATCGATATAGGCGACCTGCATGTCCCAGCCGCCGGCAGCGATGTCAGCATGCTGGTCAAAGGAGTAAGCTGCAAAGTAGTTTCCGGCAAACAGTGTAATCAGCAAGGCAGCCAGCATACCCAATGCAATCGCCCAATCTCGGCGCCAATGGGGTAGGGCAATGATGACCACGCCCAAAGCGATGAAATAGAGGAATGTGGTGCGCACGAGTGCCATGATGACACAAGCCACCACAAAGGTGATGATGTCGCGCCATGGGTGGTACCGCTCATCGTCTCCCGAGGCCATTGAAGCCATTGCATATCCCGACATCGATATCGCCAGGAACACGCTTGCTTCTTTCAGGATAATGATGCCCGATAACAGGTAATAGGTGAGCAGGCAGGTGATCAACATGCCGCTAGTGAGCAGGGTGTCTATCGGGAGTGAGACACGCCCAGCCAGCAGGCGGCGTGTGGTCATGCCGGTCAATACCACCGCTGTGAGCGTGAACATGATGTTCATGGCTTGGGGCCAAATGACGCTTAGCCCTAACAGTTTCCATGACAACAGCATCATCAACGGGAACCCCTTGAAGACGGTGTATTGCGGGTTCACCCGGCCGTCATAGTGATACAAAGCCCACTTGTAATAACCGCGAGCGTCGTTCTTAATGTTGGGAATCTCAAGGTCATAGCCCTCCAGCGAAGTCCATTCCAGCAGGTTGATGTAGGAAAGGGTCATCAAGCCAATCGCCAGCACCAGCAGCACAACGCTAGCGGCTGTCGAGGTGCCTCGGGCTCGTGACAGCACAAATTTAGGTACCAGATAGGCCACCAGATAGGCCGCAAGAATGCGTGCGCCGTCGGCCATGCCAAAGTGGCTCGATGCTACCCCGCCCAGTAGGGCAAAGGCAATCACCTCGACAAGCATCACCATCATATTAGGCCTTGTGGCATCTGGTTTCATATTGACAGGACTTGAAAAGTGCTTATAGTTGTTTTATTCGTTTTAGAGTTGCAAAAATATAACATTTCATTGTTATTGACAAATTTTTCTTCTTATGCTTTTTCATTTTCGGGCAAAATATCTAACTTTGTAATTTTGTAGAGTGATTGATTACAGTTAACATGAACGGCAAACTGGTGAAAATAGATGTGGATAATGTGCTCAGGACACGGCTCCCCAAGCACTATCGTTACATTCCGCGCTTTGTTGTGCGGTGGCTCGAGCGCACCATCTGCCAAGACCGCCTCAACACTATCCTCGAGAAAATGGCGGACAAGAACAGCGTGGATGCTGCTACTGCGGCGCTCGACGAGATGGGCATCACCGTAACGGCATCAGGTCTTGACATGTTACCCGATGGGCGTTACATGTTTGTCTCTAACCACCCCCTCGGTGGCTTGGACGGATTGGCGCTTATCTCGTTTCTTGGCAACCGTTACGCTCACAAAATCAAGTTTCTTGTCAACGACTTGCTCATGGCGGTGGTGCCATTGCGTGGCGTGTTCCTGCCGGTCAACAAGTATGGTCATCAATCACGCGCAGCCGCCAGCCAAATCGAGGAGGCACTTAAGGGCGATGACCAGTTCATCACCTTCCCGGCGGGACTGTGCTCCAGGATGCAACCCGACGGCACCATTGCCGACCTGCCGTGGCAGAAGGCCGCTGTCGTTCATGCCGTCAACTACCAGCGCGATATCGTGCCCATCTACTTTGATGCCCGCAACTCGCGCTTCTTCTACCGTTTTGCCAACTGGCGCAAGCGGTTGGGCATAAAGTTCAATATCGAACTCATTTTCTTGCCCAAGGAGATGCTCAAGCAGAGCGGTTCTAACCTGCGTTTTGTCGTCGGCCAGCCCATACCATGGTCATCGTTCGATGCCCGTGCGCCCAAGCAAGAGGCTGCCCGACTGCGTGATATTGTCTATTCCATGGCCACAATGCCATCATAACCATAAAAATAGCCCTATGGAACCTATAATTGATCCTATTCCCGTCGAACTCATTGAGCAGGAACTCACTCCTGAGCGTCTGTTGCGGCACACCAACAAGGCCGACAACGACATCTATGTCGTCACTGCGCACAACGCCCCCAACACCATGCGTGAGATTGGACGTTTGCGCGAAATCACTTTCCGCGCGGCTGGTGGCGGTACAGGCAAGGCGTGTGACATCGACGAGTTTGACCTCATGGACCCGCCCTGCCGGCAATTGCTGGTGTGGAATCCCGATAAGAAGGAAATCATCGGGGCCTACCGCTTTATCGGCGGCTGGGACGTGAAAGTTAGCGGTCGTGTGCCACGCATCGCTACTGGACACCTGTTCAACTTCAGCGAGCGGTTCCTGAATGAGATACTGCCTGTGACCATTGAGTTGGGGCGCTCGTTCGTTCGCCCTGAGTACCAGTCAACGCGCGAAGGAGCAAGAGCACTTTTCGCTCTCGACAACCTGTGGGACGGCCTGGGGGCCCTCACGATCATTTATCCCCAGGTCAAGTACATGTTTGGCAAGATGACGATGTATCCCTCCTATGTGCGCGACTGCCGCGACATGCTGCTGTGCTTCCTCAACCTTTATTTCGAGGACAAGGAGGGGCTGGTGGTGCCCATCGACCCGCTGCCCGACACCCGCAACGACGACCCCGAGCTGATGTCGCACTTCGTGGGCAACGATTTCCGCGAGGACTACAAGCGCCTCAACGCTTTCATCCGCCAGCATGGCATCAACATCCCGCCGTTGGTCAACGCTTACATGGGGTTGTCGCCCAAGATGTTGCTGCTGGGCACGGCCATCAATCGCGAGTTCGGCAACGTGGAGGAGACCGGCATCCTCATCAACCTCGACGAGATCGCCGACGAGAAGAAGCGTCGCCACATCGATTCCTATCTGGCGAACATCGAGCGGTAACCCCCGAATCAATATGAGAAGAACCGTCAAATTCTCTCTTCTTAGTCTAGCGCTGCTGTTCTTTTTAACGGCAACAGGACAGGAGTCACTGGACTCCATCTTAAACATTAATGAAATTGACGTTCTCGGTGAAACGGTATTAATAACCGAATGCGGTCCAGGAGAGGTTGCCGCTGATGATATCAATTTTCACATTGGAATCATCATGAATGCCGGCAACAGCGAGTTGGCGCCTTACTACATCGCCTCCAACAATTGGGGCGCCATCACTCAACAATACTCCACATTGCTTGACGCAGGTTTGTTTCATTACATGACTATCCACCCTGACCGGATATCATGGGGGGCAGGCCTTCAAATCATGGGCGGCTACGCATCGAGCGCTGGCTACGAGCACTATGACGGTAACGGTCAATTCAATGTGCGGCAACAGCATCCTGCTCGGCTGTGGATACAGCAAGCCTATGTTGAGGGGAAATACCGCAGCATCTTTGCTGTGGCGGGACAAAGGTGCAAGCAATCGCCCATCGTCAACGGCCGGTTGAGCAGCGGTGACCTCGTCTGGAGCACCAATTCCCGCCCGCCTGTAGGCATGCGCGCCGGTTTCATTGATTTCCAGGACATCCCGTTTACCAAGGGCTGGGTGCAGATTAAGGGCGAGTTCGGCTACTTCCGCCAGCTGGATGACAAGTGGCTCGAGAACCACTACAACTATTATAACCATTTCATCACCACGGACACATGGCTGCACTACAAGAGCCTGCATTTCCGCACCAATCCCAATCAGCCCGTCGTGTTCACCATCGGCGCCCAATCGGCCTGCCAGTTTGGCGGCACGGCCAAATACTACAAGGATGGTCAGCTTGATCACACGGTCAAGATGGACGCCGACCTTAAGGCCTTCTGGCGCACCTTTATCGCGGGCAGCGGCGGCAACAGCGCGGGTGACTCGTTTGTCGAGGGCAACCATCTGGGCACTTGGGACATCGCGCTCGAGTACAATCTGAATGACGGCAAGCAGTTGCGCGCCTACACCCAATGGCTATGGGAGGATGGCTCGGGTATCGGCAAGATGAACGGCTTTGACGGCCTGTGGGGACTGGAATACCGCAGCATGGGTGCTCATAGCTTGATCGATGGCGCTGTCATTGAATATATCGATTTCACTAACCAGAGCGGCCCCATCCACTGGACTCCTAACGACCATGAGAGCACGGCCATTACCGGCCACTCCTCGGGCGCCGACGATTACTACAATAACTACATCTACAACGGCTACCAGAGCCGCGGCATGTCCATCGGTTCACCCTTTGTCAAGTCGCCGCTTTACAACCTTGACGGCTACATGCGCTACCGCGACAACGTGCTGCGCGGTTTTCATGTTGCCATGAAGGGCTATTTGAGCCCCGAATGGACATACTGCCTGAAAGGTTCATACCGCAAGGCATGGGGTACTCCACTCCTGCCCCGAGTGGGCAGCGTCGATGACTTCTCGATGGCGCTTGATGTTCAATATCATCCAGAATATAAGCTCAAGGGATGGGTGCTCAATGCTACTGTGGCCATGGACCGCGGCAAACTGTATGGCAACAACTGGGGTGGCATGCTGGGCATCACATATCGTGGCGCTTTTAACTTCAACAAGTGATGAAAAAGACAACATTATATGATAGTAACCATTCCCCCTCTAAGATTAGAGGCGGTCAGGGGGCGTTGATAACAATCATCTGTACGGTTATGATCCTGTTAAGCGCCTGCACCCGAAACCACGGTGACATCGGTATCTGGTTCGGCACGTGGCATGTCGAGTCCATCACGGTTGACGACGTGCCCGCCCAGGTCGAGGGCGACTACTTCTTCCAGTTCCAGAGCACGGTCTTCAGGGTGTCCCAGGTCTATGGCCACGAGCAGTTGGTCGAGAGCTTCGGCACATGGGAAGAAGGTGATGGCAAGATGACCATTAGTTTCCCTGACCCTGACGTCTTCTATATCCAAATGCCAGGCTTAGAGGACCACAACGACTTTACCGTCACTACCACCTCATCCCACGATGTCATTTTCTCGCGCGTCACCACCGCAGGCTCAACCGTCACCTATCATCTCCACAAGCAACCTTGATTGTACCCTATCTGGCGGATGCCTCCCTAAAGCCTAAAACCCGCTTTCCCTGCGTGCAATCCCCTTTTTTCACATATAATTACCACGAATTTTCCATTAATTATATGATCAATTCACGGCAATTCACGTGAAAAAAATTTAAAAGTTTGTCCTTCTTGTCTTTCTTGTCTTCTAACCCAAGACCGTAGCGGCTTCGCGCCTTTGCGTGAGGCCAGGAAGCGGATGCCTCTCTATACTTTAACCTCTAACCTCTATACTGCTCGCGCAGCGAGCATCACACCACGGCCTCCTCGAGTTGCTGCATGGCTTGGCGCAGGATAGAGCGGGGCACGGCGACGTTGAGGCGCATGAAGCCGCTGCCGCCCTTGCCGAACATCGCTCCGTCGTTGAGGCCCAGGCGAGCCTTGTTGACAAACAGGTCGATGAGCGCATCATGCTCCAGCCCAAGGCCCGTGCAGTCGAGCCACACGAGGAACGAGGCTTGTGGCTTGATGGCCTTGATGCCCGGGATGTGGTCACGGCAATAGTCCACCACCATGTCGATGTTGCCCTCGATGTAGTCCAGGCATTGGCTGAGCCACTCGCCACCGTGGCGGTAGGCTGCGCGTGTGGCGGTCATCGACAGGAAGTTGGGCGCGCTCTGGCTGTTGGTCGTCAGCCAGTTGAAGAACGGAAGACGCAGCTCGGGATTCTTGACAACGCACCACGAACTCACAATGCCCGCAATATTAAACGTCTTGCTGGGGGCGCCCATCACCACGCCTACGGCGCGCGCGTCATCGCTCACGGTGAGGAACGAGGTGTGGCGGTGACCCTTGAGCATGAGGTCGCCATGGATCTCGTCGCTGAACACGATGACGCCATACTGGCGGGCTAGGGCCGCCACTTGGCGCTGCACGTCGGCGCTCCAGGCGATGCCGATGGGGTTGTGGGGGTTGCACAGCACCATCATGCGTGGTTGCTCCTCCTTGAAGATGCGCTCCAGTCCCTCGAGGTCCATCTCGTAGAAGCCGTCGGCCGTGCGCCTGAGGGCGTTGTTCACCACCATGCGGTTATTGCCCGTGATCAGCATCCTGAAGGGGTGATACACCGGCTCCTGGATCACCACGCGGTCACCGGGACGGGTGAAATGGTTCAATGCCAGTCCGAACCCGTTCACGATGCCCCCGATGAAGCACACCTCGTCCTGGCTGAATTCCAGGCCGTTGCGCTCGCGCTGCCAGTCGATGATAGACTGCCAGTAATCCTCTAGGGGCACGCTGTAGCCATAGATGGGGTGTCCCTCGACGCGGTCAACCAGCGCCCGCGTGATCTCGGGGCAGGCAGCGAATCCCATATCGGCGACCCACAAGGGGAGGATGTCGGTGCGTCCAAACATCTCTTGGCACATATCAATCATGACACAACCGCTGCCGCTGCGGTCAATCACGGTGTCGAAGTCATATTTCTTGTTCATGCGATTTTTTATTAATGATGTGATAATGAGACACAAAAATAAGTGTTTTGCCGCAACTGAGACAAAAAAAGAAGATTTTTTTCAAAAAAAATCGCAAAAATAGTTTGTAGTTTAGAAAAAAGCAGTACCTTTGCAGTCGCAATTGAACAAACGATGACTCCGTAGCTCAGTTGGTAGAGCAATTGACTCTTAATCAATGGGTCGTCTCTTAATCAATGGGTCGTGGGTTCGAGTCCCACCGGGGTCACCAAAAGGAAAGCCAAATAACTTGTAATGAGCCGTTTGGCTTTTTCGTTGCGTCACCCGTTGACGTATTTTGTCGAACTTGGGTTCAAAACGTTTCAGCGGTTTGTTTTTCTGATTAACTCAATTCTTTATTGCAGTCTAAAAACGAAAATCTGTGGAAAGCAAAGATCGTCTAGGAAAATGGCAATATTGCGCTAAAGTTCCCCTAGAAAAGTGTAATAATTACTTGGAAGTTCCCCTAGAAAAGTGTAATTTTGCGGCCTAAATAATTAGTTAACAAGATGAAAAGAGAACTTGAGAGCAAGCTGTTAGAGTGGAAGAATAATCCCAGTCGCAAGCCTTTGATTGTTATGGGAGCAAGACAAGTGGGAAAAACGTATTTGTTACAGCAGTTTGGAAACAACCACTATGACCATGTTGCCTATATCAACTGTGACAATAATCCACGTGTTGCCCATCTGTTTGCAGAGGATTATGATATGGAACGCATTATACTTGCCATAGGTGCTATAACCGGTGTACCCATCATAGCGGGAAAGACCTTGATTATCCTCGATGAAATACAGGAACTGAAAAATGGTCTGACTGCATTGAAATACTTCTGCGAACAGGCATCGCAGCAACATGTAGCAGTGGCGGGTTCGTTGTTGGGTATCACTATGCACCATGGTGAATCGGCACCTGTCGGAAAGGTTGATATACTCAGTATGTATCCGTTGACTTATACAGAATTTCTTCAAGCTTTAGGTCAAGAGCAATTGGTGCAGGTCTTGAAGTCTAACGATTGGAAAACTATCCAGATGCTGAAATACGATTTCATCAAGTACCTGCGTATTTACTATTTTGTAGGTGGGATGCCAGAGTCAGTGCTGAAATATATTGAAACCCGCGACACGATGTCAGTAAGAGAGGTGCAGAACAATATTCTAGCCATTTACCGAAGCGACATGTCTAAACATGCCACTCCACAAGAAGTGGTGCGTATCACACAGGTGTGGCAATCTATACCCTCGCAACTAGCACGTGAGAACAAAAAATTCATCTATGGAGCCATCAAATCAGGAGCACGCGCACGAGAGTTTGAGCTGGCTATCCAATGGTTGCAAGACGCTGGGTTAGTAATTCGAGTGAATCGTGCCTCTAAGCCAAATCTGCCACTGAAATTCTATGAGGATCCGTCTGCATTCAAGCTATATTTGCTTGATGTTGGCATGTTGGGGGCATTGGGAAATGTGCCTCCTGAACAGTTGTTGACCAAGGATAACGAACTCTATGATAGCAAAGGTGCTATTACCGAGAATTATGTTGTAACCCAGATAGCAACTATGCGCGATGTGACAATGTGCTACTATAGCAACGAGAACCATACCCTAGAAATTGATATGCTTCTGCAAGACAGGAGCAATATTTGGCCCATTGAAATAAAAGCAGAGGAAAACCTAAGATCAAAATCGTTGAGCACTTATGTCAAGAATAATCCGTCACTTACAGGATTACGATTCTCATGAAAAATTAGATCTGATATATATTTCATTGCCCCAGGAAAAGAAGAGATACTGGAATGGATACCGAAAAACGGTTGACAAAAATGACAACCGAGATTGACACCTAATGACACCCGATGACAAAGTGCCAGTATAAGAAATTCATGGGAATCAGGCGGTTATAGTGCCAAATACTGTCATGCTGTGTTATGAATCAGAGCCCACCGGGGTCACCTTGAGGAAAGCCAAATGACTTGTAATGAGCCGTTTGGCTTTTTCGTTGTGTCAACCATTGGCTTTGTCCCTGCGGGGCTAATGCGAACTTTTAGCTCGGCGAAGCCAATTACGCGAATAAAATAATACGAATTGATATGTTATAATTACCAACGCCGCCGCTGGTTCTCCCGCAAGTATTATGCCTCAGTCATGCGACTGAAGGAGTTCTACGAGGAAAACGTAGGAGAGGCCTTCGCAGGCATCATGAGTGATTTTGCCCCAAAGCGGCTCGGTTTGAGAAAAATGGGTTATCTTTGCGGTGATATTTACACTGGTTAATTTAATGATTCTTTGCGAATGATAGATTATCTCTTTTATTGTTATGATGTAAGGATAAAGAGGCTAGAGTGGAAATACCGTAACAAAAAATGGGCTTATATTAAAGTTGATTCGGGAGGCTCCTATGTTGCAATACTGCTTTCTATTCTTCTTTTTCCCATTATTGCATCAATAACTGGATTATTAATTGGATTATTTAGTGATGTCTTGAAACAGACTTCAATACTATTCATAATACTTCCAATGATTTCATTCGTTGTAATGGATCATTATTTCAATAAAAAAGAATACCATCAACGTGTCTATAGGAAGTATAAAAGCAAAGACATCTACATTCTACCCCTGTGGATTTTATATTTGATGTACTTTGTCTGTTCGGGTTTATGTATTCTACAAATACCATTATTAGATAAAATTTTGGATCCGATATAAGGAAGCAAGCATATCAAAAACCTTGTCTTTTGCGGCACCGCCCAATCAAAGTAGCTTTGCGAAGTAAAATCGCAAAACTATTTTGATTATGATTGACATCCAACAATTGACATCCCTGATCTCCGCGTTCCGCGTCGAGACCGAAAAATCTGCGATTAAGTGAGTGCAATGTCAAACTTGTTTGAACATTGCCGAACGTGAGCAGATTATGCAAAGAAAGCACTCACCCGAACCTTTAGCCGACTGAAAGGGAGGCAAACCGTCGGCTCCATCCTCCAGGCCATCGCCGACCTGCTGGCCACAGCCACCAGCGAGACCGAGTACAACATCATCCGCTTCTGGAAGGAAACGAAAGGCTGCTGTTTTTTTGTTTTACCTGGCCATCGCTGGCAAAGCATCACCAGAATCATTCATTTTGCTGCTCATTCGGGAAAATATTTGTATCTCACTCGCTGCCAATGACATAATTATTATATATTTGTGCCAAAATACTACTGAATCATGAAACGAGTGTTAACATTCGCCATTGCAGCCTTGACGGCCATCACGTTGACAGCCCAGAGCGAAAGCATCCGAATCAATCAAGTTGCTTTTTATCCGCAACAGTCCAAAATCGCAGTCATCGAGGGCTCCAAAGCCAAAAAGATGACCATCAAAAACACGGCCGATGGCAAACGTGTGGGCAAAGCCAAGGCCTTGAGGACCAACACCTCGCCGTGGTCGAGCAAGAAACGTACCATCGTCGAAATCACGGGTATTACCGCCCCCAGCACCTATGAGCTGTGCGTCAATGGCCAAAAGACCCGCTTTGACGTGCAGCCTCACGCATTGAACAACATAGCTCGTGCTGCGTTAAAGGCCTTCTACCTCAACCGCTCGGGCATCGCCATCGACGGCAAATATGCCGGTGTTTATGCCCGTCCCTTAGGACATCCCGACACCGGGGTCATGATTCATCCATCGGCAGCTTCGCCTGGCCGGCCTGCAGGCACCATCATATCCTCGCCGCTGGGCTGGTATGATGCCGGCGACTACAACAAGTATATCGTCAACTCATCCTATTCGGTGGGACTGATGCTC
>ONKD01000064.1 GCA_900318345.1 uncultured Prevotellaceae bacterium
CATGTGCTGAAACCAGGTCACGGGAACACGGATGCCCTTGAAGCCCTTTTCCTTGAAGGCTTGCATCAGGTGGGCGTCGGTGACGGGCTGGCCCCATGCGGTCTCATATTTGTAGGGCTCCTGATGGTTTCCAATCCAGTCGCCATAGCTGTCGAGCGTATTGCCCAAGTTCCAGCCTGGGGTCATGTTGAGCACAGCTTGGGCGGCCGACTCGTGTCCGTCGGGGGCAACGGGGTCGGGCAGCTCGATTTTCTTGGTGGTAAAGTTCAGAGTATAGGCCGCAGCTGCCACGCCGTCGGTGTTCTTGATGACTCCGGCGGGGATGGTGATGGTCACGGCCTGGCCCTCTTGGGCACAGGTGGCGGTGAGCATCAGGGCGGCGCTCATGGTGCGCACATTGCTGATGGTGGCTCCAGTAGCCTGAATCTTGCTGATGTCGCTGGCCGTCATGGTGATCGTCTTGTCATAGGTGATGGTCACGCTGATGGCGCCAGGTTCTACAGTCGTCGAGCCCTGTTCGGGCGATGTGCTGATCACGGCAGGAGCAGCCTGTTTGGGCTTATCGGGTTCGTCACTGCCACTGCAAGCCGAGAAACCGAGGGTCAATGCGGCCAGCAGGATGAATGCTAAAAAATGAAATCTGTTCATAATGCAATATTTAGTTTTTAGTTTCTAGTCCCTAGTTTTCAGTTGTTAGTTCTCTAACCTCTAACCTCTAATCTCTAATCTCTAATCGTGGCTGTGTCATAATTCAACGTCGCAATATTTAACCATGCTACGCACGGGAAAACTTGTGCAAATCGAAGGCCATGAAGTTTACTTCAATGGCTGAGATGCAGCCAAGTTTCTGGAAATTTATACAAATTAATTGAAAAATTGATATAAAAATTTAATTTGTTTAATTTAAATACAAAATTTGTTTTAATTTCCCGCTCGTTAGAGCGGTTATTATTTCGGGCGAACATTTATGACACACCCTCTTATTTGTCGGTACGGAAAGGAACAACGGGCAGACCGCGCATGTTCTTGAGGTTTCCAATCTGGAATGACTTGAAGCAGTAGCGCACTGCCACTGGTTCGGGCACCTCGCTCGAGGTTACCATGATTGACTTGTGGCCTTCGTTGAGCATAGCCTTGGCGGTCTTGAACACGCCGTCAGCCCCCGCAATCTCAAATCCCTCGATGTCCTGCCATGGCGATAGGCCATCCTCGGCATTCTTGAAGAACACCTCGACTTCGTTGCCTTTGATTTGCATGTGGTCATACTCGGGAGAGTCGCAAGTGATGCTCTTGTAGCCATAGGTGCGGTTCAGGGCCATATAGGCCAGGCGGTTACCCACCTCACGCTTTTGTGCGGGGTGTATCTGGTTGAACTCGTAGGGCTTGACCAGGTCGTTGGTCGAGACGATGCCGCAGTTCTCGATAAGTTGTGCGGCATTGTGCTGGGCCTCACGCAGCAACGGCGAACTCAGCCACTCGCCATAACCTCCCCAAGGAGCGATTTCCACCAGATAGAACGGCAGTTGCTGGGCTGTGCCGCCAAAGTCCTTGCGCCAAGAGTCAACCATGTCCTTCAAGCGCTGGGCATAGGTCTGCTCCTTGCCCACGTTGGATTCACCCTGATACCAGATGAAACCGCGTATGGTGTAATGGCGCAGGGGGTGCAGCATGCCATTATACATGATGACGGGCGTGTAGTAGTTCCACGACTTGCCATTCCAGCCTTCTTTTTGTTCCTTAGCGATATTGATGTCATCATAGGTCTTGACGATTTCCTCGGGAACCCAGCCTTCGACCTTCGATCCGCCCCAAGCACAGGCAATCACGCCCACAGGAATGTCGAGCACGCGTTGCAGCATCTGACCGAAAAAGAATCCCGTTGCGCTCATCCACGGCGCGGTATCGGTCGAGGGCACCAGCCACTTGCCAGGCACTTCCTCGACGGGCTTGGTCTGGCCGTTTTGCCTAATTTGCGCTACACGCAGCCAGCGGTTCTCACGCGCGGTGGCGATGACCTCGTTGGAGTTCTCAACAGGGCAGTTCCAAAATCCGTTCAGGGGCATCTCCATGTTGGATTGTCCCGAGGCAAACCACACCTCGCCGATGAGCACGCGCTCCAGCACAACCTGTTGACGGCCGTTTTCCATGAGCGTGATGCGATGTTCCTGTTTGGCGGCAGCGGGTGTGGGCAGCATCAGTGACCAGTTGCCGTTCTTGTCGGCTTGGGTAGTCACCGGCTGGCCCAGCCAGTCAGCATCGGCGCTCACCGTGGCATTGGCATCGGCCTTGCCCCACAAGCGGGCCTGGGTGCGTTGCTGCAGCACCATGTCGTTATCAATGATTTCGGGCAGCTTGATGGCAGCTTGGGCCGTTGCCCATAATGCTAAAAGCAATAGTAAACTTAAGTTTCTTCTCATTGTGTTGATTATTTGAATTCTTGTTATATACACTAGATGATGATTTTGGTCTTGCGGTATTTCTTGCGGAACTCCGATGGGCTGCAACCCTTGGCTTTCTTGAACTGACGGTTGAAGTTGCTCAATGTGTTAAAACCGCAGCTGTAGCTGATTTCGGCGATGGTGCTCGTGGTGTCGACCAGCATGCGGGTGGCATAGCCCAAGCGCACGTCGATGATGTACTCGTTGAGTGTCTTGCCGGTGCGCAGTTTGAAGAAACGCGAGAAGGCGCTCGGCGTCATACCTGCCATGTCGCACAGTTGTGTGAGGCGCAACGGCTCCATGTAGTGCGCATCGATGTAGTTCTTCACCTTAAGCACACGGCGGGAGTCGCTGGTCACAGGCACCTGGGCAAAGGCCGACGACGAGAGTTCGGTGGCTTCACCTTTAGACAGTTCATACAGGATGTCGAGCAGTTCCAGCACGGCCACAAAGCCCTCTTTAATGCTCGACAGGTTGGTGAGTTGGCGATAGACCCGCATGATCGATGACATGGGGAACGATAGGCCCTTGCGCGCCCGCACCAGCATCTTGTAGATGGAGTCAAACGGGTTGGTCAGGAATGCGCTGTTCTCGTGGTCAAAATCAAGGCGGAACTGAATCGTGATTTCGTGAATGTCGGTTGCCGGGCGCCCGTTCTGCTCCCAGGCGTGTTCCAAATCGGGACTCGTGATGAGTACAAGGTCATAGGGGCCTATCACCTCGTTGCTGTCACCCACCACGCGCAGGCAGCCTGCCGCATTTTCCACAAAGTTCAGTTCCATGATGTTCATCATGTCATGACAGTGGATGGGATAGTTGAACTCACTCTTGTAACGGTCGGCCACATACATGAAGTCCCTGTCGCCCAGCGGGGTGATTTCGTGCAGAACTATAGTGTCAGATTTCATCGTCTTGTCCTTTCTGGCTCTTTAACCTGTTTCAATACTCTTGATAGCCAAAGTTGGTGAAGTCGGCATAGGAGTCCTTGGAACCTTGCGCATACAAGGCAAGGACAACGCCAGTGAAGCCTCCGGCCACCTCGGTGCTCAACAGTGTGCAGCTTTGGCGGCCCAGCTCGTGCCAGGTCTTGCCGCCGTCGGTCGAGCATTCATATCGGTAGAGGAGGCCGTCGCTGGATATGCGCAGCTTCGCCCTTGACTGGTCAAGTTTGTAGGTCTTAATGTCGTTCATCGTTTTGAGGCGGCACTCCAGCTTCACGATCAGTTCGCCATTCTGGCGGGTGCATGACAACGATTGCCATCCGTCATCAATCTGATAGACGATGATTCCTGCTTCGTCGCCCTCGTTGATATGGGCCGCATCGACATCGACCTGTACGGTCATGCGTTCGCTTGTCTGGCGCATGCCGATGAAGGTTGGATGGTCTGTCTTGGCAACGGGTTGCCCTGCGTGCAGGCGCAGGCGGCCGCCAGTGCGTTCATAGTTGGCCTCGATAGGACTCTGGATGTGCATCCACATGGGGCGCTCGGGCCAGGCCATGAGATCCTCGTGGTTGACCGTGCGCAGCCTGCGCACAGGTGTGCCTCCCAGGCTGGCTTGCATCAGCGTGTCGATGGGTTCACCGCCATTCACAAAGGGCCAGCCGCCCTCGGGCCACTGCACGGGAGCCAGATAGGTCTCGCGGCCCAGGTGGTGATAGCTGCCGCCAAAGTTGCGGTAGGCCAGGAAGGCCACCCACCACGAGCCGTCGGGGGCCTGCACAAAGTCGCCGTGGCCCGTGCCCTGCACCTGCAGGACTTGGCCCTTCTGGCTGCAGTTGGTCATGATGGGATTGGCGGGATTGGAGATGTAGGGGCCCTCGATGTTCTTGCTGCGGGCTATCGTGAGCGAGTGGGCGAGTTCGGTGCCGCCTTCCGAGATGAGCAGATAGTAGTAGCCGTCTTTTTTGTAGATGTGCGGTGCTTCGGGATAACGGCCGCCGTCGCCGCACCACAGGGCAACGCTTTCGGTGAGCTGTTCGCCCGTCTTGTCATCGATCTCGCACAGCCAGATTTTGTCACCGGGGTTGCTCACCATGTAACAATGGCCGTCTTCCCAGTAGAGCGACGGGTCGATGCCTTGCTGCTTGAGCCAGATGGGCTCACTCCACGGGCCGCGCGGGTCGGTGGCGGTGACCATGAAGTTGCCGCCGTTGCCCACGTTG
>ONKD01000001.1 GCA_900318345.1 uncultured Prevotellaceae bacterium
GATAAGTTTCTTGATTTGTGTTGGAGTGGCTTTGCCTTCCATATAGATAAGGGTGACCATGTTCTTGGGCGACTTCTTAGCCAAGTTCTGGTTCAGGAAAAAGATGTAACGGTTATCGCGTTTCACCTTTTTCATCGTGTAGAAGCCGTAATACAATTGCCCATTGCGGTACTCTACTTCCTTGTCGATGGCTTGTGCTCCGTCCTTGACCACAAGATTCTCAATGATTTCGGCTTGTGTCTTGTCGGTCACGCTAACGCTATGATAAATCATGAGTCCGATTTCATTAGCTTGGCTGCCGGTGACGATAATTTCGGTAGCGCCTGTAGCCTTCTTGTACCTGCCATCAAACAGGCGATTGATGTTCAAGCCCTTCTGGGCCACTGCTGCCATTGTGGTCAACAGGCAGGTCAGGACAATGATGATGAATCTTTTCATATTAGTAAAGGTTTAGTTGTTATCGAGTTCAAGTGCTTCGCCCAAACTAGACAGTTGTGCTGCCATGCTGTTAGAAGCGTTATCCATAGTGTTCAGGTCTTTCTCAATGAGGGCCATCACGGCATCGTCACTGGTGATGGCTTTGCCGTTGACATAGGCGATGCACACGTCTTGGGGGCGTTGAGTTTGCCACAGCAAGGCTCCACCGATTGTCAACAGCACGGCTATTGAGGCAGCAATGCTGATGAGTTGGCGACGGTGGCTCTTCCCTGCTGTGCGTGCCTTTTCCTGGCAGTGGGCGGCAAAGAAACCCATCGTGAAGCGCGCCTCATCTATCAACTCGCTACTCCAAGGGCAGTCCGCGAGGGTTTCACGCAGCATCTGTTCTTCCTGAATGCCGGTCTCACCATCAAAGTAGCGCTCGATGAGCAGCTCAAGCTCGGCTTGGTTTGTTATGTGAAGATTATGGTTCATAATTTCTTCTCCATGTTTCTTGATTGGTAAATCTCCCGCACACGTTTGCGTGCTCGGCTCAGTTCCACACGCACGTTGGCGGCGGTCATGTTCATTCGGTTTGCAATGTCCTCAAACTCCAATCCTTCAATCTCCCTCAGGTCGATAATCTGGCGTTGGTTGTTTGACAAGTCATTATCTATAATGTAGCGCACTTGCCGGTAGGCTAGGCTGCGGTCGTTGTCGCTCACGTCCTCAATGGGGTCGGCGACCTGATCGATTGAAACATCAGTGCGATGACTGCTATGGCGTGCCATGTCGATGCTTGTGGTGCGCACTGCTATCATTCCAGCGCCTCGTGCATGGCTGGCGCTCTTATAGCGTCCCCGCTGCTGCCACAATTTCACAAAGGCGTCCTGTACCGCATCGGCAGCGTCGTCATGGTTGCCGGTAATGCGTTCGGCCAGCGAGAGCATCTGCTCTCTCAAGGCAGTGAATGCAGTTGTTATGCGGTCGGGTTGTTTCATCGTGATTGACTATTTCTACTCAATAAACGCAGCGTGTTGCCATTTGTAACAAAAAATGAAGAAAAAAATCGGAGAACCTTGAAATATAAGTTCTCCGACTTTATTAAAGTCCGTTTTATCAGTTATATCAGTCTATTACAGGCCGATGGTGATGCCCATAGTCCACGTGTTCTTGATCTCGGGGCCGTGACCGTCCTCGAAGAACTTACTGGGAGTGTAACGGCAGTAGATACCGAAATCATTCCAGGTGAGGGCACCCATGAAGTCAAAGTTTACTTTTTGCTGCTTGAGGCCCTTGAAGCGGGTGTTATGTTCAATCTTGTTGATCTCGTAATGATTGTCCACTTGGGCATTGTAATTCCAGTTCAGGATTCCAGCGACACTAACTTCAAGCTTCTTGACAATTCTCTGCTTGAACATCAAGGGGAACTGCAGGGTCCACATGTTCAGGTTAGATGCGCGGTCCTTAATCTTATCGACGTCATCGTTGGGATAAGTTGACATGATGACAGCATCCGAGAAATCGTCGCGCACGAGCATAATGGGTCGCTTCATGCTATAGGAACGATGGTGGATACCAACACCAAGTGATATGTTCTGGCCATGCAGACTGTTGTAGTTAACGGCTGCGGCATTGAGCAGACCGATTTCAAAACTGTTGTTGATGGCTTCCCAGTTGTGCTTTACGCCCATACCAAAGTAGAAGCCGGATGTAGTAACTGACCAATGCTTAGTCTTCTCATCGTCGTTCTTAAAGGGGTGTTCGTAGGCTACGCCATTGTCCTCATCGGCTGTAACGCTTGTGGTGGGAGCCTCATCGGCGGCTACTTCAGGAGTTGCCGCATTTAACTGTGCGATTGTGAAAATGGCTGCACACAAAAGTGTTAACTTCTTCATAATTAAATATTTATTATTTGAGTTTAGAAAATTCGGCTGCAAAATTAGAAATATTATTTGATATCCGCAAGTTTTTTTAGTTAATCATCAGAACTCAAGACTTTTGCGAACCGCACTTGACTCTTAAAAACAGGGAAACTCATGGTAAGTATCACGCCATTCTCTATCGTTGCTTGCACGTCTTTTTCTATAGGCTCCATCGTGGCATCAATCCATGTGGCGTCATAATTGCCACTGAATACGGTCTTGGTCATGTGTCCCTTGAGCATGCCTTCATGCCATAGCGATTTCTTGACCTGTGCGCCATCTATATAGATGATGTCATAACCGTCATCGCTCCTTACTACAGCTAGGGTGTATCTACCGCCCAACCTCAGCCACTGATCCTGCATGTCGCGATCCAAGTATTTCCAGTAGCCCTCCACGGGGTCAGCGCTCAGGGTAAAGTATTCATCTAGTGCCTCGCGGGTCCATAATGTTTTGGCGGCAACCTGTTTCTCGTTCTCGATGGTGAGCACGGCTCGCTCAATGGCAACTCGAGCACCTGGCCCCACAAGGTAACCCACTTGCAATGGGCCATTGGACCTCGTTAAGCTAGTCTCCACCACCTCTTGCAATTCATCCTTGCCAATTGAAACTTTCACTTCACGCTCGTTGACATCGATGCTCAAGGTGTTCATGTCATCCTCAAGGGAGACGCCACGGGAGAGTGTGGCCTGCGCCAATTCACGGGTATCGGTGCCGAAGCGCTGTATGACTTTTAGTGTCATCGTGCGCTGGTCGGTGATGTCATTGAATGGCGCGCTATTGTCACAACTCAGCACTACGGCACAATAGTTACCTTCAATGTCATAATTGAACACCAGTCCCCACTCGGTGCTGGTGATAGTGGTTTTCTCTCCAGTCATGGGGTTCTTGATGCTGCGTGTTTTGCCTTGCTTGTTGTTCAGGTTGGCAAATTTTATTTGATAGCGATAGGCAGTGCTGTTGATGAACATAGTGTCGATTGTCAGGGCGGTAGCTATTGTCGCGTTTTCCTCGATTAGCACATTCTCCTCAATCGCTTTGTAGCGACCGGCCATTCTCATTCCGGGATTGGAAAACAATCCACCAAAACTGTTGCTTGCCGAGTTATAATAGGATTTCCCCTCGGTCATGAGTGTACTCAAGACCACTAGGATACTTATGATTGTGATAATTCTTGCTCTCATAATCGACTACTCGTGATGATAGGGCTCGTGCCTGAGGATGGTGAATGCCCTGTATAATTGCTCTACAAAAACCAGTCTTACCAACTCGTGAGGAAAAGTCATCTTGCTTAGCGAGATTTTCTCGTTGGCGCGGTCATAGACTTCCTGAGAGAATCCGTAAGGGCCGCCAACGACAAACACCAAGCGCTTGCTGCCGCTTGCCATGCGCCGTTGCAACCATGAGCTGAAGTCGACCGACGTACGCTCGGTGCCGTGCTCGTCAAGCAGCACGACATAGTCGCTGGACTCAAATGTGGAGAGCAGGACCTTGCCCTCGGCGGTCTTTTGTTGTGCTTCACTGAGGTTGCGCGTGCTCTTCACATCACCCACATACTGGATGTTGAACGTCACGTAGTGTTGCAACCGCTTCACATATTCCTCGATGCCCTGCCTGACAAATCCAACCTCGGTTTTGCCCACGACGGCGAGTGTAATCTTCATTTTGCTTGGTCGTTGTTATGATTTTTAGGCACAAAATTAACAAATCCCCCGAAAACTCCCTAACTTTCCCTCAAATTTGTTTTCGGGTAAGATAGGTTGCGCCTCGACAAACTCAAATAAATTTGGTATTGTGCTTGGCTTGCACTATCTTTGTAGTCGAGAAAATAACCAAACTGACATAAAAGATATGAAAACTCGAGAAGAACTGATTGATGAATTGATTGACCTGGCGTTTGCCGAGGATATTGGTGACGGTGACGCGACCACATTGTGCTGTATTCCTACCGATGAAATGGGCCGCCAACGCTTGATTGTGAAAGAGGAAGGCATCCTTGCAGGTGTGGAAATTGCTCGCCGCGTTTTTGAGAAATTTGACCCTGAACTTGAGATGGATGTCATGATTGGGGACGGAGCTCATGTCAAGCCGGGTGACATCGCCTTTGTTGTGACGGGCAAGGTGCGCTCTCTGTTGCAGACCGAGCGCCTGATGCTCAACATCATGCAGCGCATGAGTGGCGTGGCAACCACAACAGCGCGTTATGCCAAGTGCCTTGAGGGCCTCAAAACCCGTGTGCTGGATACCCGCAAAACCACACCAGGAATGCGCATGCTCGAGAAAGAGGCGGTCAAGATTGGTGGCGGATGCAATCACCGCATCGGGCTGTTTGACATGATTTTGCTCAAGGATAACCATGTGGACTTTGCTGGTGGCATCGTGCCCGCCATCGAGAATGCCCACCGATGGTGCAAAGAAAACGGCAAAAACCTGAAGATTGAGATCGAGGTGCGTAACTTTGAGGAGTTGCAGCAAGTGCTCGACCATGGTGGCGTGGATCGCGTGATGCTCGATAATTTCTCGGTAGAAAACACCCGCAAGGCAGTTGAGATCATCAACGGCAGGGTAGAGACCGAGTCCAGTGGTGGCATCACCATCGACACGCTGCGCGCCTATGGCGAGTGTGGTGTGGATTACATCTCGGTGGGTGCCTTGACTCACTCCATCAAGTCCCTTGACATGAGTTTCAAGGCGTGCTGATGGGCACCGTTACAACACAGGACATCCAGCCGCTCGACATAGCTGAGAACCCAATCATCATTGCTGGGCCATGCAGCGCTGAGACTGAACAACAGACACTCGAGACAGCAAAAGCCTTGAGTGCAATGGGTGTGACTATTTTTAGGGCTGGTATATGGAAACCACGCACCATGCCTGGGGGCTTTGAAGGCGTGGGCGACATAGGGCTAGAGTGGCTGCAACGGGTCAAACGCGAGACGGGAATGCTCATAGCAACCGAAGTGGCGACTGTGGAACACATCAACGCTGCACTTGCCGCTGGCATCGACATCCTATGGATAGGGGCACGCACAACAGCTAACCCCTTTGCCATGCAGGATATTGCCGATGCCTTGCATGGCCATGACGCGGTGACAATACTGGTTAAAAACCCCGTTAATCCTGACTTGGACCTGTGGATTGGAGCCATACAGCGCATCTTGAATGCAGGCGTCTCAAGAGTGGGCGCGGTGCATCGTGGATTCAGTGCGGCTGGTGAGCATCTGTACCGTAACGATCCACAGTGGCACATCCCCTTTGATTTGCGTCGCCTTGAGTCACACATGACCATCCTGTGTGACCCGTCACACATAGGCGGGAAGCGAGATTTAGTTTATCCGCTTGCCCAACAGGCACTGGACATGGGCTTTGATGGCTTGATGATTGAGTCCCATTGTGACCCTGACCATGCCTTGAGCGACAGTGCCCAACAGATCACTCCTGAAGACTTGAAATCTGTCTTGGACCGACTGATTATACGTTCTGGCGTCCCTGTTGAGGATGAGTTGGCGTTGCTGCGCCAGCAGATTGATGACTGTGACCACGAGTTGCTGGCGGTACTGGCACGCCGCATGAGTGTGTCAAGGGAGATTGGTCAATATAAGAAGACCCACAACCTGCGTGTTGTCCAGCCCCATCGTTATCAGGATGTGCTGAAGAATCGACTCGCCGAGGGCGAACGCTTATCGCTTGACCCAGCTTTTGTGAAGCTGGTCATGCAGGCAATTCATGAGGAGAGCGTTAGGCAGCAGATTGGTTTTTAGACTTTAGGTATTAGGTATTAGGTTTTAGGCGTTAGGTGTTAGGGGCTTTAAATGGGAGAGATATATGAAACGAATCGTGATTGTTGGTGCCTCATCGGGCTTAGGACTAGAAGTGGCTAGGTTATTGCTGGCTGAAGGCCATACCTTGGGTATTGCTGCACGTCGTGAGGACCGACTGATGGCGCTCAAGCAGGAAGCACCTGATAGGGTAAAGGTGGCCGCTATTGATGTGACTGCCGCTGATGCAGGTACCCGGCTGCGCCAACTCATTGACCGCATGGGAGGCATGGATTTATATTTTCATGTCTCAGGCATCGGAAAGCAGAACCGAGAGCTCACCGAGAATATCGAATTAAATACCGTGAATACCAATGGGATGGGCTTCACTCGAATGATAGGAGAGGCCTATCGCTATTTTGCCGAACGCGGTGAGGGCCATATTGTTGCTATCACATCAATCGCGGGAACTAAGGGCTTGGGACCCGCGCCGTCTTATTCGGCAACTAAAGCTTTCCAGAGCAATTACTTACAGGCACTAGAGCAACAAGCCAACGCCCGAAACCTGAATATTCGTTTTACTGACATCCGTCCTGGATTTGTCGATACCGATTTGCTCAAAGGTGACTACCGTTACCCGATGATGCTCAAGCCGCAGGCGGTTGCTCGCGATATCGTCAAAGCGATACATGGCAGGCGGCATGTCAAGGTCATTGACTGGAAATATGCTATTCTCACTGCCCTGTGGCGTCGCATCCCACGTTTCCTGTGGCGACAGTTCAGGCTATAGCTTTATTGGTTTTTGGTTTTTTGATTTGACCGCGCGCATGGTTCATTTCTCTTTGACGCGAGCGGCAGAGTGGAAATGGGTGGCATAGTAGGTGTGCCGCAGGTCATCAACGACTACGCCACGAGATGTGGAGGCGTGGACAAACTTGTTGTCTTTCAGGTAAATACCCACGTGGGAAACACGATTGTCACCACTGGTGCAGAAAAATACCAGATCTCCCTCCTTGAGGTCATCCAAGTCGATGGGACGGCAGTTCTGCTCAAGCATTTTAGCGGAGTTGCGGTTGAGTTTGACGCCATATACCTCTTGATACACGACCATGACCATACCTGAGCAGTCGGTTCCCTCGCCACGGTCTTGCATGGCGTGTGCATAAGGTGTACCAAGCCAGCGCTTGAGTTCCTTGTAGAGTTTCTTATTGTCCTTGCGCCCCAACTTGATGTCAAGTCTTGCCCACTCGTCGCTGACCAAACCATACCCACCTGGCGTGGGCTTTTGTGTGTCGGTAACCGAAGGAATGTCGTCATGGGGTGCACCACCACGGTTGCGGCGCTCGTGATAGGGGCGGTAGGTGTGTGTGTTGTGGGTTGTGCTGCGGCATGATACCACTGGCAGCGACATGATGATTGCCGCTGCCAGATAAAGTATCGTTTTGCCGTAGCGATTTAGCATAGTGTTTAGATAGACACTTTACTCTTGTGGTTTCTCCTCGTCTTTGGCTTCTTCCTCTTTCTCTTCCTCCTTGGTGTCGAACTCGGTGATGCCGGCGCCAATCAGGATGTTGTACCAAGAGATGATTTTCTTGATGTCGCTATTGTGAACACGCTCCTGGTCCCAGTTCTCCAGAACTGTACCCATGAACTCGTGAAGCTTGTCGGGTGTGGAGTAAGCTTTAGCGTCGATGGTTTTGTTCTCAAACTTCTTGCCAACGTTCTCCATTACTTGTGCCAGGGGTATGTCTTCGCTGGTGGTGAAGATGGAAATATCACCAAGAGCCATCACGCGTTCACGTGAATGAACGGGGAAACGCTTGCCGTCGGTAAGGCCTTCGACCAAAAGCATGTTTTTGCCGTATGAAACGAGTTTGTACAAACCGGGACGTCCCGAAATGGATAGAATTTTCTTAAGCATAATAAAATGTTAAAATTGAAAGATTTAAATTGTTATTGTTGATATTCGTGTTGATTAAGTAGCTGCAACACTTGTGGCAGCAATGCTGTTGTGTTATCGTTGATAATGGGTCGTTCACCTTCGACAAGTTGGTCCTCGATGGTCTGGGCCGCAATCCTGTCTTTTACCTGTTGGGCCGTGAGACCGCTGCGTTTCATGACTCGGTCAATCCTGACCGATGTTGGGGCTGACACATGCCACACGTCGTCGACCATGCTGTCGAGGCCCGCAGTGCGCAGCAAGGCCGTCTCAACAAAGGACACAGAAGCACCATGTTGGGCCTGTTCGTCAGCCCAGCGCCGCATGTCACGGGCGGTAGCGGGATGGACAATGCCGTTGAGAAGGGAGAGCTTGTCGGCGTCAGCGAAAGCCACTCGGCTGAGGTGCTGGCGATTCAAGGTGCCATCATCAAGGTAAGTTTCGTCTCCAAAAGCCATCTGTAGCTGTTTCCTAACCTCGGGGTCAGTGATCATGAGCGTCTTGGCTCGGCTGTCGCAGTCATAGACGTTGTAGCCCATGACCTGTACCATGCGCGCGACAACACTCTTGCCGCAACCAATGCCGCCTGTAATTGCTATCAGTCTCACGTTAATGCTTCTCGATAATGTATTCAACGCTATCGTGTGAAAAAGTCACATTTTGATAGGCTGCCGGCATCTCGCCAATCATCACTTTCACCTTGTTACTCTTGGAATTAAAGTCCACCGAGTTGTAATCCACCACCGCAGTGATACCTGTATCGTCGCTGATGCGGCTGACGGGTGAGCGGTAGGTTACCTCTACATCGCTAGGGAAGAGCAGCATCTTTACGCCTGTCGGCGCGTTGCGCACAGCAATCTTGACCGAACGTGTCTGCGACTTCAACTTCTCGATGGGGACCATAATTTCGATGGCACGAGGCTCAACTACAGCGTTATTGATGGGTGCAATGGCTACCTTGCGACGCAATGTATCGGTCAATTCGGTTTCCTCCACATGATAGGTATAAACCTCATTGATATTGCTTAATGTCTTGGCATCGCTGAATACAAGAACCGAGTCCTGACTCTGGATTAAAGCGCCATAAAGGGTATAATCTTCGCGAGGCTCAACGACAATATCGGTCTTAATGGGCACCTTCTTTCCTGGCAAATCAGTGAATTTGATATTAAGGGATTCAGGGAGCACATTGATGATTGTGCTGTGCTTGTTCAGCACATGGGACAATGCCTTCTTGAGATGACTCTGGTCAACCTTAAAATCACTGATGCCATCGCTGTAATCGGTCAGGCGCAGCGTGAGGGGCTTGGTCTTGTTGAACAGGTAAGAGAAAAACCTGTAACCACGGTCTTTAACCGTAACGGTGAGCGTATCAGGCACTTTAGACAACAGATGCACATTGTTGGGCTTGTTGATCTCCAATGGCACTTGTATGTCTAACTGTATGTCACCGTTGAACGTCAAGAAACTCCAGAAAATCGCTGAAATGATGACAAAAGACAAGTACAAGAGTATCGACCTCGTGCGAGGCGACTCCTGCAGTTTTGTCTTTATTTTTTTCAAGAGTTTCATTCTTGTTCAACTGCGGAATGCTTGATTATTTATTGGCAACTCCAGTACCGGATTCTGTAACGTCCTGCATCGACTGATAGATGGAATTCTTGTCAATCTTGATGGTGACGTTGTTGTCGATTTCCAGCAGAATATAGGTATCCTTGATCTCACGGATGCGGCCATAGATGCCACCAGCGGTCATTACCTTGTCGCCCTTCTTAAGACTCTCGCGGAAGGCGTTGATCTTCTTTTGCTTCTTTTGCTGCGGACCGATGATAAAGAAATAGAAAATGGCGATCATGGCAACGATCATGAGAATAAAGCTCATTCCGCCACCTTGAGGTGAGCCAGCAGCCTGCAATAAGATAATGTTAAGCATAATTGTTCTGTTTTAGTGTAAATTATTAATGAATTGATTGGTTACTAAGGTCAGTTAGCGTTTAAATATCTTGCCCTCTTTGTTCAACTTCTTGACCGCGTTGTTGAGGATGCCGTTGACAAACTGGCCGCTGCCGGCGGTGCTGAAGTTCTTAGCCAGCTCGATATACTCATTGAGTGTAACGGGAGCCGGAATTTTGTCAAAGGTGCGCAACTCGGCCAGGGCGGCACACATGATGATGCGGTCCATGAGAACAATGCGGTCCTTGTCCCAACGGCTGTCCTGTACCAACTCGTCGATGAGTGCGTTATTCTCGGGCATCATGGTAACGGCTGCAGTGAACAGGTTCTTGCCAAAATCGCTGTCCTCGTCGTCTTTAAACATGGGCAGAATGGCATCCTCGGCGCCGTCGGCGATTCTCCTGAAAGTCTTGCACACAAATTGTCCCACGAGGTCTAAATCGTCATCGGTCCAGAAGAGTGACTTTTGCTCAATAGTTTCAGCCATGAGTTCATCGGGGAGGATAACATGTTTCATCAGCTGTTGCCACACCATGCTATCGGCTTCCATGCCCGTCTCCTGGCTATTCATGTAATCGTTATAATCATCGCTCTTGATGATCTTATCGAGCATTAATCGCTCAAAGATTGGATCATCATTCCAAGTCACAGTGTGCTCTTGAGCAAATTGCTGCAACATCTCATTGGAAGCCAACGCCTTTACCAACTGGTTATCGACAAACTTGGTGTTAGGGTTAAGTTCCTCCTCGGTGGGAAGGTACTTGTTTCGGGCCTCATCGAGACGCATTTCCTGGATGTGGGTTAGCTCCACCGGCAACTTCATGAGGTAGTGGTAAAGCTCGTAAGTTTTAGCAAGACAGTTATCAAGATCCTTGAGCGCTTTAGCCAAAGTGCACTCAGGTCTTGTAAGCATATAGGAGTACAGGGTTTGTACGACTTTTGTTCTGATTAATACTCGGTTTATCATAATGTCAAAGTTTGAACTTGCAAAATTAACGATTTTTGGCGTGATGGGCAACAATAGGAGGCACTAATTCACTGCTTGGTTGTCGTTGATGCGCTGTCTCACGACTTCATAAATCATGATGCCACCAGCAACCGAAACATTGAGTGAATTAATGTGGCCAAACTCGGGAATGAGCACTTGAGTGTCGCATAACTTCATTATTTCGGGTGAAATGCCTTTATCCTCAGCGCCTAGAACGATAGCCACTGGACCCGTGTAATCGGCATGAGTGTAAGGTTGCTGGCTCTTGTCACTAGTGCCCACAATCTTGAAGCCGCTGTTGCGCAAGAATTTTACTGCATTTACCAGATTGTGCTCACGGCACACGGGTAGATAATTCAACGCTCCTGCCGAGGTTTTAACTGCATCAGCATTGACACTCACACTCTCGCGGTCGGGAATGACGATGGCGCTCACGCCAGCACACTCACATGTGCGGGCCACTGCGCCGAAATTGCGCACATCGGTCACCCCGTCAAGGACAACGATAAAGGGATTTTCTCCCTCATCAAAAAAATGAGGCACCAAATCCTCGACACGGTAATAGGTCACTGCTGCCATCAGGGCGAGTACACCCTGGTGGTTGCGCCTCGTGATGCGGTCAATCTTTTGAACCGGCACCCGTTGCACGGGTATGCGCAAAGCTCTTGCCTGCTCGATGATTTCCTGTGCAGTTTCGGGCTTAAGGGTTTTGCTCAACAAGATTTTATCGATGTCTTTTCCAGCATCGATTGCTTCGAGTACTGCATGAATGCCATAGATGTATTGGGTGTTGTCTATCATTGTCTCTTTTTGTTATTAATTAGGGATTTTGCGTTATTGATGGCTGCTTGGTTCAGGTCCTTGCCGCTCAACATGCGAGCAATTTCCATGACATGTTCCTCGGGACCGAGCGTCTCCACATGGGTGAGTGTCTCGTCCTGGGTGTCGGTTTTGAATACGCGCAGGTGGTGGTCACCATTGGCAGCGACTTGAGGCAGGTGGGTTATGGCGATGACCTGGATTGTGCTGGCAATATCGAGCATCATCTCACCGATCATGTTAGCAACATCGCCACTAACGCCAGTGTCCACCTCATCAAAGATGATACTGGGCAGTTGCATGTGGCGGGCAATGATGGTCTTGATGCATAGCATGACGCGTGAGATCTCGCCACCCGAGGCCGTGTCTTTGACAGGCATGGGCCGCTGATTCTTATTGAACGCCATCATAAATTCCACGTTGTCGGTTCCACTTTCCACAAGATCGGTGGAAGTGAACTCAACATCGAAGGCGATGTTTTTTAAACCTAACGGCATGGCCAGGGTAAGCAATTCTTCGCCAAATCGCTTAGCCGCCTGGTGGCGTTGGGCTGATAGTTGTATCGCTAGTTGTGACGCTACCTCGCGAGTTGCCGCTACTCGGGCCTCCAGTTCATTGATGATATCGTCGTTATGCTCAATCTCGCTTAATTGACGCTCATAATCGTGCTGGATTTCAAGCAATTGATTTACATCTTGCACATTGTGCTTGCGCTGCAGGGAATAAAGACTGTTTAAGCGGTCATTCACCCGATCGAGCTCAGCTGGGTCATCATTCAAGGTGTCGACAATCGAGGCCACGGTTTGAGCGATGTCCTTGAGGTCAATGAGTGAGGTCCTGACCCGCGATGGCATCCCTTCCACATCAGACAAGTTGCGCTCGGCATCTTCAAGCCGTTGAGCCACGATGGAAAGGCGGTCAAGAATGCTGTTTTCTTCACCACTGAGCTGATTCTCAACGTCCCATAATGATTCTTTCAACTCGGTTATATTACTCAGCTTGGATTGCAATGCCTCGAGCTCAGCATCCTCATCGGGTTTGAAATTCAAACTCTGGAGCTCGTCGAGCTGGAAACGAATATAGTCCTCGTCGCGGCGCAGCTTTTCAATCTCGCTTTGAGTGAGGTTAAGCTGCGTGGCTGCTTGACGATAGTCACGATAGGCTACCTTGTATTTCTCAAGCAGTTGGCCATTGCCGGCAATGTTGTCGAGTATAGAAAGCTGGAAAGCAGGTCTCGACAGCAGCATATTGCTGTGTTGAGAATGGATGTCGAGCAATCGGGTGCTCAGTTCACGCAGCACCGTTAATTGAACGGGAGTGTCGTTGATAAACGCACGTGATCTACCATTTGGTGCCAGTTCACGTCTAACCAAGCACTCATGGGCATCCCAATCGATGTCATTGTCGTTAAAGAAAGGCTCCAAGCCGTAGCCTTGAATGTCAAAAGTGGCTTCGACTATTGTCTTTACCGATGCGTCACGTATTGCTTTGCTGTCGGCGCGTTCGCCCAAGATGAGCGATAATGCGCCCAGAATGATGGATTTGCCAGCACCAGTTTCACCCGTAATAATAGTTAACCCATCGTCAAACTTGATGTCCAGTTTGTCGATGAGCGCATAGTTAGAGATGTGCAGTTGCTTAATCATCTCACATCCTAGTGTCAGTTAGTTTGGGTTTTCTTGATTTCGTCCAAGCGTGTTGTCTCGCTAGGATATATCTGGTAAAGCATCTCATAGACTGTCTCTTTCTCACTGGTGTTTGCCTTACTGTAGATGTTGATTAACTCATCGAGCTTGGCATCCTTGAACATGGTCAGGCACACCGATAGGGGAGCAACGTCATATATTTTGGCCAAATTTTCCAGCGTGTGGGTAATTGTAGAGCGGCCCTTATCCACAGTGACAACCATCTGATCAAGGCCGAGCCTGTGATAATCGTAAAGCATTTGACGAATTGGTGAAGTCGCTTTATCGGTGAAAGCGCTCAGGACTGCACTGCGGTTAGTATTGTCCTCAAATGCTTTCCAGCCACTCTCGTTACTGCTTTGAGCAAGACGCACAATCTGGGCTGCACGTTCATAATAGGGGTTACCGCCATTAAGCTCAAATGTATCAAAGTCCATTGCGATGATCATATAAGCCCAGAAGTTAAGGATGGCCGTGAGGTTGTCCTGCATATCAATCTCAGAGTAAACGAGTTGCTGCCCCATGTCATAGGTGAAATTCACTTTAGTGTCTTTGAAATTGATGATTGCAGTGGTATAGGAACTGTTGTAGACAGGCCTTTGAGACTGTATCTGCAGGTCGCCTTGCATGACGCCTGTTGCATCGTCCCAGGAACTGAGGGTGATCAGGAGTTTGCAATAGATCTTCTCATTGGTTCCAAAAGTGGCATTGGTCCACTTGGTCGTGTTCATGTAGTCGCTGACTGACTGCTTGAGCTCATTGAAAATGTCTCGATTGGCGTTAGAGATCTTGTCACAGTTGACATCCACCTCACAGTTAAGTTCGGTAGCCTCATCGTCGGCAATGGCGTTGAATGCGCTCATCAAAACCAACAGCAGTATCAATAACTTGTTTTTCATTGTCTTGACAGATATGTGTATAAAACGTCAACAATATCATGGGCCACGTCTCGTTTGGACTTGCACTCGCCCTGAATCGTCTCACCCTTATCGGTGAAAATGGTCACCTTGTTGGTGTCGACCTGGAAACCAGCATTCTTGTCGCGCATGGAGTTCATCACGATGAAATTGAGGTTCTTGCGTTCCAGTTTACCTTGTGCGTTGGCTTGTTCATTGTCGGTTTCCAAGGCAAAGCCCACACTCACTTGGTCGTCACGCTTGGCTAGACCCACAGCTCGGGCGATATCGGGATTAGGCGTGAGTTGAATAACGGGATTCTGTGTTTTTTCACGCTTGATCTTGCTCTCGGCAACATGCTCAACCCTATAGTCGGCTACTGCTGCACACAGGATGATAGCATCGCTTTGGGGCAACGCCTGCATCACTGCATCGTGCATCTCGATGGCTGTGGTTACATCGATGCGGTTGATGTTACTGTTTTGAATCTTGAGGGCGACTGGACCTGCCACCAGTGTCACATGAGCACCACGGCTGGCACACTCCTCGGCAAGCGCAAAGCCCATTTTACCCGAAGAGAAATTGCTGATATAGCGCACAGGGTCGATTTTCTCTACTGTAGGGCCAGCAGTGATGAGCACATGTTTCTCCTTCAGGTCCTGGCTCGATGAGAAAAAGTTGTCAAGGGCTTTAGCGATGTTTTCGGGTTCTTCCATGCGTCCTTTCCCAATGAGGTGGCTGGCAAGCTCGCCCTCGGCAGGCTCAATGATGTGGTTGCCGTAACTGCGCAGCAGCTCCAAATTGCGGATGGTGCTCGGGTGGCGCATCATGTCAAGATCCATCGACGGGGCGACAAACACAGGGGCTTTAGCCGACAAATAGGTTGTCACCAGCATGTTGTCAGCAATGCCGTTAGCCATTTTGCCGATGGTTGATGCCGTGGCGGGGGCGATGATCATGGCATCGGCCCATAATCCCAGGTCCACGTGGCTGTTCCATTGACCTGTATTAGCGGTGAAAAACTCGCTGATGACAGGTTTGCCGCTCAGTGTCGAGAGCGTCAATGGCTGGATGAATTGTTTAGCATTAGGGGTCATGATTATCTGTACCTCGGCTCCAGCCTTAACCAGTAGCCTGGTGAGCGTGGCGCATTTATAGGCAGCGATGCCTCCCGTGATGCCAAGAATGATATGTTTGCCTTTTAACATGATGAGCCCTCAAATGAAAGATTATTTCTTGAATTGAATGTACAGTTTAGTGATGACTTGCTTGGTGTTCTCGGCAAAGTCACTTTTCATCATCCAATCATAATAACCAAAGTCGAGTTTGGTGAACACATCCTCGACCGTTTTCCCCTTGTGTTTGCCAAAGTTGAATACTGGTTGCTTATTCTCATTGAGGATGATGCGTCCCGCTAAATCAACATTGCGGTTATGGGTCGAGTACTGTGACAGGTAATCCACATCGTTCTGCAGGGGTTCGGCGTCATTGGCATAATGATCTAATTGGGCCTTGAGCACTTCGAGCGTGGTCTTGGCATCATCGGCAGCAGAGTGATGATGCTCCATGGGATGTCCGCAATAGAAGATGCAGGCAGCTTCCAGGTCACGTTTTTCGCGCTTGTGGTAGATGGTTTGCACGTCGATGAACTTGTGCTGGCTGGGGTCAAAGTTGACTCCAGCTTTGTTCAATTCCTGCACGAGCAGTGGGATGTCAAAGTTGTTGCTATTGAAACCAGCAAGATCACTGCCCTCAAAGATGCGGGCAATGTCATGGGCGCGCTCCTTGAAGGTGGGCTTGTCGGCAAGCATGTCATTGGTGATACCATGCACATTGATTGCTTGCTGTGGAATTGTCTTTTGAGGATTGAAACGATAGGTGTTGCTCTCCTCATGCCCATCGGGATACACCTTGACATAGGACAACTCGATGATGCGGTCCTCGGTGATGTTAAGCCCAGTCGATTCCAGGTCAAAGACGACGAGCGGGCGTTTCAGGTTCAGTTCCATAAATCCAGAATTGTGGTGATTTAGATCATCATGGGCATTTGCAGCACGATGAGTTCTTCACCTGCCTTTTGCTCACTGGGAACAAATACGCCAGCACGGGCGGGGTCAAGTAATTTAAGGAACACGCCCTCGCAGTCGATGTTGTTCACCACATCAATGACATCAGCGCTCTTGAAGCCGATATTCATGGGCTCGCCGTTGTATTCACACTTGATGGTCTCCTCGGCAGCCGTTGAGTGGTCAACGTCTTGTGCTGTGAGCACAACATGGTCAGCGCTCAGGTCGAGTCTAACCAGTCCACCAACATTGGCAAACACAGCCACACGGCGCACTGCGTTGAGCAGGGTCATGCGGTCAACGGCCATGGTGTAAGGATTGTCCTCGGGAATAACTGAGTTGTAGTTGGGGTATCGACCATTGATGAAACGGCATGACAACTGGAAATCAGCGTTTTCAAATGTGGCGCTGTTCTCGTCAACGGTGATATTGATGTTCTCCTCGCTGTTGCGGTCAATGATGCTGGACAAGATGCTGGCAGGCTTTGCCGGAAGGATGAAAGAACGTTCAAAGTTGGGCGTTACACTGGTCTGGCGGTAGCGTACCAGTTTCTTGGTATCACTGGATACAAACACGATCATGTCGGGCTTGATATCCCAGTAGATGCCAGTGAACTGAGGATGCATATCATCCTTGCCCACGGCAAACAAGGTGTGGCCAATACCGGCAGCGATGTTCTTAGCCGGCAGGGCAAACTGCTTGACGTCATTGGCATTGGCTGCTTTTTCAGGGAATTCATCGCCATTGAGTGCCATCGCGTCATAGTAACCGTTGATGTAGGTCACCTTCACGGCCAGAGTCTCGTCATTGATCTCAAAGGTCAACGCGGTGTCAGGAAGCTCCTTCAGTGCGTTCACCGTGCGCTTCACGTCAATGGCGAACTTGCCCGAACCTTCCACATTCTGAACCTCGATATTGGTTGTGAGGCGGGTTTCCATATCACTACCGGTTACTACCAGACGGTCACTTTGCAACTCAAACAGGAAATTGTCGAGAATAGCAAAGGCATTGTTGCTGCTCACCACTTTGCTCACGGCGTTGAGGCGTGAGAGTAATAATTTGCTTTGGACGTTGAATTTCATACAGTTATGTCTCTTTATATTGTGATTAATTTTTTGATTCTTATTTTAACCTACAAATTTAGTGTTTTTTTCGCAAACAACCGCATGCTGTTGATAAAAAAACGAAAAAAAGCGCTATCGATTGCCTCGATAACGCTTTTTAAACATTTAAACTGTATTAGTCCAGCTTGTGGATGATGAGACCAGAGCGCAGCTTGGGCTCAAACCATGTGGCCTTGGGAGGCATGATCTTGCCACTGTCGGCAATGTCGATGATCTGCTTCATGGTCACGGGATAGAGGGCCAAGGCCATCTTCATCTCGCCACTGTCAACACGCTGCTTGAGCTCGCCCAGACCGCGGATGCCGCCAACGAAGTCGATGCGCTTGTCGGTACGCAGGTCGGTGATGCCCAGGATGTCGCGCAGGATGTAGTCGCTGCTGATGGTCACGTCGAGCACGCCGATGGGGTCGTTGTCGTCGTAGGTGCCTTCCTTAGCGGTGAGTGAGTACCACTTGCCGCCCAGGTACAGTGAGAAGTTGTGCAACTTGGCGGGCTTGTAGATCTCAGTGCCCTTATCCTCAACGATAAAGTGCTCACGCACCTTGTCAAGGAATTGCTCCTCGGTGTTGCCGTTCAAGTCAACAACCACGCGGTTATAGTCCATCACCTTGAGGTGTGACTGGGGGAAGCAAACTGCCAACAGGTAGTTGTACTCCTCGGTGCCATTGTGGTTGGGATCAGCCTTGGCTTTCTCCTCGCCAACATGAGCAGCAGCGGCGGTGCGGTGATGACCGTCAGCGATATAGAGGTAGGGGATAGCGGCAAATTCCTTGGTGATGGTATCGATGGTCTCCTTGTCCTTGATGACCCACAGGGTGTGGCCAATGCCGTCCTCGCTCACGAAGTCGTACTCGGGCGTGGTTTGTGCGGTGCGGTCGATGATGTCTTCCAGGATGCGGTTATCGGGGAATGCCAGGAATACCGGCTCGATGTTGGCATTGTTGATCTCGATGTGGTGCATGCGGTCGGCCTCTTTCTCGCGGCGGGTGAGCTCATGCTTCTTGATGCGGCCTGTGAGGTAGTCCTCTACGCTGGCGCCAACCACAAAGCCATATTGAGTGCGGCCATCCATGGTCTGTGCATAGATGTAGTAGCAGTCCTGGGTATCCTGAACCAGCCAGCCTTTGTCCTGGAATTTCTTGAAATTCTCAACGGCCTTGTCATACACCTTGGGCTCGTGCTCGCCGGTGCCGGGCTCGAAGTCGATTTCGGGCTTAATGATGTGATAGAGGCACATTTCGTTATCGCCAGCTTCGGCGCGTGCTTCTTCGCTCGACAGGACGTCGTAGGGCTTAGAGGCTACTTTTTCTACATACTCTTTCGGCGGTCTAACGCCACGGAACGGTTTTACGTTTGCCATGATAAATTAACGGTTTAATAAAGTGTTAATAGATTTGTGTTGTTAAAAAGTTATTATCGTTTTTTGTTCTTTTCATCTTTGTCCTTGACTGCCTGTCGGGTGCGTTTCAACTTGCGCGCACATGTGCTGCATGTGCCATACACATACAGGCTGTAGTGGTCGGTGTTGAACGCGTTGAAACGACGAGCGTTCATGAAAGCGGCAAAATTGGTGTCTCTCACTTCCTTAACCTTGCCACACGTAGTGCATATCAAGTGGGTGTGAGGCAGGGTGATGCGCTCATATTGTGCCTGCATCCCCTCGAACACATGTCGCCTGAGCATGCGGGCATCCATAAGCAGCTCGACAGTGTTATAGACCGTCGATCGGCTCACGCGAAAACCGTCCCCCTCGATGAGCTGCTGCAACTCCTCGATAGTGAAGTGACCGTTGATGCCCATGATGCGGTTCAAGATAGCATAACGTTCAGTTGTCCTACGCAATCCGTGCGAGTCAAGATACTCGTTGAATTTGCGCACAACGGGATTGTTGCTGGAGGCAAAATCTTCGATATTTGGATCGGTCTTCATCGGTGTGACAAAAGTACAACGATTTTTGCAATCGAGCAAAGAATTAGTCTAAGAAATGAATATCTGCTCGATATCCAAATCATTCACACAAGGAATGGTCAAGTCGCTCAATGGAGCAACGATGTCGGCACTCAAGGTCGTGGCGATGCCGATGACCCGTGCTCCCGAGGCGCGAGCGGCGATGAGCCCGTTGCGCGAGTCCTCAAACACGACGCAGTCCTTGATGTCGACGCCAAGCCGTTGAGCGCCCAAGAGGAAACAATCGGGGTCGGGTTTGGCTCGAGTGACCATGTCACCGGTGATGATGGTGTCGAACAGGGCGGGGAACTCAGGGTGCTGGCTGAAGAGGGCTTGCATCTTCTTGTGGTCGCTAGATGTGACAATCGCCATGGGGATGCCCATGTCACGCAGCCGATGGACCAGTGCTAAGGCACCAGGGAAAAACTCAAAGCGCATGTTTTTCTCAAATTCCACAAGCGCTTGAACAATATGTTCACGAACCTCATCATTTGCAAAATAGCTCAAAATACGCGCCAGATGGAATCCTTTGATATAATTGGAGAAATCTTCCACTCCAGTGGGAAAACGCTCGTCCATCGCGCGCCAAAAAATGCTGTATTGGCCCTCGCTGTCGAGTAGCACTCCGTCAAGGTCAAAGAGCACACCCTGTATCTTTCTTGTCGTTACACTCATGACTGTGAATTGCATTCGTTTGATTTAGTTGGCAAAATTACTCTTTTTTCGCTGAAATGCAGTAATTTTGTGGCATAAAAACGATAGTGACTATGATTCAAGAATTTCAATTACGGCTCATTCCACGCGCGGCATCTAGCCACAGCGAGATCGCACGACAACTGGCTAAACAGCATGATATTGACGCGAATAGCATTCAGGGTATCAGGATTTTGAAACGATCGATTGATGCACGCCAGCGTGTAGTGATGGTAAACCTCAAGGTACGGGTCTATATCGATGAACCCATGACACAAGACTACCTGGTGCCACCTATCGAGTATCGCTCGGTTGATGGCAAACGTCAAGCGATTGTAGTGGGTATGGGACCTGGTGGGCTCTTTGCCGCATTAAGGCTCATCGAGCTGGGCATCAAGCCCATTGTGCTCGAACGAGGAAAAAATGTTGTGGAACGTCGCAAGGACGCGTCAATGATTCAGCGTGAAGGCATAGTCAACCCCGAAAGCAACTATTGTTTTGGCGAGGGTGGGGCAGGAGCTTATAGCGATGGTAAACTCTACACCCGTAGCAAGAAGCGCGGTTCGGTGGAGCGTATTCTTGGGATTTTTGTCCAGCATGGCGCTCGAGAGGACATCTTGATTGATGCCCATCCCCACATTGGCAGTGACAAATTGCCTGCGGTAATTCAAGCGATGCGTGAGACCATCTTGAGGTGTGGCGGAGAGGTACATTTTGAGACTCGTGTCACACGCCTGATTATCGAGGGCGATAGCGTGACCGGTGTCGAAACAGCAACAGGAGAACAATTCATGGGACCCGTGATTTTGGCCACTGGGCACTCGGCACGAGACGTGTACCAGATGCTATATGATAATGATGTGATGCTAGAGGAGAAGGGCCTTGCTGTGGGCGTGCGATTAGAGCATCCGCAGCGCATCATCGATCAAATCCAGTACCATAGCGTACTGGGTCGTGGCGAGTATTTGCCTGCTGCCGAGTATAATTTTGTTACCCAAGTGGATCACCGTGGCGTTTATTCGTTCTGCATGTGCCCCGGTGGTTTTGTCGTGCCTGCCGTGAGTGAGGCAAACGGATTGGTTGTCAATGGCATGTCGCCCAGTCACCGTGGGTCGCATTGGGCCAACTCGGGAATGGTAGTGGAACTGCATCCCGAGGATTTGCCCAGCGATTTCAAGAAGCATGGTGTGCTGGCCATGATGCGTTTCCAGCAAGAGATGGAACAACGAGCCTTTGTCGAGGCGGGTAACTCTCTTATTGCCGGTGCCCAGCGCATGAAGAACTTTGTTGACGGGAAGGCTTCGCGCAACATCCCGCCGTCATCCTATCTGCCAGGTGTGCAACTGTCTAGGCTGGACTTGTGGATGCCGCCATTTGTCGCTAACCGCCTGAGGAAAGGCTTCAAAATATTTGGCAAGAATGCACGTGGTTTCTTGACCAATGATGCCGTAGTCATCGGCGTTGAGACGCGCACGTCATCACCCTTGCGCATCCCTCGTGACATGGAACTGTTGCACCATGTCTCACTCAAGGGACTTTATCCCTGTGGTGAAGGAGCAGGCTATGCCGGTGGCATTGTTTCCAGCGCGATTGACGGCGAACGCTGCGCTGAAGCGCTTACAGAGCAAAACCAGTAAATAGTATTTTTTTAATCATTTGATGAATTTTTTTATTTGTTTTGCACAATTTGGCGCGAGATTTGCAGTTAATTATGCGATAAAAGAGTTAATTCATATTTTTAGCTAACATCAATCTCACACGATTATGAAAGAGAAGATGATCATTTCGGCAGCACTTATTGCGCTGAGTGTGTTTTCGTTAGGTTGGTTTATCAAGGCTGGTATTGACGACTTTGCCAGCAAGGACCGCAAGGTCAGTGTTAAGGGCCTCGCCGAGCAGGAAGTACAGGCCGACAAAGTGACATGGCCCATTGTCTCTAAGGAAATAGGCAATGACCTGCCAGGACTGTATGACCGCATCGGTGCTACTCAGGCCAAGATCAAGGCTTTCTTGCTCAAGGGCGGCGTCAAGGAAGAAGAAATCAGCTTCAATGCCCCCCAGGTCGTTGACTTGACGGCTCGCGAGTATGACTCGGGTAACAAGGCCTACCGCTATATCGTGACTTCGGTGCTCACCGTCACAAGCAAGAATGTGGAACAGGTGCGCCAACTCATTGCCAAGCAGGGCGATCTGTTGAAGGAAGGTGTGGCCATCACCAGTGACAGTTACGAGAACCAGATTCAGTATGAGTTTGTCTCCTTCAAGGAGATGAAGCCCAAGATGATGCAGGAAGCCATCGAGAACGCCGAGACCACGGCCCAGCAGTTTGCCAAAAACTCTCACAGCAAACTCAACAAGATCGTGAGCGCCGATCAAGGCCAGTTCTCCATCGAGAGCCGTGACGAGTACACCCCCTGGATCAAGAAAGTGCGTGTAGTCACCACCGTCACCTATTCTCTCAAGAACTGACAAACAATATGTAGAACATTTAGAGACGCAAAATCTTGCGTCTCTTATTTTTTTAATGAACTAGAGGTTGTGCTAACCTGATGGTTGCACAACCTCTAATCATATTGTAAACTAAGGTGTTTTTACTTGACGCCCAGGTCTTTTAACGTGCGGGGAGCAGGTGTCTTAGGCATGGGCTGACGGTCCTTGAGCTGCTCGAGGATGACCTCAATGGCTTTGTCAAGCTGCTGGTCAATACCCTGATACTCAAGCACGGGGTCATTGTCAATGATGATGTCGGGATCTACACCATGATTCTCGACAATCCAGTTGCCGCGAGTGTCATAATTGGTGAAGAAGGGCACGCGGATGTCTGTACCATCCATATAGGGCAGTGAGCCACTGATGCCAACGATGCCACCCCATGAGCGGGTGCCGATAACTGGACCGATCTTGTTCTCCTTGAAACTCCAGGGGAACAGGTCACCGTCACTGGCGCTATACTTGTTGACCAGCAGCACCTTGGGACCGTAGATGGTCTGCTCGGGCGTTGTACCGTTGTGGTTGCTGCCACGATACATGGTCAAGCGGTAAGGTTGACGCAGCAAGCGTTCAATCACCATGGGCGAGATGTTACCGCCGCCGTTGCCACGGTCGTCAATAATGACAGCCTCCTTGTCAATCTGTGCAAAGAAGTAGCGCGAGAACTCACGCAGGCCTTCGGGACCCATGTCGGGAATATAGATGTAACCCACACGACCGCCGGTCTTCTCACTCACATAATCGATGTTGTGCTGTACCCACTCATAGTGATACAGGGGATACTCGTCCTGGATGGGCTTCACAACCACCTTGCGGTTACCGTTGATGGTGAGTTCAGTCATCACGTCGGCCTTGTCACGCAGCAGTGTATAGATGTTATCCACACCTGCAGTGGAAACGCCATCGACAGCAGTGATGATGTCGCCTTCCTTGATGTTCATGCCGGGCTCAAGTAGCGGAGAACGCAGTTCCTCGCGGTCGGGTGCACCACGCAGAATCTTTTTGATTTTGAAGCCATTGCCAGAGCGCTCCATCTCGGCGCCAAGCATGCCGATGTGGTGCTCATCAATCTTGATGTGGTCACCGCCATCAACATAAGCATGTCCCACTGCCAACTCACTAATCATGCCGCCGATGACATAGGTCAGGTCGAGGCGGTTCTTGACGTAAGGCAGCAACTGGGCATACTTGTCGTGCATGGCCTGCCAGTCCACGCCGTGCATGTTCTCGAGATAGAAGCCGTCGCGATAGGCGCGCCAAGCCTCATTGAAAATTTGGTTCCACTCCTGATCAAAGTTAACCGTGGCAATCATGTCATCGGTATTCACAGCGTCGCTCAACTCGGCCTTGCGGGGAGTCAAGGGAGCAATGTAAACCTTTCCGCCTTTCATGTAAAGAGCATTCTTCATGTCGGCTGATGGGCTCATAAAGGCACGCTCGGCAACGACCTCGTCCTTCTGCTCCTTGAGGTCAAACACGCGCACACTGCCGCGACCATTGTACCACAGATGTTCGCCGTCACAGACAAAGCCGCCATAACTACCGGCACCAATGGGCAATTTCACAATGCGGTCACCGATGCCGTCAATGTCAATACGCACTGCCTTGGTATCTGCCTGAGGCTTGTTTTTACCCTTGCCTTTGGGGGCTTCTTTAGGAGTGTCTTTGGGCTCTTCGCCACTGATTTGCACCTTATCATCCTTGGGGAGGAAAGGTGAAGGTGTGTCCTTAGAAAGCATCACCACGTAGATGCCTTCCATCTCACCATAGGCAAAGTTCCACTCAATATTGCTGTAGATGGGGTTGAAATCGCGGCCTGAAGCAAAGATCAGGTACTTGCCGTCACTGCTGAACGCAGGCGAGTTGCTGTCATACCAGCGGTCGGTCACAGGATATTCCTTGCGCTCGGCGATGTTGTACAGGTAGACCACGCTGAACTCGTTGGCACCACGGCGGTAATAGGTCAGCCACTTGCCGTCGGGGGAGAAACTGGGTGTTGGGATTTCGCCCATCTCGTCGGTGAGGAGGATTTGCTTATTGCTCGTTTTGCCGTTCACGTTGAGCAGCACCATGCGGTTCTTGCGATCGGTATAGACAATCTGGCTGCCATCGGGGCTCCACTCAAAGTCACGGATGTAGGTATCGTTATCGAAGGTCAACTGCCTGGCCTGGTCGCTGTTGACGGGGCGCACCCAGATCTCGGTCTCGCCAGTCTGGTCGCTGATGTAAGCGATGTTTTTGCCGTCGGGGCTCCATGAGGCATTGCGCTCGTGAACACCGGGTGTGTGGGTAATGTTGCGGGTGACGCCATGCTTTGCAGGCACGTCAAACACCTCGCCACGAGCACTCAAAACCAAACGGCTGCCATCGGGGGCAAGACTGCCGCTGCGCAGGTTGTCACCCACCTTGCGCTGCTCCTCGCGGGCAAAATTGTTCTCGCTGTTGAGATAAATGGTGATTTTCTCGCTGCGCTTGGTCGATGGGTCGAGCACATAGAGATAGCCGCCATTCTCGAAGACGATCTTGCCGCCGCCACAGTTGGCAAACTTCACATCATACTCGGTGAAATCGGTCACCTTTTGTGTAGCACCAGTTCGGGTGTTATACACAAAGATGTTCATGCGGTTGTCACGGTCGCTCATGAAATAGATCTCGTCGCCAATCCACATGGGATCAATGTCCTGAGCGATGTTGTTAGTGATGTTTGTCACCGATTTGGCCTTGGTGTCATAGATCCAGATATCATCGGCCATACCTCCTTTGTAGTACTTCCAAGTGCGGAACTCGCGGAAGACGCGGTTATAAGCCAATTTTGATCCATCGGCATTATAGCAGCAGAAACCGCCCTCGGGCAGCGGCAATTCCTCGGCCATACCGCCATTAATTGGGGCTTTCCACAATTTGCCGTCAAAGCTCTCACTGATGCGGTTACGGTAGATGACGCCGCTTCCGTCAGGAGTCCATGCCATGGTGATGTTGTTGGGACCCATACGGTCGCCCCAATCATCACGCGGGTTGCTGGAGGTGAAAGTGATACGTTTAGGCTCGCCTCCCTGAGCGGGCATGACATAGACCTCGGTGTTGCCGTCATACTGTCCGGTGAACGCGATGGTGCGGCCGTCGGGTGAGTAGCGGGCAAAAGCCTCATATCCCTTGTGAGAGGTGAGTTTGCGTGCCGTGCCGCCAGTGATGGGCACGGTGTAAATGTCTCCAGCATAGCTGAAAGCCACTTCCTGACCATTGGTGCCGGGGAAACGCAGTAAACGTCCCTCATCGGCTTGTGCTGTCAGGGATGCAGCGGCCAATACCGCCAAATAAATAAGTTTTTTCTTCATTGAATTTTAGTTTATTAGTGATATAGTATTGAATGGTTATTATAATTATCGCTTAATGACCCTCACGTGGAATGGTTCACATGGCGTGAAAGCCTTGGGAAGCCTGATTTGCCTGAAGGCGATGGTGTTTTCACCTTTTAACAACTCGACTGTAATCATGTTGCTGTAAGCCAGTCCATTTATCTCCAATTCATTGACACTAGTCATCACCAGTGTTCCCATGGGATGGCTGTTCACACTCACTTCTCGCACATCGAGGGTTCCCGTGGGGTGATAGCCCACATCGAGCAAGTAGTCGCCACCTTGAGCCACGCTCACAGTAATTGTTGTGTGGCCGCCAACGCTATCAGGGAAAAACGCGGTTTGTGGGGTCAGATTAAAGTCAAAATAGGGCCGTGACATGTAGCTGTTGATGTAATTGCCCGCGATTTCGACCGAGAATTCTGTGAACCCTTCAGTCGGAGGTAAGGCAAATGCCGAGTCAACCACGCTGCCATGCTTGCCATTGACGTTCAATCGATAAGTATAGGCTGGATTAAAGTCCACGATATACCCACTATCAGCCGTCCACTCAACAATTGGAGTCAAGGGCATGATGATCTCGTTGCGGTGAATTGTGACTTTGTTGTTGTGACTCTGACCTTGTTCCAGAGTGATGACGATGTGGTGATTGCCCACGACGTCACAAGGCAGGAAAGCGCTCTCTAGCGGTTTGCCGTTATCGGTGATTGAGGCCACATTATTACCCTCACCCTTGACCGTGATATCGAGGACAGCACGACGGTAGTTTAGCCCTTTAAGGACTTTAACGCCGGGCATTCCCGTCGGTACCATTGGGGCAAACTCGATGCCCTCAGGCTTAAAGTTCATACCCATCAGGACACGGATCACCATCGCGGCATTAGATGCGTAGGTACCCAGGTCATCGGTGTCAAAACCTTGCAAATGAATGCCTCGCGACTGATATAAAGCCTGGGCACGGTACAAGGCACCCAAGCCACGCCTGAGTGCATTCTCGTTACCCGTATTGACGGCAGCCAGATTCCACAGGGCTTGAGTCGTAGCCCACGAGACATTAATGAAAAACGGCTCGATAGGAATTGTCGCAGGATAAGTGACATTCACGCCAAAGTCTGACACTGGCGTGTTGGCAATGAGGTTTTCGGCACGGTCATCATCGGCGATGCCCCACAACACGCACATTGCTTGTGACGTATTGTCGGTCAACGGTGATTGTTTAGGAAAGGCCGCGCCATACAGGAACGAGCAGTAGGAACCATGGTCCTCGTTCCACAGGTGCTGATTGATAGCATCCTTGATGCGTTGCGCGTCTTTTAAATAATCGTTTTCAATGCCCAGTTCGTCGGCCATATCGCTCAAGATGGCATAGGCGTTACCCGTCAAAATATTGTTACCCAGCGACATGCAGGCAAATAAGTCATTATAGCTCATCCATGTCATGCGTCGAGCTCCCAGGGGGCGTGCCGAGGTGTAGCCCGCTCCATGTATTAATCCAGTGTTGTGATCAAGCAATACCTGGCGGTTGATATCGAGCGTTTTCTCTATAACCCGATAACTGTAGGCTAGCCAACTGCTGTCCCCTGTGGTTTTATACACTTCCCACGCTGCGGTAGCCCAGCCGATGTGATCGTTCACTACTGGCCATTGCCCCTCTCGCTGCATGATGATGCTATCGCGATCAACCATCGTGCGCAGTGTGGACATGGCCTGATGGGGCTTGAGGCATGCCAGGGACAGATAGATGGCGCAGTACATGCGACTGATGTTGAACGATGTAATGAAGTTGCCCCTCTTGTCAATGTGGTCGACGATACCATCGATTGACATATTATATAGGGCATCGATCAACGATTGATCGCTTGAGAATTCGGGCATCATGGCTGGGCGGGTTTTGCGCATTCGCCATGTCTTGCCCGAGACAAACTTCAGGTTTTCAACCTCGGTATTGCTGTAGATGGAGTCTAGGCGCGCTACGCTCATGTTGGTTGCTATTCTATCTTTTGACTCTGGTACCCATGCGACGATAGTATCTTCAATGATACTGTCGCCCGTAAGCGTGAAGGCTTCGTTCTGAACAATCACTTGATTGCTCATTTCCTTACCCTTGTTGCAGGCACACAAAATCAAGCCCACGGCTATTGCCGCAAGCATCACAGCAATGCTCTGCGCTCTATTTCTCAACATTTCAATGGCAAAGATAACTGAATTTTGGCATAATTCTTGTCATATTATGAAAAAGAAATATTTTTGTCGCAGATTTTTTCAGGTATTATACTGGATGAATGAAATGTAATTATCTGTTTATGAATTAAGTGGCAATTTGTTAATAAAAGAAGTAATGATTATGAAGAAGTCAGATTTTAACACCCTGTCATTGAGAACACGTCAGCTTCCTCCACACGCTTATCATCCCAACCCATCACTCCGCCTGCAACGAGAAGGTTATATTGCACGTCCCGATTGATATGAAATCACTGTGGGTAACAATTATGACAAATTGTCACCCACAGTGATAGTAAAATACACTTATAAATATATTCTTGCTTTAAAGCAGAGCTTTAGCCATGTTTTGGGCTGCACGGCGTCCGTCGCCCATGGCGAGGATAACCGTAGCACCTCCACGTACGATGTCACCACCGGCATAGAGGTCATTAACTGACGACTGCATGGTTTCCTCGTTAACCACGATGGTGTTGCGCTTGGTGATGTCCAGTCCAGGAATCGAGCGGGGCACGAGCTGGTTGGGCGATACACCAACAGCCACGATTACCAGGTCAACAGGAATCTCCTCGATGGCGCCCTCAACGGGCACAGGGCTGCGACGGCCGGATGCGTCGGGTTCGCCCAGCTCCATGCGTTGCACGCGCATAGCTACTACACGGCCCTTGTCGTCACCGATGTACTCGATGGGGTTGTGCAGCGTCTTGAACTCAACACCTTCCTCCTTGGCATGACCAACCTCCTCGCGACGTGCGGGCATCTCCTCCTCGCTGCGACGATAGATAAGGATGACGCGCTCGGTGCCCATGCGCAGTGCGGTACGGGTCGAGTCCATAGCAGTGTTACCACCACCAATGACAGCGATGGTCTTGCCACGCAGCACGGGGGTGTCACCTCCGCGACCAGCCTCCATGAGGTTGATGCGGGTAAGGTACTCGTTGCTCGACATGATACCATTGAGGTTCTCGCCGGGGATGTTCATGAAGCGGGGGAAACCGGCACCAGAGCCGACAAACACGCCCTTGAAGCCCATCTCGTGGAGGTCTTCATAGCTGATGGTCTTGCCGACCAAGCAGTCTTTCACAAACTCAACGCCCATCTTGCGCAGACCCTCGATCTCATAGTCCACGATGTGGTTGGGCAGACGGAACTCGGGAATACCATACTTCAATACGCCACCAATCTCGTGAAGAGCTTCAAACACGGTAACCGAGAAGCCTTTCTTGGCCATGTCACCAGCAAATGACAGTCCTGAAGGACCACTGCCGATAACAGCAACCTTGATGCCATTAGAGGGAGCCATGGCGGGAGTTTCCTGGGGCAGGTTATCACGCTGCCAGTCGGCGGCAAAGCGCTCCAGATAGCCGATGGCCACGGCGGGATGGTTCATCTTGGTGTGAATGCAACGCGACTCGCACTGCTTCTCCTGCGGGCACACACGGCCACACACAGCGGGCAGCGAGCTGGTTTCCTTAAGCGTAGCGGCGGCCTGGCCAAACTCACCACGCTCGATGTTCTTGATGAACTTGGGGATATTGATGTTCACGGGGCAACCGGTCACACACTGGGGATTGGCACAATCCAGGCAGCGGCTGGCTTCTACCACGGCCTGCTCGGCATTGATGCCCTGGTTCACCTCTTCGTTGCAGGTGATGCGGTATTTGGGATCAAGTTGCGGCATCTCCACGCGGGGGATAGCGGTGCGCTCCTTGGGAGTCTTCGAGTTGCGCAAGTCGATGCGCCATTGTTCGTTACGCGAATCCATATTGTTCTGTTCCATTTTAACTTTTCTTTTTTTTTATTTAAGTTTTAGTCCCTAGTCAGTAGGAGGCGGAGCCTCTCTAAACACTAAACTTTAAACTCTAAACTGCGAGCAATGCGAGCATTATTGCGCACCTTTCAAGCGCATCATCAACTCGTCAAAATCAATCTCATGGGCATTGAACTCGGGACCCTCGACGCAAACGAAGCGCGTTTTACCGCCCACAGTCACACGGCAAGCGCCGCACATGCCCGTACCGTCAACCATGATGGCGTTGAGCGAAGCCTCGGTGGGCACCTCATACTTCTTGGTCAACAGAGCGCAGAATTTCATCATAATGGCGGGACCGATGGTCACGCAGTAGTCCACGTGCTCACGCTTGAGGACCTCTTCCATGCCCACAGTGACAACACCCTGGTTGCCGTAGCTGCCATCATCGGTCATGATGATGACCTCGTCGCTCGAAGCGCGCACTTCGTCCTCAAGGATAATGAGATCCTTGGTGCGACCAGCAAGCACACTGATGACGCGGTTGCCGGCTTCCTTCATGGCGCGTATAATGGGGAGCAGGGGAGCGGTGCCTACACCGCCACCAGCACACAGCACGGTGCCGTACTTCTCAATGTGAGTGGCCTGGCCCAGAGGACCTACCACGTCATGGAGAAATTCGCCTGGTTCAAGGGCGCAGATCTTGCGGGTGCTGTCGCCCACACTTTGGATGACCAGCGTGATGGTGCCAGCCTTGGGGTCGCTGTCGGCGATGGTCAAGGGGATACGTTCGCCTTTTTCGCCAGCGCGGACGATCACAAAGTGACCCGCACGGCGTGACTTGGCGATGAGGGGAGCCTCAACGACAAGCTTTGTTACGTTAGCAGAAAACTGCTCTTTACTAACGACTTTGTTCATTGTGTTTAAAGTGATAGTTTAAGTTATTTAGTTGATTTTTAGAATATTTGTTATCATAATGCTGCAGCAAAGTCACGTCCAAACTGGCGGCTCTGTTCCAGGGCATCCTGGTCAGGAACCCACAGGGTGCGAATGCCGTCATTCACCGTCTCGATGCCAGCGGCTTTGAGGTGCTCGGTAATGAGCTTGATGCCCTCGCCACTCCAGCCGTAGCTGCCAAATGCGGCGCCTTTTTTCTTCTTGAGTTTCAGGCCCTTGATCATTTCCAGGATGCCAGCGATGGCATAACTGTAGCCATTGTTGATGGTGGGGGAACCCACGAGCACGGCACGCGAGTGGAAGACCTCGGTGAGGATGTCGTTCTTGTCGCTAAGGGCTGCATTGTAGATCTTGACAGTCGTTGCGGGTGACTGCTCGCGTATGCCGTCGGCAATGGCTTGAGCCATGAGGCGTGTGCTCTGCCACATCGTGTCATAGACGATGGTCACTTGATCCTCCTGATAGGCGTCGCTCCACTGCAGGTATTTCTCGATAATCAGGCCTGGGTTGTTGCGCCAGATGATGCCGTGGCTGGGGCAAATCATCTTCACTGGCAGGTTCATGCCCAAGATTTCCTTCACCTTGCGGTTGCACAGCGGGCTGAAGGGAGCCAAGATGTTAGCATAGTATTTCTCGGCCTCTTGCATCACCTCGGCCATGCACACCTGGTCGTCAAAGAGCGACTCGGTTGCAAAGTGCTGGCCAAAACCGTCGTTGCTGAACAGGATTTCCTCGCCACTCAGGTAGCAGAACATGGTGTCGGGCCAGTGCAACATGGTTGCCTCGATAAAGGTGAGGGTAGTATCTCCCAACTCTAATTTATCGCCAGTCTTGACGTTGACAAAGTTCCAGTCCTGGTGATAGTGGCCACGGATGATGGCCTCGCCCTTGGCAGTGCAATAGATGGGCGTGTCAGGAATCTCGCGCATCAGGTCAACGAGGGCACCACTGTGGTCGATCTCGTTGTGGCACATGACGATGTAGTCAATGTCCTTGAGGTCAATCTCTTGTTTCAGGTTCTTGACAAACTCACGGCTATAAGGAAGCCATGCCGTGTCGATCAACACATTCTTTTGATCTCTAATCAAGTAGGAGTTGTAACTTGAGCCGCGGTTAGTTGAAAGCTCATCGCCATGGAAGGTCTTGAGTTCCCAGTCCACTTTACCTACCCAAGTCACTCGGTCGGTCAATTTTTTACCCATTGGTCTTTAGTATAGTCAGTTAATAGTATTGTGTTCAGTTCATTCTCAAACAATTTGCAAAGGTAGTGCTTTTTTCATTCACAAACAGCAAAATAGCAAAATAAAAGTGTATGCCATCAAAAATTGTGGCCACGGTCGCAATTGTCGAAAAGCAAATGTGCTTAAAAGTCCCAATTTGTTCAAATTCCTGAAATACAGAGATTGACATTGTGGTTCCTATGTCAATAGGGTGGTGCGGGACTGTTAACGAATTGTTAAAAGCATTATTTTGCCTCGTGCCACAAAGGTAAAATAGTGCGACCAATCATGTCAATGATGAAAAGCAAACAAGAAAGATTATAATGTAATTAATTACCAGATTAAATGCTAGAAATCATAATAATTATTACATTTTCTTTTGAAATATCAACAAAACGTAGTAATTTTGCATCGATTCAGCTAGCCTACTGTGGGCTGGCGAGGTCAAGACTTTTTGGAAAAACGAGGTAAGTTGACAAGTACAGTACCCCACGTCTTTTTTTTATCGAAAAGCCAACCTTGGGACACTATTAACTCTTAAATATCAGTATTATGAAAAGGTTATTGATTAAGAAGCAATTATTATGTATCTTATTATTGTTTGTGGTTGCCGGGTTAACATCCTGTGCCGAATTCATGCAGGGCCTTGCTCAAGGTACGCAAATGGCCTCAGGCATACTGTATCAACAAATGATGTCGAACCAGGGTAGCGGAGGAGGAGGAAGCGCATATAGCCCTGAACAGTATGCGGCATCGCTCTATTCATCAAGCCCCAGCTTGTTAAATACGAGTATTGATCCCAAGAATAATCCAAATCCTGTCTCGATACCTGGAGTACAAGTGTCGAAAGATGGTTCGAGCGGCAACAATGGCACTTATATTGATTTGTATACTGATGACGGGGCAAGCAGTGGCTCATCGAGCGGCTCCAGCGGGAAGGGCAAATCCAGCAAGAGCAGTTCAAGCAGTCGCACCAAGTGTAGCCATTGCAACGGAACCGGAGACGATGTGTATAGTACTGGAATAGGAGGTTATGGAGTCAAATCAACCAAGTATTGCTCGATTTGCCGCAAGGATGTAGCGATGGATCATGCTCACCGCACGTGTCCTTACTGCAATGGCACGGGATACAAATAATTTCAGATTGATTTTTCAGAAAGATATAAAAAGGAATGGCATGCCCGACGCAGATGCCATTCCTTTTTTTGATAGAAATACTTTTAAGCGATTTCGCCGCCGGTGTAGAGCTGGTAGTACTTGCCACGTGCAGCGAGGAGTTCGTCGTGGGTGCCACGCTCGATGATGCGGCCTCGCTCCAGCACAATAATGCAGTCACTGTTGCGCACGGTGGACAGGCGATGGGCGATGACAAAGGTTGTGCGCCCCTGCATGAGCGAGTCCATACCCTGCTGCACGAGGCGCTCGGTGCGCGTGTCGATGCTGCTGGTAGCCTCGTCGAGGATGAGCACAGGCGGGTCGGCAACGGCCGCGCGGGCGATGGCGAGCAACTGGCGCTCACCCTGACTCAGGTTGCCACCGTCGGCATTGAGAACAGTCTGGTAGCCATTACTCAAGCGGCGGATAAAGCCGTCGGCGTTGACAAGCTTGGCGGCTTCGATGCAGTCTTGGTCCGAAGCATCGAGCCGGCCATAGCGGATGTTATCCATGACGGTGCCATTGAACAGGTGAGTCTCTTGCAACACCATGCCCAAACTGTGACGCAAGTCGCGCTTGCGGATGTCGTTCACGCTGATGCCGTCATAGAGGATTTTGCCGTCCTGGATGTCATAGAAGCGGTTAATGAGGTTGGTAATGGTTGTCTTGCCAACACCTGTACCACCCACAAAGGCAATCTTCTGGTCAGGCATAGCGTCAATGTCAATGTCAAAGAGCACCTGTTTATCAGCATTGTAGCCAAAGTCCACATTATTAAACTTGACACCACCGTTGACCTGAATATACTTGTAGGTGCCGTCGGTCTGCGGGATTTTCCAGGCCCAGATGCCCGTGCGCGGTTTGCAGGGAACGAGTTGGCCCGTGCCATCGTGTCCCGCGTTGACCAGGGTGATATTGCCATGGTCGGCTTCGGTGGGTTCGTCGTTAAGCTTGAATATGCGGTCAGCTCCCACCGAAGCGTTAAGCACACTGTTCACCTGCTGGCTGATGCTGGCGATGGGGCGTGCAAAACTCTTATTAAGCGTGAGGAAGGCTACCAGTGTACCCAGAGTCATACCACTGTGGCCGCTGATGATGAGTGCTGCGCCAAGGACGCCCATGAGCACATAGCTGAGGTGTCCCAAGTTGCCGTTGACGGGCATGACGATGTTGCCGATGCGGTTAGCGTCATAGGTGTTGCTACGCAGTTCCTCGTTGATGGTCTCAAACTGCTCGATGGCCTTGTCCTCATGACAAAAGACCTTGATGACTTTTTGACCCGTCATCATCTCCTCGATGAAGCCGTTGACCTCGGCAAGCTTTTGCTGCTGCACGCGGAAATGCTTGCGAGAGCGTTTGCCCAGATAGGTCGTGGACCATGCCATCAAGAGCGCCATCACGATGGATAGGATGGTCATGGGCACACTCATCACAATCATGCTGGCAAAAGTTATTCCCAGGGTGATGAGTGAGTTAAAGGCTTGAGGCAAGCTGTGGCTGATCATCTGGCGCAGAGTGTCTACATCGTTGGTGTAAGTTGACATCACATCGCCATGGGCGTGTGAGTCGAAGTACTTGATGGGCAGCGATTCCATGTGGTCAAACGTGCCCGTACGCAACTTGAGCATCGTGCCTTGACTCACGTTGATCATCAATCGGCTGTGTAAATAAGAACACAGCGCACCGAAGACGAGCACAATGCCAAGCTGGAGCAGCGTGTGTGCCAGCGGGCCATAGTCGGGATGGGCTTGTCCCATGAGCGGGGCGATGTAGTCGTCGATGAGGGTGCGGGTGAATAGGGTAGAGGCTAGGGTAGTGCAGGCTGTCACAATGATACACAGCGCCACGCCCAGGAACGAGAACTTGTAGTTCTTCATCACAATGTTGAAAAGCCTCAGCAAGGTGCTGCGCTTGTTCACCCCCGTGGTATCGACCACGGTGTTGCGGTTGTGGGATCCTCCTGGCATTCTCATGATTGAGCCTCCTTTCTGTCGTTTTGGGGTTTGTCAAAATCGCCACCGGCTTCTTCCTGGATAGCACAGATTTCCTGATAGATCGTGCACGATTTGAGCAGATTCTCGTGAGAGTCAAAGCCCACGGTTTTGCCATTATCGAGCACGAGGATGCGGTCACAGTCCTTGATGCTGCTGATGCGCTGGGCGATGATGAGTTTTGTCATATCGGGCAAATTCTCTCGCAAGGCAGCGCGGATGCGTGCGTCGGTGGTGTTGTCACAGGCACTAGTGCTGTCGTCCAGCACCATCACCTTGGGTTTTTTCAACAGTGCCCGGGCGATGCACAGGCGCTGTTTCTGTCCTCCCGAGACGTTGGCTCCTCCTTGCTCGATGCGGGTCTCGTACCCATCGGGCATCTCGCTTATGAACTCGTCGGCGCATGCTACTCGACAAGCCTCTTGGCACTGCTCGAGGGTGGCATTCTCATCGCCCCAGCGCAGGTTGTCGAGGATGGAGCCCGAGAAGAGTACATTTTTCTGCAAGACGACTGCAACGTTATTGCGCAGGGTCTCCAAGTCATAGGTACGCACGTCCTTTCCACCGACCAAGACACTGCCTTTAGATACGTCATACAGACGGCTGATCAGATTGATGAGTGACGACTTTCCGCTACCGGTACCGCCAATCACACCTATCGACTCGCCACTGCTGATGTGCAGGTCGATGTTGTTCAAGGCATATTCGCCACTGCCGCCCTTATAGGCAAAATAGACTTTGTTGAAGTCAATGCTGCCATTGGGGATCACGGTGTCGGCGTTCTCAGGGTTATCGATGTCGGGATCCTCATTGATGACTTGGGCCACACGTTGACCACTAGCGAGACTTTGGGTGATGGTCACAAATATCATGCTCAACATCATCAGTGAGGATAGGATGGTCATCACGTAGGTGAACAACGAGGTTAACTGACCCGTGGTGAGGCTACCGCCCACAACAAACTGAGCACCAAACCACGAAATGGCAATGATACATCCATAGACCACCATATTCATCACTGGGCCGTTGAGTGCCATAATGCTTTCGGCCTTGACATTGAGGTCATAGAGGCGCTTGGCGGCTTGCCAGAATTTGCTTTTCTCGTATTCCTCTCTAACAAAGGCCTTGACAACCCTGATACCGGACACATTCTCTTGAACGACAGCATTGAGCACGTCATACTGCTTGAACACCAGTGCAAACATCTTGGAAACCTTAGTGATGATGACGGCCAGAATGACGCCCAGCACAACGCTGGCAATGATGAAAATCAGGCTGAGCTGAGGGCTGATGACAAAACACATCACAATGCTAGACAGCAAGTTAAACGGTGCGCGCACTGATGTGCGGATAATCTGCTGATAGGCATTTTGCAGATTGGTCACGTCGGTGGTCATGCGGGTGACCAAGCCAGAAGTGCTGTACTTGTCAATGTCGCTGAAAGCGAACCGCTGGATGTTTTTGTACATGGCATCGCGCAGGTTGCAGGCAAATCCCGATGAGGCAAATGAGGCATATTTTCCCGCCATGATGGCGGCAATCATGCTCAGGAATGCCATGACAAGCATGATGGCGCCATACTTATACACACTGGGCATGTGACCTGCACTGATGCCATAGTCAATGAGCTTGGCGGTCACAAAAGGGATGAGAACGTCAAGCACGACTTCAAGCATGATGAAAACGGGCGTCAACAGTGATGCCGTCTTGTATTGCTTGACTTGTTTGAGCAGGGTTTTTAGCATAATATATTTGAATTTTGATATTTTTCTAATCTACAAAGTTACAAAAACTTCTCATTATATAATATAGTGTCAATCGACAAAAATTTTAGTCAATCGCGAAAATTGCCGTGATTGATAGTGATTTTTGTCGGAATTAAATAAGTAAATAATTACTTTATTATTAAGCTTTTAGTTGTATAATATTGATGGTAATATTTGTCAGTTTTGCATTGGATTATCTATCGTTGATTATTAATTTCATTAACTTAACTAGTTAGTATGTAGCTATTATTAAATAATTAGTTTAGATGTATTGTCATATAAATCTATAAATAAGTTGTTTAATATTGAAAATATACTTGATTACAATTTAATTTTGAGTCTATTTCAGCTAGAATAGAAATTGAGAAAGACTTAGGATCTTGTTATACACATGTTTATGATGAAATTGATTTAATGATTAATTTTCCGGCTAGTTAACTGCTTGAGATTTTAAAATTTGAAATTGATTCAATCAGAAGGACGAAAGAACACATCCATGAAGGCCCTCAGCTTGGTTTGAATTTTATAAAGTCAAGCACATAACTCAGAAGTATTACTAAGTAACTCTAATGGAATTCTATAGTTGGTCAATCTGCTGAGGAAATAATATCCAGCATCAGCAGCTGGGAGAAAATAAAAAGTCGATTGAAACGAGACGCAATATTTTGCGTCTCTACAGAATTCATCGGATATCATTAACTATTAATTGTACTAATGATGGAATATAAGATTATTCTTTAGAAAAAGATAAATATTGATATTATGTAAAATAAACTATCGCTATTTTTGATTTCTGATATCCCCCATCATAATTGAGGAAAATCAAGGAAGTAGAATGAGAAAGCAAACCAATCGGAGTTAAATCATGGGAATTGAAATAAGAAAGCAACAATGTAATCGCGATGAGCAATAACTGCATTCTATTTCTTTTTACGCTTTTGAGATGCTGACTTATAAAGGGCTTTACGCAATCGTTTAGCAATCTCGGCTTCATCATCAGCAAGATCATCCAGGCCAATTTTCTCATAAATTGCTTGAAGTTTCTCGTGAGGATCGGGTGATTTTTTGTTGGCTTTAGCGGCACGTTTGTAGCATTTGATTGCTTCAGGCACGTCACGTTGTTGCTCCATTAACTCGCCAAGAATCATGTGTGCTTCAAAGCAATTCTTATCAATTTTTAGCGCGTTGTTAAGTTGTTGCTCAGCAGCATCAGGTTGATCGAGTGTCATCATCAGGCGCGCTTTGCCCAGCATGGCAGGAACGCAGTCAGGCATGATGCGTAACGCTTTATTGTAATTGGCTAAAGCAGAACGAATTGCGATATCATCGTGTCTCATCCCATAGGCTTCACTCCCCTCGCCCACTACCCCATCCATGGCAAGAGCCTGATCGCCCATTGATGTATATTCCAATGCCAATTCACGTAACATTTTTTGCTGACTGTCAATCACTTCCTGCAAGCGTTCAATGGTGCGAAGTTGTCTTTTAAATTTATTTAACTTTTTGACTATCAGACGTTTGACTGCATCATTTTGGATATTGTCCTTGATTTTCATGGCCTCGGTGAAGCAGCGCACACACTCATCGAACTCATTGTGGTCAAAGGCATGTACTGCTCGGCGGTATAACATGTTGGCCCGTTCCTGCTCCATCGCATCATTGATGATTTGACGGTTGTTGAATTGTCGGCTAAAATCCACAACGGCCATGTTGACAATAATATCGCGTTCACTGAGTGGCTTAAGCAGTGTGATGCCCTCCAGTGAGGTGCAACGCGAGAGCGCAACATAAGTTTGTCCCCCCGTGAAAGCACCGCCGGCAAAATCTATCACCACGTGGTTGAACGTGAGGCCCTGACTCTTGTGAACCGTGAGCGCCCAAGCCGGTTTAATGGGAATCTGCTTGAAGGAGCCAAGGACTTTCTCCTCCACTTTTTTCTCCTTCTCATTATAAGTATACTGCATGTTTTCCCAGATTTCAGGCATCACTTCCATCTCATCGCCGTTCTCTAATGCCACAAACACTTGTTCGCTTGATAGCCGGGTCACCTTACCTATCGTGCCGTTGCACCAGCGCCCCTCCTTATCGTTGCGGATGAAAATGACCTGTGCGCCCTCCTTGAGGACCAATAGGCGCGCAGTGGGAAGGCTGTTCTCGGGGAAATCGCCCTCGGTCTTACCTTCAAAAACATGCTCAGGCGTCTTCAACGCCTGCATGTGCTCATCGTTGATGCTATCAACGGTGTCGCGACGAGTGGCGAGCGTGACAGCCAGCTCGTTGCCGCCCACCTCCTGGTAGTTGGGGTTGCACCGCCTGTTCAGCTGGGTGATGTCGGCAGTTGTTGCCCGATTAACGCGAACGCGGTCAAGCAACGAGATGAAGTCATTGTCACTCTGGCGGTAAATCTTGCGTAACTCAATGGCTACTAGATTAATCTGGTCAAAAGCCCGTGCGTTGAAGAAAAAGAAATTCTTGTAGTACCTCCTGAGGATGTCGCGCATGTCATGAGTGACCACAGGCTCTAATTGGAAAATGTCACCCACTAACAGCAGCTGCTTGCCGCCAAAAGGCTCCCTCATATTGCCCGAGTAAACCCTTAATACCCTATCGACAAAGTCAATGATATCGGATCGTACCATCGAAATTTCATCGATGATGATAAGTTCTAACTCACGGATGAGTTTCACTTTCTCCTTGGTGTAACGCAGCATCTTGCGCAGTCGCGACACATTGCCGATATCGGGATCGTCGGGCAATAGCGGCTTGAAAGGAATCTTGAAAAACGAGTGCAAAGTTTGCCCGCCAACATTGACGGCAGCAATTCCAGTGGGAGCCAACACCACGGTCTTCTTCTTGGTGTTGGTCCTGATATACCTCAAGAATGTGCTTTTTCCTGTACCAGCCTTGCCCGTGAGAAAAACCGAGCGGTTGGTCTTTTGGATAATGCCCCAAGCATCCTGGAACTCAGGATTGTCAAGGTCAATATGCTGCAGTTCGTTGGCCACTTTCCCTTCTCAACAATGGGCAAGTTAACAACTTGCCATACATGACATTAGTCGAGTTTCAACACTGCCAGGAAAGCCTTTTGCGGCACTTGCACAGTGCCGATCTGTTTCATGCGCTTTTTACCCGCCTTTTGTTTCTCGAGCAGTTTGCGCTTGCGGCTCACGTCACCACCATAACACTTGGCAGTCACATCTTTACGTACCTGCTTAACCGTCTCGCGAGCGATGATCTTGGCACCAATGGCTGCCTGGATGGCGATGTCATACTGCTGTCGCGGAATCAGCTCCTTGAGTTTCTCGCACATGCGGCGACCCAGCGAAACCGCGTTATCCACGTGGGTCAGTGTACTCAGGGCATCCACTGGTTGGCCGTTGAGCAGGATATCGAGTTTGATGAGCTTTGAGTCACGGTAGCCGTTGATGAAATAATCAAACGAGGCATAGCCCTTGCTGATGCTCTTGAGCTTGTCGTAGAAGTCGATCACTATCTCACCCAGCGGGATGTCAAAAGTGAGCTCCATGCGGTTGCCCGAGATGTACTCCTGCTTGGCCAACTCGCCGCGCTTGGACAGGCACAGTGTAATGATCGGGCCCATGAACTCGCTCTGGGTGATAATCGAGGCGCGGATGTAGGGCTCCTCAATCTTCTCGATGACGGCAATGTCGGGCAAACCGGCCGGGTTATGCACCTCGGTCATGTTGCCTTTCTTGTCATATACCTTATAAGATACGTTGGGCACCGTGGTGATGACCTCCATATTGAACTCACGGCTAAGGCGTTCTTGCACGATCTCCATGTGAAGCAGGCCCAGGAAGCCGCAGCGGAAACCGAAGCCTAGTGCTACCGACGACTCGGGCGTGAACGTCAATGCGGCATCGTTGAGCTGCAGTTTCTCCAGCGAGGCGCGCAGGTTCTCAAAATCCTCAGGGTCGATGGGATATACACCAGCAAACACCATCGGTTTTACCTCCTGGAAGCCCTCGATGGCGCTCTCACACGGTTGCTGCACATGGGTAATGGTGTCACCCACCCTCACCTCGACAGAGTTCTTAATGCCTGAAATGATATACCCCACATTACCCGTATTGAGTCGGTCACATGGCTGCTGCTGCAGCTTGAGCACACCCAACTCATCCACATTGTACTCTTTGCCTGTGTTAACGAACTTCACGAAGTCGCCCTTGGCGATCGAGCCGTTCAATATCTTGAAATAGACGATAATGCCACGGAACGAGTTGAATACCGAGTCAAAAATCAATGCTTGAAGCGGGGCATCAGGATTGCCCTCAGGTGCAGGGATGCGGTCCACGATGGCATCGAGGATAGCTGGCACTCCCACGCCCGTACGGGCGCTACAACGAATGATGTCGCTCGGGTCACAACCCAGCAACTCCACAATCTCGTCCTCCACCTCATCGGGGTGAGCGCTATCCATATCAATCTTGTTGATGACAGGGATGATTTCTAGGCCGTTATCAATGGCCATGTAGAGGTTTGAGATGGTTTGTGCCTGAACACCCTGGGTGGCATCTACCACAAGCAGCGCGCCCTCGCATGCCGCAATCGAGCGCGACACCTCGTAGGAGAAGTCCACGTGACCCGGAGTGTCAATCAGGTTAAGCGTGTATTTGGTACCATCCTTCTGGTAATCCATCTGGATGGCGTGACTCTTGATGGTGATACCACGCTCACGTTCCAGATCCATGTCATCCAGAACTTGAGCCTGCATATCCTTGCCAGCCACAGTGTTAGTGACTTCCAACAAGCGGTCAGCGAGTGTGCTCTTGCCGTGGTCGATGTGTGCCACAATGCAGAAGTTGCGTATTGTCTTCATTTTGTTGTCGTAATTTTACAAACTGCAAAATTAATGAAAAACCATCAAACGACAAAATGGCACTTGAATTATGTGACATGTATGATTGTATTTTAGGTCAAAATGCAAAACGGTGGTTGAATTATATGATCTTGCAAGGTATTGATTTTCAATTACAGGGTGGTGCGGGTCGGCAACCCGCAATACAAGGACAACACTGCCATGGGGGTGAGGATTCATGAAGGCACAAGGTTTTGTGTCTCTACTCGCTAGGAGTTACCAAGATACTACTCGGAGGCGCAAGACTTTTCGTTTCTACAGGCGGGAGAAGGGTGATATTTTAGATCACTTTTTGCGTTTTTGGGAGTTTTTTGTATTTTTGTGGGCAGTAAAACCAACAAATACTCACATTATTAAAATGAAAAAGAGAGTCATCCTATTGTTGTTAACGATGCTGGCACTTGCCAATGCAATGAGCGCTGCCACAGTGGAGCAGTTGCGTGTGCCTGACACGACAGGACTGCGGGTCAATGAACAGGAATGGGAAGCGCTGAGCTTCCTGTACCAGTATATGCCGTTGGCCGACGTGACCGACTACACGACCGCATTTCACCTTGAAAACGTGCGTGCCACATTCAAGGCGCGCCAACAGATGCCGTGGGGAACAACTGTTCCTGAATTGCTGTTTAACCACTTTGTGCTCCCACTGCGCGTGAACAATGAGGCACTTGACATGTCTCGACCCGTGTTCTTTGATGAACTGAAAGAGCGCGTGAAGGGCATGAGCATGGCTGAAGCGATTCTCGAGGTGAACCACTGGTGCCACGAGCATGTGACCTATCAGCCCAGTGACGCACGTACGTTGTCACCGCTGGCCTGTATGAAGACCGCCATCGGACGCTGTGGTGAGGAATCAACCTTCACCGTTGCTGCCTTGCGCTCCATCGGCATCCCTGCCCGCCAGGTCTATACACCGCGATGGGCCCATACCGATGACAATCATGCTTGGGTAGAGGCATGGGCAGATGGTCAATGGCATTTTATGGGGGCTTGTGAGCCCGAGGCCGTGCTGGACCTGGGTTGGTTTAATGCCCCGGCATCGCGGGCGATGTTGATGCACACCCGCGCCTTTGGCAATTACAATGGTCCTGAGGAAGTGATGTCCCGCACCCGCAATTTCACCGAAATCAACCTTATCGGCAACTACGCCACCACCGCTTCTACCCGAGTGAGGGTGCTCGACCTGCAGGGTAAACCTGTCCAGGGGGCCACTGTACAGTTCTGCATCTACAACTACGGCGAGTTTTATCCTGCCGCCACTAAGATTGCCGACAACAAAGGTATCGCCACGTTGACTGCAGGCAAGGGTGATATGCTCGTGTGGGCCAGCAAGGATGGCTGGTATGGCTACCGCAAGGTAACCTTTGGCAAAGACGGCAAGGTCGATGTCACACTCAACCGAAACAACAGCAAGGAGGCTGATCCTACACTTGAAGAAATCGACATCGTGCCACCCGTTGAACATGCCATCATGCCCATGGTGACACCTGAAATGGCTGCCGCCAATAAGGTGCGTTTTGCACGTGAGGATTCCATCCGCAAGGCATACGAGTCCACCTTCATCACCCCCGAGAAAGCTCAAACCCTGTTCCCCAGCGCTGCCGACTATCTGGTTAAGGCCCGCGGAAACTGGGAAACTATCTTGGAGTTTGTGAAACATCACCCCTACAATCCCAGCCGTGCGTTAGGTGTACTCAAGGGCTTGAACGACAAGGATATGAGGGACGTGTCGATGGCTATTCTCGAAGATGCTTACAATGCCCGCAGCAACCAGTTGGGACAACGTGTGGAGTATGAGATGATCACGTCGCCGTTCAAGATGGAGTTGCAGGACGCCTTCAATTCAGCGACAGCCGATAAATTCCGCCGCGACCCATCGCAACTGGTGGCCTGGGTACAAAGTAACATTGAATTGCGACCCGAGGAGAACGCCTTGCACATCGCCCAAACACCGATGGGTGTGTGGCGTTCGCGTGTGGCAGATGAACGAGGCCGCAACATCTTCTTTGTCGATTTGGCCCGTTCACTTGACATCGAGTCGCGAATGGATCCCGTGACCGGCAAGGTGCAGTACCGCACGGGTATCAGCGAGTGGCAAGACGTGAACTTTGAGGCTATAGAGCAGCAGAATGCGGCCACAGGAACACTCGTGCTGCGCTACACCCCTACCCCAACGCTCGATGACCCCAAGTATTACCATCACTTCACACTCTCACGCGTCCTGGATGACGGAAAGGCGAAGCTGTTGAACTATGACGAGGGTGACTCGGGACTGGAGGAAGGTTCATCGTGGAGTAACACATTCCAGAACGGAACGACGCTGGACGCCGGCACCTATATGCTCACCAGCGGCACCCGCGCCGCCAGTGGCAAGGTCCTCGCCGCTAACCGCATTTTCACCATCAATCCAGGCCAAACGACCACCATTGACCTGACAATGCGCCAAAGTGATGACATTGTGGCAGTTATCGGCAACTTCAACAGTGAATCCAAATTTATCTTGCTAGACAATGAGCTGAAGCCAGTTGCTGGTGATGACGTGAGCATCTTGTCCCAAACGGGACGCGGCTACTTCATCGTGGGCCTGCTGGGCGTGGGCCAGGAGCCCACCAATCATGCCATGCGCGACATTGCCAAGAAGAGCGGTGCGCTAGACAAGTGGGAGCGGCCTATGGTGCTATTGTTCGAGAACGAGCAAGAGGCTCAGAGTTACCGCCAAGAGAACTTCGGCAAACTGCCCAAGAACATCATCTACGGCATTGACCGTGACGGTAGCATCCGCCGCCAAATTGTCCAAGAGATGAAACTGCAGAACGAGACACAACTGCCAATTTTCATCCTTGCTGACACGTTTAACCGCGTGACGTTCAGTTCCCAAGGCTATACCATAGGGTTGGGAGAACAGTTGACCAAAGTGATCAACAACCTGGATAAATAAAGTCAAGTGGTGAAGCGACCTGCTTCACCACTTGATGTTTAGAGTTTACAGTTTAGTGTTTAGAGGAGAGCCTCGATTTTAGCGGCAAGCGCGTCACGGGTAATGGTACCCACATGCTTGTCCACCATCTGGCCGTCCTTGAAGAACAGCAGCGTGGGGATGTTGCGGATGCCATACTCCACGCCTAGGTCGGTATCGTCATCCACATTGTACTTGCCGATGATGGCGCGTCCCTCGTAGGCGGTTGCCAGTTCCTCGATGATGGGAGCGATGCTGCGGCAGGGACCACACCAGGGAGCCCAGAAGTCAATCACCACGGGCTTGCCCTCTTCCAATAAACTCTTGTAGTTCTCGTCGTTAATTACAGTAGCCATGTTTTTTACTCGTTGTTTTGTTGATAATTATTGTGATTAATCATTTGTATTGCAAATTCCATACCAAACTGGTATCATGTCATACTTTGGCATTGACCATGAACTTGATTTCGGCCTCGCGCAAAGCATTTAGCAGTTGTCTGTCAACTGAAATGGGCTTCTTGGAACGAAGCATGACATAGTTGCCGCTCTGCTGGTCGATCATGCGGAAGTAAAGATCGCATAGGTTGTCACCAGCAGCACCGAGGTTAGATTTCAAGAAGTCAACCCGCTGCAAATCGCTGTCATCGAGGCTGATGACCAGATTGTGGACCATTTTGCCCTTGAGGTTCTCGAGCAAATCGATGGTGTGGACATTGAAGCGCACATTTTCATTGTAGCCTTTCTCGTAGGCACCCTTGACAACAATAGCCAATCCAAGTACTCCATATTTCTGATAATCAACGAACTTGTTGCCAAAGAGCATGAATTCATGGGAGCCTGAATAGTCCTCAATCTTGATGATGCCGAATTGTCCGCCTTTTTTGCCCATGCGAGTCTGGAAGTCCACGACCAGGCCACCCATGACGAGCTCGTGATCCAATTCTTTAGACTTGTTTTTCACCTCGGCTAAAGGTGTGTCACAGCCGTAAGTGATTTCCATATAGTAGGGGTCAAGCGGATGGGCCGACAAGTACATACCCACCAACTCACGCTCACGGTTGAGTCTCTCGAGCTGTGACCATGGATCGGCATTTGGGATAATTGGGGTGGCTACTTCCACCTCGCCAAAAGCGCCGAACAATGAGTTCTGCATCTCCTGCTTGCTGACCTGGAAACGCTGGCCAAAGCGCATCAAGGTCTCGCTGAAAGCCTCGTTGCGCGGATTGACCTCAAAGAAGTCCTCGCGCTTGATTTCCTTGAAGTCATCAAATGCGCCAGCCAGTGCCATCGACTCCAATGCCTTGCGGTTGCATGCGCCCTGATTGATGCGCTGCACAAAGTCAAAGATGTCCTTGTAGGCACCATTCTTGTCGCGTTCCTCGACGATGGAGTCCACACAGCTCACGCCCACGCCCTTGATGCCAGCGAGGCCAAAGCGGATGCGTCCATCCTTGGTGGCACTGAAGTTACGGTAGCTCTCGTTGATGTTGGGGCCGAGCACCTCGATGCCCATGGCACGGCACTCATCCATGTACTTGGAAAGCTTATCCACATCATTGAGGTTGCTGCTGAGCACAGCTGCCATGTATTCGCTGGGATAGTTGGCCTTGAGATAGGCCGTCTGGTAGGCTACCCAGCTGTAGCACGTTGCATGAGACTTGTTGAAGGCATAGGAGGCAAACTTTTTCCAGTCTTCCCAAATCTTGTTGAGCACCTTCTTGTCATGCCCGTTCTTCTCACCACCCTCATAGAACAGCGTTTCCAACTCGTTCATCTTCTCGATTTGCTTCTTACCCATCGCCTTACGCAGGGTATCGCTCTGACCGCGGGTGAAGCCTGCCAACTGCCTTGACAGCAGCATGACTTGCTCCTGATAGACGGTAATGCCGTAGGTCTCCTTGAGGTACTTCTCCATGCAGGGGATGTCATATTCAATGGGTTCCCTACCCTGCTTGCGATTGATGAACTGCGGGATGTAATCCATGGGGCCCGGACGATAGAGGGCGTTCATGGCGATCAGGTCCTCAAAGCAGGTGGGATGCAGTTCGATGAGGTACTTCTGCATACCAGCCGACTCAAACTGGAAGGTTCCCGATGTCATGCCCTTGCAGTATAACTCATAAGTCTTAGGGTCATCGATGGGAATCTTCTCGATGTCGATATCAATTCCATGGTTGAGTTTGATGTTGGCCAGGGCTTCCTTGATGATCGACAGGTTCTTGAGTCCCAAGAAGTCCATCTTTATCAGTCCAGTGCTCTCAATCACGCCGCCCTCATACTGGGTAACGATGATGTTCTCGCCATCGTTGTCGGTCGCGGTACTCACGGGCACCCAGTCGGTGATGTCGTCGCGTCCGATGATCACGCCACATGCATGAACACCGGTGCTGCGGATGCTACCCTCAAGTTTCTCGGCAAAGCGGATGGTCTCGGCCACGCGCGGGTCTTCGCTCTCCATTTCCTTCTCGAAGTCGGGAAAACACTTCAGGCAGTTGCTCACGGTGATTTTATATTTCTTTCCGGGCTTCTCCTCGGGCATTTCATTGGGGCTCGAGGGGATGAACTTGGCCAGACGGTTGCTCTCGGCTAAGGGCAGGTCTTCAACGCGGGCCACATCCTTGATGGCGCTCTTAGCGGCCATCGTGCCATAGGTCACGATGTGGGCCACCTTCTCAGCACCATATTTCTCGGTGACGTAGTTCAGTACCGCTGCACGTCCATCGTCATCAAAGTCGGTGTCGATATCGGGCAACGAGATGCGGTCAGGGTTCAGGAAACGCTCAAACAGCAGGTCATACTTCATCGGGTCAATCTTGGTAATGCCCAGGCAATAGGCCACAGCCGATCCGGCTGCCGAGCCACGGCCAGGTCCCACCGAGCAGCCCAATTTGGGTGCCATGCCGATGTAGTCCTGCACAATGAGGAAGTATCCCGGGAAACCCATATTCTTGATGGTCTCGAGCTCAAAGTCGAGTCGTTCGCGCTGTTCCTCGGTGAGATTGGGCCAGCGTTCCTTGGCTCCCTCATAAACCAGATAGCGCAGGTAGTCATCCTCATTGTCAAAGCCGTCGGGCAGCGGGAAATCGGGCAGAATGGGTCCGTGGTCAATGCTGTAGATCTCCACCTTGTCAAGAATCTCGTTGGTGTTCTGCAGCGCCTCAGGGATATCGGCGAACACTTCGTTCATCTCCTCCTGGGTCTTGAACCACTCCTGCTTGCTGTAGAGCATCACGTTTTCGTCAGTGAGTTTTTTGCCCGTTGAGAGGCAGATGAGGCGCTCATGGGCGTCGGCATCGGCCTCGTTGACAAAGTGGGAGTCATTGGTGCAGATGAGTTTCACATCCAGTTCACTGGCAAACTGTATCAAGGCATCATTGACAAGACACTGCTTCTCGTAGGTCTCATGGTTAGCCCGCGCCACAGTGGCTTTGTGGCGCTGCAACTCCAGGTAATAGTCATCTCCAAAAACGCTCTTGAACCACTTGATGGTCTCGCGAGCCTGATTCATCTGCCCGCTCATGATGAGTTGTGGAACCTCGCCACCAAGGCAAGCCGAGCAGCAGATGATGCCCTCGTGATACTTCTCGAGCTCACAATGATCGGTGCGGGGGTGCATGTACTTGCCCTCGGTCCACGCATGTGAAACGATCTTAATCAAGTTCTTGTAGCCGTGCAGGTTCTTGGCCAACAAGATGAGATGGTTGCCGTAGTCGCGCTTGTCGGTGTGAGTAAATCGGGACTCGTTGGCGACATAGACTTCGCAGCCGAAAATGGGTTTGAATTTCTCATCCTCGCCCCGTTTCTTGTTAAGTTTGCCCACGTAGTCATGGAACTCCTTGATGCCAAACATGTTGCCATGATCGGTCAGGGCCATGCCGCGCATACCATCGGCTATAGCCTTGTCAACCAGGTCCTTGATGGGCGCCATTCCGTCAAGAATGGAATATTGTGAATGCACGTGCAGGTGCACAAAAGGTGTCATAATGTCCTCCTTTGGTTTTTGAATTAGATGTGGAGTGTAAAATTACTCCAATTTTCCCATGTGCTAAAAAAAAGTTATTAACAATCGGGTTTTTCACCATGGAACAATGCGTCATGGTGCGGGTTGCCAACCCGCAATACAGAACCAGATTGGTGCAGTGGGCGATGACTCTTTGAGACTGTGTCATAATTGCAATGTCGCTACATATATCGGCCAACGGCCGAGAAATTTAAACAAATTATTTAATAAATTAAATAAAAATTTTAAATTATTATAATTTTAATACAAAATTTGTCTTAATTTCCCGCCCGCAGGGCGGTTAATATTCCAGCAAATGAATTATGACACACCCCCTACAGGCTGGCCGCGACAGAGTCGCAATACTTGGGACCGGCTCAAACTACGAGGCTAGGCCGGATTGATGAGTTGGGTCAGAAGTTGAAATGGAGCTGGATGCGGATGCCGTGGCGGTCAGATCCCGCATGTTCACGGTAGGTGATGCGCCACACGTAGTCCACGCGCAATATGGTCAAGATGTTGTCAAGGCCAACACCCGCTTCCATGTATGGCTTGTTGCCCATGGGCTGGCAGGGGGCATCGCTGGGGAACATAAAGAGGCCGCTTGTTGAGGGAGACGCAAGATTTTGCGTCTCTACTGCATTGGGATTGTTCTTGTCGCTCAGGCTGCCCCAAATGCCGCGCAACGAGATCACCTCGCGTAAACGCAGCCGCTTAATGAGCGGCAATCGGTTCATCAAGATGCCGTTACCCCAATAAGTCACATCCCATGACAGAGCCTGGTCATTGATAAATTCCATTGGCTTCATCAGGGCATAACTCTCGGGCTGGATGGTATAACTCAAATTGACGTTGGGCATCAACAAGTCAGGGTAAGCGACCTGACTCCACACTTTCTCGCCCTTGATGATGACATCGGCATAGCCGAAGGCTGAGAACCAGAAGCGTTTTTGCAATCCCAACTCGGTCTTATTCACCTCATGCAGACTGCCCATGAACCCTTTGGGCATATAAGTCTGGTTGAGGGTAATGATGGGAGCATCCATGTTGATGGGGATACGATAGGAGCGTGCTTGATAGAATGTCTCGCCTGGAGCGAAGCGCAGTTGCAGGGTAAAGCCCGCCTGGGTGTAGCGGTTGCGGGTGGTGTTATCGCAGTACATAAACGGCACATATTGTGTCGCCTCATGGATGTTGTGCTCGAGGCCCAGGGTGATAGAGAAATGGTTATACCACTCGTGGCGGTACTCCAAGCGGGTCGTGCGCAAGTACTGCATCCTCACGTCCTTGTGCCGCTTGAGGGTTAAGAAAACGTTATCTTGATTGGTATATAAATAATGTTGTGCGAGCTTGTCCACGTCATAGCGGTGGGTGAGGCGCAAGCTGTGGATGGGGAACTCTTGGTCCATCGCTTTCTTGGGCGTGAAAGAGTATTCCAGTGAGCCCATGTATTTAAACTTCTCGTCGCGTGTGCCATAGGCAAGGTATCCCCTAGCGAACCAGTGGCGGCTGAGGTTCACAGTGGTCATACCACCCATACGCAATCTCAAGCCTTCTAGCGAGTTGCCGCTGATGAGCGTGTTTAGCGGGCCCAGGTCAAACTTGCTCACTTTGGCCGTGGGAATATAGCCATTGACAAGAACGACAACGACCTGCTCGGCCCAATAGAAGAGCTTTGACCCTCGTAGGCGCTTCATCAGTCCCTGCATCGTTGCAGTGGTCGTGCGCACCTCGGCGGGCCTGTATTCCTGCCAAAACTCATCGGGCATATAGGCAGCACTGTTCTCGATTTGTTGCTCACTCTTGAAGTTGAACACCCCACCCTCTGGCCGTTCAAAGTTATGGTCACGGTAAACCGTCTCGCGGCGTGCAAACACTTCGGGCAAGTTTGACAAGAGCTTCATGCTCACCTCCACGTTGTCACGCACCTTGAGTCGCGAGCCATTTGGAGCGCGCTCAAAGTCCTGCACAATACTCATCTGCTCTACATAATTGAGGTTGATATCGTGAGGCACACCCATTGCCACACGCTTGATAAACATTGTCGAGTCCTCGAGTGAGACATAGAGGCGACCCAGGAAGCCAAAGGTCTGTGGGGTGAACGGCACGAAACTCAACACTGCACAACGCTCGCTGCCAACCATTACGGTATCGTTGAGATAGAATTTGTAAAAATCAACGGCAATGCGTGACAGGGGGCTTACAAAACGGTTAGTGAGCAGCGTGACGTCATTCTGGAAGATATTGACTTCGCCCATGAAATCGTCCAGCACCTTCTTGATGTTTTCCTGGTCAATATGCTCATCAATACCAGCGCTCTTGGTGCCCAAGATGAGTTGTTTGTGCCCATTGTCGCTGTACCAGTCCCGCGCCACGGTTTCCTTGATTGAGACAGGCAGCACTTGGCGGCCCGTGAGTAGAGACGTGTCGGCATACTGCTCGACCCATGCCTGCTCCTCGGGTTTCTTGATCACGTCGTCGAGATTGCCAAAGCCCATCATCATGCGCTCATACTGGGTGTAGCCATAATTAGGGAATCGCCTGGGATCATTATCGTCACGCCGCTGGCGCAACTTTTTGATCATCTCAACGGCGGGATTATTCTTCTTGCTGTACTTTTCCTTGCCTTTTCTGACAACGACCTCGTTCAATTCCACGCCACTGGGGACGAGGTCAACGAGCACAACGCTGCCCTGGCCAGCCTTGACAGGCACCTCGCGAGGTGTGTAACCCATGGCCGTCACCCTGAGTTTGGAAAAAGCAGCCCTTGAATTAATGGTAAATCCACCCTTATCATTGGCTATCGTGCCCTCGTCGGTACCAATTAGGGTCACTGTAGCATAGGGCACGGCCTCACGGGATAAAGAGTCGCGCACCAAGCCGGTGATTTGCGTTACCGCCTGTTGTCCTGTTGCCGACAGTACACCTGCGAGCAGTACCATCAAGCACACAATATGCTTCAGCCATTTGTTCACAAGGGCGCAAAATTACAGATTATTTATTTAACCCGCGATAAAAGCAGAAAAAAATACTTACTTTTGCATCCAGTAAACACCATCAATAATGGCAATAGAAATTGAGCATAAGTATTTAGTGTCGGGTGATGAGTACCGCCACCTGGCATGTGGCAAGCATGAGATCAGGCAAGGATTCCTTTCTCGTGACCCCGAGCGCACCGTGCGTGTCAGAATCCGTGACAATGAGGCGTTTATCACCATCAAGGGCAAAGGCCAAGGCGCGGCTCACCCTGAGTTTGAGTACAGCATCCCCATGGATGACGCCTTGCAGATGCTGTCACTATGTCAGCCTCCCATTATCGAGAAGACCCGCTACATTGTGCTTCATGAGGGCAACCGCTGGGAAGTGGACGAGTTCCATGGTCACCGCGAGGGGTTGATACTGGCCGAGCTGGAAGTGCCAAGTGAGGATTACACTTTTCCCCTACCCTCATTTGTCGGCCGTGAGGTGACAGGCCAGCCACAATACTACAATTCCGCCATGTAGCATCTAGATGTGAATGACAGGGAATAAACCATAAAACATCTTTATAACGCCTGTTAATTTGGGTTTTTGGTGTATCTTTGCAGGCGTTTAATCATAATATAAGGTTCATGCTGAAGATAAAGAGACTATACACGTTCATGTTGTCAAGGTTCTTGCCCAGATTCTTGATGACATTCTGCATCTGTCTTTTTATCGTTATCATGCAGTTCTTGTGGAAGTATATCGACGAGCTGGTGGGCAAAGGCCTGAGCATTGGCATGGTCTCTGAACTGTTTTTCTATGCAGCCCTATCGATGGTGCCTTTGGCCCTGCCGCTCAGCATCCTGCTGGCAGCGTTGATGACATTTGGTGACCTGGGCGAGCATGTGGAGCTCACCGCCCTGAAATCGTCAGGTATCTCGCTGACCACCATCATGAAGCCACTGGTGTTGCTGATGGTGCTGGTGTCGATCGGCGCATTCTTCTTCCAGAACAACGTCTTGCCTAAATCTCAGGTAAAGATGTGGACGCTCCTATTCTCGTTCCGTCAAACCTCCCCCACACTCGATATTCCCGAGGGAGCCGTATATAGCCAGATTCCCGGATATAACATCTATGTGAAGCATAAGGACAAGGAGCGTGACATGTTGTACAATATGCTCATTTATGACGTGTCTCAAGGTGGTTTTTATCCTCGCATTGTGGCTGCCGACTCCGGGCGCTTGAGCATGACCGAAGACAAAAGACATCTGGTCCTGACGCTCTACAAGGGGACATGGTGTGAGGAAATGAGGGCCAGTAATGGTGTGAACGGTTTGAGTAACAACCTGTACCGCCGCGAGACATTCCATGATAAAGAGATCTTGATTCCATACGATGCCAATTTCACACGCATGGACGATGAGACAATGAAGTCGCAATATGTGGGCAAAAATATCACTGAATTGCAACAGACCATCGACTCGGTAAGGCTTAAGGTAGATTCGGCCGCATCGCTGGTGATCAATAAATTGCGCATTCAACCTGTTTGCGGAGTGCCGGCTCAGTGCACGGTTTACAATGACGGGAAACCCAGTTTTGAGACTGTTAAAGCGGTGAAAATGGACAAGCCTGTTGACCTCAACAAGCTCATCAAGGAAATGCCCGAGAATGAGCAACAGCAAATCATCAACCAGGCGTTGATGCACACGACCTCGTTGATGCAGGATATGCAATTCCAAGGCTATACCATCAACGATGACAACTACGTCATCCGCCGGCACCAGATCGAGCTGATGAAAAAATTCACGCTGTCGTTGGCATGCTTGATTTTCTTTTTCATCGGTGCTCCGTTGGGTGCCATTATCCGTAAGGGTGGTTTGGGTACACCTATTGTGATATCGGTGATGCTGTTCATTGTCTATTACATCATTGATAACTCGGGCTACAAGCTCGCGCGTGATGGCCGCTGGGAGGTGTGGCAAGGCATGTGGCTTAGTTCAGCGGTCTTGTTGCCTCTAGGCATTTTCTTGACCCACAAGGCAGTGAACGACTCGGCAGTCTTCAATCCTGATGCATGGCTCAATTTCCTGCGCCGCTTTACTGGTCTGCATCAGACCCGCAAACTCGAAGCCAAGGAGGTTATCATCAACGAGGTGGATAGGGCAACCGCCATTGCTCAGATCAATGCCCTGAAGGATCATTGCCAACAGTTCCTGGACAAGTATCCAGGACGGCAACGGTATATCGACTATTGGCATCAGGGCTATGATAAAGCCACCATCAAATCACTGGCCGAGCAGGTCGATGCAGTGGTGGACTACATGTCTAACTCACGTGACCAGATGGTCTTGAACAAGGCGATGGACTACCCTGTCATTCGTCAGCTGCTCACTTATCGCCCCACCAGTAACAAGACCTTGGGCACCGTGATGGCTGCACTGTTCCCCTTGGGACTACCCCTGTGGCTTGTGGGATTGCGCCACCAAAAGAATCTGAAGCGCGACCTGAGCCAAACCATCAAGACTTGTGACCAGCTGGAGGCTATCCTTAACGGTCAATACAGCCGCGAGATGGAATATAGCGAGACCGTAAACAATTAAGATTATCACATATACATCATAGAATGGAAGAAATTAAACTGAATACCATAGACGAGGCCGTGGAGCAGCTGCGCCGCGGCGAGTTTGTTATTGTCGTTGATGACGAGGACCGTGAGAACGAGGGCGATTTTATCATCGCCGCCGAAAAAATCACCGAAGAGAAAGTCAATTTCATGCTGCGTGAGGGACGTGGAGTGCTGTGTGCCCCCGTGACGACCGAGCGCTGCCATGAGTTGGAGCTGAATATGCAGGTGGATGACAATACCTCCATGCTGGGTACACCATTCACGGTGACTGTGGACTTGCTCGACGGCTGCACGACTGGCGTGTCGATGCATGACCGCGCCATGACGATACGCGCCCTGGCCAATCCAAACAGCAAACCGCAGGACTTTGGCCGTCCCGGGCACATCAATCCGCTGCGCGCCGTCGATAAGGGCGTGCTCAAGCGTGCCGGTCACACCGAGGCCTCGATTGACCTGATGCGCATTGCGGGTCTCTACCCTGCCGCCGCGCTCATCGAGATCATTAATCCTGATGGCACAATGGCCCGCCTGCCTCAACTGGTGAAAGTTGCCGAGAAATTTAATATGCCCATTATCACGATTAAAGATCTGATTGCTTATCGCTTGCGCACTGAGAAAGTGGTCGAAGTGGGTGATCAGGTAGATTTGCCTACGCAATATGGCCATTTCAAGCTTATCCCCTTCAGGCAAATCAACAATGGGCGTGAGCACATTGCCCTCATCAAGGGAGAATGGCAGGAAGGCGAGCCCATACTGGTGCGCGTGCACTCTTCATGTGCAACTGGCGACATATTCGGTTCGATGCGTTGCGAGTGTGGCGAGCAACTCCACCTGGCAATGCAGATGATCGAGAAAGAAGGCAAGGGCGTACTCGTCTATATGAACCAAGAGGGTCGCGGCATCGGCCTGATGAACAAAATCAAGGCCTATAAGCTGCAGGAAGGCGGCATGGACACTGTTGACGCTAATGTACATCTGGGCTTCAAGCCCGACGAACGCGACTATGGCGTGGGCGCTAACATCCTGCGCATTCTGGGCGTGACCAAGATGAGATTGATGACCAACAATCCCGTTAAGCGAGTGGGACTGGAAAGCTATGGACTTGAAGTGGTTGAAAATGTGCCCATCGAGGTGAAGCCCAACCGATACAACGAGTTCTACATGCACACCAAGAAGACCCGCATGGGCCATGACCTGCACAAGGTGGACTGATTAGATGATGAGGGATATTGAGGAAATACGGGAGTTTCTGGAAAGGGAGATTGTTCCCCTTTATGACAATTATGACGCTGGGCATGGCCGTGACCATGTGCACACAGTCATGTCACAATCCCTGTCGCTAGCCAGTCATTATCCCGAAGTGGACACCTGTTTGCTCCTGACAGCTGCCGCCTACCATGATTTGGGACTTGAGCAGGGTCGTGAGCTGCATCACATCCACAGTGCTGCCATCATCCGCAACGACAAGCGCTTGAGTCAGTGGTTTGATGAAGACGAAATCAATATCATTGCCGAGGCAGCCGAGGATCACCGCGCCTCGAATGGACATGAGCCACGCACCATCTATGGCCGTATAGTTGCCGAGGCCGACCGCATTATCGACAGCGAGACCATCGTTCGCCGTGCCTTACAATATGGCATGTCTCATGAACCAGGCCTTGACCGTGAGAGTCAATACCACCGCTTGATGGATCACATGCTCGAGAAGTATGCCGAGGGCGGGTACCTGAAGTTATGGATTCCATATGGTGACAATGCTAGGAGACTTCAGGAGTTTCGCCAAACGCTTGCCGATGAGCAGGCTTTTAGGCAGTTGTTTGACAGAATTTACAGAGATCTAACAAATTAATCAGCAATATTACATGAAAAAAGTCTTTACAACAATCTTAGCCGCTATCATTGGCATATCGATTTTGGCCGATATCCCTAACGGCTACTACACTAATGCCATAGGCAAGCATGACGAAGCATTGATGACAGCGCTGGAAGGTATCATCTATGACCATAGCTTGTTAAGCTACAATTATATGTGGACGGCATTTGACTCTACCGATGTGGGCAACGACGGTTATTACATCGACATGTACAGCAACTGCAAGTACGACAACCAGTCTGATCATGTGGGAGGGGCATCCTTCGTTGGCGAGGGCATCAACCGTGAGCACTCGTTCCCCAAGAGCTGGTTTGGTGGTGAAATCATGCCTATGTTCACCGATTTGACCATGCTCATTCCCACCGACGCTTTTGTGAACCAGCGCCGCAGCAACAATCCCTATGGTGTGTGTGCCGGAGGCATCACTTATACCAATGAGGACATGGGCGTCACCATGAAGGGAAAACTGGGCACCAGCACTTATAACGGCTATACCTCGACCGTGTTTGAGCCCGATGATGAGTACAAAGGCGACTTCGCTCGCATCTATTTTTATATGGTGACATGCTACAAGAGTGATGTAGGCACCTGGCCAGGATGTGATCAGCTGGACTACGCCACCAATAATTATAAAGCATTCTCCACCTGGTCAATGCAAATGCTGCTTGAATGGCATCGAGCCGACCCCGTGAGCCAAAAAGAAATTAGCCGTAACGAGGCGGTATATAAACAACAGGGTAACCGTAACCCCTTTGTTGATCATCCTGAACTGGCCGAATATATCTGGGGCACCAAGCAGAATACCAACTGGACTGGCGAGACGCCTCCCGACGATGAGTTGGATAAGAGAGTTCCTGTCATGTATAACGTAGATACTACTGCAGTGACGAGTAGCGCCTTCCGCGCCGACTGGAGCCCTGCTGGTGACGTGTCGAGCTATTCCCTCAGTGTGAACCGTATTGCCGCTCCAGGCGAGGATATTACCACCCTGCTGATGACCGAGAATTTCTCTAACGTTGCGGCCGTGTCTGATGGTAATATTGACATCAGTTCATCGCTTGACAATTATTCCGACAATCCTGGTTGGACCGGTTATAAAGTATATTTGGCAGCCAACCAAAGCTTGAAGATCGGTACGTCCACTGCTGTGGGTTATCTTGTTAGCCCTGAATTGGAACTGGGTAACACCATCACCGTCGTGTTTAATGCCAAGAACTGGATAGGCGCTGCAGGCAGCGATAACAGTTCAGTGATTGTTTCGTGTGGCAACGTGAGCAAGACCATCACCTTGAGCGATACTCCTACTGACTACACCGTTGTATTAATAGGTTGCACCGAGAAGAACGTCAAATTGTCAATGACCGCCATCAAAAAGCGTTTCTATGTCTATAACGTGTCGATTTATAATGGTGACTTGACCGCAGAAGCTCCGCGGCGAGCGATCGTTGAGGAGGGTGATTCCACTTGGCGTGCAGTGAGCGGTATAACTGATACTTGCTACACCGTCCAAGCACTGGCTGGCGGCATCTATGAGTACTTTGTCAAGGCCGTTTATATCGATGGGAGCGAAAGCGTTTGGTCCAACATCGAGCATGTAACCATCGTAGCTGGCGACGTAGCTGGCGAGGATGAAATCCTCATTGGTGACGTGAATGGTGACGACGAGGTGAACATCAGCGACGTGACCACACTCATCGATTACCTGTTGGGCCGTGAGAGTGACGGCATTGAACGTGAGGCAGCCGATGTGAACCACGACGGCAAGATCAACATCAGTGACATCACTGCACTGATTGACCTCTTGCTAGGCCACTAATCAAAAAAGATTTTCCCCACCCCTTAGACATGCCAGCCCAAAATGCTGGCGTGTCTATTTTTTTGCCGCCATAGAGGGATGGGACGGAAGAAACGGGCATAACGGAGACGATGGAGGGTTTATAGGGCTAGTTTTGGGGGCTGGCACGGTGTTTGCTACAATAGGATTGATTTAGATTTTAATTGAAAGACAAGAAAGGTAAACACTAGAATATGATACACGACCAGCACGACATGCAACAAGAGTACTGGCGGCAGGACTTAGCCCTGCCCAAAGCGGGAGCGGACTTCCCCGACGAGGAGGAAGACGAGGATGATGACCTGCCTGGCGGCGGTTTTACCGGCGACAGCGAGAGCGACAATCCATCCTACCGTGAGACACGACAGCGACGAAATGTCAGTCGGGGTGACAATTCGGCCACTCCCGTCATTGATAAATATGGAAAAGACATCACACGCGAGGCTGCCGAGGGGCGGCTGGATCCCGTCGTGGGACGTGAGGTGGAGATTGAACGGTTGGCACAGATCCTGAGCCGCCGCAAGAAGAATAATCCCGTGATGATTGGCGAGCCCGGCGTAGGCAAGAGCGCCATCATCGAGGGACTGGCCAAGCGCATCGTGGAACGCAAGGTGGCACGCACCCTGCTCGATAAGCGCATTGTCTCGCTTGACATGGCAGCCATCGTTGCCGGCACCAAGTACCGCGGCCAGTTTGAGGAACGCCTCAAAGCGGTTATCGATGAGGTGAGCGCCAACAAGAACGTCATCATGTTTATCGATGAGATCCATAACATCGTGGGCGCTGGTAATGCCAGCGGCTCGATGGACGCCGCTAACCTGCTCAAGCCGGCTCTGGCTCGCGGAGAGTTCCAATGCATTGGAGCTACCACGCTGGATGAGTACCGCAAAAGCATTGAGAAAGACGGTGCCCTGGAGCGCCGTTTCCAGAAAGTGCTCGTCGAGCCGACCACGCCCGAACAGACGTTAGAAATCCTGCATAATATCAAGGAAATGTATGAGAAGCATCACGGTGTAAACTACACCGATGAAGCTTTGAAGGCATGCGTGACCTTGACCGACCGCTACATCAGCGACCGTTTCTTCCCTGACAAGGCCATCGACGCGATGGACGAAGCGGGCTCACGCGTACATATCACTAAAGTGGATACTCCCAAGGAGATTGAGGATCTGGAACAGCGCATTGCTGAGGCCCAAGACAACAAATTCAAGGCAGTGCAGGCCCAGAACTTTGAGAGTGCGGCCAGTTACCGTGACCAGCAAGAGAAGCTGAAGGAAGAATTGCGCATTGCTAAGGAACGCTGGGAAGCCGAACTCGATAGCCGCCGCGTGACTGTCAACGAGGGACACATAGCCGAGGTTGTCGCCATGATGACCGGCGTACCCACCCAGCGCATCGCCCAAAGCGAGGGCTTTCGCCTGCTAGGAATGACCGAAGAGCTCAAGAAACAAGTCATTGGACAGGACGAAGCCATCGACAAGATCGCTCGCAGCATCCGCCGCAACCGTGCTGGCCTGCGTGACCCCAAGCGCCCTATCGGCTCATTCATGTTCCTGGGACCGACAGGCGTGGGCAAGACCTTGCTGGCCAAGAAACTCGCTGAGTTCCTATTCAACTCGGCTGACGCGCTCATCCGCGTGGACATGAGTGAGTATATGGAGAAATTCAATGTCTCCAGACTCGTGGGTGCTCCTCCGGGCTACGTGGGCTATGAGGAGGGCGGTCAGTTGACCGAGAAAGTGCGTCGTCATCCTTACAGCGTGGTACTGCTTGATGAGATAGAGAAAGCTCATCCTGACGTATTTAACATGCTCTTGCAGGTGCTTGACGAGGGTAACTTGACCGATGGATTGGGTCGCAAGGTGGATTTCAAGAACACGATCGTCATCATGACGTCAAATATCGGTACCCGAGAGCTCAAAGACTTTGGCGCAGGCGTTGGTTTTAACACTACCGAACTGACCAAGGAACGTAGTGATGCGGTGATCCGTAAAGCGTTGAACCGCCAGTTCTCGCCCGAGTTTCTGAACCGTGTTGACGATATCGTGACCTTTGGCGCCTTGAACCACGACTGCATACTCAAGATTGTCGATATCGAGTTGGCAGGATTCTACAAGCGAGTTGAGGAGAACGGCCTTGCTCTGGAAATCACCGATGCCGCCAAGAATCTTGTTGCAGACCGCGGATTTGACATCCAGTATGGCGCGCGTCCCTTGAAACGAGCCATCCAGAGCGAAATCGAAGACCCGCTGAGCGAGATGCTCCTGCGTGAAGAAGCCAAGCCTGGTGATACCATCGTCATTGATGCAAAGGACGGGAAAATCACTACTGACATCAAGGCGGGAAAGACTAGACGGAAGGAATCCGTTGCAGAATAAGCATTTATTCAGTTACATGATTATTGCAAGAGCGCAGGTTGCCAATTAGCAGCCTGCGCTCTCGTAATGGTGTGATATGTGTGTCTTAATTATCTGCCAACAAGAGGTCAATTAACCTAGTCACATCAATAATAGTTATGATTCCATTGCCATCCATGTCGGCTGCTGGCTCATTGATAACAAGATTGAGATCACCAAGCAAATAATCGATTAGGATCGTTAGATCATTAATGGCCAGATGACCATCTCCATTCACATCACCTATTACTATAGGAGTTTCCATGCGTTCCAACACGAGTTCAAGTCCTGCTAAAGCATTAATCTTTCCATTGCTCCCGAAATTCACTGCATTCGGACCCATGGTGAAATTGTCCTTAATGGCCGTTTGGGCAATGATGTCCTTTACCTCGGCAACTGATAGATTGGGATTAGCCTGCAGCCATAGGGCAATAATTCCGGCAACTGTGGGTGCAGCCATTGATGTGCCAGTCATAACTCCCCAATAGCATCCGTCAGCGGTCTTCATCACTGTGTTAGCGTGGTAGTTGGCAAAATAGGAATAACGGTTACCAGCAGCAACCACATTCACGGCAGGGGCACAGATTGTGGGCAACGCTTTTCCCGTTGGACCGCAACCCTCAACCTGATAGCTTGACGAAGCATAGATATCACCAATAGTGAGAGAATTATCAACCACCATGGAATTTCTGAAATAGGAAAAATAGCTATTGCGAGCAATAAATCCGCCAGCCGAGATAATCGAATCAGCAACAGCATAAGTACCGATAGAGCAAGAATCACTAGATCCAGTGTAGAAATGACTTTTAAACTCGCCGTTGATATTTTTCACTGAGCCCCTGAGAGTGCCAAAATTGGTTGTTCTAGATGCGGCCCACACATCAATCTCACATGGCGTGCTCTTGCGGGGATATACGGTAAGGCCCACAGCGTAATGGCTTTTTTTAACACCATTGACCACATCATAGAATTTACTCCTCACATTTGCCACAAGAACATTCATTCCATACCTGCTGCCATCGGATGTGGTCTTGAGGGTGGTTTTGACATAGCCCGTTGATGAAACCGATGGATCTGCCTCGAAGTATCCACCTAGGTCTGTAGCATCGATTGTCTGGGATGCTGAGTACTGCTCTGACTCCCACACGATTGTATTGGTCGTTTTGTCAAGTACATGGATTTTATAATATAAGTTGGAGCGTTGAGTGCGCATCCAAATATCGGAGCCATGTCCCTGATGATAATAAGTTGAATCGGTCGTGCCAGAAGTATATGACAAAAATAGTATATTGAGGGGATCATTAATGGACGCCAATTTGTGAGCATACAAGGATTTACCCGCGTTATTGCCTGCTGCAATCACAAAGATTCGTCCAGGGCCCATGGTCTGAGTAATCACCTTGGAGAGGTAATCCTTTCCGTCATGCTGACCATCAGGAGTGCTGATGCTCAAACTCATGACACAAGGTTTGCCCACACTGTCGGCATAGGCATCGATATAGCGAACACAGTTGGCGATTTCGACCATTGACAAGGTGCCATTCATGTCATTAGCAGCACACAGGACGATATCAGCACCAGGTGCCATACCTCCATAACCATTGACATGGGTACCAGCAGCGATGCTGGCCGTGTGAGTTCCATGAGTCCCCTCGTTATCATAGGTCAAGGAGTAAATTTCGTCACCCATGAATATTGAACCTGGCAACTTTACTGTGCCATTGTACACTGCAGGATGTCCAGTTTTATCCAGCGTGCTGTAAACCCTTATTAAACGGGTTTTAGAGGGATCGTCACTTTCCCTGAATGCGCGATGCTGATAATCGTACCCCGAGTCAATGATACCGATAATCACACCAGTGCCGTCATAGGACTGTGGCAAACCATTCATAGCTCCATTCAGCACTTCATTGGTGTGTGTGACTCTTCTGGTGCTATCAGTACACATTTCTACTCTCCTGCTGATCTCAATATCGGTCACGCCACGCAACCGAGCAATAGAAACAAGGCTATTCATGGGTACCTGTGCAGTGACAAAACCGTCAAACACGCTGTTAACGATCACACCGGCACCTTGCAATACCTGTATTACCGCTTCATTATCGATAGCGATAAAAGCCTCGACCATCTCTTGGCCATCAACCATTCTGGGAGGGACATATCTCGATTCAAAATGAATTGAGTTCTTGGGTTGAGCCTTCAGGGTTTTAGTGTAAGCATATTCATCTAAAAACTCTTGAACCGAAGCCGGTAAGACATTCTGTGCGTTGACGATACTCACCGTCAACATCAACAGGATAACATGAAGTAATCTCATCGTAATTATAAAGTCAGTATTTAAAAAATTCAATTATTATCACTATTGCCATTGAGCAACATATCAATGAGCGTAGTCACATCCTTGATTGTAATCAGTCCATCCTGATTAACATCAAGGTGAGCCTCGACCAAGCCAGACAAGTCAGAAGTCAAAAGGTAATCGATCAGAATGGTAACATCCTTGATTGATACCACGCCATCGTTGTTGACGTCACCCACCTGGTGAACATCAGTAATACCGAGTAGGTATCTCGCTCCTGCCATTGCGTCGATTTTACCATTAGGTCCAAAATGAGGAGATGAGGTGAAATTATCCTTGATCGAGGTTGAAGCGATGATGTTTTTGATCTCACCAGGAGATAAATTCGGGTTAATTTGCAACCACTGTGCAATGATTCCTGCCACAGTGGGCGCAGCCATTGATGTTCCTGTCATCGCACCCCACAGGGTGTTATTGTCCGGGCCTCTCATCACCAGCGATGGGTTCCAGATTGAGGCAGAATTGAAATAGGAGTAACGGCTCCCAGCGGCGACCACACAAACTCCAGGTGCACAAACCGTGGGCAAAGCGTTACCTACCGGACCATAACCTTGTTCCTGATAACTTGAGGTATAATAGATATCACCGATGGTCACAGTCTCATCTAGCACGACTGAGTCCCTGTTGAGAGAATAATAACCATCGTGAGCAGCAAATGATCCAGCTGAAATAATAGAATCATTAACGGCTATCGAATTGATTGTGCATTTGTCGCTAGGAATAGCGTAGAAGCCATCAATCCGTTGTAATGAAGTGGTGTCATCTTGAATGGTCTCAACATAAACGGGGTTCTCGTCAAGGCCGAAAAAGGATGTTCCATTTGCATTCACCCAGCTATCAACATAAACGCTATCACAAGTATTGTAAGGATTGTCAATTCTGGGAGGGAATATTGAAACCCCAATCTGATAGCGGCTATCGTAAACACCAAACTCGTTGACTGTATAATCTTTAGATATCAGATTATGCACGCCGCACACCACACCATATTTACGCGAACTATTATTATAGACCACAGAAAACTGCATGTAGCCAACAGAGTCTAGTTCTAGATAAGGTCCATAAAAATCGCTGAATTCACTTGAGTTGATAGTTTTTGAACCACTTGACAAGAATTCTGATTTCCAAACGATTTGCCTAGTTTGTTTATCCAAGATATGGAACTGTGCTGCAAGGGTTTTCCCTTGCAGGCGGCACCAAGTCTCACTCCATTGTGAAACATAAAAGCTGGTATAATCGTTTTCAGATATTTCGACATGATGGTCAATAAATTTCATATTGAATGACTTATCCAGAGTCGCGGGGCCATAAACATATCTTGAATGTCCCTCAAATGAGCCCGCATTATTGCCAGCCGCAATAACAAATACTCGACCAGGTCCTACTGATTCAGCTACTGCCCTAGACAAATAATCTGTTCCATTATGAATTCCGTTATAGACGCTGACACTCAAACTAATTACACAAGGCTTGCCCACACTGTCGGCATAGGCGAAGATGTATTTCATGCAATTAGCGACTTCGGATTGGGAAATGCCACTTCTCATACTATTGGAAGCGCACAAGACAATCTCAGCGCCTGGAGCCATGCCACCGTAACCCATATAATGAGTACCTGCAGCAATACTGGCTGTGTGTGTTCCATGGGTACCCTCATAGTCGGTTGTCAACGTGTCGATTTGTTCCCCCATGAAAATAGAACCCGACAAACGGTTTGTTCCCAAGTAGGCAGGATGACCAGTATCGTTAGCCGTATCATACACCCTCGAGATGCGGCTTGTATTGCTGATCGGGTTGCGGAATGCATAGTGCTGATAGTCAAATCCAGCGTCAATAATGCCGACGATCACGCCACTGCCGTCATAGGACTGCAAAAGACCATTATCCATGCCATTGATTACCCTATCGGCATGAGTGACGCTAAGCGTGCGGTCGGTACAGAACTCCATGAGCTTACTGATCTCGACATTAGTGACTCCTGCCATCGAGGAAACTGTTTCCAATAAATTGACAGGAATCTGGGAGGTAACAAAGCCATCAAATGTGCTATTTATAATGACTCCAAGCTTCTTTAGCTCCTCGATTACGCCATTGTCGGCGACTTCGATAAAAGCATCAACCATCTCGACGCCATTCACCATGCGGGAAGGTGCAAAAACAGGATTATAGACAGATAAGCCAGCTCTAGACAAATGTTGAAGGGTCGAACGCTCAGCCATGAACTGCTGCACTGTTCCAGAAAAATCGGTGTGGGCATAGCTACAAGCGAATGCCCCCAATATAAACAGGGAGAAAAATATTCTTTTCATGAGAAACTATTTTAAATTAAGCCGCAAAATTAATCATTTATTGCCAAACGGCAATATCAATGATACACAAATAATTAGCTGAGAAGTTAATTCAAATACTCAGTGGGGTCATCAATGCCCGCCTCGCGCAGTGCCTGGCGACGTTCGGTGCAGGTGCCACAAGTGCCGCAGTGCTTCTCGCCGCCCTTATAGCAGGAATAGGTCTCGCTATAGTCCAAGCCAAGCGCCGCACCATGACGGGCAATTTCGGCTTTGCTCAAGTCGGTGTAAGGCGCAAAAACCTTGATACCCTCGTAGGTGCCCGTCATCATGGCCGTGCTCATGGCCTCGATAAAGGGCGATCGACAGTCGGGATAAATGGAGTGGTCACCAGCATGATTGGCAATCATCACGCGCTTGAGGCCGTTGCTCTCGGCAATGCCACAGGCAATAGACAGCATAATGCCGTTGCGGAAAGGCACAACCGTTGATTTCATGTTCTCGTCGTTGTAGTTGCCGTCGGGGATGGCATCGGCACTCTCGAGCAGGGCGCTCTTGAAGTACTTGTGCATAAAGTCCAAGGGGATAATCAGGTGCTTGATACCCAAGCGCTTGCAGTGCATAATGGCACAACGGCGCTCACGGCCATTCTGGGTGCTGCCATAGTCAAAAGTGATAGCCAAGGCGATATCATCCTTATACTCATAGAGCATCGTTGTCGAGTCCATGCCGCCCGACGTGATAATCACAGCGTCTTTTCTTGCCATAGCATTAATCGTTATGAAAGTTACTGATTAGGCGGGCACGCACCATATCCTGGTGCTCGCTGTCGCCATAATTGGCAAATGGTTTGATGCTGATACCCCCGCGAGGATTGAATAAGCCGATGACTTCAAGGTACTTGGGGGCCATCAATTTAACCAAATCCTTCATGATGATGTTGACGCAATCCTCATGGAAGTCGCCATGGTTGCGGAAACTGAATAGATACAGTTTCAAGCTCTTGCTCTCGACCATGCGCTGTCGTGGAATGTAATTGATGATGATGCGTCCAAAGTCGGGTTGTCCAGTCTTGGGGCACAACGACGTAAACTCAGGGCAATCGAGGGTTACCACATACTCATTTTCAGGGTGTTTGTTTTCGAAGGTCTCGAGCACATCAGGGCGGTAGTCAAACTCATACTGTGTGCCCTGGTTACCCAGTAGGGTTACACCTTCCAGTTCTTGATCGGTTCTTGACATGTCATCTAATATGATTTGTGATTAGGACTGCAAAATTACTTCAAGTTGAACACAAAAGCAAAATTCCATTTTGATTTTTAATTAACCTGATGGCTACTTAGCCATTGTGACATGCTTTAATGTCGCTTGGACTAGCGTAGTTTTACTCAAAATCAGATGATCAACAAAGGACTGATAGTCAAAGGACCGCCCCTTGAGCAATTAAACAAGGGACGGCCATAGAATGATTGACTGGAAACTCTAACTCAAAGCAATTAGAGGGCTAGGCGGAACCCCATGGTGTCGTCTGAGGTCGAAGGATAAGTGTAATTACGGTAGGCTACACGGCAGCACTCACTGCTACGGCTCCAACTGCCGCCACGAAAGATGCGGTAAGTGCCCCAAGATGGACCCGTGGGGTTGGTTTGATCATCACTGCTGTAATTGCCAAACCAGTCCTGGCACCACTCCCACACGTTGCCCGACATGTCATATAAGCCTAACTCATTGGGGGCCAAAGTTGCAACAGGTTGTGTGCCATAACCTGGCGTTCCACTCTGTTGCGAGGGGATACTACTCCAAAACCAAGCCACATCATGAACATTGTTACTTCCAGCATACCTATACCTCTGGCTCATATTGCCACCACGGGCGGCAAACTCCCACTCGGCTTCGGTGGGCAGGCGAAATGTCTTACCTGTTAACTGGTTCAATTGTTCGATAAAGTCCTGGCAGTTACTCCAAGAAACTCGCTCAACAGGAAGCTGAGAGTCACTAGTATAATAGCTAGGATTGCTGCCCATAATTGCCTGCCAAAGTTCTTGTGTGACCTCAGTCTGACCGATGTAATAACCTGACAATGTCACTTGGTGGACAGGTCTCTCCCAATCGTTAGAGCTAAAGCCCTGTTCTCCTGTCGCGCCCATCGAGAAAGTTCCCCCCTCGACGGCCACCATCGTGAACGACACACCATTGACCGTGAAAGTCATGTCACTAGCGGGGCTAGGTTCGTCCGGCCAGGTCTCAGTCAACAGGTAATCAATTAGGGTAACGACATCCTTGATGTTCACAACGCCATTTTGATCAACATCGCCTCTGGGGTATTCCATCCCGGCAGTGAAGGATGCCAACATCAAAAACAGAACACAAAATGAGATAAATAATTTTTTCATAATTTTAAAAAATTAGTTAATAAATATTTAGTAATTATGTTGCAAAAATACAATAATCTATGACATAATTTATAAGTTATGTACCTAAAAAGTCGAAATGTGATATAAAACTATCATTTGATATAGTAAGTGTGTGTGCCTATCAATACTGAGATTGAATCTCGTTAAATAAATGTAGAGCCACAAAAAATGAGGCTCTACTATTTTCCCACCAAAAATGATGTGGATTTATTTATGAAATAAAAGGTCCAAGGCGTATCGGGCAGCTGCGGATCCTTGTGGGGTCAAATTATCAAGAGACAGTAATGCAGTTTGTCGCACGTTCTCCTCAATGTCGTCGCTGCAGTTGGTGAGCAGGTGACGGCTGTAGGCTACTGTGAATTCGGGGTGACCTTGAAAAGTCACCACCTGATGGCCTATACGATAGGACTCGTTCCTGCAGAAATCGCTAGTGGCACACAAGACGGCATCCTGTGGCAAGACCGTTACTTGGTCGTGGTGGCTATAGAGGAGATGCATCTTTTGTCCTGGGAAATATGGCACCATGCTCTCATCAATCACTTGTGAAGCGCGCACCCCAGCACCAAATCCGCCTTCAAATAGTCTCACTTCGCCCCCTAAAGCCCGGGCAATCGCTTGATGACCGAAACAAACTCCCATGAGCTTAGCACCACGGCAATAGGCGTGCTCAATCCATTTCAACAGTGCGACAATCCATGGTTTGTTATCGTAGGCCGAATCCAGGCTACCGGGCACCAAGTACAGCTCATCGGCATTGATTGCTGATGGTAATTCGCCTTGCCACGTCTGAAAGATTTTGTATGAAACCTGTTCATCGATTGCGGTAAACAGGTCCATAAACAGTGACTCGTAATTAGGAATGAAATCAGGCAGTCTTCCAGGAAAGGTATCACACAACAAGATGTTGATGCGCCGCGTCATAACTCGTCAAGTTCCTCGCCCGAACGTTCCATGATACTGGCAGCCAGGCCATCGGCCGTCTGAATGATGGTCACCAGAGGATAGAGCTTGCGTGCCGCATCATAGTTGCGCACGTCCTCGTAGCTATTCTGGTTCACACCCCAAGCACCCATGTGCCAACGTATGGCAAGCATCTCGTCATCGTTGAGTGGCAGACCGCTGCAAAGCAGCAATGTCAGTGACTTCTCGCCATGTCCCATGGGGAAATTCTTGTAGGTGATTTTATAGCCCTCGGCATCTTCCCAAATGCCCAGCGCATTCTTGCGTTTCTTGACTGAACGCTTGTAGATATCGCACTTGCAAACATCATGCAACAAGCTAGCGATGATGATACTGTCACGTTTCACCTCATGCTCGAGACTAGGCTCCAATGCTTTCATTGACTCCCACACAGCCATAGCAGCCTTGCAAGTGTTTAACGAATGGCGAGCTAGGCCGCCCTCAATATTCAGATGATGACCTGCCGAAGCCGGAGCGGTGAAAAAGTCCCATGCCTCTAAGTCACTGATCACATCCTCAATTCCTTCACGGCCAGTAGAACGCAGCAACTCGAGAATTTCCTCTTTGCAGTTTTTATCACTTGTTTTCATTTATTTTAGTTTTGTGGGTTTATAACCGTGCTCACGACGGTACTTGCGCACATCACGGAAAAGGTCGGTGGCGTAAACGAAGTTGTTCAAGTCATCATTGTCCACGTCATAGACCTCATCCTTGTTTCCTATCCAGCCCACATATCCCTTGTTGATGAAGACAATGTTCTCACCGATACCCATCACTGAATTCATGTCATGGGTGTTGATGATCGTTGTGATACCAAACTCGTGGGTGATGTCACTCAACAATTCATCGATCACGATCGATGTTTTGGGGTCAAGGCCTGAGTTGGGCTCGTCACAGAACAGGTACTTGGGATTCAAGGCGATGGCACGGGCTATGGCACAACGTTTCTGCATACCACCTGAGAGCTCGCTGGGGTATTTGTTTTCGCTGCCAGTGAGGTTCACACGATCGATGCAGAATTGGGCGCGGTCGCGCATCTCGCTATTGCCCATCTTGCCGAACATCATCAACGGGAACATCACATTACCCAATACCGTTTCGCTGTCAAAGAGGGCTGAGCCCTGAAATAGCATACCAATCTCCTTGCGCAACTCCTTGCGTTGCTTGCGATCCATCTTGGTGATATCTCGCCCGTCATATAGAATTTCTCCCTCGTCGGGGTCAAACAATCCCACGATATTCTTGATCAGGACCGTCTTACCCGAGCCTGACTGACCGATGATCAGGTTAGTCTTGCCATCGTATAACTTGCAACTCACGTCAAAGAGGACTTGCCGCAAGTTTTCATCTTCCTGGAACGATTTGGACACGTGTTTGACTTCAATCATGACTTTACAGTAATAACAGGGTTAATATCACATCAGCCACAAGAATCATGATGTTGCTCATCACCACAGTATCGGTACTTGCCTTGCCCACCTCAACTGAGCCTCCCTTGACGGTGTAGCCATAGTAGCAAGCGATGGTTGACATCAGGAAGGCGAATACAAGCGACTTGATGAGCGCAAACCACACATACCATGGAATAAACAGCGACTGGATGCCAAAAATGAAAGTATCGGGCTCAACGATGCCAGTGATAATACAGATGAGCCATCCGCCAAACAAACTGGTCGCCATGCAGATGATGACCAGGAAAGGCAAAATCGTAATGAGCGCCAGGATCTTGGGCATCGCTAGGAAGTTGGCGCTGTTGATACCCATAATGTCGAGGGCGTCAATCTGCTCGGTTGCGCGCATGGTACCGATCTCACTCGCAATGTTAGAACCGATTTTACCCGAGAGAATCAGGCACAGAATGGTCGATGAGAACTCAAGCAGGATAATCTCGCGGGTAGTCAATCCCACTGTGTAACGCGGTAGCAACGGATTGGAGATATTGAGTTTAATAAGGATGGTACACAACGAGCCGATGAAGAGCGATACAATGATAATCAGGGGAATTGAGTCGATGCCCAATTTACTTATTTCATCAAGATACCGCTTGAAGGAGACTTTGATTTTGTCGGGGATAGCGATTACACGCCACATGAACATGCAGTAGTCCCCGAACTTATCCAGCATTTTAGTCAATAACATATTCTGTTTTGCATTTGAGCCTACAAATTTAGGCAGAATTTCCCAAAATACTAGCTCCATGAGTTAAAAAACAATGTTTAGCCACGAATAATAAATGAAAAAGTCAAGATTTCTCGTGCATTCAAGTGCACGTCGCATCGAGTTAGTGCCTTAAAAAATATGACAGATGGGATTAGATGGATTTCGGGGATATCGAATAAATTAGGTGGCGTCTTGACAAAACGGAAACTTTGTTTTGCTTTTGTGCTCGGCTTGCACTATTTTTTTGTAATTTTGTCGCCTGATTTTGCTTGACAAGCAATAAGAGGATAATTTCTACTGAAATATGATTGATTTTTTTGACAATATAGATAATGACTTGAATGATGGCGGAACGCGCGTTGTCCCCATATTCACCGAGATACACGAAACGGACGATAAGATTGACATCCAGGACAATCAGGCTGAGGATATTCCTATCCTTCCGCTGCGCAATATGGTACTATTTCCCTCGATGACGATGCCTGTATCGGTGGGAAGGGAGAAATCGATGCAACTCATTCGCGATGCCAGTGAGCACCATTCACCCATTGCCGTTTTCTGCCAGTTTGACAGTCGTGTAGAGGATCCCATCGAAAAAGACCTATACCGCACTGGCACGATCGCGTCGATCGTCAAGGTACTGGAGTTACCTGACGGTTCGACCAATGTCATTCTGCAAGGCCGCTCGGCATGTTCACTCGACAAAATCACTAGTGTTCAGCCCTATCTGCATGGTGACGTCTCTCTTGTGGAGGAGAAACTGCCGCTAGCCGGTGATAAGGAGTTTGAGGTGTTGTTGCAGTCCATTGTCGAAGTGACCATGCGCATGCTGCGCAATATGGGCAACAACGGGCGTGACTTGGCTTTTGCGATGAAGAACATCGACAATCCATTCTACCTGATGAACTTCCTGGCCACCAACATCGCCTTTGATCCTGAGCAGAAGCAGCGCATGCTTGAGGAGCATGATATCAAGAAGCGTGGTTACTTGTTGTATAGCCTGCTATCACAGGAAGAACAACTCGTTGAAATCAAGGCCAATATCCAATCGCGCACGCGTGAAGACCTGTCACAGCAGCAGCGTGAGCATTTCCTGCAACAACAGATCCGCAATATCCAGGAGGAGCTTGGCACCGATGTTGACGACATTGAGGACCTGCAGGAGCGCAGCAAGGAGATGAAGTGGAGCGAAGATGTGCAACGGCAATTTGATAGGGAACTCAAGAAACTTGAACGCTTGAACCCGCAGTCACCTGACTATTCGGTGCAATATGCCTATCTCGACACCATGCTCAACTTGCCGTGGGACACTTATACCACCGACAATTTTGACCTCAAGAAAGTCGAGGAAAAACTCAATCATGACCACTATGGTCTGGAGAAGGTGAAAGACCGCATTCTGGAGCATCTGTCTGTGCTCAAACTGCGCGGTGACCTCAAGGCGCCCATCCTGTGCCTGTATGGCCCTCCCGGAGTTGGCAAGACTTCGCTGGGTAAATCCATTGCAGATGCCTTGAACCGTGAGTATGCCCGCATCTCATTGGGCGGCTTGCATGATGAAGCCGAGATCAGAGGCCATCGCCGCACCTACATCGGCGCGATGCCTGGCCGTATCATCGCTGCCCTGGGCAAGTGTGGCAGCAACAATCCTGTCATCGTGCTCGATGAGATAGACAAAGTGGGACAAGACTTTAAGGGCGATCCCTCATCAGCTTTGCTCGAGGTGCTTGATCCCGAACAAAACGGTCACTTCCATGATAACTACCTTGATGTGGACTATGACCTGTCTAAAATCCTGTTCATCGCTACAGCCAATAGCCTGGCAACCGTGAGCCGTCCCTTGCTTGACCGCATGGAGGTCATTGAAATCAACGGCTACATCCCTGAGGAGAAACTGGAAATCGCTAAGCGTCACCTCATCCCCAAGGAACTGGATAACAATGGTTTCAAGAAGAATGAAATCAAGTTTGGCAAGCAGGTGATTCTCAAAATCATCGAGGATTATACTCGCGAGAGCGGTGTTCGCCAACTGGAGAAAAAAATAGCTACCGTATTGCGTCGTGTTGCCCGTCACAAGGCAAGTGGAGATCCCTACCCCACCAGTATCAAACTTGACGGTCTCAAGGAGTATCTTGGCTCGCCCGATTACAGTCGCGACAAGTATGAGGGGAACGAGTTTGCTGGCGTGGTGACGGGGCTGGCCTGGACCGCCGTTGGTGGCGAGATCCTGTTTGTGGAGTCGTCATTGGCTCGCGGAAAAGGTGAGAAGCTCACCTTGACCGGCAACTTGGGCGACGTGATGAAGGAGTCGGCTGTCATCGCATTGCAGTACTTGAGAGCGCATTGCTCATTGCTCAACCTTGACCCAGAGTTGTTTGACAAGTATAACATCCATATTCATGTGCCTGAGGGCGCTATCCCCAAAGATGGCCCGTCGGCAGGTGTGACCATGGTGACCTCGCTGGCATCATCATTTACCCAACGCCGTGTCAAAGCCCATCTCGCCATGACTGGTGAGATCACCCTGCGTGGCAAGGTGTTGCCCGTTGGAGGCATCAAGGAAAAGATTCTTGCCGCCAAGCGTGCAGGGATCAAGGAGATCATCCTGTGCAAGGACAACCAGAAAGACATAGAGGAAATCAACGAGATGTACTTGAAGGGCTTAACCTTCCACTATGTGAACACCATCAAGGACGTGCTCGACCTGGCTCTCCTGCCCGAGAAGGTGAAGGATGCCATAGAACTGTAATCAGTCTTCGGGATAGACAAGGTTCTCGGGTTTGATGTCCTGAAGAACCTCAACATAGTATTTGCGGGCTTCCCATTTAGCCATGGGGAGGTTGTTGAGCATGTAATTACCGCAATCGTGGGCATTGGCACCCGGGATGTCGCCGTCAAACTCGGCAATCCACTGGAACATCTCCTGCATCAGCGGCACGATATCGCGGCTCTCAAGATCACCCTTGAGCAGCAGGTAGTTACCCGTGCAGCAGCCCATTGGACCCCAATAGACCACCTTATTCCCCCATTCCTTGTGGTTGCGCAGGTAAGTCGCTGCCAAGTGTTCGATGGTGTGTAAGGCGCTCTGGCTGATGGCCGGTTCACGGTTAGGCAGTTTCATGCGGATATCAAACGTGGTCACCACATCATCGCCCTCCAGGTAATCTTTACGCGAAACATAAATACCTCGCAAGAGCCTCGTGTGGTCAATCTTGAAACTAGCAATCTTTTCCATAATTATAATGTCCTAATAGTTTAAAGTTTATTGATCATGTCCTTGAGCAGGGCGAAGGACTCACGGGGAGCATCGTTCCAGAAGTCCAGATATTGCTGCGTGTTGTCGTGGCTTGCTCCCGGAGAATCGCTGATGACGCGCATAGCCAGGAACGGAACATGGTTCAAGTGGCACACTTGGGCTATCGCTCCTGACTCCATATCCACGGCCAGCGCATCAGGGAAATTGCCCTTAATGTTATTCACGCTTTCTATCGTGTCGATGAACTGGTCACCCGAGCAGATAAGCCCTTTATGGATATCGTCACGGTCAGGCAAGAGATCAAGCAAGCGTTTTGCGCCTTCAAAATACAAGGGCAAACCCTGCACTCGTCCCAGTTCGCTTTCAGGGCCGCACCACACGTCATGGTAGGCCACACGCTCGCCTGCCACCACGTCCATCACACTGACGAACTTGTCGGCACCGCCTGCAACACCGCTGTTAATGATATAATCAGGCAAGAAAGCATTGACGAGCGTCAGCGCACCCATGGCGGCATTGACCTTGCCGATACCACATTGCATGACCATGACGTCATGCTTGCCCATATTTCCACGATAAAACACAAAGCCTCCCATGCGGCTCTCCTCGCTATCCTGAAGTAACGGCAACAGCAGTTCCAATTCTTTGGCCATTGCCACAATGATTCCTATTCTCATATCTTATCAGTTTTTTTTGATTTATCTGGGACAAAATTACTATTTTTCATTGGAATATTTGTCAAATTTGGCCAATTAGTCCCATTGATGTGATAAAAACTTTATCTTTGCGCTATGAAAGAATTGATTGACATCCTGCATGACGAGAATTTAACCCTTGTATTGAAAAGTATTGACGGCTCGATCCACCGTTTCACCCAACGAGGCGTGAAAGACCTGTTAGCACTCGTGAGCGATCATCCCGAGGTGTTAAAAGGGGCGCTCATCGCTGACAAAGCCGTGGGCAAGGCGGCGGCAGCGTGTATGGTGATTGGTGGTGTGAAACACGTCCATGCCGACGTGATGAGCGAGCCCGCACTGGCACTGCTGCAACAACATGGCGTTGAAGCCGAATATGGCACACTGGTGGATCACATCATCAACCGCACTGGCACTGATTGGTGCCCGATGGAGAAAGTGAGCCGAGATGAGAATGATCCCGCCATCATCATCCAGAAAGTCAAACAAAAACTTCAACAAATGGCAGACGCGTCCTCTGCCTCACGCTAAGCCTCCAAGTTTTTCAAACAACCTGAACAACTTTTATACTCTCAAGAGCAAAGTGAGCCTATTACAGTTCGGCTTCCTTGAGTTTTTCGGCGTTCTCGGCCACGATGAGGTGGTCGATGCAGTCCTGGATGTCACCGTCCATGAAGGCTGGCAGGTTGTAGATGGTGTAGCCGATGCGGTGATCGGTGATGCGTCCCTGCGGATAGTTGTAGGTGCGGATTTTGGCTGAACGGTCACCCGTCGAGACGAGGGTCTTGCGGCGCGAGGCGATATCGTCCATATACTTTTGATGCTCGTGGTCATAGATGAAGGTGCGCAGGCGTGCCAGTGCGCGCTCTTTGTTTTTGGGCTGATCGCGGGTCTCGGTACACTCAATGAGGATTTCCTGCTGCTCGCCCGTGTTGGGATTGGTCCACATGTAACGCAAACGCACACCGCTGTTTACCTTGTTCACGTTCTGGCCACCGGCACCGCCGCTGCGGAAGGTGTCCCACTTGATTTCACCCTCGTTGATGTGGACGTCAAAGGGCTCTGCCTCGGGCAGGACGGCCACACTGGCAGCGCTGGTGTGTACGCGACCCTGGGTCTCGGTAACGGGAACACGCTGCACGCGATGCACGCCCGACTCATATTTCAGCGTGCCATAGACGTTGTCGCCCGTGATGCTGAACACGACCTCCTTGAAGCCACCCACGGCGCCCTCGCTGCAACTGGACATCTGCACGTTCCAGCCCTTGGTCTCGCAGTAGCGGGTGTACATGCGGGCCAAATCGCCGGCAAACAGCGCGGCCTCGTCGCCGCCCGTACCGCCACGAATCTCAAGCACCACATTCTTGCTATCCTCGGGGTCCTCGGGGATGAGCAGCAGTTTGATTTCCTCCTCAAGTTTGGGCACATCGGCCTGATTGGCGTCGATTTCCTCACGTGCCATTGCCCGCAGGTCTTCGTCAGTCTCGGTGTCGAGCACAGCCTTAGCCTGCTCGATATCTTCGAGCAGTTTGCGGTAGCGGTTAGTCGCAGCCAACAGGGTCTCAAGGCTCTTATACTCCTTGGTCAGTTTGACATAGCGTCGTTGGTCGGCGATGACATTAGGGTCGGTAATCAGTGTGCCAATTTCTTCAAATCGGGCATCCAGGCCCTCGAGTCGTTGCAGTAACGTGTTTTCTGCCATAGTGTTATTCTTAATTTGGCTGCAAAGGTAGTAATTAGTTTTCAGTTGGCTGCCATACGCTTATAAAAACTACGGATTTTTCTGATTTTTCTGAGGGCATCATCGCTCTTATCTGTCCACGAATTATGCTAATTATACGAATGGCTGTCGCACATCGAATTTTCACGTGAATTGTCGTGAATTAATCATATAATTAATGGGTAATTCGTGGTAATTTCATGTGATAAAAGTATTGCTCGCATGCGCTGTGAGCAATACTTTTATCCCATACGTCGGATGGTTTACAGGGCGAGGCGCAGGCCCATGGTGCCGCGCTTGAACGTACTGGCGCGGAAGAAGCGGTAAGACACACGGGCGGTGTTAGCGCCGCTATACCAGCTGCCGCCACGGTACATGTGGTCAGAACCCCCATCAGCGGGGCCTGTCGGGTCGATCTGCGGCTCACTCGTATAGTAGCCGAACAAGTCCCATACCCACTCGTCCACATTGCCACTCATATCATAGATGTTCAGCTCGTTGGGCTGCAACGACCCCACGGGCATGGTTGTCGAACTTGAGACATTACCCACATCGGCGATGTCGTCGCTGCCGGCGTACTTGTAGCCACGGCTGCGGTTGGCGCCACGTGCGGCATACTCCCACTCGGCCTCGGTGGGCATGCGGAATGACAATCCGGTCAGTTCGTTCAGGCGCGAGATGAACTCCTGGCAATCCAACCAGGAGACGTTCTCGACGGGCTTCTGGAGGCTGCCCTCATGCTTGCTCGGATTCGTGCCCATCACGGCCAGCCATAGCTCCTGAGTCACCTCGGTCTCCCCGATCAGATAGGAGGATGTCAGTGTCACCTCGTGGACGGGCTTCTCCCAGCTGTTGGCATCGCTACCCTGCTCCTCGGTAGCTCCCATCATGAAAGTGCCGGCTGGAACACGTATCATCGTGAAATTAACGCCATTAACCGTGAAAGTCTCCCTCGTGGACATGCTGGCGCCACCACCCAAGAGGTAGTCGATCAGCCCCGTCACATCGGCAATGGAGACCACACCGTCATAGTTGATGTCGGCATTGCCCACGTCAATCGACGAATTGCTACCCAGCAGGTGGTCGATGAGGGCCGTCACATCGTCAATCTTCACGAATCCGTCGCCGTCCACGTCGCCCGCCTCGGTATAGACGTTCACAAAGCAGGAGTCAGCGACGGCGTTGCCGTCAGCCGAAGCTACCTTGATGATGGCCGTCCCGACGGATACGCCCACTACCTGCACCTTGCCGTTCGCCAGTCGTGCCGCCGCAACTGACGGATTGCTAGAGGTTACCACGAGGTCGGTTGGCACGGGCGTGACTGTCGGCGTGAGCGTCAGGATGTGGTTGGGCAAAAGTGAGGCACGGTGCTGGTCGAGGGTGATTGTGGTCACCTGCTCAACAACCTTGACGTGACAAGTGTCTCGTTTGTCAAGGCAGGTGACTATGATATCGCATTCACCAAGGGACTTGGCGGTCACAACGCCATCATTGGTGACTGTTGCAACTGACGGATTGCTGGATTCCCATGTGATGCTGTCGATGTTGGCGTTAGCGGGTTGGATGGTCGCATTGAGCGTCAGCTGCTCATCAACCAGCAATTCTGCAGAATCCTTGTTGAGGGTTAAGTCGGTCAGTTCGGCGGCATCGCCCACAATGTTGGCGAAGTTACACCAATAGGGCGCCGTGAAATAGACCGCCAATGATGATTCCGGCACATGGAGCGTACCCGTATAGTCAGTAAATGTGTTCTCGTCACACGTGGGCGGCACCTTGGCATAGCAATACACCTCTCGAGGATTGACTTTCAGCCCAGGAATAGCCGTAATGCCGCTGGCAATGTCTAGTCTCTGGACAGCAACATCTAAGGCCCCACCAGACCAAGCGCCGTCGCCAGTTATATGGAAGTATTTAATTCTGTCACAGCCATAAAAGGCATTTTTACCAATATTTGTTACAGAGTTAGGAATAGTGATTTGCTCCAAATTACTACAGTTATAAAATGCGCATGAATTGATTTCAGTGATTGAATTTGGCAAAATAATACTAGTTAAGTTTCTATTCTCTACCGGTCCATAATAGAAGGCGAAATCACCCTCATTATATTTTGAACTAGATGATAGATCCTGGTTCGATTCTTTTTTCTGCCAACCATATTCATACTCACCATCATTACCGAATGTATACCTATCGATAGATGTCACATCATACGTATTACCATCATATTCAATAGTATTGGGAATCGTGATATGGCCATTGTATAGACCATGACAAAAGCATTCACTATCTTCTCCATCATATTGAACTGGATGATGTGTAGTTATATCCACATCTGGCGCTACGGCTACTGAATTATTATTTAGACGACGATAGCTAATGCCATCAACTATAAAGTCATAAGGTGAATAGTTAGTATCATAATAAGCACCTGGAGAATATGTAGGAGCAGTATATGTATATTCAACTTCATCACTTGGTAATTTTCCATATTCAACTTGTACAGCCCATACGTTGTAAGTGTTATAACCCATTGCTGCCATATCACCATCTATATAAATGCCTCCATAACCATCATTATCGCTGATATATTCATAATAATTAACCCAACCACCTTGATTTATATAGAGTTCAAAAGCGCCATACACATATATCACTGCATGTAAAAAACGGCCATCGTACATACTAAATCTTTCATACACATCAAAGCTTATTGATTCAGCTGAAGTGCGTTCGCCGTTTGTTTGTAATGTAAAATTGAAATAATTCAGCCAATCTGACCATAAATCGTCATAACGATAATAATTATTAAATGCTTCTGGTCTTACATAAAGAATATACATCGGGTCACTTGTACACCAATAATCATAACGTATCATACGCCATTCATCAAAACTATTATTTAGCGTTGGCGGTTCCATCGCCAAACATGTCATGGTATTGGGATGGCATCCATAAAAAGCGCACTCACCAATGAAAGAAACCGTTTCAGGGATCGTCAAATCTGTCACACCATTACTATTGTAGAACGCACTGTCGCCAATGGCTGTGACAGTATAGGTTGTGCCATTGTAAGTGATAGTGCTTGGGATGATGACTTCGCCGCTGTAGGAGGCATAATTATTATCCTTGTAGGTAACTTCAACTGTGTGGTTAGTTTCACTTGTGATATTGTAATAAATGCCGTCGACTTCAAAAAAATTAGCTTGCGGTACGTAATCAATACCCACAATGTTAGTGAACTCTTTCCAATATTCTGCGGATTTATAATTATCCAAAGCGTTATATGGTACGTATAATGTAGCACCATAACAACCACTGAATGTCATAGAAGTCACTGTTGCGGGTACCAATGCAAAACTATAAATCTCAGTTAGGCTCTCGCACATAAAGAACGCCCTGTAGCCAATGTTTGTGACGGAGTTGCCAATGCTGACACCGGTCAGGCCGCTGCAGCCAAAAAACGCATTGTCACCGATGGTAGTGACGGAGTTGGGGATGGTGATGCTGGTAAGTCCGCTGCAGCCCGAAAAAGCCTCTTCACCGATGGTTGTAACCGAGTTAGGGATAGTGATGCTAGCCAGACCGATAAGGTTACCGAACGCAGACCCTGCAATACCGAGAGTACCATCCCTTATGATAATGCTTGCTCCGCTTGGCATCGTGCCCTTGTAATCGCATGCCACAAGACCGGCATATACTATACCATTAGGCTGATTATTATACCATTCCGTGCCATAAAACGCTTCGCTACCGATGGAGGTGATGGAGTTGGGGATAGTAATATTAGCAAGGCCGCTGCAATTCGTGAACGCCCAACCACCAATTGAGGTGACGGAGTTGGGGATAGTGATGCTGGTAAGGTTGCTGCAAGCATAAAAAGCAGCGAAACCGATCGATGTAACTGAGTAAGTAGATCCGTTATAGGTTACAGTTGAAGGGATTATTACGTTTCCGCTATATTCATTTGAAGACCAGTCGTATTCATCTATTCCTTTATACGTAACAGTCGCCTCGTTACCATTGATGTTATAGTAGATACCATCGACTTCAAAGTCGTAGGCGTAAGCGGTTGTGAATGAACAGAGTATTGCCAAGAAGAGGGCAAACTTCAGGTAACGGGAAAAATGGGTTGGTTTCATAGTCATTCGGGTAATGATTGGTTACTATTCTGGGAATTGATGCAAACACGGCAAATTTACGGAAAAAAATCGATATAGCGAAAGACAATCACAAAAATCGTTTCAAAAACTACAAATTGGACTAATTGGGCTGCCGCACTTTTTTAAAAACTACGGATTTATCTGATTTTTCTGAGGGCATCAGCACTCTTAACGGTCCACGAATTGAACCAATTAATCGAAGACATCGCACGTCGAATTTTCACGTGAATTGTCGTGAATTAGCCATTAATTAATGGTCAATTCGTGGTAATTACATGTAAAAAAAAGGATTGCTCGCTGAGCGAGCAGGTTATAGGCTTTAGGGGTTAGGTTTTAGTAGGCATTCGCACTCTCATAACTGTCCGCTAATTTCGCGAATTGAACTAGTTTTGGCATCCGCGTCCAAACCCCGCGCTAAGGCGCGAAGCCGCTAATGTCTTGGTCTTGAAGAAGAAAGACAATTGTAGCTATTAACTATTAACTGTTCACTATTAATTGTTAACTGTTCACTTCTTTCGGTTGAGGTAGTCGCGGATACGGTCGGCGAATTTGCGGTCTTTTTTGTTGGCGGGATCGGGCGTGAAATCCATGTTCTCGGGGATGTTCTTGCCCAGGTCGATGACAGGACGCCAGTTGGCCCTCTTGTCCGGGTTCATGACGATCATCAGCGAATCGTAGAGGGCATGTGTATTAGCGTCATAGGTCGCCATCGCCAGGGTGTCGCCGTGGACGTTCACCGTCTGGTAGTAGCGGCCAGAAATGCCAAAGCGGTCAAAATGCTCGTCAAAATAGATGCGGTAGTTCTTGGGGGAACAGTGGCTGACGGTATAGACCGGGGCTGACGGGGCGCCATTCTTATAATGACCAGTCATGCGGGCATAGGCGTGCTCATGCCCCTGCAGCACGAGGTCAACGCCATATTGATGCACCAGGTCGTCGAACAGCCAGCGCTGGATGATGTTGTTCTTGCCCTTGATGGAATACAACGGATGGTGGAGGACAAGGATCTTCCACTTGGCAGTGCTCTGACGCAACTGTTCTTCAAGCCACTGGCGCTGAGTCCACAGATAGGGGAACTCACGGTTGCTGTCAAGCACAAAAATCTGAGCATTGCCATAATTCAAGGTATAGACCATGTTGTCCTCGACCTTGGAGTCCAGGAAATAAGAGAAGACGAGCGGGAAACGGCGCTCAAGGCGCTGAATGACACCCTTAAGGTAGTCGTGGTTACCCGTCACGTTAAGGATGGGTATGGACTGGCCGATGCTGTCAAGCGTGCGGAAGGTCTCGACCCAATACTGATTGGCCGGGCGCTCGATCAAGTCACCACCACACACGAGAAATTCGCAATCGGGATGATGCCCGAGCGCACCACGCAAGAGGCTGTTTGCGATGCCCCCGATGGTGTCCTGGACATCGCCCACAAACAAGAAAGAGAAGCGGTCACGACCCGCAGCATGAGTTTGGAAATCATACCAATCGGACGCATGGCCATCGGTCACGGCACAATAACGGTATCGGACATTGGGTTGCAGATGGTGCAGACGAGCGACATAGTAGGCGGCCTTGCCGTTGCGTGAGGCAAAGACCTCGCCTTGGGCCTCGATGCGCAGCGTGTCACCTTGCTCGACATTGACCAATTCCAGGAAAGATGGTCTCAAAACGGTGTCGCATTGCCAGCTGACGTTGCGGGAGAACTCGTTTTCATCACCAAAGGTGAGTAACACATTTGATGGTGTCGAGAACGGCTCGGCTGCCAACTCGGGCTCGTTGCCAAACCACACATGCCACCGAGTCGCCACCCACACAGCCAGAGCAATCGTGAGCAGCAAGAGGACCAATCGCTTGATATTTTTTTGCCTTGTTTTCATTTTGTGGTGCAAAATTAATGAAATGGTTTTAGGTATTAGGCATTAGGCATTAGGTTTTTTACTACTTTTGTGGCATGAAACGACATTTTTCTTTTTCCAATATACCCCTAACCGCTGTGCTATGGGACCTGGTAGTGATTTATTGTGCCTATACCCTGTGCCGCGCTGTTTTCCTCATGCTCAACTGGTCGCTGTTCGCCGGATCATTGACCTTTGGACACGGGCTGGAACTATTCGGGGCAGGACTGCTGTTTGACACACCAGCCATCCTTTACACCAATGCGGTGATTATTTTGATGCTCCTGCTGCCACTACACTGGAAGGAATGCCCCGCGTTCTACCGTGTGGCACGATGGATCTATACCATCGTCAACAGCATTGCGGTGTGTATGAACCTGATGGACTGCGTCTATTTCCCCTTCACGGGCAAACGCACGACAGCATCTGTATTCGCCGAGTTCAGTAACGAGGAGACCGGAGAAATGCTCAAGATTTTTGGTGGGCAGTTCCTGAGTCACTGGTATCTGGTGCTGCTGGCAGCGATTGTTACATGGTTATTCTGGAGGTTGTTTCAGCCAAGGGGAAACGGAGAGAACGGAAGAGATGGATGTAACGGAAAATATAGCGTCTCAACATACTATGTGGTTCAGGTTATCTCGTTGCTGGTGGCTATCCCTTTGTGCATTGGGGCTATACGTGGCGGATTCACCAAGGCGACACGTCCCATCACCATCAGCAATGCCAATCAGTACGTCAATCGCCCGGTTGAGACGGGCATCGTCCTGAATACACCGTTTTCCATCATGCGGACGTTGAAAAAGACGCCCTTTGTCGTTCCCGACTATATGAGCGACGAGGAGGCGAGTGCCCTCTATACCCCACTCCACACGCCCGCTGACAGTGCCGCATTCACGCCCCGCAATGTCGTTGTGGTGATATTGGAGAGTTTCAGCAAGCAACACATCGGGTTCTATAACAAAACGCTGAGAAACGGCACATACAAGGGTTTCACGCCATTCCTCGATTCGCTGCTGACGACCAGCGCGATGACCTACCGTTACTCCTATGCTAACGGACGCAAGAGCATCGAGGGCATGCCATCGGTGCTGTCGTCGTTGCCCAACTTTGTCGAGCCGCTGTTTCTTACACCCGCATCGCTGAACACCATGTCGGGCCTGGCACGGGAATTGGGCGAGAACAAGGGTTACACCACCGCCTTTTTCCATGGGGCGCAGAACGGCTCGATGGGCTTCCAAGCTTTTGCTCGAGCCACTGGTTTCCAGCGCTATTACGGTCGAGATGAGTATAATGCCGACCCTAATTTCAACGGTGATGCTGACTTTGACGGCACGTGGGCTATCTGGGACGAGGAGTTTTTCCAGTTCTTCGCCGAGCAAATGAGCCAGATGAAAGAGCCGTTCATGACAGCATTGTTCAGCGCGTCATCCCATGACCCGTTTGTCGTGCCCAAGAAGTATCAGGGGCATTTCCCGCAGGGTGAGCGCCCCTTGCAGCAATGCATCGCCTATACCGATTATGCCTTGAAACGCTTCTTTGAGACCGCCAGTAAGCAGCCGTGGTTCAAGAACACGCTGTTTGTCATCACGGCCGACCACGTGAGCCAGCAAATTGACCCATTCTACTGCACGTCGCTGGGCAACTACAGTGTGCCCATCATTTTCTATGCCCCAAGCGACCAGTCATTGCACGGCTATGATGAGGAGCGTGTTGTCGAACAGATCGATATCATGCCCACCGTGCTGGGTTACCTGCACTATGACGTGCCTTTCATCGCCTTCGGGTTCGACCTGTTCAATACTCCGTCCAATGAGGGTTTAGCGCTACACTGGTTGCCCGAGTCGAGTGGCTATGAATATGTTTGGGGTGATTATGCGTTGCAGTTCGACGGCAAGGATGTGACGGCGGCCTACACATTCCGCACCGACTCCACCTTTAGCCACAACGTGCTGAACACCATGCCGCACGCCACACGCGACCACATGGAGCGCCAGATGAAATCCATCATCCAGCAATACATGCAGCGCATGACAAGCGACAATCTGGTTGTCAAGAAGTAACTTACTTGAAGTCTAATCCGAGGATGTGGTAGACCTGGTTGACCATGCCCAGGCGGTCGATGTCGGGACGGGTCGAGAAGAACAGGAAAATGAGGTCACGGGCGGGAATCTTGCCAGCATAGATGGTGAAACCGCCATTGTCACCCAAGTGATAAACATGGGTGGGCAGATTAGGCACGTCCTGCACGAAAAAGCCGTAGCCATAACCCGTGTGAGGCTGGTAGCCATACTCGGCATCCTGTGGAATCATAATCCATGGGTGATAAGCCATGAGTTTGCTGGCTGAGGTCCATACCCGATTGTCACGCAGGGCACGCTCCCAGTTCACAAAATCGTTGATGGAGCAATAGAGGGCGCCATCGGCCTTGGTGGCAAAGAAAGTCTCCTCGCCATAATCATACTCCTTCCACAGCCCGCTGTCGTCACGCTCGTAGCCATGGGCCATGTGGGCAATATTGCGGTCAGGTTCAAAATAGCGACAATGTTTCATTCCAGCCTTGTCAAAGACGTTCTCCTGCATATAGGTCTCGAAGGGGATGCCCGTTGCACGCTCTACAATCTGGTAAATCAACTGGAATGTTGGGTTGATGTACTCATATTGAGTGCCAGGATGGAAGTTGAGGTGATCGAGCGTTTTCATATACCCCACTGAGGCCACATCGGTGCTGTAGAGCACAAAATCGCGGTCATGGCGGTCACGCGCATCGGGTATGCCCGAGGTGTGGCTCATGATGTGATGCAGAGTAATGTCCTTGAAGAACGGGGCTTTAAACTCGGGGAAGAACTTGAACAGCGAGTCTTTTAACGACAGTTTGCGCTGCTCGGCCAATTGCAGCAAAGCCACTGCCGAGAACTGCTTAGACACCGAAGCGATGCAGAAATTGGTCTCAAAGGAGACTGGCTCGTGGGTCACCATGTCGGCAACACCAAAGCAGCGGCTGTAGAGCGTGTCATTGCCCTGCATGATCAATACCGCCGCCCCTGGCTCGGCAGGATTATTATACACTGCGCCAAACACCTCATCGATGCGGCGTGTCATCTCGTCATTTCTCATCGTTTGAGCCTGTGTGCTGATGGCAACCACCACCAGCGATAAAATCATCATTATCTTTTTCATCATCTGGCAAAATTAATGCAAGTTAAGAGCAGAACAAAATGAAAAACGGAAATTTTCATTTTTTTATGCCGAAAAGACGCCTATTGTATTTAAGCAATATCATGGAGAGGCCTAATTTATCAACAATTAGTCTATAATTGGATATAAAGTTGTATCTTTGCAGCGTTTTTTGAAAGTAAGACAAAAATGATCGAGGTAAAGATAGACCCAAGGATTCTGGAAGCATGTCCTGAAACCCGGATAGGGCTCATCAGTGCGACTGTTGTGAACAGGCCAACCTGTGATGAATTGTGGGCCGAAATCGAGAATGCCGCTGAGGAAATCAAGCAGCGATATGAGTTGCTGGAAATCAATCAGCGGCCTGCTATTGCTGCTACCAGTCACCTGTACAAGTCGCTCGGCAAGGATCCAAGTCGATACCGCGTGTCGAGCGAGGCTTTGTGCCGCCGCATCATCCGTGGCTTGGGCATCTATCGCCTGACGACACTCATCGACGTCGTTAATCTGGTTTCCATCAAGAGCGGCTATGCCATCAGTGGCTTGGATGGTGACCGCATCGAGGGCAACACCCTCACCATGAGCGTGGGCACTGCCGATGACGTGTATAACGGCATTGGGCGTGGCTTGCTCAATATCGAAGGGATGCCCGTGTATCGTGATGCTGCAGGACCCATCGCCACCCCCACAAGCGACGAAGAGCGCACCAAGTTTACTGAGGAGACCGTCAGAGCACAAATCAACATCAATGCATTTGCCCCCGAGATGCCGCTTGAAGATGCGGTGGAATGGATGGCAACACTGTTGAGGAAATATGCCGACGGGGCCAATGTGGAAACCTCAATCATTAGTTTCTAGTTTAGTTTGATTATGGAAATTTTAGAGATATTAGAAAACAACATCAACCAGCGTCACATCGACCAGGTGGTTGAAACGCTCAAGGAGGGAGGGCTTATCATCTATCCCACTGATACCGTTTATGCATTGGGCTGCGATGCGCTCAACAACCAAGCCATTGAGCGCATTTGTGCCATCAAGGAGATGAAATCGGCCAAGACTAACCTGTCGATTATCTGTGACGACATTTCTCAGGTGGCTCAATTTGCCAAGTTTGATAACGTCCAGTTCAGACTGATGAAATCTAACTTGCCAGGACCGTTCACCTTTATCCTGCCTGCCTTGTCCAAATTGCCTAAAGCGTTCAAGGGCCGTCGTACCGTGGGCATCCGTATTCCCGACAATGAGATAGCCCTGGCCATCGTGAGAACTTTGGGTGGACCTATCCTGACGACCTCGGTTCCCGGAGACGATGAGGACTATCGTTGTGAGCCCGGTTTGATGGCCGAAGCCTTCGAGTCAAAGGTTGATATCGTTATCGACTCAGGACGCGGACAGCTCATGCCCTCAACCATTGTGGACTGCACAGGTAGCGAGCCTGAAATCACCCGTCTGGGCAAAGGGAAACTGGTGAGCTGATCATCGAGAACTTACAGATTGAGATAATAAGATTATGAAGAGGATAATTTTCTGCATGACTGCATTGCTGCTGCTTGCTGCATGTAACAATAAACCGGAGGCTGCTGATAACCAGGCAAACGTTGGCGGCAATGAGGCTACCCAGAGCGAGATGCCGGTGGCCAACTCTGATGACGAGGGTCAGACCGAGTGGATTAAACAGACCACCATTATGACCTCGAAGCCTATGGTAATTGACTTCTTTGCCACCTGGTGCGGCCCCTGCAAGGAATTGGCACCAGTGCTTGACGAGATTGAGCAAAAGCACAAGGGTCAGGTTATTTTCAAGCGTGTGGATGTGGATCAAGAGCCCGAGTTGGCCATGGAATTCCGTGTTGAGGCTGTTCCCACGCTGATGTTTGTAACACCCAAGGGTGAGTATCAAACCCTGCTGGGTTATCAAGAAGCACCCGTAATCGAGGCAAAGATTGCCGAGCTGCTCAATCGCAGTACAAAATAACTTCTTTTTTGTCCTATTTGGCACATTAACAAGCATTAAGTTGCGGCATTGTGTTTTTTTTGCGAACTTTGCAGCCGTTTTTTAAAAGACTAGTCAATATTTAACTACATCATGGAGATTACTGCACAACAACTTGCAGCAATGGTTAACGGCACGGTTGATGGTGATGCATCGGCTGTGATTAACAATTATGCTAAAATCGAGGAAGCTACGCCAGGTTGCCTGACGTTCCTCGCCAATCCCAAATACACCCATTTCATTTATACAACCCAAGCCTCGGCAGTACTGGTGAGAAAGGACTTTGTCGCCGAGCAAGAGGTGAAAGCGACGCTCATCCGCGTTGAAGACCCTTACAAGACGTTGGCCGACCTGTTGAATTTTGTCAACAGCCAGCGTCCTGCTAAGCATGGCGTTGAGCAACCCATCCACGTGGGTGAAGGCACAACCCTGCCTGATGACGTGTATGTGGGCGCGTTTGCCTACATTGGCGACGGCGTGACCATCGGCAAGAACGTGAAGATTTACCCTCAAGTTTATGTGGGTGATGGCGTAACCCTGGGTGACGACGTGATTCTGTATCCTGGTGTGAAGATCTATCATGGCTGCCGCATTGGTAACCGTTGCATCGTGCAGGGCGGAGCTATCATTGGTGGTGACGGATTCGGGTTCGCACCTAAGGAAGATGGCACCTACGAGAAAATCTCCCAGGTGGGTATTGTCATCCTCGAGGATGATGTGGAAATCGGAGCCAACACAACCATCGATCGCGCTACAATGGGTGCAACGGTGGTCAAGAAGGGCGCTAAACTCGATAACCTCATCCAAATCGCTCACAACGTTGAAGTGGGCGAAAGCACCGTCATGGCAGCCCAGGTGGGCGTTGCCGGTTCAACTAAAATCGGTAAGTACAACATGGTTGGCGGTCAAGTGGGATTTGCCGGGCACATCACCGTGGGTGACAAGAACGGCATCGGTGCGCAGACCGGTGTGGACAACAGCATCGGCAGCAACGGCAAGTGGCTGGGTGCTCCCGTGCAGCCTGCCATGGAATTTGCGCGCCAAGTGGTTTATCTGAAGCGCTTGGGCGAGATGTACAGTGACATCAAGGAGCTGAAAAAGAAGCTTTAAGGCGTTAGGCTTTAGGTATCAGGTGTAAGGTTTTTAGGGAATTGAAATTGATAATATGAAACAAAAGACACTCAAGAGCGAGTTTACCGTGAGCGGCAAGGGCCTGCACACGGGACAAATGTCAACTGCGACATTCAAACCCGCTGAGGTGAATACAGGCTATGTGTTCAAACGCATTGACATGGAGGGCCAGCCCACCATTCAGGCGCTAGCCGAACACGTTATTGAGACTACACGTGGCACCGTCATTGCCAGCAAGAGCAACAAGGAAGCCCGCGTGAGCACTATTGAACACGCCATGGCAGCCCTGTATGCTGCGGGCATCGACAACTGCCTCATCGAGGTGAATTGCGGTGAGATACCCATTCTTGACGGCAGTGCCATCCAGTGGTGCAACGAGATAGAAAAAGTCGGCATTGTTGAGCAAGAGGCCGATAAGGAATACTATGTGGTAAAACAACGCATCAAAGTCGTTGACAAGGAAACCGGCTCATCACTTATCGTATTGCCTGATGACGATTTCTCAATCGACTGCATGGTTGAGTATGATTCTCCCGTGCTGGGCAACCAGTTCGCATCGCTGACCGATATCAAACTGTTCAAACAGGAGATTGCCGGCAGCCGCACGTTTGTGTTTGTGCGCGAGGTGCAACCCCTCATCCAACTCAACCTCATCAGGGGCGGCGACCTGGACAATGCCATTGTCATCTATGACTCGCCCATGAAACAGGAAGACCTTGACCACATGGCCGATGTGATGAATGTGCCTCACAAACCTGCTGGTGAACTGGGTTACCTCAACAACAAGCCGCTGGCATTCAAGAACGAGCCTGCACGCCACAAGTTGCTTGACGTGCTGGGTGACCTTGCACTGATAGGCCGCCCGCTGAAGGGTCGCATTGTCGCTACCCGTCCTGGGCATACCATCAACACCCAGCTGTCAAAGAAAATCCGTCAAGAGTTGCGCTACCAGAATGTTCAGGCCCCCATCTATGACCCGAACAAAGAGCCGTTGTACGACATCAACCAGATACGTGCCATGCTGCCCCATCGCTATCCCATGCTGCTCGTTGACAAAATCATCGAGAAAGGCAAGAAACACGTGGTGGGCATAAAGAATGTGACGGTCAACGAGCCGTTCTTCCAGGGGCACTTCCCCCATGAGCCCATCATGCCCGGTGTGTTGCAGGTCGAGGCCATGGCTCAAGTGGGCGGCATCCTTGTGCTCAGCAGTGTGGAAGATCCCGAGAACTATTCCACCTATTTTCTCAAGATTGACAATGTGAAATTCCGCAGCAAGGTCATCCCGGGCGACACGCTCATTTTCCACTTGTCGCTGATGACTCCCATTCGCCGTGGCACTGCCGTGATGAAGGGCTATGCTTTTGTTGGCGAGAAGATTGTCACCGAGGCTGAGTTTATGGCTCAAATCGTCAAGAACCCTGTCTAGGCTTCAGGTCTATTTATTTTAGAAATCAAGAGTTAGAAAAATAACAGAATATGAATATTCATCAATTTGCCGTCGTCCATCCCGATGCAAAGCTAGGGGAAGGTGTTGAGATTGGTCCCTTTGTCACCATCGATGCCAATGTCGAGATTGGTGCCGGTACACGCATCGACAGCGGTGCCGTTGTGAAAAGTGGCACCCGCATCGGTAAAAACTGCCATATCCACTCTAATGCCGTAGTGGGCGATATCCCCCAAGACTTGAAATTCCAAGGCGAAGATACGCTGGCCATCATCGGCGACAACACGGTTATCCGTGAGTTTGTCACCATTCATCGTGGCACTGCCTCGAAGGGGAAAACCGTTGTGGGCGACAACTGCCTGATTATGGCCTACTGCCATGTGGCACACGATTGTGTTGTGGGCAATCACGTCATCATGTCCAACTCGGGCCAGCTGGCAGGCGAAGTGGTTGTTGACGATTGGGCCATCATTGGTGGCGGCGCGCTTGTACATCAGTTCACGCGCATCGGTTGCCACGTGATGATTCAAGGCGGCGCACTTGTCAACAAGGATATTCCTCCCTATTGCATGGCGGCACGCTACCCCATCGCCTATGAGGGTGTGAACAAGGTGGGCTTGCATCGTCGCGGCTATACCAGCGAACAGATTGACGCCATTGCCGACGTTTACCGCACGATCTATGACTCGGGCATGAATATCACGCAATCGCTCATTGAGGTAGAAAAACTGCCCGAGAGCCCAGAGCGAGACATCATTTACAACTTTGTGAAAGGCAGCACACGCGGCATTGTGCGCAAGCCGTGAATATTTGAAAATAGCACAGGTGAAATAACAAATTACGCGGGAGTATCAGTAACTGAACTCTCGCGTAATTTGTTTTATCGTACCCTCAAACAATCATTGATTCTGGTTCTCGATGGCCTGGAGTTTTTGAGCCTCACCCAACTTATAGTATATGTCACGCAGGGCGTTGACAAGTTCCTCGTTGTTGGGGTTAAGCTTATAGGATTTCTCTAGATAAGGTAAGGCCTCGCGATAAATGGGGTTCACCATATCGGCCAAACGCTTGCCATACAAGCGACTGTTTTGCCGTGTCTCTTGCGCTTTATTGTAGAAGAAACGCCCCACGTTGAACTGGCCGCTGGCATTGCTGTCATTTAACTCGATGCAGCGCTGATAATAGGGCAATGCCTCGTAGATGCTCTCCTGGCTCTCGATGACCAGTCCCTTGAGGTTGAGCAACTCGTCATCATTGGGATTGCCGTCCATCGCCTCATCAAGAAGGTCGTTAGCGCCACTGTAGTCCTCACGGTTGACAAAGTCGTTAATGAGGATGCGGATGTATTGTGGATCACTGGTGCCAAACTTGATAAAGGCTTCCCATGCCAGTCTTACCACCTCGGTCTCATTGCCCAGATCACTCAAGCAAACGAGCGCGTAATCGTAGGCCTCCTTGCGGGAATAGCCACCATGCCTGGCCATGCAAAAAAGGCGTACGGCATCAATGGTATCGCCCTTTTGCCATGCGGCAATGCCCTGGTAATAACGTACCTCGGCCACCAAACTGTCAGGCTTTAGCCAGCGAGGATCATCAACCCGGGCAGCCATTTTGCAGTAGTCGTCCCAAGCCTTATAGGCTCCGTTCCAATCTTTGATGTTATAGAGTTCGCTACCCACAATGCGGTAATCATCGTGATGGCTAATCAGACGATTGACCACGTCATGACTATATTTGGTTTTGAACTTGGGGCGCTTGGTTTTCTTATCAATAACGGGTTGCGCTTTCTTGTCAACAATAAATACAGTGTCCAGCTGAAGGGCCGTCATGGCATAATCATAGGCATCGATCAACGTGTAACCCATGGCCTTAGAATCAATCTTTTTACCCACGCGGCGGTTGTCCATGTATTTGTCATACTGCTCAATCTTGATGCGGTTGGCCAGCGCCCATGTTTCGGCGCGCTCGCGCGTCTCTTCGTGAGTGAGTGCAGGCTGCAGTTTCTTGAAGGCCTTATTATAGCTGTCGACAGTCATCGTGAGCCCACTGGCGGCTTTGTTGGCCTCCTTGACTAATGACTGTTGCGCGGCACTGTTAAACGCAAGCATCACCGCAGTTATTGTTATGATCGCAATCCGTTTCAAAATAATATTTACTCTATAATGGAAATCGGCCGCAAAATTAGGCATTTTTCCTATCCCGTGCAACACTGATGAGAAATATTGCGGGTGGTGAGACAACTGCCACACCACCCGCATCAGGTTTTAAAATTCAATCACTCAATTACTTCACGCCCATAACCTCAAACTTGTAGAGGATGTCGTCGAGGACGTTCTTGGCCTTATTGTCACCCTCGGTGTTGAGATTGATAGCCTTCTGGAGGAAGGGAATAGCCTCGTCATAGATGGGCTTGATCTTGGGAACGAGCTCCTTGTTGGTGGCGTTGGGATTCTCGTCGATAATCTTCTGAGCTTGGAGGTAGAGGCAACGGCCAACATCAAAGAATGCGTTAGCATAGTTGGGATCAACCTCGGCAGCCTTGCGGTAGAACGGCAGGGCAGCGTCGACACCATCCTTCAGCTCCATGGTAAAGCCCATGATGTCGTGCAGGACAGCATTGTCAGGATCGGAGCTGAGGGCATTCTCGATGAAGCTCTTAGCCTTGTCAAACTCGTTCTTGTCAAGCATAGTCTGAACCATGTTGGCAAGCGATGAGGTCTGGAAGCCAACAATATTGTCATCGGCATAACCCATCTTGCGAGCCTTGGTGAAGTTCTCATATGCATCGGCAAAATCTTTGGCCTGATACTGAGCGTAGGCCTGGAAGAAACGCACCTGGCCGAGCACGCTGTCGGCAGGAGCTACGCCATTGGCGATAGCAAAGGGAGCGCGAGCGATGTCAACATAGTTACCATAGGCAGCAGCGGCACTAGCCCAAGCTTCAGCGGCTTTAGCTTCATCGGTGATCTCAGAAGCTTGCTGCAGATAGACGTTACCAGCGTTAGCGATGTCACCCATGTGGGCGGTGAGGGCGCCGATGATGTCCTTGCTGTATTTGGTCTTGATTTTCTTGCTACCGTCCTTGTTGAGCTTGGGAGCACCGTTCTTGTCCACCTCGACAACACTGTCAAGGGGCAATGCAGTCTGATAGAACTCATAGGCAGCGCTCAGGATCTCATTCATCATGTTTTCATCAACCGGCTGTCCGAGAGATTTGGCACCAAACATCGTGTCATACAAGCCAAAAGCGGCTTTACCTGCGGTGTACCATGTGAGCACGTCTTTAGCGCTCTCAGGGTTCATGAGAGCAGGCTCAATGGCCTGTAACACCTCGGCATAGGCCTGAGGATTACCAGTTCCAACTTTCTTGGAGAGGTCTTTCACGAGGCTCATCTGAGCCGATGCGCCGAAGGCCATGATGGCAGCAGCGGCGAAAAGAATCATCTTTTTCATTTTTCTTAACAATTAAAGCTGTTTATAATGTTTATTCATTCTCATTTTGTTGTTCATCGTTTGTGTCCTCGGATGGCTCGATGTTCTTGGAGATCTCGGAGTTCTCGGGAATCTCGCTGAAGGCATCACGAACGCCCTCCTCGTCGGTGGTCTCGGGCTCGGTATCAACCTTGCAAACGCTTGCTATCTCGTCGTTTTTCTTCTCAAGATTGATGAGCCTTACACCCTGTGTTGCTCGTCCCACGACACGCAATGAGCTAACCCGTAGCCTGATGGCGATGCCGCTCTTGTTGATGATGACAAGGTCGTTATCGTCATTCACATTCTTAATTGCAATTAGCTTGCCAGTTTTAGCAGTGATGTTAATGGTTTTAACACCTTTGCCGCCACGGTTAGTGACACGGTAGTCCTCAAGGGCACTGCGCTTGCCCATTCCTTGCTCAGAAACGACGAGCACATTATCGCGCGTGCCGGCACGCATGCAAATCATGCCAATCACCTCGTCGCCCTCGCTCAGGGTCATACCCTTGACACCGGTAGCGGTGCGTCCCATGGCACGAACCTTGGTCTCGGAGAAGCGGATTGCGTAGCCCTTGCTATTAGCCAAAATGACCTCGCTATTGCCCTCGGTGAGGATTGCGCCCACGAGTTGGTCGTCCTCGGCGATGTTGAGGGCGCGAACACCGTTGGCACGGGTACGTGAATAAGCACTAAGGCTCGTGCGCTTGACAATACCATTCTTAGTAGCAAATACGATATAATGTGACTGGTTGTACTCGGGATCGGTAAGAGCCGTGGCACGAACAAATGCCAAGATGCGGTTCTCGGCATCCAGATTCAACAGATTCTGGATAGCACGTCCCTTGCTGTTCTTGGTGCCCTCGGGAATTTCAAACACACGCAGCCAGAAGCAGCGGCCCGTTGCGGTGAAGAACAGCATATAGTTATGGTTGGTGGCCTCGTAAACATACTCGATGAAATCCTCATCGCGTGTGTCACTGCCCTTGGCCCCCACTCCACCACGCGCCTGGGCGCGGTATTCCTTGAGCGGAGTGCGCTTGATATAACCGAAGTGGGAGATGGTGATGATCATGGGATCGTCGCTGTAGAAGTCCTCAGCGTTCATCTCCTCACTGGAATATTCGATTTGTGTGCGGCGCTCGTCACCGAACTTCTCTTTGACCTCGATAAGCTCCTGCTCAATGACCTTGCGGCACTCGGCAGGATCGTCAAGGATAGCCTGCAACTGCTCGATGGTCTTGCGAACCTCGGCCAACTCGTTGTGGAGTTTCTCCTGCTCCAGTCCGGTGAGCTGACGCAGACGCATCTCGACGATGGCGCGTGCCTGAACCTCGGTGAGGCTGAAGCGCTCCATCAGGCGCTGGATGGCATGTTCGGTCGACTCACTGCTCTTGATGATGGCAATCACCTCATCAATGTTGTCGCTGGCGATAATGAGGCCCTCCAGGATATGGGCACGCTCCTGAGCTTTCTTCAGGTCAAAACGGGTGCGGCGAATGACCACCTCGTGGCGATGTTCCAGGAAGTGCTGGAGTAACTGCTTGAGGTTGAGCAACTGGGGTCGTCCGTTAACCAAGCACACGTTATTCACGCTGAATGATGACTGCAACTCGGTCATCTTGTACAGCTTGTTGAGCAGCACATTGGGGTTGAAATCCTTTTTCACATCAATGACGATGCGCATGCCGTGGCGGTCGCTCTCGTCGTTGATGTCGCTGATGCCGTCAATCTTCTTTTCCTCGACCAGGCGGGCGATGTTTTCGATGAGGTCCTTCTTGTTGACATTATAAGGGATCTCGTTAACGACGATGCGTTCGTGGTTGCGATCGGTCTCGATCTCGGCCTTAGCACGCACAACAATGCGTCCGCGACCTGTCTCAAAGGCGTCTTTCACGCCCTGGTAACCGTAGATGATACCTCCTGTGGGGAAGTCGGGAGCCTTGATGTAGCTCATCAGGTCGCTCACTTCCATCTCGGGGTCCTCGAGCAAGGCCAGACAGCCATCGATGCACTCACCCAGGTTGTGGGGAGCCATGTTGGTCGCCATACCCACCGCGATACCCGTTGCGCCGTTCACCAGCAGGTTGGGAATGCGGGTAGGCAGCACTGAGGGCTCCTCGAGTGTGTTATCAAAGTTAGGCACAAAGTCCACGGTGTCCTTGTCCATGTCTTCCATCATGCTCTCGCCCATCTTGTCGAGACGCACCTCGGTGTAACGCATGGCAGCGGGGCTGTCACCGTCGACCGAACCGAAGTTACCCTGGCCATCGACCAGCGGGTAGCGCATAGCCCAATCCTGGGCCAGACGAACCATAGCAAGGTAAACCGACGAGTCGCCGTGAGGATGGTACTTACCAAGCACGTCACCCACGATACGTGCCGATTTCTTGTAGGCAGCATTGGAATAGTTGCGTAACTTGTCCATGCCGAAGAGTACCCTGCGGTGCACCGGCTTGAAGCCGTCGCGCACATCGGGTAGCGCACGCGAAACGATGACCGACATCGAATAATCGATGTAGCTGGACTTCATTTCGTTCTCAATGTTGATCTCTAAAATTCGATCGTTATCCATTTTTCTTGTAGTTTATAAATCTCTCGCGGGCACCGCACGGCAGGCAAAACTCCGCCCCAGTCTCGCACGAATGCCACGACATTAGGTTTAACCTACAAATTTACGCTATTTATTTCAATTGTCGGCTCGTTTTGAGCGACTTTTTGACTGATTTGAAGATAAAATGTTTAATCGCAGGTCGATTTTTTGAAAAATAAAGAAACAAGCACTACTTTTGCAGCATTACAATCCGTTTCATGAAGAATTTTGCCGCCATCGATTTTGAGACCGCCAACAGCGAGCGCACCAGCGTTTGCGCGGTAGGTGTGGTCATTGTGCGCGACGGCGCTATTGTGGACCGTTTCTACTCACTGATCCAACCCGAGCCCAACTACTACAGCTACTGGTGCCAGCGCGTTCATGGTTTGGGCCCGTGGGACACCGATGACGCTCCCGTCTTTCCCCACGTGTGGGCCATAATTGAGCCGCTCATCGAGGGGTTGCCGCTAGTGGCCCACAACAAGAGTTTTGACGAGAGTTGCCTCAAGGCGGTCTTTCGCTGCTACCAGATGGACTATCCAGATTATAAGTTCTACTGCACATGCCTAGCAGCTAAGCGCCAGCTCAAGCAATTACCTAACCATCAGTTACACACTGTGGCAGCCTATTGCGGCTATGACCTTGTCAATCACCACAATGCTCTCGCCGATGCCGAGGCATGCGCCCACATCGCCCTGCAACTCTTCTCAAACGATAGTGACAACGTGTAGGGATTGTTCCAACCAGATATGTAAAAAGCAAGGCGCACCGTGGAGAGGCACGCCCTGACAAAGATTTCTTTGACTTATTGATATAGTTATTGAGTTAAGCTCGCAGTAATTGCAGCCACTTCGCGCGAGAAGTCTTTCTCGATCGACATGCGCTGTTCAATCTGGATGCAGGCATGAAGCACGGTGGCATGGGTGCGGTCGAGTTTTGCACCGATGCTGGTAGATGACATCTGAGCCTCTTTCTTGGCGAGATACATCACGAGCTGGCGGGCATCACTGATTTCGCGCTTGCGAGACTTGCCATAAATCAAGTCGGTGGACATGTTGTAATAGTCAGCTACCGTCTCGGCAATGAGTTCAAAGGTCATCTGTCGCTGATTCACCTTAACTGTATTGCCAATGACATTGCGCACAAGATCAATGGTGATTTCCTGATTAAGCATCGTGGCATGGGCCAGGAGCGATACCATCACGCCTTCAAGTTCACGCACACTGTCGGTGACATTGGTGGCGATGTAGTCCAGTACCTCGCTATTGATGTTCAATCCGTCCTGAGCGGCTTTCATGGCCAGGAACTGGCGCCGCAACTGGTAGTCGGGTTTCTCGAGTTCCACTGTCATGCCCCACTTGAAGCGCGATATGAGCCTGGGCTCCATTCCGTCAAGGTCACTGGGACGGCAATCACATGACATCACCAACTGGCGTTGATGCTGGTGCAAGTGATTAAAGATGTGGAAGAACGTATTTTGAGTGCCCGGCTTACCAGCAAAGAACTGGATGTCGTCAAGCAAGAGCACATCAATACTCAAATAGAAATTAATGAAGTCGTTGATTTTCTTTTGCAGCATCGCTGTCGTGTACTGGCTCTCAAAGACTCGGGATGAGACATAGAGTACCCTCATGCGGGGAAAGTTCTCCTTGAGCTTGATGCCGATGGCCTGCAGGAGATGGGTCTTGCCCACCCCAGTCTCGCCGAAGACAAACAAGGGGTTGAAGGTCTTCTCCTCGGGGTTCTCGGCGATGGCCTGGCCAATGCTTACAGCAAGCTTGTTGCTCGTGCTGCTACAATAGTTCTCAAAGGTGTATCGTGGATTCAACTGCGGATCAATGTCCTCAAGGCTCTCGTCACGCTCAAAGGGGTTAGCGACACGCGGCTTGCGTATCTTAAGGTCCTGTTTGAGCTTTGAGCTTGAGTTGTCCTCGGTTTGCTCAACGGCGCTGGCATCATCACTGCCCACCACATTATATTTATAGGTGAGCTTGACGTTCTCGCCAAAAACTCTCTTCAATGCCAGCGAGAGTACGTGGATATATCGTCCCTCGATCTGCTCCACAAAGAACTGTGAGGGGACTTTGAGCGTCACACGATCATTTTCCTGATCAAAATCAACGGCAACAATGGGAGCGAACCAAACATCGAACTGTTCGGCTGGCAGGTTAGCCTTGATGACGTCAAGGCAGCGGTTCCACTGTTGTGCAACGTTAATCATTTACTCAAATTTTACTTAGTATGGTCGGTTTGTTTAGTGCTATTTAGCAGTACAAAATTCGCTCAATATTTTCTTAAAAAAAAGTGCCGAAAAAATTTGCAAATGTCGTTTTGAGCATAACGTGATTGAAATCCAAACAATTACAACCCAATTCACATTTTTTATAAAATCGACGTGCGTTTATCAAGTTATTATATTGTAAATCAACGATTTATTGCTAATATTGTATTTTGTTTTATTTTTGCCTTAACTTGCAAACCGCTGTAATTACAAGGTTTCAAAAATCAAAATTCCGAAAACAATAATTTTCAAAAAAATCTCTATTTGGACTCAATCCAAATAGAGATTTCAAGGTATCATTTCGGGGTGATTTTTGTCACCCTAACAAGCATTTTCACTGTAAATAAACGTCTTATCATTTTAGAAGACTTTTACGTTGATATAACGCTTGGGATTTGCCTTGATATCGATGAGCAATGAGTCCAGACTGGCAATGGCATGGTTGGCATTGTCATAGAGCTGGCGGTCGCTGATGATTTTGCCCAGGCTGGAGTTCTTGTCATTAAGCTGCTCGCTGAGGGCTTGCAGATTGGCAAGCGTGGTATTGAGCTTGTTGATTGTCTCGTCGAGGGGCATTTCCTTGAGCGATGCCGAGAAATCGGTAATGTTTCCAGTAGCGCCGTTCAGGTTATTGGTGATGCCGTTCACGTTGCTCATCACCCCAGGCACACTATGGTTCAACCCATTCATCAGCTGGGTTAACTGCTGAGCGCTGATTTGCAGCTGGCGGGTAATGGCATCAAGCCTTGTCAATGATGAGGCGAGCGCGGGATTGGCAGTCAAGCCATTGATATTGCCCACAATAGAATCCACCTTGGGCAACATGCCAGTCACCATGGGCACCACATTCTCGCTCACATGGTCCATCAATCCAGGGATGTCAGTTGTTGGGATGTAACTGCCTGGCTTCATAGCCGGACCTTTACCAAGATTAAGGACAAGCGAAACGCCTCCCATGAGTCCTGTCACCATATTGATGGTGCTGCCCTCAGGAACAGTCATCTCCTTGTTCATGGACAGCATGACCGTGATCTTGTTCTTGTCGTAATCATAATTGATTTCCCTCACCTGTCCCACCTGGAAACCGTTGACGGTGATGGGAGCGGCTTGCAGCAGCCCTTCGGTGGACTCAACCTCGGTGTAATAATAATTGGCTGGAGTCAAGATGTTAATTCCCTTCAGGTAGTTAATGCCCCAGTACAGCAACACCAGTCCCAAAAGAACGGTGAGCGCTATCTTCATGTTCTTGGTTAAAAACTTCATTTTATAATGATCATGTTTTGAATGGCAAAATTAATAAATTGTTTGCTAAATGAGCTCGATTTTAGCCATTTTTCATCATTTTTAGCCTATCGCAAGCCCGTATAAGGCCGTTGTGAACAAAAAATGTGCCACAGAGAACAAAAAACTCACTAGAATCGGTGGCATTTTCTAGTTTTTCACTATTTTTGCAGTTACAAAAAAATATACGATTATGAAGTCTCCACATTCCTGTAAATATCTCTATGGATTGATCGGCTATCCGCTGGTCCATTCATTCTCGCGCGACTTTTTTAATCAAAAGTTCCTTGCCGAGGACATTGATGCCCAATATATGAACTTTGAGATTGAGGACTTGGGGTTGCTCATGGAAGTCATCGCCGAGTACCCAAATCTGAATGGCTTGAACGTAACGGCACCATACAAAGAGGCCGTTATCCCCTATCTTGACTCGCTGGATGATGATGCCCGCCAAATTGGGGCTGTCAATGTCATCCGCTTCATCAAGAGCAAAAAGACGGGCGATTTGCTGGAGTTGCGCGGATATAACAGCGATGTGGTTGGATTTGAAAAGACCATCGAGGGCATACTCACGCCGCAGCGCACCAAGGCCATGGTGTTAGGCACTGGTGGTGCAGCCAAGGCGGTGAGAGCCGCATTCAGCAAGCATGGAATTGATGTGCAACTGGTGTCGAGGCGTAAATCAGAGCACACGCTCATCTATGAGGAAATCACCCGAGCCATGGTCGCCGAGTACAAGATCATCGTTAACGCCACTCCCGTGGGAAAATATCCCGATGATGACCAGTTCCCCGATTTCCCCTATCGATTCTTGACCAAGGAGCACATCTGTTATGACTTGATTTACAACCCCGAGGAAACGTTGTTCATGAAGAAATCGGCAAAATACGGGGCAGAGACCAAGAATGGCATCGAGATGCTGCTGCTGCAGGCATTTGACTCCTACGAGATCTGGACACAGGACAACGTGTAATCGTTTAAACATCCATGTCACCACCGTCGGTGCTATCAATGATTCCCGTGTTGCGCATAGTTGTGCCCTTCATGGCGGGTATCCTTGTCCATGGCCTGTGGCATTGCTGGTGGGCTCCACTATTTCTTATCTCTGTCGCAATAGTAATTTATATCTGGCTATCAGCAGTCTCTAAGTCTCCCCAAGGGCGGATGCGGTGGCAATCCTTTTTCATTATTCCACTCGCAACAGGAGCTCTAGCATTAGGGTGGCTATGCGCCGTCATCCATTGTCCACCCCAACTCACTGATGAGCAACGCCACAGGGATGTAATGGCTGGGCGCGTGATGAATGTGGAATACACCGACTTCTCGATGCGTCTGACCGTGGAGATACTTGACAACGAGCTGCCTCCCGCTAAAGTATTGATCTCGACACGTGGATGTGACTACACCATGAAGGCTGGCGACCTGGTGGCATGGCACCCTGCACTTGAAGAGATCGCTCAGATGGGCAATCCTGGCGAAATGGATTATGCCGGCCATCTTCTTCACTCCCGAGGCATCCGTTATCAGCAACATTTACTTGTGGGTCAAATCAAGATTGTGGGTTACTCCCCTACCCTGTTAACCCGCATGGCCAACTTGAGGCGCGACCTGCAACTCAAGGTATTTAACACCCGATTATCACCTGGGGCGCAACAGTTTGTCGTGGCATTGATGCTGGGTAACAGCAACTTGATTGACAAGGCGACCCGCCAAGAGTTCTCGGCGGCAGGCGTGGCACATGTGCTGGCACTGAGTGGTCTGCACGTTGGTTTTATTGCATTGCTCATCTGGTGGTTACTGTTCCCGCTCGATTACCTGGGACTCAAGAAAATGCGCCTTGTCATCACACTTGCTGCCATTGCATTGTTTGCTGTTTTCACGGGATTGTCTCCCAGTGTGGTGCGTGCCACCATCATGATCGGTTTTGTGTTTGCGGCTCAGGTTTTCCACCGACGTTCGGTATCGTTGAACGCCCTTGTGATGGCGGCATTAGCGATTTTGGTCTTTTCACCATCGGCGTTGTATGGCGTGGGGTTTCAGTTAAGTTTCATCACTGTGGGTGCGGTGCTGATACTGGGCCAAGTGCCACACTCGCTTGAAAGCAAATACAAGGTCCTCAACCGGTTGACCTCGACTGTTATTGTTTCAATCGTTGCGATGCTGGCGACGGTAGCGTTGAGTGCCCATTATTTCCACACGGTATCATTGATGTCGGTGCTTGCCAACCTGCTGATCCTGCCTGTCTTGCCTGTGTTTATGGCACTTGGCGCTTTGTTCCTTCTCGTCATTGTGGCGGGGCTCCACTGGCCAGTCCTTGAATGGGCAATCGACACCGTTTACCGATATATCCATTGGGCCATAGGGGCCGTGAACTCAATACCATTGTCACACGTCAATGGCGTGTATGTGAGCACGCTGGGCGTGGTTATCTATTTTGTGATATTGGCATTTGTCGTGCTGTGGCTTTTTCGCCACAACTACCGCTACTTGTTGGTGGCCGGCTGCGGACTTGTAGCCCTGCTGGGGCACTCGTTGTGGATTGATATCAACACACCAAAGCGTGGAATGGTCATCTTCAACTCGTTCTCGTCGACCCCAATATTATACTATGACAATGGCAAGGGATATGTTTGGACCCCTGACGGCGAGGACACCGACTCGGCGACGTTTGCGCGCTATTACGCCGGGTTCCTTGCCCGACAAAACATCGACGAGTTGGTTATACTGCCAGGCGACACTGTCGTGAGACTCACTGACGCTCTATTCAAGCCTCCCTATGCCCACTTGATGGGCCGTCGCATCCTTGCCGTGGGCAGCGGTAAGTGGAAAGGCATGAGCGCCGACCATCGAATGGCCCTCGATGACATCATCGTGACGAAGCGATTTCATGGTACTGCTGCCAAATTGCGAGAGCTATATGATTTTGATCGCTTAGTGATTTCAGGAGCAATGTATGACACAACATTACAATCACTCCTTGCCGAGAGCGATTCATTGGGCATCAATACCCATAACCTGTCTCGGCAAGGAGCGCTATGCTCTAGTGCGACTGATATCAGATGAGCGATAGGACGATCTGCTTGACATCGTTGCCAAGTTTCTCGGCCTCTTGCATGGTATGAGCCTCGCTGTAGATGCGGATGATGGGTTCAGTATTGCTCTTGCGCAGGTGTGCCCAACCGTCGGCAAAGTCGATTTTCACACCGTCGATGGTGGTCATCTGCTCACCCTGATAGTGCTTCTCTACTGCCTTGAGGATGGCATCAACGTCCATACCCGGCTTGAGTTCCAACTTAGTCTTGGCGATGCTGTACTGCGGATAAGTCTGCTTGAGCTCGCTCACCTTTTTGCCGCTCTTGGCCAGTAACGACAGGAACAAAGCCACACCCACAAGGGCATCGCGGCCATAATGGCTAGCGGGATAAATGACTCCACCATTGCCCTCGCCGCCAATGACGGCACCAGTGCGGCGCATCTCGGTAGTGACATTGACCTCTCCCACAGCGGCAGCCGTGTAAGAACAGCCATGATTGACGGTCACATCACGCAGGGCGCGCGACGACGACAGGTTGCTCACTGTAGCGCCAGGCGTGTGTGCCAGGACATAATCGGCTACAGCCACAAGGGTATATTCCTCAACAAAGAACTCACCGTTTTCCATAACGATGGCCAAGCGATCAACGTCGGGGTCAACGACAAAGCCGACATCGGCCTTACCCTGCCTCATGAAATCACTGATTGCGGTCAGGTTCTCAGGAATGGGTTCGGGTGTGTGGCCAAAGTTACCAGTCGGATCGCAGAATAGCTTCTCTACGCGCTTCACACCCAAAGCCTCGAGCAGCTGGGGAATGGCTATACCGCCCACCGAGTTCACGGCATCGACAGCAACGGTAAAGTCGGCCTTGCGAATGGCCTCAACATCCACTAAGTCAAGAGCCAGCACATGATCAATGTGGCGACGCAACCAAGTGTAGTTTTTTTGTTCTCTTCCCAAATGGTCAACATCGGCATAGTCAAAGTCCTCGGCTTCGGCCAGACGCAACACTTCTTTGCCCTCGGCATCGGTCAAGAACTCACCATTGTGGTTGAGCAGTTTGAGCGCATTCCACTGCTTGGGATTATGAGAGGCGGTGATGATGATACCACCACAAGCGTTCTCGCCCACAACAGCCAGTTCGGTGGTAGGCGTAGTGGCCAAACCGATATTCACGACATCAAAGCCCATGCCTGTGAGTGTACCCACAACGGTGTTGAGGACCATGCGGCCTGAGAGTCGAGCGTCGCGCCCAACAACGATCACATTGGTCTTGACAGGCGAGTTGCGGCGAATGAACGTGGCATAAGCCGATGTGAACTTAACAATGTCTAGCGGCGTGAGACCATCACCAGCGTTACCGCCGATGGTGCCGCGGATTCCAGATATAGATTTAATTAGAGACATATTTTATAGTCGTTAGTAAACGATTAAACAAAATCCTATTGACTGCGCTAAGGCGCATTAGATTTGGCTGTGGAAATAGCGGACGTGATAGAAGAAAGGCTGGACATAGGATATCTCACTCGTATAGCCATATTGCGACTTGATGACGAGATTCACCTCACATTCTACCCCCAGGAAAAGGAGAGGGAACTGAAGTCCATAGCCCCATTGAGACGAGGATGGCAACGTGTAGTCTGAATAGTTGAATGAGCACGAGACAGCGTCCATCGTATTTTCGTTGCCATCGGCCTGGGACCAAATGCCGTTAGCATACCATGTGGCAAGATTATAACGGGCATAGCGGAAGTAGATGGGCTCGTTCTTTTTTGCCTTGTCGTTCACCCTGTCGCCAGCATTGAGCACCTGCATGTACACGTTGCCGTCAGCATCTATACGATAGTATGGCGCGTCGGGGCCCACCTCAAAGACTGTGTCTTCGGGAACCGACATCACCACGCGGTGATTGGCAAGAAAGGCATTGACGGCATTACGTTCCTCATTCAGGCGATCGGCGTAACTCTGGTCCTCGTTGCACGATGTGAGCATCACCATGGCAGTTAACCCAAGGAAAACTAATCTTGAAAAAATTCTTTTCATTATATTATTCTTGTTCTTGTTTTGATTGTTCTTGTGAATTATTGCTAGGGAAGAGGTCGTTCATGATCTGATGGAAAACGGCCACAGCATCGTCCAGCGACCCGTAAAAGTCGCCACCAGCGGCATTCTCGTGACCGCCACCGTTGAAATAACGCGCGCAGATGTCACTCACGCTGAAATCACCCTGGGAACGGCATGAAACCTTGATGCGATCGGTGTCCTCGCGCATGAATACGCTCCAATATATCTCGGGGATGGCTAACGGTTTATTGACCAGTGTCTCGGTATCACCCCGTTGATAGTTAAAGCGTTCCAGTTCCTCTTTACTGAGGGTGATGAGCGCGGCCCCCTGTTCAGGGAAAAGTTGCATCTTCTCGCTCAAGGCAAAGCCCTGCAAACGGATGCTGTCGGCGCTGAACGTGTTCATCGCCTTGTTATAGAGCCCGATGCGATCGATGTTGCGACGCATGATAGAGGCAAGTATCTCGTAAAATTCAGGATTGTCACAACTATAGGCAAAGCCACCTGTATCGGTTGTGAGACCCACATACAAACAACTTGCCGCCATACGGTCCATGTAACGCAACATGCCCATCTGCATGAAAACCCTAAACACGAGTTCACAGGTTGATGAAGCATCGGGATGGGAAATAGCGATGTCAAAAATCGAGTCAGGGTCCAGATGATGGTCAATGAGCACACGAGGAACTTTGAGCGGCTCGATAAACTCAGCCAAGCGGTCCACACGCTTGAGAGAATTATAGTCGAGGCAGAAGATGAGTTGTGCATCGGCCAGAGCTTTGCGTGCCTTTAACTCGTTCTTGGTGTACACCACAATATCGCGCACGCCAGGAATAAATTCCAATGAACGTGGAGCCATATCGGGCGTGACAATCACAGCATCCTTGCCAAGTCTTCTCAATACATGACACAAAGCCACAGTCGAGCCTAGGGCATCGCCATCGGGTGACTTGTGACATGTTATGGCAATGCGTTGCACCCCATTGATGAGTGCACGCAACTTCTCTATTTTAGCGTCTTCTATGATGGATTTAATCATCGTTTCAATTCGCAATAATCGGCAAAGATAACACTTTTTTAGCTGCCGCTGGCAAGAACTGACGATTAATTAAAGTTAATGATTCCAATTTAGACGCACAAAGACGGGATAATGGTCAGACGGCAAATGACGAGCGTAACGGCTAAAGTCAATCTCTTGAGGTGCGTCGTGCCCCTTAACCATGTTGCCATGATCCAGACTGGGCACCCAGTAACCATCAGTCATCACGGCATAGGCGTCCACTTGAGTTCCAGGCGAAACAAAGACGTGGTCAATGCGGCTCGATGTGTATAAATCGACATTAAAGGAGTTGAACGTTCCATTCTCAGCAAAACGAAGCCTGGCGGCTTGGTAAGAATCCTTCAGGATGCCTGACTCCACAAAGATGGAATAAATCTCGTTGGTTTGATCCACATTGAAGTCACCCGTGACAATCACTGGAGCATCATGAGCTATCTCACGGATTTTGGCGACGATAAGTTTGGCAGCCTCTCGCCGAGCCACAACCCCCACGTGGTCCATGTGCAGGTTGAAGAAGAAAAATGCCTCATCATCGGTGGCCGTCATCTTGGCAAACTTGCCCCAAGAACAGATGCGCACACAGGCAGCATCCCATCCAAGGCCTGGCTTATCGGGAGTCTCGCTCAACCAGAAATGCCCCTGGTCCAACAAGCGCAGGCAAGCACGCTTGTAGAAAATCGCCTCATACTCACCCTGGGTCTTGCCGTCATCGCGACCCACACCGATGTAGTCATAACCATCCAATTGGGCCTGCATGTCGATCAGTTGTCCATGCAGCACCTCCTGGGTTCCAAAGATCTCGGGAGCCATGAAATTGACCTGGTCACAAATGACCTGGCAACGTTTTTCCCATACATTACCATTCACGCTGTCGCCACCATTTTTATAGCGGATGTTATAGGAACCGACAAGCAACTGTGCCGACAAACTGAACGACACCAAGGCAATAAGCAATAACGAAAATACAATTCTTTTCATATTCAACAGGATTTGATGTGCAAATATACTAATTTTTAGATTACCAGTTGCATGAGTGGCTCAAAACTGCTAATTTTGCACTTGAAACATTCAAGCTAATAGCCATGCTGAATAACATTTATAACCAAATCATCAGCCCTGACGTAACCATCGTTGGGGCCATTGTCAAGTTGGTGCTGAGCCTTGTGCTGGGTGCCATCATCGGCATTGAACGGCGGCGCAAAGGGCAAAAAGCCGGATTGCGCACGTTTGCCCTCATCTCGATGGGTGCCACACTGGCCATGCTCATCTCCATCTATATTCCACAAGTGTATTTGGGGCTAAAAAATGGTGACCCTGGGCGCATCGCTGCCCAGGTGGTGAGTGGTGTAGGTTTCCTGGGTGCAGGTGCGATTATCCAGATGAAAGGATCGGTGCGAGGCTTGACAACAGCAGCCGGAATATGGATGACGGCGTGCATCGGCCTTGCGGTGGGTGCCGGGATGTATCTCATCAGTATCATCACCACCCTGCTTATCATCTTCATCCTGGTGAATATTGAGCGCCTTGAGCAACGCTATAATTTCCTGTGGGAATCCAAAATCATCCGCGTCAAGGTGCATGGCATCCTCGATGACATTCAGCCCATCCGGGACATTATTGAGTCCAATGATATCCACATCAGCGACGAATTCATGAAATATGACTACGATGCACCACACACTATCGTGAACTTCATGGTGCGTAGCAAGAATAGTGTGAACGTGCCAGGCATGTTCAACGCCATCAAGGAGAGGAGCAATGCCATCTCCATCACCATCACCAACGAGATGAACATGTGATTAATGGCGATGCTGGCTTCTTAAATTGAAACTATCAACATGGAAGGATTTGATATTAATAGCTTGATTAGCGATCTGGCTCTCATTCTAGTATTAGGCGCTGTCGCTACCATCGTGTTCAAGATGCTCAAGCAACCCGTAGTGCTGGGCTATATTGTGGCGGGGTTCCTGGCCAGTCCTCACTTCACGCTACTGCCCTCAATCGCGAGTGAGGCCAACATCGAGTTCTGGGCACAAATCGGTATCATCGTGCTGCTGTTCTCCCTGGGACTGGAGTTCAGCTTCAAGAAACTGATCGATGTGGGTGGCTCGGCGATACTTACTGCACTCATTATAGTACTAGGCATGATGAGCCTGGGATTTATCGTCGGGCGATGCCTTGGTTACGGGTTTGTGAACAGTATTTTCCTGGGTGGCATGATATCCATGTCCTCAACGACCATCATCCTCAAGGCGCTCACCGACTTGAATATGCGCCAGCGACGATTTGTGCCTATGACCTTTGCGGTACTCATTGTCGAGGACCTGTTTGCCGTCGTGATGATGGTGATCCTGTCGTCAATAGCCCTGAACAACAGCGTCAAGGGTGAGGAAATGTTAGGGAGTATTCTAAAACTTTCTTTCTTCCTGATCATGTGGTTCACTGTGGGCATTTTCATGATTCCCACCCTGTTCAAGCGATTCAGGCGTTACATCAGCGACGAGCAGATGCTCATCATCGCTATGGGTCTGTGTTTTGCCATGGTTCTTTTCTCCATTATTTCGGGCTTCTCGGCGGCATTGGGCGCATTCGTTATGGGCTCGATACTAGCGGGAACCATCGAGGCTGAGCGCATCGAGCGCCTCATCTCGCCCGTTAAGGACCTGTTTGGCGCCGTTTTCTTCATCTCGGTGGGCATGATGGTCAATCCCACCGTGATGACCCAGCACTGGAGCGTCATCGCCCTGCTGGCAGTGGTTGTCATTATCGGCATGATCGTGTTCGGCACCTTTGGCATGCTAGCTACCGGACAACCCCTTAAAGTGGCCATGGAATCGGGTTTCTCGCTGACCCAAATCGGCGAATTCTCCTTCATTATCGCCACATTGGGAACAAGCCTAGGTGTACTGGACAAGAGCATTTACCCGATTATCGTGGCCGTGTCGGTCATCACCACATTCACCACTCCGTTCTTCATCAAGCAGGCTGTGCCTTGCTACAATGCATTATATAAGATCCTGCCCAAGAGCTGGACACGCTTGCTCAACGGCTATAGCCAGAACGCCAGCGAGAGCGAGATGAATGATACAAGACGCATGTGGAAATCAGTCGTTTCGCGATACCTGGTGCGAGTCATCATCTATTCGGTCATCATCATTGCGCTGATTGTGGTGTGCCGCACCTATATCATGCCGTTTATCACCAATTTACTGGGCGACACTGCCTTGGGCCGTCTCACATGTGCCGTTGCTGCCCTCGCCATTGTGGGACCATTCATCATATCTATCATCTTACCGTCGGTAAAGCGATCAGAGTATGACCAACTCAAATCCTCGGGGTCGGTGTCATTTGTGCCCTTCGTTGTGATGTCAATCATCAGCGGCATCTTGAGCATTATTTTTATTGCGGCAGTTCTTCAGGGCATCTATCCCAGCGCCATTGCTATCGTTGCGGCAGTTGTTCTCGGCATTCTCGCCCTTATCTCGGTCCTGGTGCTCCCGACACCCTTGCGCAAACGTGTTACCAATATCGAGAAACGCTTTATCAGCAACATCAACGAGCGAGAGAACCGTCGAACCGGACATGAGCACAATCTGGTGAGTGACCTGCACCTGGCCTACATGACCGTGGGGCACGACTGTCCGTTTGTGGGCGAGAAATTGCGCAATCTCGACTTGCGCAGCCGTTATGGCGTTAATCTGGTCAACATCCAGCGTGCTGGCAAGCAGCACCCTGTTCCATCGGGGGATATGCGCATCTTCCCGGGAGATGTGCTGGGTGTCATCGCCACTGAGGATCAAATCCAGCGCATGCTGCCCCTCGTCGAGGCACAAAACGATACTGTTGATGTTTCTTATAGCGATTTCAAGTTTGTGCATTTCGCTATCGGCGAGAATTCACCCATCGTAGGCAAAGCTCTGGAAAACGCCAACTTGCGAGAGAATCATGGAGCCTTGCTGGTAGCCGTACAACGCAATGAGGATGATTACATTTCCCCCACCCCTGGCCTCGTGTTCCGTGCCGGTGACATCCTGTGGATTGTGGGCGATCCCAAGCAACTTGCTCCCCTCAAGGGCTAAGGGCAATGCTATTCCTCATCATTATACCCTAAAGGAAGCGGACTCATGACGAGCCCGCTTCTTCATAAGATTAGTTATTTCCTAATAAATTAGTTTAGTTTGCCCAGTTGCCGCTCAACAGGTAGTCGATAAGAGCGGTAACGTCGGCGATGGTAACACCATCAACCAGGTTGCAGTCAGCGTTCTGGAGGCTGATGCCGGTTGCATCACCACTCAGCAGGTAGTCGATGAGGGCGGTAACGTCGGCGATGGTTACATCGTTGCTCATGTTAACGTCGCCACGCAGGCCTGCACCAGGCAGGGTCACTTCACGAACTACGGAATTAAACGAGGCACCCGTGTTTTGAATCACCTCCACATAATACTGGTATGTATTACCGGGAGTCAGGCCTTCCACGGTATAGAAAGCACCAGGAATCTGGAATGGGAGAGCATGTCCAATTGAATCTACGATCTCATTGGTGGGCTCAACATTCTGTACCAAGACCTCTTGTTGTGTGGCCTTGTCAATAACATGGAGGAAATATCCACAACCGTCACCAATAAAGTTATTGATCAAGTAAGTGTTTTCGGCTTCGCATGACCAGTCAGCAAGGAAGGAAGTCGAGGTAACATTAGTGACTTCTTTCAGTTGGGGGTAAATCTCCATATAGACGATGTCTGAAGCGCTGGTCTGACCATTGTCGGTGTAGTAGGTCTGGATGCCGATACGCCAAGTAAAGAACGGCTCGGCTTCAATGCCACCCTCAGCAAGCACATCAACATGATTTGTCATACCATCAAAATCAATCATCCACCAACCCACATAACCATTAGCATTAATGCTTGTGTAGGGGAATTGAGTTATCGGTTCATTCACCTGTCCGGGATACATATCAGGAGTGAAGGTGAAGATTTTGTCATTGTCGGTAAAGAGGCTAAATGATACCTTCTCCGGTTCCAAGATTGTATATGGCTCACCAAGTTCTTCCTTCTCTCTTGTATAGTCGTCAGCAACAGGATTCTTATTCGTATCATAGGCAAGAGTATAGCCTGCCATACAATTTGTCATATAGAATTCGGGATCAAAAATATAAGGTTCTGAATCAATCCATTCTGTAATTTTAGGATTACCGGGCTTGGGCAGTGTGGTCGGCTGTGAAAGCTCGTAATATACGATGTTAGAAACGCCATCAATACCAAAACTGTTATTCAGATAGAATATCTGAACACCAATGCGGTAGTTGAAAAAACGCTCAAAACCATCTGCGTTGGTGCGATAGAAGAAAACACCATTGCTCTGGAGGTCGGAGCCTGGCTCCCAACTGTAATAGTAGATATCGGTTGTAGTGCCCCAGATATTATCATATAGGGCACTGTTGAAGGAGAAGGGCTGATCATCATCGGTGAAAATGCGATAACCCATCATCTCGATGTCAAGGGGATTACCATTCACGTCAACGGTAGGAAGAGTGAAGGTCAAGTAACTATGACCGCTCTCGTTGCCGCAGTCATACCACGTAAGATTGGTGGGATCAGCGGGTGTTACAGCAAAAGCATTTGCTGCTACGAGTAATCCAAGAATTGAAAAGAATAATTTTTTCATAAAAATAATAGAATTAAATTAAACAATAAAATATATGTTAAGATGTAAATTGATTGCTGCTAATGGCTTTAAATCAAGTGCAAATAAACTACTTTTTCTTGAAATATCAAAATAACATCACCATTTTTATAACAATACAATATAGTGATATAGTGACAATACTTAGTAAGGCCAAAAAAGAAGCGGACTCATGACGAGCCCGCCTCCTTTTAATAATTTAGGTTAACACTAATTAATTAGATTACCAGTTGCCACTCAACAGGTAGTCGATGAGAGCGGTAACGTCAGCGATGGTAACACCATCCTGGAGGTTGCAGTCAGCGTTGTCGAGGCTGATGCCAGTTGCATCACCACTCAGCAGGTAGTCGATGAGGGCGGTAACGTCAGCGATGGTAACATCGTTGCTCAAGTTAACGTCGCCACGCAGACCCTGGGGTTGAGGAGTCTCACCCTCAATGTAGAGCCTCATCTCATCGAGGTTAACGGTCAGCTTGTACTCACCAGCGGGAATTTCGATAGCATGGTATGCGTCCCAAGTCAGTGAGATGTAGTCCTCATTGCCAGTGTAAACGTAGTTGGTACCCTCGTCGGCAATAGCACCGAAGCGGAACGGCTCGATGTAATCCCAGCCACCCTGGTCGTTGTTCTCAGCGAGCTCGGTGGTGAAGCCGAAGTAGTTGTTCTCAGCGGGGAAGGTGATGGTAGCTGTGTAAACACCGTTCTCACAGTTGAACAGAGTACCATTGGTGCAATCCCAACCCTGGTCGTCGCCGCCCAGCATGTAAACATTGGGAAGGGTGGTGAACTCAACGATATCGGTCCATTCACCTTCAATAAGAGTACCAGGAGCCTGTACTTGTACCTCATACTTGGTATTGGGGGTCAGACCCTCAATCTTGAAGAAGGTATCGGTGAGGTCATATTCATAGTTCCAAGGAGCGGTCGGTCCAGTAATCTGTACGTTATCCAGATATACATAATAGTTGTTGTAGCTATTAAAGTGACGGAAGACAAGACGACCTACCTGGCCACCGAATTGACTCAGATCAGCAGTGAAAGTGGCTTCACTTTCATCTGATGAGCAATCATACTCACCGATTAAGATCAAGTCTGACTCAGCGGGTGCATAACCAGTCGAAGGATCCCAACCGATTAAAGCATATACACCAATGTGATCGGGCCATGAAGTCACACCACCCAAAAGGAATGAGAGGGTACCTTCAAGAGCTGTTTCAGGCGAAATCAGCCAGTTGTCAGGATCTGATGCACCATTTGCACTGCTCCATGACTCAGAGTACCAAACAATATTGGTGTGTTCTGAGTCTAAGTATGTAGGCTCCCAATTCAAGGTGTCGGTATCAGCATTTACAGTGTACCATTCGTTCAACCAGCTCAGGTCACTAGTGGGGAAGTCCCACAGAATGCCATCACCACCCTCGGTATAGGGCCTCCAGCGCAGGGTCCAGAGAGCATCGTCGGTATCCTCCCAATCAACATTGGCATAGGTGTTACCGGGTTGTACCGTCAAGTTCTCGGGAACGGTGGTCTCGTAAAGGTCAGTACGGTCATTACCATTATCGCCCAGAGTCATCACGAACAGGTATTGCCTACCGGCTACGAATGTAACATCATCACCACGGCCACCCATATTACCATTTTGAGAAGCGATCCAAAGCCTGTCACCAGGAGTGGGATTAACCATTACATAGTCATAGGTGCCAGCAGGAATCACAATCGTAACACTGCCGTCATAGACCATGTTCTGGGTATCTACATTACCATCAGCATTCTCGGGAATCTTGTACTCGAAATTAGCGTAATCTCCTGCAAAAGTACCTGATCCACCAGGAGCCTCAAACTCAGTGCCATAAGCGGTAGCATCGGCATCGAGCAGCATCTGGTAGCCGCTGTAATCTGGTTCATCTGGATTCGTGTTCCATACTTGATGGGCTTCAAGGGTAATTGCGCAATAGCCTTCGGGTATGTCCACCTTGGCCGGAGCCTTGAGTGTCATGGGCTTTACGGTAGAAGTTGCCTGAGTGAACTTTACATTCTGCACAAAACCAGTTTTGGGTTGTGCCTTAGGCATCTTGGATACTTTCCGGGCTTGATCAATGCCCGCTGAAGCAGAAACTGCAACAGTCAAACCTAAAAGTAAAACTAATAATTTCTTCATAAATAATAATTTAATTAAAAAGTTAATATAAATTGGAATAACAACAAATTCTATCAATTTAGGGGTTTGGTGATCCGATAAAGAATCGAAACCCAGGGTCAAATCAGTTATGATGTGCAAAAATAAGACTTTTTCTTGAAACAAATATAAAAAAAATGACTTTTTTTCAAAAAAATAATTAACAATTTGACCACATAACCCAAAATGGTAGTCACGTGGCATTTATCACATTTAAATAAACGAGTCAATAGAGTATTCACAAATTTGAGTAAATTTCTATTTTTATTATTAAAGATGGTAGTAAAGTCAGCTCAACTTGGCGACGGATATTAAATGAATTTATACGGCAATATTCATTGCCTTACCTGATTTGGTCACGCCAACTATGTTCGCAATATAATATAATAATGAGTAAAGGCGTGTTAATAGAATTAAATTATGTTGTTGATTGGAGGAATTTGTGTAATTTTGCAGTTTTGATGGAAAGAATGACACAACAACGGAATATCGCAGTGCTTGGTAGCACGGGATCTATCGGCCGGCAAACGATCGATATCATTGGCGAGTACCCTAACCTGTTCAAGGCGTGGCTGCTTGTTGCCCACAGCAGCGCTGACCTGCTGATTGCACAGGCGCGCCAAATGCGTCCCCACATGGTGATCATTGCCGATGAGCAGTATTATGGCTATGTGTGCGACGCGCTTGAGGGCACTGGGATTGAAGTGGCTACCGGCAGCGCTGCCATCGCCCAGGCCGTCACTATGCCCGAAATTGATACCGTGGTCACTGCCATGGTGGGCTATAGTGGCCTGGAATCAACCATCGCTGCCATTGGGGCGGGTAAACGCATCGCACTCGCCAACAAGGAGACCCTTGTCGTGGCTGGGGAACTCATCGACCGACTGATGAAAGACTCCCGTAGCGTGCTGTATCCTGTCGATAGCGAGCATGGCGCATTCTACCAGTGCCTGGTGGGCGAGCGCCATGAGGATATTGAAAAGTTGTTGCTCACGGCCTCGGGCGGTCCGTTCCGCACAATGCCCAAGGAGAATCTTGAGAAAGTCACTGCCGCCGATGCCCTCAAGCATCCCAACTGGTCGATGGGTGCCAAGATCACCATCGACTCGGCGACGATGATGAACAAGGGTTTTGAGATGATTGAGGCGCGCTGGCTGTTTGGCGTGATGCCCGACGACATCGAGATTCTGGTGCACCCCCAGAGCATAGTCCACTCGATGGTCGCCTTCAAGGACGGGTCGGTCAAGGCACAGTTAGGTTTGCCTGATATGCACTTGCCCATCCGCTACGCCCTGGGTCTGCCTGACCGCCGCCTGGCCAGCGACTGCCGCAAGATGACAGTCGACGACTTTGCCATGCTCACGTTTGAGCGACCCGACTTCGACAAGTTCCCGCTGTTAGGCACGGCCTATGCCGCTGCCCGCACGGGTGGCACTGCTCCTTGTGTGATGAACGCCGCTAACGAGATTGCTGTGGCAGCATTCCTTCAAGACAAGATTAAATTCACCGACATCTATAACATCATTGAGAAAACGATGGAGCAGGCACCGCATGTAGCAACTCCCACCTATGAGGATTATGTGGAGAGCAATAATGAAGCCCGAGAGCGTGCCTCCCGCCTCGTCGATGACCTGAAAATCAAATAACTAAAGACTTAAATAATCAATGGACTTATCATTTTTACTGACTCAATCATTCTGGATAAAGACCCTTGAGCTGATATTGGCACTCAGCATCCTGGTTGTATTTCATGAATTGGGACATTACTCGTTTGCCCGCCTGTTTGGCGTGTGGGTAGAGAAATTCTATATGTTCTTTAACTACAAGTTCTCATTGGTCAAGTGGAAACCCGGCAAGTACCTCAAGTGGTTCTCTCATGGCAACGAGATGGGAGCCATGGAGGAAGACAATGCCAGTGGTGAGAACAAAAACTCGTGGCGTGCCACCGAGTATGGCATCGGCTGGATACCACTGGGAGGCTATTGTGCCATCTCGGGTATGATTGACGAGTCGATGAACACCGAGGCCATGAAGCAGCCCGCCAAGCCGTGGGAGTTCCGCAGCAAGGCAGCCTGGAAGCGCCTGTTGATCATGTTGGGCGGCGTGTTGTTCAACCTGCTGCTGGCGATGATCATCTACTCGGGTATCGTCTATTCCCAGGGTGAGCAAGTCATCCGCTTTGCCGACATCACCGAGGGTATGACCTTTAGTGATGCAGCCAAGAAAGCCGGATTTGTCGATGGTGACGTCATCCTGATGGCTGATGGCCATGAGCTGGAGAACATGGTTGACCAGACCGACTATAATGACCTGCTGTTTGCTAAACAGGTGACCGTGCTGCGCAACCACAAGGACACCGTCAACATTTCTATCCCAAAAGGCTTTATCACTGACCTCGAGCGTGATGCCAAGGAAGGCGTCGCCTTCATGACGCCGCGCATGCCCGTGGTCATCAAGGAAACCTTGCTGCATCAGGGCGGAGAAAAAGCCGGACTGAAGGCTGGAGACCGCATGGTTGCAGTCAACGGCGTCGCCACTCCTACATTTACTGATTTTACCGAGGAGTTATCCAAGCACAAAGGCTCAAACATCACTCTAGAATACCTGCGTGACGGTAAAATGATGACTGCCAACAATGTGCCGGTTGACGGTGACGGCAAACTGGGCATCCTGCTGGCTGACTTGTACACTGTTTACAACGCAACGGTACTGCATTATAACTTCTTCCAATCCATACCCCGCGGTATCAAGATGGGTTGGGATCAGACGATAAGTTACATCAAGCAACTCAAGCTCATCTTCACCCCCGAGGGCGCCAAGAGCGTGGGCAGTTTCGGTACTATCGGCAGCATCTTCCCCTCGACCTGGAACTGGGTTGGTTTCTGGAACATCACGGCCTTTATCTCCATTATTCTGGCAGTGATGAACCTGTTGCCCATTCCCGCTCTGGACGGTGGCCACGTGCTATTCCTGCTGTTTGAGATGATCACTCGTCGCAAACCCAGCCTCAAGTTCATGGAGGTGGCCCAAATGGTGGGCATGGGTCTGATTATCGCTTTGATGCTATTAGCCATCGGTAACGACATTTTCAGATTCATCATTAAATAGGTTTTAGAATCTGGATTTTAGGTAATTAGGATTGCTTCAGACAACAGAAAAACTAGAATAACTATGATATACAAGTCAGTAACGCTCAAGCGAGGCAAGGAGGAATCACTGCAGCGACTTCATCCATGGGTGTTCTCGGGAGCTATTGCCGCTGCCGATGACACCATCGAGGAAGGCGACCTGGTAACTGTCTATGCTCATGACGGAACGCTCATCGGCAATGGCCATTCCCAGATCGGGAGTATCGCCGTGAGGATGCTCACCTTTGACGACACAGCCATTGACGAGGCCTTCTTTGAGCAACGTCTCAATGACGCTTACAAAATGCGCCTGTCACTGGGGCTACAACGTGAGGACAACAACGCGTTCCGCCTCGTGCATGGCGAGGGCGATTTCCTGCCTGGTCTGGTGGTTGACGTGTATGGACCCACTGCAGTCATGCAGGCCCATTCGCCCGGGATGCACTTTGCCCGTAACATCATTGCCAAGGGATTGACCCAATTACCTGGAATCCGCAATGTGTATTACAAGAGCGAGACCACCCTGCCCTACAAGGCCCACCTCGACCCCGTGAACGATTATATCATTGGCGGCATGGAGACCGATGAGGCGCTGGAGAACGGCTTGCGATTCCATGTCGATTGGCTCAAGGGACAAAAGACCGGGTTCTTTGTCGATCAGCGCGAGAACCGCAGATTGCTGGAGCAATACAGCAAGGGCCGTAAAGTGTTGAACATGTTCTGCTACACGGGCGGTTTCTCGGTATATGCCCTGCGTGGCGGTGCTGAGTTGGTCCACTCGGTGGACAGTTCGGCCAAAGCCGTGAGGTTGACCGACGATAATGTGGCCCTCAATTTCGCCCCCGAGGACGGGCGGCACCAGTCGTTTGCCGAGGACGCTTTCAAGTTCCTTGACAACATGGAGAAGGATGCCTATGACCTCATTATCCTTGACCCACCTGCATTTGCCAAGCACAAGAGCGCGCTGCGCAACGCACTGGTGGGCTACCGCCGCCTCAATGCCAAAGCGCTGGAGAAAATCGCTCCCGGTAGCATCCTGTTCACATTCTCCTGCTCCCAGGCAGTGAACAAGGACCAGTTCAGATTGGCGGTGTTCAGCGCAGCTGCCCAGACGCGCCGCAAGGTGCGCATCCTGCACCAACTGACCCAACCCGCCGACCATCCCATCAACATTTACCACCCTGAGGGTGAGTACTTGAAAGGGCTAGTGCTATATGTTGAATAATCATTAACAATCATAACAATTAATCAACCAAAGACAATGAAGAAATTATTTATTCTTACCGCTGTCGTGGCAATGATGGCCATGACCGCATGTAACGAGAAACCCGCCAAAGAAGGTGAACAGCAAAACAATGCTCCCGCTACCGAGCAGATCGACACGGCTCAGGGTGCTCAAGCCAAGCCCAAAGTTGATGTGCAAAGGGCTGAACCCACTAAGGACGGCAAAGACCACGTCGTGGCTGAGTTTAACACCAAGGAGTACCAAGTGCGCCTTGAAAACCTGGCCGACGGCACCTATCGCGTGAGCATGTGGAAGGCCGGTGAAGACAAGAGCGGAAAGCCCGAGAAGCTGGCCGAGACCAAGAAATGTGTCATGAAAGACGGCGGTTACCTGATGAAAACTGACGATGGAACCGTTTATATCATCAATGCCAAAGCAGGTGCCGAGAACGTAACCATCATGAACGACAAGGGCATCGAGTATAACGGTAATGCTGTGAAGTAATTATCGAGATGAAAAGGACAATTTACATCATCGCCCTATTGGCTCTGGTGCTGGCATCGTGTTCCAAAGCTGAACGCAACGAGAAAAAGTACCTTAAAGCCATGCAGAGCGAGGACTATGAAGAGGCAACCGCCGGCTTCAATGACTTTTGCAGTTGGCTTGAGAAAGACAAGTCGACGATGACCTATGACTTTAAGCTGATGCGAGAGGCCATGGACCTGAAAGTTGCCACCAGTGCTGACGGCAAACTGCGTTGCTACAGCTGGCCCACAGGCGGTGAAAGCGAGAGCAACCGATATTATGCCAACTTAACGCAATGGCTGGTGGATGACAATATCCTTGCATTTCGCGGACCAATTGACAATCTGCTAGCTGGCCGCAAACCTGATATCTCAAAAGAGATCACGCTGGCTCACAGCATCGATACCATTATCGAAATCCATGCTGGACCAAAGGGAGACAAGACTGCTTACCTGATTGCCCAGTCCTATGTCAATAGCGATGGCAACAAGCGGTCCTACGTCTCAGCTTCCTACATTAACGGTATCAGACTCACATTGCTGCCTTTCTTTTTTGACGGCATTGAGTTTGCAGGCAACAACGAGTTTGTCAACTATGAGAATGTGAAGACAAGTGACTTGTTCAAGTGGGATGAGAAGGCAAAACGTTTTTATGCCTATCAAACCGATGACAGTCTGCACTATCTTCCCGGTAAATATACCATCTACCAGTTTGATGGCAACATGATGAAGAAAGTGGAAGCAGAGTGACCTCTTCACTAACCTTGTAATGATACTTAACATAACAAATAGCTAATAATATGAAGAAAACATTTTTTGCCGCAATGTTGACGGCATTATCATTAACAGCAATGGCACAGAACAGCAATTTCAACTACAGTGTTGACCGCTTTGCCGACATCGAGGTGCTGCGCTATCAGGTGCCCGGTTTTGAGGACCTGTCGCTGAAGCAGAAGCAGTTGGTTTACTACCTCACCGAGGCTGCGCTCAACGGTCGTGACATCCTGTTTGACCAGAATTGCAAGTACAACCTATTGGTGCGTCAAACCCTTGAGGAAATCTACCGCAACTACAAGGGCAACAAGAACGACAAAGACTATCAGGCCTTCGTGAAGTACTTGAAGCAGGTGTGGTTTGGCAACGGCATCCATCACCACTACTCGATGGACAAGTTCATTCCCGAGTTCAGCAAGGACTTTTTTGACAAGCAGTTTGCCGCGCTGCAGGGTGCTGACAAGCGTGCTGCCGACAAGAAGATTCTGGACCGCGTGATCTTTGACCCGACCTTTATGGCCAAGCGCGTGAACCAGGCTGATGGCGAGGATCTGATCCTCACCTCGGCATGCAACATGTATGAGGGCGTGACCCAGCAGGAAGTCGAGGACTTCTACAATAACCTGAAAGACACCACCGACCTTACTCCTATCTCATGGGGACTGAACTGCAAGGTGGTTAAGAAAAACGGCAAGGTTGTCGAGGAGCCCTACAAGGTGGGTGGTCTTTACAGCAAAGCCATCGAGAAAATCGTTTACTGGCTCGAAATGGCCGCTACCGTTGCCGAGAATGACGCCCAGCGCGCTTATATCAACGAGCTGATCAAGTTCTACCGCACCGGCTCGCTCAAGACCTTTGACGACTACAGCATCATGTGGGCCGAGGAGACCCAGAGCGATGTGGACTTCATCAACGGTTTCATTGAGAGCTACGGTGACCCCCTGGGCATGACCGGTTCATGGGAGGGCATGGTTAATTTCAAGGACAAGGCCGCTTCCCGCCGCTCTAAACTCATCAGTGAGAACGCCCAGTACTTTGAGAGCAACTCGCCCGTTGACAACCGTTTCAAGAAGAAAAACGTCAAGGGCGTGAGCGCCAAGGTGATCACCGCTGCCATCCTGGCTGGTGACAGCTATCCCTCAACCCCCATCGGCATCAACCTGCCCAACAGCAACTGGATTCGTGCCGCTCATGGCTCGAAGTCGGTCAGCATCGACAACATCACCGATGCTTACAATAAGGTGGCTGCCGGTACAGGCTTCAATGAGGAATTTGCTTATAGCAACGAGGAGGTAGAACTGATGAAGAAGTACCTTGATCTGGCCGATGCTCTGCACACCGACCTGCACGAGTGCCTGGGCCATGCTTCGGGCCAGCTGCTCCCCGGTGTTGACCAGGATGCTCTCAAGGCCTATGGCTCCTCGCTTGAGGAGGGTCGTGCCGACCTGTTTGCCCTGTATTATCTTGCCGATCCCAAGCTCGTTGAACTGGGCATCTTCCCCAATAATGATGTTTACAAGGCCGAGTACTACAAGTACATCATGAACGGTCTGATGACCCAATTGACCCGCATTGTCCCCGGTAAGGACATCGAGGAGGCTCACATGCGCAACCGCAAGTTCATCAGCGAGTGGTGCTACCAGCATGGCAAGAAGGACAATGTCATCGAGTATGTTATCAAGAACGGAAAGACTTATGTCAAGGTGAACGATTACGAGAAACTGCGCGGTCTGTTCGGTGAGTTGCTTGCCGAGGTGCAGCGCATCAAGAGCGAAGGCGATTATGAGGCCGGACGCCAGTTGGTAGAGACCTATGGTGTGAAAGTTGATCCCGCCATCCATCAGGAGGTGCTTGCACGATATGAGAATTTGAACATCGCTCCTTACAAGGGCTTTGTCAATCCCATCTACACCCCCGTGTATGACAACAACGGCAAGATGATCGATGTGAAGGTTTCTTACACCGAGGGCTACATCGACCAGATGCTGCGTTACGGCCAGGACTACTCTCCCCTGACCAAGTAACCACATATTAAATTACTTTTATCGAGGAGGCGGCCACATGATGGTTGCCTCCTCGATTTTTGGTCAAAAGAAGTGCAATTGTTGCATATCTCGGTCCAATTGCTTAATTTTGCGACAAAACAACATATAAATAGATGTGAATATGAGAATGAGACATTTAGTTGCAGTTCTTGTGGTTGGACTGGTTGCCATGGGCGCCGTCGCACAAGAGAACTTGGCCAATTACCGCACTGTACCATTGCCCGAGAGGATTGACGGGATCAAGAACAGTAATTTTAGGCTCACTGACGCCTGCTTAGTAAATTATCCTACCGGTAACCGCGAGATGGAACGAAATGCTGCCATGCTGAGCGGATATATCGAGGAACTGACGGGGATGCACCTGAGCACACGTCCCACAGTCAACCCCAAGGATCGCACGGGCAACATTTCCCTGCTCATCGACTCTAAACTGGAGAACAGCGAGGGGTATAGTATCACCGTGACCGCTAAGGGGGTTGAAATTGCAGGTCGGACAGCGGCAGGCGTATTCTATGGAATTCAGACCCTGCGCAAGTCATTACCGATAGGGAAAACCAATTTTGTGCTGATGCCATCGGCCCAAGTGGCAGCAAGCCCCCGATTTGTGTATCGTGGTATGCACTTGGACTGTTCACGACATTTCTTCCCTGTTTCGACGGTCAAGCATTACATCGACATGCTTGCGCTGCACGGCATGAACAAGCTGCACTGGCACCTGACCGATGACCAGGGCTGGCGCGTGGAAATTAAGAAATACCCCCGCCTGGCCGAGGTGGGTGGTTGGCGCAGCGGCACCACGTTAGGCCACAATTCTCCAGTGAATGATGGTATCAGATACGGTGGCTACTACACCCAAGAGGAGATTCGCGACATCGTGCGCTATGCTGCCGAGCGCTATATCACCATCATTCCCGAAATTGACATGCCCGGCCACATGCTGGGTGCGCTGGCTGCCTATCCCGAGTTGGGTTGCACGGGTGGCCCTTATGATGTGTGGGGGATGTGGGGCGTTGCCGATGACATCTTGTGTCTTGGCAAAGACCACACCCTGCAGTTTGTCAAGGACGTGCTCGACGAGGTCATGCAACTGTTCCCTGGCGAGTATATACACATTGGCGGTGATGAGTCCCCGCGCGTGCGGTGGCAGGCCTGCCCACTGTGCCAACAACGCATACGCGATTTAGGCATCACATCCAAGGGAAAGCAGAGTGCCGAAGCCTTGCTTCAAGGCTGGTTCACGACCGAGATACAGAATTATCTGAGCCAGCACGGTCGCCGCATCATCGGATGGGACGAGCTGCTGGGTTGTGACGTGGAATCCTCGGCCACCATCATGTCGTGGAGGGGTGCCGAGCCCGGTGCCGAGGGCGCCACCCTGGGGCATGACGTGATCATGACGCCCGTTGGACCGCTGTATTTTGACTACTACCAGACCAGCAGCACGTGGAACGAGCCCACGGCCTTTGGAGGTTGCAATACCCTCAAGAAGGTCTATGACTTTGAACCCGTTGCCGAGGATCTGCCTGCCGATGCTCGCCATCACATCCTGGGTGCCCAAGCAAACGTATGGACCGAATACATCACCTGTGAACCGCAAATCGATTACCAGGTGTTGCCACGCATGGCGGCTCTTGCCGAACTGCAGTGGCTACCGGCAGATCTCAAGGACTACCAAGACTTTAAAGCGCGCCTTCCACGCCTAGTTGAGATCTACAAGTATTATGGCTGGACCTATCGTGCCAAGAGCCTAGTACAGGATGACGAGGAAAAAGAAAAATGACGCATTCAAACATTTTCTAATTAAAAAACAGAAAAATATTTGAACAATTAAGATTATTGCCATATATTTGCGACACTCTATAACCGATCAAATCGCAGATAAGACCAAAAAGACCCACACCATGGGTCTTTTTGACATTAAAAGCGGAAATTTGCGACCATAACTAAGTCATATATGTTGTTTAACTTTAAAATCTACACAGAATGAAAAAAATTCTATTACTGCTAATGCTTGCATCAGGGACGATAGGGTCGGCTATCGCCTTGACTGCAAATGATGTGCGCATCTACATCAATCCGGGACATGGCAGCTGGGGCCCCAACGACCGCCCCATGGCCACGATTCCCTACCCGATGCTCGCCTCGACAGGCCGCCCCGACACGTGCGGCTTCTATGAGAGCAACACCAACCTGTGGAAAGGATTTGAGATGCGTGACGCGCTTCAGCGCATGGGCGTTCCCGCGGCTAACATCACCATGTCAAGGACGGCCAACGGCCCATTCCCGTATGTGAAAGATGCCAGCGATGAGTTCTTGTACAACAAAAAGTTGACGGTCATTGCTGCCGAAGCCGAGGAGGGTGACTATGACATGTTTGTGTCGATCCACTCCAATGCGTTGACCGACGGCAACACGACCAATTACCCGCTGTACATCTACCGCGGTACCAATGCCAGCGAATCGGTGACCGGCAGCACGGCGATGTGCCAATCCAGCTGGCCTCGCCACTGGATGGACGAGGTTGACCCGACCTATTGCAGCTCGCGTGTCATCGACAAGACGCACCCCTACATCACGGGCGACGTCAGCTTTTATGGCAGTGGGACGAACAGCACTAACAGCGCCTCTGGGATTACTTACTATGGTTACCTGGGTGCCTTGAAGCATGGCGTGCCAGGATTCTTGGTTGAAGGCTATTTCCATACCTATCAACCAGCCCGACACCGCGCATTGAACCAGGACTATTGCCGCCAAGAGGGCCTCAGGCTGGCACGTGGAGCAGCCGACTATTTCGGCATCAGCGGCGAGAATGTGGGCTACATCATGGGTAGCGTGAAAGATGCGGTGAACAGTCTGGAGAATTCCCTTTATACTTATCAGTCAGGCTCCATCGATGCCCATGCGCCCATTAACGGCGCCGTTGTCAAGTTATACAAGGGTGACTTGCTCGTGGGTACTTACAATACCGACAATAATTGCAACGGCATCTTTGTTTTCAACAATTTGGCGCCAGGTAATGACTACAAGATTAGCGTGACTGCTAACGGCTATAATGAGCTATTGAACCAAGGCTCCTATACAGTAACGGCCAATGAGACATCCTATATGGTGCTCTACATGACACCTACTGACATGAAAGTGAAGGGTATCTATGCCTATGACCTGAACCGAACGACCAACGACGCGGGAGAATATGTTTTCACATTCAAGAGTAACAGCGATGCCACAGCAGCCAACCTCGTGTTCACCGACAGCATCAGCGGTGAGGAGGTGGGCATCATCCCGTTGAGTAACATCGTTGAGGGCACCAATACCGTTACCCTCGCCCCCGAGCAACTGCCGGGTAATGATGGCCAAGTGCTGTCATGGGCAGTCAACGTTGTGGGAGATCCCATCACAACCATTGAGCGCTTGAACAGCGTCAACGCCACTTATACCCGTGCGACCGTGGCCATCGACCGAAGCCCCGAGAGTCCCCACTTTGGCACCATCTATGTGGGCGAACGCGTTGGTTCAAACAATGCCGGTAACGGACTGTATGTGTGCGATATTAATGGCCAACCCCTCAACAACACAGTCTATCGCGGTAATCAGGCGTTAAGCAACTGTTACCGCATCTGTGTGGATGGCGAGGGCAAAGTTTATATCCCTGATTGGGCCGATGCCTACTCGGGCATTTACATCGCCGATCCCGACAATATGGGAGGCACCTTCACTCCGTTCTTTGAGGGTACCCGCGCCAGTGATGGACTGATCAGCAATAACGGTATAGGCGTGGGCAGTTCAACACCGAGTGTATGGGTTCAAGGGACAGGAGCCGACACTAAGCTGTATGCCTATCTGGAAGACTTAGTCGGGCCTTCGGGCAATGGTAATGGCATCGGTGTATATAACATCGGACAAAGCGACGGCAGCCTGCTCACCACATGGAATGAAGCCCCCAGCAACTACCTTGACATCGGTACTCTGGAAGCCAGCACTAACGGTAATATCATTGCCGACCCGGCTGGCCGAGGCTTGTGGGTGGCACAGAACCGCAGCAAAGGTCAAAACACCGCAGCGGTACCGTCAATCGTCTTTACCGACTTCAGCGGCAATGTGCTGTTCAACTCAGGCACCCAACTCACCAGCCTCAATGGCTCGGTTATCGCCGGCTTTGCCATCAATAACACCAATGATGTGCTGGTCATCAACGACGGCGACGGCGTACTGCAATTCTTTGATATCACTTGGAATGGTAATTCGCCTGTTCTTACACCCAATGGCACGACCTTCACCGCCGATGCACGGGCAAGCAACAACGCCATCTATCAAATGGCATTTGACTGGGGAGGCAACCTCGTGTGCGCCGGCAAGAATATCGGCATCTATTCCATGCCCACCGACAACAACCAGAGCACCACACCCGCGAGGACGGCGCTCAGCGTTGTCAAGAAAGAGATAGCCGTCGATACATCGTTTGTAAAGGGTATCTTCGCCTATGACTTGAGCAGTGCCGAGGCTGGTGATGGCAGTTACACATTCACCTTCAAGGCCAACAGCGATGCCCGTGAGGCTTATCTCATCTTTGCTGACAATACTACCGGCGATGAGGTGGGTCGTGTGGCCTTGAGCAACGTGGTCGAGGGTAGCAACACCGTCACCCTCACCAAGGACCAACTGCCCGGCAATGAGGGTCAAGTCATGAATTGGGCGGTGAATGTCGTGGGTGACGCCATCACTCGCATCACTCGCTTGAATGACAACTATGCGACCTACACGCGTGCCGATGTTGCCATCGACCGCAGTCCCGAGAGTGACCACTTTGGCACCATCTATGTGGGAGAGCGCATCGGCAAGGAAAACGCCGGGAACGGCATCTATGCCTGTGACATCAATGGACAGCCCCGCAACAGTAGCGTTTACAACGGCGGCATCGTTTGGTCCAACAACATGCGCCTTGCTGTTGACGGCGAGGGTAAAATCTATATTCCCGAATGGGGCGATGCCACCTCGGGCATCTATATCGCCGATCCCGACAACCTGGAGGGCACATTTACCCAATTCTTCATCGGCTCCCGCGATGCTAGCGGCCTGATCACCAATAACGGTGAGAGCGTTGGCGGCTCGGTTCCAGGTGTTTGGATCCAGGGCACGGGTGCCGACACCAAGCTATATGCCTTCCTCGAGGATGTCGTTGGGCCCTCAGGCAAGGGTAATGGCGTGGGCATTTACAATATCGGTCAAAGTGACGGTAGCTTGTTGACCACATGGGATAAAGCACCTGACAACTATCTCGATGTGGGCGCACTCATGATCAACGGCAACGGTAACATTATTGCCGATGACGGCGGACGAGGCACTTGGGTGATGCAATACCGTAGCAAGGGCCAAAACAATGCTGCTGTTCCATCATTGATCTTTGTGAATAATGAGGGCAATGTCGTCTATAACTCCGGCAGTGACTTGTCATCTCTCAACGGATCACTCATGTCGGGCTTTGCCATCAATAACGATGGTGACATGATGGTCATCAATGACGGCGATGGTGTGCTACAATTCTTCAACATCACATGGAACGGCTCAGTTCCGACGCTCACGTCTAACGGCATGAGCTACATCGCCGATGCCCGCAGCAGCGTGAATGCCATTTACCAGATGGCATTTGACTGGGGTGGCAACCTCGTGTGCAGCGGCGGCAACATTGGTATCTACTCTATCCCCACCAATGACAACCAGAGCACCACGCCTGCCAAGTCGTCGCTCACTGTCACCAAGGGAGTGAGCTACCAGGTTGGTGATGTGAACTGCGATGGCACTGTGAGCATCGCCGATGTGACCAAGCTCATCGACTACCTACTGGGCAATGAGTCACAGCCGTTTAATCGCGATGCTGCCGATGTGAATGGTGACAGCGGAATCACGATTGCCGATGTGACCAGGCTCATCGACAACTTGCTAGGAGGAAATTAACACTATCTCATTATAATATAGACATGACAATGAAAAAGATTTTTATTATAGCAATATCGCTAGCGGCTACTCTAGCGATAGATGCCCAGATCATGAATGTGACCGGTATTGAGCGACTGAATGTGCCCAGCACCGAGAACACGGTCACTCAAGCCGTGGCCATCAGTCCCCAGGGCGATTACCTGTTGCTCTCGACCGATACAAAGCAAGGATTGGTCAAGTGGGACATGGCTACTGGGAAAGCCTCGACGCTCACCAGCCAATCTGGTACAGGCGGCGATGTGCACATCAGCCCCGATGGGCAGCAGGTGGTTTATAGCGAAGTTTCTTACAAGGATAACCGCCGCCAGCAGGCCGTGAAGTCGATTGACCTGACCAACGGCAAGAAGCAAACGCTGGTCAAGCCCACAAGGCACCTGCAAGGGTTTGCAGTAGATAACAAAACCGCTGTGACGATGAACGACGGCAAGATGAAGAAGCATGCCCTCAAGGGCGGTGACGCTACCCTTTCTCGCCCCGTGCTGACGAAGCATCACCTCAAGTTGTACATCACTCGCGACGGTGTGACCACGCCCTTTGCCCCCAACGGAGCCGACGAGCGCTACATTTGGGCATCGCTCTCACCTGATGGCAACCGCGTGCTCTACTACGTGAGCAATCGAGGAGCATTTGTGAGCAATGTTGACGGAAGTAATGTTATTGCCATGGGCGACATCACGGCTCCCAAGTGGTGGGACGACAACACAATTGTGGGTATGGATGAGCTGGATGACGAGTACACCATCATCAGTTCACGCATCGTGGCCCGCACCCTTGACGGCGAGCAGCAAGTGCTAACTGGTGACGATGTGATCGCCACCTATCCCCTGCCCTCACAGCAAGCCGGCAAAATCGCCTTCTCAACCCCCGACGGTAGCATCTACCTCATTACCGTAAAGTAGTCTAACCCTGCATTAACAATGGTGGCGGGACTCTCTCGATTGAGAATCCCGCCACTATTATTCATTATGCGTTTAGATGATTACCGCTAACCGCCTGTTTGCAGGAAGAAGGGGAAGAGGCTCTCCACATAGATGATAGCTATACCAGCTATATATCCAGCCAATGCCAACAGCGAAATGTGCTTGACATACCAGAAGAACTGAATCTTCTCGATACCCATAGCCACCACACCAGCAGCCGAACCGATGATGAGCAGCGAACCGCCAACGCCTGCGCAGAAGGTCAACAAGTGCCAGAACAAGCCGTCCTCAATAAAATTAATCAAATATGGATCGGTCGTGCCAGCAGGCGCAATTCCTTCAAACATCTTGATACATGCCGATACCAGCGGCACGTTATCGACAATTGACGAGAGCACACCGATGAGCGAAGTCATGAGCACGGGCTCGTGAATATGAGTATTCATGCCGTCGGCAACAGCAGTCAGGACGCCCACCTCGGACAAAGCCGACACGGCCATGAGGATGCCAAGGAAGAAAAGAATTGACGGCATGTCGATGGTGTGCAAAGCCGACGACACACGACCACCCATTTTGGAGTCGATCTTGAAGTGCTTTACCCAGAACTCGGTCACAGCCCACACAACACCCAGCGACATCATGATTCCCATGAAGGGGGGAAGTCCAGTCACCGTCTTGAAAACAGGCACAAACAGCAAGCCCGACACACCGATGATGAGCATCGCCTTGCTCAAGTGGGGGTGACGTTCCTGAATATCAGGATGCTTGTCGGCCAATCTTGTAACGGTCTGCATTTTACCTTCCTTGATGAAAAACTGTGCAATAAACACGGGTATCACCATTGCGACGATACTGGGAATGAGCAGATTGACAATCAAGCCAAACGATGAAACCTTCTCATCCATCCACAGCATGATGGTGGTCACATCACCGATGGGCGAGAACGCACCACCAGCATTGGCCGCGATGACAATCAGTCCAGCAAACATCCAGCGATCCTTCTGGTCACTGAGCAAGCGGCGCAACATCATTACCATAATAATGGTAGTGGTCATGTTATCGAGCACGGCTGACATAATAAATGACAGCAAGCACATGATCCATAACAGATGCCTTTTGCTCTTGGCATTGATATGCTCGGTGATGAACGAGAAACCGCCATAGCGGTCAATGATTTCCACAATGGTCATAGCACCAATAAGGAAAACCACGATCTCGCAAGCATCGCCAAGTTGCATCACGATAGCCTCGTGAATGTGTGGGTCATTGCCCATCAACGCATACAAAGTCCACAAGATTCCACACGTGAGCAAAGCAAACGTGGCCTTGTTCATGTGAAGAGGATGTTCCAATGTGATAAGCAAGTAGCCAATCACAAAGACGATTATCATTGCAGCAATCATCGCCTAATGACAAATGATTAAGTAAGTGACTAGTGAATTATTGATTAATACGGTTACCTGAGCCTATCGGCATCAAGCAGTTTCTTCTTGTCTCTTGACATGGCATTATGAGCCAGAACCAAGAAGATGATGGCCAGCACGGGCAAGAAAACATACCACTGCCAGTAAACGATCCAGCCATCACGGTTGCCAACGACAAACGCTTGAACGCAAATAGCAATCAGCATGGATAGGCCAATAATGATGTCCACGAAACAAACCGTCATCTGACGTTGCAGGTTCTTGAACAGGAAGATGTCGATCAAGGCAAGCAACGAGATGAGAATGGTCAACGTGAGCAACAGTGGATTGACATGAAGATTGCCAGCACGGCCAGTCTCGAGGGCACCGAAGAGAACCGTCTTGTCGCCCATCTCAAATGACAGAGCAGGGAAAAAGGCAAACACTATCATTAAAATTACTGCAATGAGCAGATAAACAGATTGGATGCGTTGTATAACCATAATTTCTGAAGTTTTTTTGTTGTATTAAATTTGCCGCAAAATTACGGAAATTTTTCAATAATCAATATAAAAGAGGCAGAAAAAACATAGTTGGGTGTATTAATTGAGGTATAAAGCATAGTTTTATTGAAAATGATAATTCATTTCTCGTGGTGCTACAAGCATAATTGTCATCGTTAAAGAAAAATGTCGAAATTATTGCTCCAGACAATATTTTCATTTAATTTTGCACAATAAAAACCATCAAACACCTGATGGTGAATCCAACAATTCAAAATTAGCTACAATTATGGCACAAATCGACAGATTTAAAAAAGACATTACACAAAAAGCGACTATGGGCTCTATTAACCCAACTGCTGCTTCTATCTACGGGAAGTATTTCTCTATCGACGTCAACAACCTTTCAAAATATCTGAAAGATGTCGAATATACAGGAAAAGACTACAAGGAGGTCATCGTGGCAACCAACAACGACTTGGACCTATTTTGTGAAGCACACATCAGGAAATATAATGATGGCAGGCTTAATGTCGAGTTTTGGGCCGACCGGGTTGAAATGACCAGCAAACTCGTCGGTTTCATCAATGATTGCTACAAGCGATTAGGTCCATGCATAACCGGTGAGGGCGAAGTCACTAAGGAGGACTATGAGCGCGTAGAGCAGCGAAATTTCTCAAGAATGTGGGATGACGTGTGCGTGACCATGTCCAACAACGATAATGATGTTTTAGTCATGGTGCTGGGTTTGTACAATCCGCCCCAAAGCATGAGCGAGAAGCCTAGCGCACACAAACCCGCCAAGGTCAAAAAAGCGTAATTCATAGAGCTGACCAGGAGCCATCATCTCATTACCATCATTCAGCCTCATCGGGGCAGATCAGTTTTCTAGTGTCAAATAGCAAGGCTTACTGTTAATTGATTGGATTTTGCACGGTTTTTGCTGTAAGAAATCTAATCAATTATAGTCACAACACTGAAACCTAATGACGATACAAGAAATAGAACATATCCACCGACAAGCCTCACAGTGCATCCACAACGCTGAGATCAATGATGCTTTTAGCAAAATCTCGGCATTGGTCAGTGAGCTGGGACGCGGCAACCTGAATGATGAGCTGGAACAGTTGCGCATGTCTTACACCTTCATGCTCAATTATTTGGAACAAGGAGTGATGGATCCTCAACGAGACGAGATACTGTCTAGCATCAGGCAGTCTCTCCACACGTTGAACGACGAGTGCTACATCGGGTTGATGGAGCCGACCAGCCCAGAGGTGTTCTATGTGCGGCGCCGCGAGTTGAACGGAATATCACTCGTGGCCATTGTCGAGGAATATCGAGAGGCGTTAAAACTCTTGTCACTAACCCAAAACTCGCCCAATGAACGAAACGACAGTCATGTCATTTTGTCACAACTGCGGCAGGCCGAGGAACTGGAAACACGATTGTTTAACTGGGTGTGGTCATCATTCCCCTTATCGGCCGACGACGCCGGTAGCCTGAAGTTGTGCATCGGGGGCGACATCTTGCCCGTCCACACGAGATGCCTGCTAGTAGCTGCCTTGTTCCTGGGATTGATGAAATTCTATGACGAGAGCAAGCTGTTGATTTTGCTTGAGACCTATTCTCTCTCAGATGAGGTCCAAGTGCAGTTGCGCGCCTTGACGTGCGCGATGCTCGTCCTGCTAGCCCACAAGAAGCGCACCTCTACGTCCAAGGCCATCCAGATGCGCCTTGCCGCCCTGCTCGACACACCGGACTTTAATCGTGACGTGTGGAGCATCCAGGTGCAGTTAGCCCGTTCACGTAACACCGAGAATGTGAAAGAGCGTGTGCGCAATGACCTCATCCCCAACATCATGAAGATGCGCCCCGACATCATTGACAAACTCAAGGACAATGATTCACAAATCATCGACCTGAGTGACATCGAGGCGAATCCCGAGTGGCAGCAATGGCTGGACCAGAGTGGCATCACCCGCAGGATTGAGGAATTTAACGCCATGCAGATTGAGGGCAGCGATGTTTTTATCGCCACATTTGCTCACTTGAAGGTCTTCCCGTTCTTCAAGACCCTGAGCAACTGGTTCTTGCCCTTCTTTGCCGCCCACTCGACTGTCGTTGAGAACTTGGGAAACGGGAAGATGGCGTTGGCCGAGGTGATTCAGCATGCTCCCTACTTGTGCAACAGCGACAAATATTCTTTCTGCCTGTCACTGGGCGCTCTACCAGAATCGCAACGCACAATGATGTCGGCACAACTCGAGGAACAGAATGCCGCGCTGAGCGAGGCGCGTCAATCGGAGTTGCCCGATGAACGTAAACAGCGCGTTAGCATCATCAACGCCTTTGTTCAGGATTTATACCGCTTTTTCAAACTGTTCTCCCGCCGGCGCGAGTTCATCGCGGTGATGGATGACCCGGGGCTTGACATGACCGACTGCCTGCCATTGGCTCAAGTCACCCGTGACGCCCATGTGCTGGAGCTGCTGGGCACATTGTATTTCAAGAATGCTTTTTATGATGATGCCATTCATTGCTTCACGCGCCTCGAGGGGATGGATGAAGCCAGCGATGACCACATCTACCAGAAAATTGGATTCGCCTATCAGAATGCCGGAAAATTTGAGCAGGCGCTAAACTATTATAAGCGATACGAGTTACTGCATGAGGAAGACGAGTGGAACATCCGCCACATCGCCGCCTGTTACCGCTCGCTGGGTAAACTTGACGATGCGCTGAACTATTACCAGCGTGCCGAGGCGATGGTTCCCGATAATGTGTCACTCACCCTCACCATCGGACATGTGCTCCTGGAGCAGAAGCGCACCAGCGAAGCCCTGCAGCAGTATTATAAAGCCGACTTGATGGAGGGAGCCAAACACCGCGCTTGGCGCCCAATCGCTTGGTGCTCATTCCTGTTGAGTGACTATGACCGCGCCAACGATTACTATGACCGCATCGCCCGCTATGACAAGCCATCGCCTCAAGACCTTCTCAACCATGGGCACGTGCTCCTGTGCCAAGGTGAGACACAAGAAGCCATCAAGACCTATCGAGAAGCCTTGCGGCTCATGAACGGCAACACGACACAATTCCGCACCGCCTTTAAAGGTGATGCCCTTGAACTGCGCTTGCATGGCATCTCGGCAGTTGACCAGTCATTGATACCCGATGCCGTTTGTTCCCCCAACAAATAATAAGGCAAGATGATTGACCAGGCCACAGTACAGCAGATTCTTGACACCGCCGACATCGTTGACGTGGTGAGTGACTTCGTCAGCCTCAAGAAGCGCGGTTCCAACTGGATTGGGCTCTGTCCTTTCCACAACGACCGGCGCCCATCATTCTATGTCTCACGTGCCAAAGGCATCTGCAAGTGCTTTGCCTGTGGAGAAGGAGGAAGCGCGGTCAATTTCATCATGAAACACGAGCAGCTGAGCTATCCCGAGGCGTTGCGCTACCTTGCTCGTAAATACCATATCGAGATCCATGAGAAGGAACTGACCGACGAGGAAAAACAGGAGCAGACCGAGCGCGAAGCCATGCTCATGCTTAACGAGTGGGCTTGTGATTATTTTGAGAAACAACTGCATGAGACCCAGATGGGTCAAGACATCGGGTTGGCCTATTTCCGTGAGCGTGGTTTTAACGATGCGACTATCAAGGAATTCCGTTTGGGTTACTCCAGCGAGGGATATGATGACTTCTACAAGGCAGCTACAGCCCAAGGATTTAATCCCCAATTGCTTTTTGACGTGGGTTTGTGCATCCCCGATGATCGTGGAGGGCATGACCGCTTCCGTGGACGCGTGATGTTCCCTATCATGAACATTGCCGGCAAGGTTGTTGGCTTTGGCGGCAGGACGCTCAAGAAAGACAAAAACGTTGCCAAATACGTCAATTCGCCTGAGTCCACTATCTACAAGAAGGGCGATATCATCTATGGCTTGTATCAAGCCAAACGCGAAATCAACAAACTGGACAAGTGCTATATCGTCGAGGGCTATGCTGACGTCATCTCGATGCACCAGGCTGGTTTTAAGAATGTCATTGCCTCTTCAGGAACCGCACTCACCCTGGGACACATCTACGCCATCAGGCGCTTCACGAGCAACGTGACCGAGATGTTTGACGGTGATGCTGCCGGTGTGAAAGCCGCCCTGCGAGGTGTTGACATGTTGCTCAAGGAGGGGTTGAACATCAAGGTATTACCTTTGCCCCCTGAGGATGATCCCGACTCGTTTGTGCGTTCCCACAGCTATACCGAGGTCGAAGATTACATCAAGCAAAACGAGACCGACTTCATCAATTTCAAGACGAGCGTGGTGCTCAAGGATGCGCAAAATGATCCCATTAAGCGCACTGCGGCTATCACTGATGTTGTCAAGTCAATCGCCATCATCCCTGACGAGATCGCCCGCATGGTCTATGCCAAGGAGTGCAGCGGCCTTTTCGGTATGGATGAGCAGACCATTTTGCGCCAAATCAAGCACTACCGCAACAAGTACATCGAGCAATGGGCTAAAGAACGACAACAACAAAAGGCCCGTGAGCAACGGATGCGTGAGTCGGGCATGACTGTCGATGAACAGGCACCCCTTCCACCCCCACCCGATATTCCCTCCAGCGACTACCAACCGGTAGAGCTTGAACCTGATTCAACTCAGGCACCCAGCGCTGCCAACGCGGTGACTGTCCAGGAGCGCGAGGTCATCAAGCTCATCGTCAATTATGGCATGTGCCACTTGTGCGACACGATGTATGATGATGGCACCTGCCGCCCAACGACAGTGCTGGAATACATCAACAACGAGCTAATGCTGGACCAGATGGAATTCAGCAATCCTCTATATGCCCATACCTTTAAAACCGCGTTGCAGTATATTGAGCCATTTTATCGTGACTATAAGTCCTTTAAGGAAGTAGTGGATAAAGAAAAAGAGGAATTTATCAATACTGAGATAGCCAATAACGATGAGGAAATCCCTGAAGCGATGGACAGCAAAGCACTCATTGATGCCCAAGAGCGCACGCTTAAGGCAATACATGCCCGTGCCACAGCCATGGCTATGAAGGAGTTGTCGGATTACTGCTGCGGCTATCTGCAACGAGCCCTTTGCTCCATCGATGACGAGCCTGTGAGGCAACTGTCTTGCGACATCGCAACCGAGAGCTTGCCGCAACTGAGCAAGATACACACACAATATGCCGTTATTATCGAGGACCGTGACCGCTTGCCAGTTCTTGTGCCCGAGCGATTGTATAACTGGAAAAACGCCCTGTTGGTAATGAGAATCAATAGGGTTAAGTCAGAGATTGCCAGTGCCAGTCCCGAACAATTAACCCAGCTCATGGAACAGCTGCAGGAACTGTATAAAGTGAGACATGAATTGGCCGCAGTGATCGGTGATCGTGTGGTCAATCCAAACTGATGATTTTTCATCCATCGGCATTTTTTGCCCTTATCTGTACGCTATTTCGGACAATAATTATTAAATTTGCCGTGCACTTTCATGCTCAAATGGGTATAAAGTGTAAACCATTACTATAAGCACGATTATACAACTCATTGATTATGAATTTAAAGAATATTCTCACTTGTCTTGCATTTGTGTTTGCGTCACAGCTGTCACAAGCGCAAATGAATCTCCCAAAAACCGTCATTGGCGGGCATCAGTTCTATACTTATGAGATTGGTGCTAACGAGAGCATCTATGACATTGCCGCCAAGTTGGGCGTGACAAAGGATTTTATCATCCATAACAATCCCAGTGCCGCCGACGGCATCGAGAGCGGCATGAAACTGTACTTCCCTGTCGAGGAATCAACGACTCCGGCGGCCACAACAGCAACTGCTGTGCCGGCGCCTGCCTCAATATCCACCCACAAGGTGGAACAAGGCGAGACATTATACGGACTGGCAAAACGCTATGGCGTGACCGTGGATGAACTCATCGCCGCTAATCCCGGGTCGGATAAGGGCATCAAAATCGGCCAAAACCTTAATATTCCCAAAGCCTCAACCAATGCGGCTGAAGCCAATGGCAACCAGATGGTACGCAATGCCTTCAACCAGGGTGCTGCTACTCCCGAAGTGGCGGTTCCAAACGGTTCAGAGGCCATTATCCATACCTTGCAGCCCGGCGAGGACATTTACACCCTCGCTAAACTGCACAACTCATCCATTGAGGGAATCATTTCTACTAACCCCGGCTTGAAACCAGCCGAATACGTCGCCGGTGCAAAGGTCAAAGTTGTGCCCAACACGGCGTTGCCATTCATCTATGAGCGCACTGGCAGGCGCAATTATAATTATGAGGTTAAACGCGGAGAGTCATTCGCCTCGATTGCTGCCGACAACGGCATCACCGAGGAAGAACTCAAGGCCGCTAATCCTGATTTAAAGAAGGTCAAAAAAGGCAAGACCATCATCCTGCCTAAACCCATCAATGAGCGACTCACGGGCGACATGGCAACAATTCCGGTTGACGAGTTGCGCGACTACTATGCCCCTCGCATTGATGACCTGTATGACAACCTGGTGGGCAAACGTTTGGAGAACGAGATCAATATCGCCATGGTGCTGCCCTTCCAGTTGCACAAGAGCGCCCCACCCAAACAGGCCTATCTTTACACTGACTTTTATAAGGGTTTCTTGCTGGCGTTGGATAGCGCAAACCGCATCACCGACAAGCACATCAACCTCAAGGTTTATGACACGCAACACAACCTGAATGTTACAGACAGCCTCTTGGCGCTACCCGAGATGAAGCTGATGAACATAATTATCGCTCCAAGTGAGCCACAGCAGCTGTCACGCATTAACAACTTTGGCAAAGACAATGGCGTGAACATCATCAACTGCTTCACGACCAAGAACGAGGACTACCTTGACAATCCCTATATCTACCAGGTCAACACGCCAACCAACGAGATGATTCATGGCGTGATGAACTGGTTTGACGAGCGTTTCAAGGGCTATAACGTCATTTTCCTTAATGCCGCCAGCGAGAGCGACAAGGAAATGTTTGAACACATCCGCAAGCACATCAACGCCAAGAAATATAACGCTGCCACAATCAACGTGAACGGTGATTTGACCTATAACGACATCTCTAACCAGATGAATCCCGGATCGAAGTATGTCTTCATTCCGTCATCGGGTGACAAGACCTTGCTCAAACGTTATATCAAGGCGCTGAAAGAGGTGAAGAAAGAACGCTTTGACTGCGACCTCGGTCTTATTGCATATCCCGAGTATGTTCTATACCTCAAAGATTATCAGACTGACCTGCAGGACATTGACTCTTACATGTTTACCCGTTTCTTTAATGCCAAGGGTTTCCGCACCCGCGACCTTGAAGCCGCTTACAAGAACAACTTTGGCGGTGAGCCGCTGCAAGCCCTTCCCCACATGGCTATCTATGGCTATGATATGGGCATGTATCTGTTGAAGTCACTGGGTGTTGACGGCCGCATCGACGAGGACACCCCCATGTACAAGGGCATCCAGAACAGTTTCCGTTGGGAACGTATCGATAGCTGGCGTGGATTCACCAACCAGGCCATTGAGATTGTCCACTTCTCACCCGATCACCAGATTACTGTCAATGTGAAATGAGGCGACTGGCGCTCATCCTGATGATGACTGTCATGCTCTCGACGGTGGCTCAGACCCACTACGAGGGCAGTTTTGCCGTGGGCGGCAAAGGGGGCGTTACGCTGTCGCGCGTCAACTTCAACCCCACAGTGCAACAGTCAATGCTGCCCGGCATGACCGCTGGAGCAATGTTCCGTTACATCGAGGAGAAAAACTTTGGACTCATCGCTGAGCTCAACATTGCCCAACGAGGCTGGAAAGAGGCCTATGATGACGCCGATTACAGTTATAGCCATCGCTTCACTTATCTGGAAGTGCCCATCATGACACATATCTTCTTTGGTAACAGGCATGTAAAAGGCTTCTTCAACTTGGGACCCGAGCTCAACGTGATGATTGCTGACGGTATATCGTCCAATTTTGACTATCACAATGCCGGCTCGATGGACTACTTTATCGAGGATACCCGCCATATCGAGCAAATGTCGATGAAGGTGAAGAACCGGCTGGACTATGGAATATGTGCCGGTGCCGGCATGGAAGTTAACCTCAACACCAAGCACTCACTGTTGCTGGAAGGCCGTTTTTATTATGGATTGACCGATGTGTTCTCCAGCCACAAGACTGACGTGTTCTCCAGCTCTAACTCGATGACCATCTCGGTCACCTTGGGCTATTTCTACCGCCTGAAGTAACATGCACATTGTAGAGACGCAAAATCTTGCGTCTCGCGACCGATGACAATGAAATAGATATTAAGAGACGCAAGATCTTGCGTCTCTACTTGTATTCAGGTAGCTAACTCGCAGGGATTCAGCTCATAGCATGGGTTGGGTTCTGACTATTTCTTATCCTTCTTGCGCACCCAAAAATGAGCGACAATAAAAGTAGAGATGAGAAGCAACACCAGTGCCGAAGGCAAGTATTTCATCACCAGCAGCTTGTAACCCTTAATCATCAAGGCAGCCACCAGAGGCAGTGCAACAGCGAGGATCAGCAACAAGGCAGCAGCAAGAATGCGCACTCGACGCTCGTGATACCAGCTGCGTGTCTTGTTTGACGCGAGGTTATAGCCCACGATGAAATCGTCGCCTTTGCCTAGCAGGATAGCGATTGCCACTACCACCATCAATAGTGAGATAACAGACAGGATGATAAATGCGAACTCCATCTCTAAAAAGATTATTTTTTTGCAAATATAATCAATGTTTTCGGTGTTTTGACACATTATATAAAAGATAATTTTTGTACTTTTGTACGATATTTTGAAAATTCACTTAGTTCAATAATATAATTAATTAAAAATTAGAAAGTTATGAACATTTCGCACATCGAACACGTGGGAATCGCTGTTACCTCGCTCGAGGAGGCTATTCCTTTCTACGAGAACATGCTGGGCTTCAAGTGAGAAGAATGGTGGCCGTGGTGGCATCCAGCACATTGCTTTTGCTGTTGAAGATGGCGTGCAGAACGCTTTGGACGAGGTACAGGAGAAGGGTGGCCGCGTTGTCGACGCTCATCCCCGCAAGGGTGCCGAGGGCCTCAACATCGCTTTCCTGCATCCCAAGACCACTTGTGGCGCACTTCTAGAGCTTTGCGAGAATCCCAACAAGTAATATCCAGTCGACATGGGAAAACAATTAGATAAGATTCAAGAGCTGATCGAGCGTCGCGAGAAAGCGCGCTTGGGTGGTGGCGAAAAGGCTATCGCAAAACAGCACGAGAAGGGCAAATTCACTGCCCGTGAACGCATCAACATGCTCCTTGACGAGGGCAGCTTTGAGGAACTGGACATGTTCGTTCAGCACCGCTGCACCAACTTCGGCATGGAAAAGAAGACCTTTGACGGCGACGGCGTTGTAACCGGTTTCGGTACCGTTGGCGGTCGTTTGGTTTATGTCTTTGCTCAGGATGCTACCGTCATCGGAGGTTCGCTGGGTGAGACCATGGCATTGAAGATGTGTAAGGTGATGGACCTGGCTATGAAGCAGGGTGCACCTGTCGTGGGACTGAATGACTCGGGTGGTGCCCGCATCCAGGAGAGCGTTAACGCCCTGGCTGGCTATGCCGAGATCTTCCAGCGCAACATCAATGCATCGGGTGTTATTCCCCAGATCAGTGCCATCCTTGGCCCCTGTGCCGGTGGTGCCGTTTACTCCCCTGCCCTGACTGACTTCATCATCATGGCCAAGGGTATTTCGTTCATGTTCCTCACCGGCCCCAAGGTGGTAAAGACCGTTACCGGCGAGAACGTGACTCAGGAGCAACTGGGTGGTGCAGGTGTACACGCCAGCAAGAGCGGTGTAGCCCACTTTGCCGCCGAGACCGAGGAAGAGGCTATCGCTATCATCCGTCAGCTGTTGAGCTACATGCCCAGCAACAACATGGAGGAGACTCCCCGTGTTGAGTGCACCGATCCTATCGACCGTGTTGAGGACGCCTTGAATAACATCATCCCCGAGAGTGCCAATGACCCCTATGACATGTATCAGGTCATCAGCGCTATCGTCGATAACGGTGAGTTCCTCGAGGTTCACAAGGACTTTGCTAAGAACATCATCGTCGGCTTCGCTCGCTTCAACGGCCAGGCTGTCGGCGTTGTTGCCAACCAGCCCAACTGCATGGCAGGTGTGCTCGACGTGAACGCTTCGAAGAAGGGCGGTCGCTTTGTCCGCTTCTGCGATGCCTTTAACATTCCTCTGGTAACCCTCGTTGACGTGCCCGGCTTCCTGCCCGGAACTGGTCAAGAGTACAATGCCGTCATCATGAACGGTGCTAAGTTGCTGTACGCCTATGGCGAGGCTACTGTGCCCAAGGTGACTGTAACCCTGCGCAAGAGCTACGGCGGTTCGCACATCGTGATGAGCTGCAAGCAGCTGCGTGGTGACCTGAACTATGCATGGCCCAGCGCTGAGATCGCTGTGATGGGTGCTGCAGGTGCTGCCGAGATCCTCTATGCCAAGGACAGCAAGAACTTCAAGACTCAAGCCGAGGAGGCCAAGGCTGCCGGCGACGAGAAGAAGGCCAAGGAGCTGCTCGAAGAAGGCAAGAAGTTCATCCAGGCCAAGGAAGACGAGTACAACAATCTCTTCTGCACGCCTTACAACGCTGCCCGCTATGGCTACATTGACGACGTGATTGAGCCGCGCAACACCCGCTTCCGCGTAATCCGCGCCCTGGAAGTGCTGCGCACCAAGAAGTTGACCAACCCTGCCAAGAAGCATGGCAATATCCCCTTGTAAACCATCAATGCAACCTATTATGAGTAAAAGAGCATTGACACTCATGCTGCTGTGTGCCATCCTCGCCCTGCCCGCACTCGCGCAGAGCCGCAAGAACGTGCGCATCAATGAGGTGATGGTACAGCAGGATAGCACGGGCGGCAATGGCTGGGTCGAGTTCTATAACTCGTCCTATGGCTCAACTGCCGTCGAGCAGATGTTCATCACGACCTTGAGCCGTGAGGAAATCCAGAATGTGTTCGATAAGAATAAGGGCAATAAGAAAAAGCCCAAACAGATTCTGGTTGAACTCTGCGAAGCCCAACCCAGAGACATCTACGAGATTCCCCGCGGTGACGAGCGCCACACAAAGATCGCTCCCCGCACCCACTTCGTCATGGAAGCCGATGGTGACCCCAAGTCGGGCACCTTCCACATGCCTTTCACTTTCACCAGTGGCAAGGACAATTACATTGCCCTCTATGACGTGAATGGTGACCTGGTTGACGACGTGACAATTCCCGCCACGCTTAACGTTGGTGAGACTTACGCTATCAAGGCCGAGGGCCGTCTGCCGAGCGTACTGGACGACGGCAAGACCGAGTGGACCGTGAAAGACGGCAAGACCATCGAGACCGCTGTCACCAAGGGTAACTACAACATCCGCGAGGTGAACGAGAACATCGAGGCCTTCCACATCAAGGATCCCCATGGTTACTGGATTGCACTGCTGGCTATGTCGGTAGTATTCCTTGCCCTGGCTATGCTCTACATCCTCTTCAAGCTGTTCGGTATGTTTGCCAGCCGCAACCTGTCGAGCGAGGATAAGACCAAAGCCGAGGCCGCACCTGCTGCCCAGGCTGCCGCTATTCCCGCTGGTGGTGATGCTGACGGCGAGACGATGGCAGCCATCTGCTTCGCTTTGTATCAGCACCTGAACGCCCACGACAATGAGAGTGGCGTGTTGACACTCACTCCCCGTGACGGCTCGACATGGGCTTCAAAAACTGGCCTGATGCGTGAATTACCCGTTATCAAAAAATAATCACCATTAAAAAATCATTCACTCAAAATGAAGGAATACAAGTATAAAATCAATGGCAACGAGTACAATGTTGCTGTCGATAACATTGAGGGCAACATCGCCCACATCCAGGTCAACGGTGTAGCCTATGACGTTGAGTTGCCCGAGCAGCCCAAGGCCGCTCCCGCGGTGAAGCGTGTTGCCGTGAGCGATGCTCCCGCTGCCGCTCCCAAGCCCGCAGCCCGCAAGGCCGCTCCCGCCGCTGGTGGCCACGTCATTGAGTCGCCGCTTCCCGGCGTCATCAAGGACATCTTTGTCAAGGTGGGCCAGCAGGTAAAGGCCGACGATGTCGTTTGTATCCTCGAGGCCATGAAGATGGGCAACGAGATCCATGCTGGCGTTGACGGTACTGTCAAGAGCATCGAGGTATCGAAGGAGGATTCGGTACTCGAGGGTAACACAATCATGGTAATCGGATAAAAACAGACTCCAGATTATGGTACTGCTTGACAATTTCCTGTTCACCAAGTTGTTGGACTTCTGGCACTTCACGGGGTTCTACAACTTTGACTACACTAACCTGATCATGATTTTGGTGGGTCTGTTCTTTATCTACCTCGCCATCAAGCATGATTTTGAGCCCATGCTGCTCGTGCCCATCGGCTTCGGTATCCTGATTGGTAACATTCCGTTCCAGCCGGGTAACGAGATCGGCATCTATGAGGATGGGTCAGTGCTAAACATCCTATATCAAGGTGTGCGCAACGGCTGGTATCCGCCGTTGATCTTCCTGGGCATCGGTGCGATGACCGACTTTAGTGCCCTGCTGGCTAACCCCAAACTGATGCTTGTGGGTGCTGCGGCACAGTTCGGTATCTTTGGCGCCTACATGATTGCCCTTTTCCTGGGCTTCATGCCCGACCAGGCCGGTGCTATCGCCATCATTGGTGGCGCTGATGGCCCCACCGCTATCTTCTTGTCGTCCAAACTGGCGCCCAACCTGATGGGTGCGATTGCCGTGAGTGCCTACAGCTACATGGCCCTCGTGCCGGTGATCCAGCCGCCCATCATGCGCCTGCTTACGACCAAGAAGGAGCGCATGATGCGCATGAAACCCGCTCGCAAGGTCAGCCAGCTGGAGAAGATCGTCTTCCCCATCTTCGGTCTGTTGCTCACCTGCTTCGTGGTGCCCTCTGCTATCCCCCTGCTGGGTATGCTGTTCTTCGGCAACCTGTTGCGTGAGAGCGGTGTGACCAAGCGTCTGGCCCACACAGCCAGCAACGCGATGACCGACATTGTGACCATCCTGCTGGGTATGACCGTGGGTGCTTCGACCCAGGCTTCACAGTTCCTGACCAAGGAGACCATCTTCATCTTCATCCTGGGTGCCTGTGCATTTATCATTGCCACCTGCTCGGGTGTGCTGTTCGTGAAGATCTTCAACCTCATCTTGCCCAAGAGCAAGAAGTTGAACCCGCTCATTGGTAATGCCGGCGTATCGGCAGTGCCCATGGCAGCACGCATCAGCAACGACCAGGGCTTGAAGGCCGATCCCAGCAACTACCTGCTCATGCACGCCATGGGTCCCAATGTGGCCGGCGTGATTGGCTCAGCTGTTGCAGCTGGTGTCCTCCTGGGCTTCCTGGGATAATCTAGTCTAACAGACTTCACGCTAAGGCGCTAAGGCGCAAAGTATTTTATCATAGCGTGAGTGAATTTAATGAGAATAGTTGATAGTGTGTACTATTGACTATTCTCTTTTTATACAACAATCAATCACCCGAATCTAAGAGAAAGTGAGCGTTTGGCAAAAAAACGTGTCTTTTGTGTAGTTTTTGATGCAGTTGCTGCGTCAAATGAATAAATAATTACAACTCTAAATGATTAATGTTATGAGCAATATAGAATATAAAAGGACAATAAGCATTGTGTTGAAGGCCGTGGGTATTTCTTTAATTGCCTTTTTTGTCATCTATGTGATTGGTTGTGGAGCTAACCTCTGGAACGCTCCTCGCATTCACGGGTTAATAACTTATCTTTCCGTCATCCTCTGTAGTGGAATCAGCCTGTTTCTTTTAGGTATCATCTATAACCATAGGAACAATTTAGATGAGAAGAGTATGAGACTATTGAAGGTATTTAAGGGCTTGTTTCTTCTCGGAGTCATTTTGCTCATAGTTGAAATAATGGCGGTTATCCCTACATCTATTTGTGATCCAATCAGAATTATATTCGGTATCATATTGGGCATTGCAATTTATTTGGTATACTGCTTGAAAAAACGCAGTTCTGACAAATACAGTCATGTCAAAGAAAACGCGGTTGGTTTTTCTTTTGAAAGAGGATAATCAACCGCTATTTTTTTTGATGCAGGCGCTATATGGAAAACTTGTGCTAGGTGAATGCGGTACAGTTCACATTAATTGCTGTTGCGCCACCAATTTTATCCAAATCCAGAAGAAAATAGAAGTGTTTAGCGAAATAATCGTTACCTTTGTCCCCTATAGAAAAGACGACAATATGAAAACTAAACGATTTCTTTTTTCCCTTGTGGCGACGTTGGCTTTGGCAGTCGCTCCGTCATGGGCATGTACCAACCTTATCGTTGGTAAGGCAGCCTCGGCAGATGGCTCCGTGATTTGCACCTACAATTGTGATGGCTATGGCTTCGCCGGCTCCCTGTCACGCACACCAGGCGGCAGGCATGAGAAAGACGAGAAGATTGCCATCCGTGAGTGGGGCCGAGGCCCCGTGAAAGGCTATATACCTCAAGTGGAGTACACCTATGACGTCATCGGCTTTATTAATGAGAAGCAAGTGAGCATCGTGGAAACCACCTTTGATGGCCGCCTGGAGTTGCAGAACCCTGAAGGATGGCTCGACTATTTCTCCATGATGCACCTTGGTCTGGAGCGTGCTGCCACGGCACGTGAGGCTATAGTTATCATGACTGACCTCTTGCAGGAATATGGTTACAACAGCACTGGAGAGTCTATCACTGTGTGTGACAAGAATGAGGCTTGGATTCTCGAAGTTATCGGCAAGGGGCCCGGTGTGAAAGGTGCCGTGTGGGTAGCCGTTCGCATCCCTGACGACTGCATCAGTGCCCATGCCAACCTCTCCCGCATACGCCAGTTCCCGTTGAAGGATCCCAAAAACTGCATGTATTCCAAGGACGTGATTACCTTTGCTCGAGAGAAAGGCTATTTCAGCGGCAAGGATAAAGATTTTAGTTTCCGCGATGCCTATTGCCCGATCTCCTTCGACAAAGTGCGCTATGCCGATGCCCGTGTGTGGAGTTTCTTCCGCCACCACTACGACCATGCCGTGATGGACAAGTACCTGCCCTACATCAACGGCCAGTATGACCTATGCGACCATCTGCCGCTCTACATCAAGCCCGACAGGAAGGTTTCAGTGCGTGACATCATGAATGACATGCGAGACCATTACGAGGGCACTCCACTTGACATGACAGCCGACATGAGTGCTGGACCATGGAGCTCACCTTACCGTCCGCTGCCCATGAACTGGGAAGTCGATGGAAAGAACTATTTCCGTGAGCGTGCCATCGGCACCCCACAGTCGGGCTTCACGTTAGTGTCACAACTCCGCAGCTGGCTACCCGATGAGGTGGGTGGCATCATGTACTTCAACTGCGACGATGCCAACATGATTGCCTATGTGCCTGTGTATTGCTGCGTGAATGATGTGCCCGAAGCCTTCCGCCGTGAGAACAACGTGAACAACGAGTTCAGCGAGCACAGCGCCTTCTGGATGAACAATCTCGTGGCCAACATGATTTATCCGCGCTACAGCGCCATGATAGGCGACCTGCGTGAGGCACAGCAGGAGTTGGAAGACTTCTACGCTGCCGATCAGGCCCAGGTTTTGAAAGACATCGAGCCTCTCACCAAGGGTGAGCGGGTCAGCTACCTCACCCGCAAGAGTGCTGACTACACCGCCCGGATGATGCAGCGTTGGGACAAACTCTTTCGTCTCATCGCCGTGAAGCACAACGACCAGATCATGAAGCCTTCAGAGAACGGTGTCGTCGTTCCAGGACGCTATACTACACCTGGCTATGACCAGCAGTTCCGTGAACAGATCAGCAAGGACACCGGCACCCGTTACCTGATGCCCGACAGCACCGGAAATATCAAGTCGCTGTAAACTTGGGAAAAGGCAGGGTCATAATTCATATTCAGGAATAATAAGAGGTTGTGCCATAATTCAACGTCGCAATGTTTAACCGTGCTGCGCACGGGAAATTAATACAAATTATTTTAAAAAATTAATATAAAAATTTTAAATATTTAAATTTTAATTCAAAATTTGTTTAATTTCTCGGCCGCAGGCCGATCAATAATTGAGTCATACGAGTTTTGCAACAACCCCGCAATTAAACATTTTGAATGACCACAAATAACTATTAGATAAAATCTTAGCGTTTTTGCGTCTTTGCGTGGGACAAACGGCTGAATAGATACACTCAACCCTCCGAAATATAAAAGAAAATGATCAGTTTAGCGTAAAAATCGCTATCTTTGTGCAGTTTTCAAAATACTAGTTGCGTCTGATAAATAGACATAAAAATGGACAATTTATAATTGATTTTATTATGGATGACAATAAAGAGCCTCAAGCAATGAGTGATGAACAGAAATTGCGTGACTTGCAGCAACGCATCATTGCAAAATCTGAGAATTTAATCAAATTCCTAGGCACAGAAAGACGAAAGCACCAATGGCTAGGTAATACTTTTCTGGTGGTTATTGTTGCCCTTACTGTTGCGATCCTAGTATATGACTATATAACGAATGACTTGGGACCATTTGATGCTTGGATCGGAGGTATCTGGGCTGGTTTCCTGATTGCATATTATATCATAGACAAGGTAAGGCGGCATTTTCTCTCAAGAATGAAAAAAGCCAGTACGACTTCACAGTTTTATCAGGATGTAAAGCGGTTAATAACAACCCAAAAATTGCGATGCTGGATACCATTTGCCTTTGGATTTATTTGCGGTGATATTGCTGCTCTAATTGGATTGACTCCCACCAATTCAAAGTCAACATGGCAGTTAATTATTATGACTATCGTTTGGTTTTTATTCTGGATTTGGGGCTCAATGAAGTACAACTGGTATCTTGATGATGATTTTCTTAATGACGTTGAAGAGTTAGGAGAATATCGATGAAGTACACTCTCATATCCCATGGAAAAACAGGCGGCCAAATGGTCGCCTGTGATTTTTATTTATGAATAGGGGTTAGTGCTTGAACATGCGATCAATCGTGCGCTTGTCCTCGCGTTCCTTGATGGACTGACGCTTGTCGTACTGCTTTTTACCTCGAGCCGTGGCGATAACCAATTTTGCCAATCCACGATCGTTGATGAACAGGCGCAACGGGACGATTGAGAATCCCGGCTGCAGGGCATCTTTAGCAATACGGCGAATTTCCTTGCGGTTGAGCAAGAGTTTGCGGTCGCGATGGGTCATGTGGTTGTTATAGGATCCAAAGCTATACTCAGCGATATACATGTTCTTGACCCAGACCTCACCGTTGATGACCGAGCAATAGGTGTCGGTCAACCCCACCTTACCCTGACGGATGGATTTGATCTCGGTACCGGTGAGCACAATACCCGCAGTGAAGGTCTCGACGATCTCATAGTCAAATGTGGCCTTGCGGTTCTTGATATTGACTGTATTGTTGTGGTTGTTATTCTTTGCCATAGATAATCACGTTCATTTAATGATAAACAAGCCTAATATGGCTTCAAACAAAAAGGGCAAGCCAAGCATCAAAGCCGATGAGATGATGACAAACTTAGCGACCTTGTTTTTCTTGACAAACAAGTTGTCTGTGCCGCGAATAGCCATCCATGGCAAGTAGGCCATCAGGAAAAGTACCGGCGTGAAATCGCTAGGCAACAAATTTCTCAATATCCTGAGCAAGACCAGGAAAATGAGATTGTACAGGATGTAGTCATTTAATCGCGCCTTTGCCCCCTCGGTCTTGGCCAACTCAGGATAAAAACCCTCAAGCAGGTAACTGATCAAGTAGTAGCTGATGAAAAATGTGGAGAAAGACACGATACCCGTCATCAGCGAAGTGGCAAACGAAATGGTGCGGTCATAGAGCATGGGCACAAAGCACGACAATGCCAGCACACTCATCAAGGGGTAGTAGGCGCTACGCAGCACCTTACTTGTCGGTATGTTGGATTGATTGATGACTTCCCACCCATATTTTGGGGCGGTAATCACACAGAATATGTTATGCCAGATACTCATGGTCAACTTTTGCGGCTGCAAAGATACTGCTTTTTTTACAAATACAAACTGAGTAACCCTATTTTATTTACAAAAGTAAAAAACGAAACAAAATAATGATTAAAAACGATAAAATTTAGTAAATTTGCCCACGCAACCAATAGATATTTACATTCCGTTCGTTTATTAACCAATAAACATTTTAAACAATGAAGAAGTTATTTTTAGCAATGACAACAGTCCTATTGGCGCTGGGCTCATGCTCCACCCAACCAGGAGAACAACAGGAAACTGCTGCCAACACTGCCGATAACGGACATGCAGCTATCGAGAACATCATGACGCGAACGAGCATTCGCAAGTACAAGGATCAGCCCGTTGAGCAGGAAAAGATCGACATTATGCTCAAGGCTGCCATGGCCGCGCCGACAACTGTGAACCTGCAACCGTGGCACTTCATCGTCATCGACGACAAGAACACCCTCAAACTGCTCTCGGGTCAGCAGCCCAACAATGCACCGCTGATGATTGCCGTGTGTGGCGATACCAACAAGACCACCATGCCCGACGGTAAAGGCAAGTTGCCCGACTTTTGGGTACAAGACGTGTCGGCCGCTACCGAGAATCTGCTACTCGCTGCCCATGCACAAGGCCTGGGTGCCGTGTGGACTGGCGTATATCCCGTTATGGAACGTGTGGCCGAGGTGGCCAATGTGCTGAACTGCCCCGAGAACATCATTCCGCTGGCAGTCGTGAGGATTGGTTATCCCGACGAGTCGCCTAAGCCCAAGGATAAGTTCAAACAGGAGAACATCAGCTACAACAAGTTTGGCGGCAAGATGGAATAAAGTCACGATTAATTAGATATCAAACAAAGAAACCTGCTCCGTGTGAGAGGCAGGTTTCTTTGTTTTACTTCTTGTAGAGAGTATCATCAGAAGAGGAAGGAGTGGTAAAGTTCCGGCTCATAGATGCTACCGGTCTTGATCACGGCCTTGGCAATCTCATAATAGATGTAATGGAAATTGCACACCGCCATCACCAGTAGAGGCAACCACTTGCGCTCCCGCCACAGGTAGTGCATGGTGTAGCAGATCATGATGAGGAAACAGCATCTCATCAAATCACCAGGCCGGCTCAGGTATTGGGTTGTGTTAGCCATGATGTTGAGATATCCCAAGTGGAGCAACGTGAAGCAATACATAGCGGGCATGTAACGGTCGGCCGGGAACATGCGCCTAATGGCCGGATAATACCATATCAGGATAAAACAGGACAGTAGCGGACAAAGGCGCGTGGGTCCCATCACTCCCCTGAAAGCATAATTAGCGTTGGTGGAGAACAACCGATAATAATGCCCATAGCCCAACAAGTCGGCAAACTGCCCCAAGCGGTCAAATGTCCACTGGATCCACTGCGGGAAAGAGCCCAGCACGACACACAGCACGAGCAACGTGAAGGGTACCCACCGCTTAACGTTTCGGAATGGGATGAGGGGCACAAAATAGAGCGGGATGAGCACAATCGACATCTTGTGAAGCGTCATGGCCAACAAGCACAGCAACATATATAGCCAGAACTTGCGGCGGACAATGAGCTCAACCATCAGCACAAACAGGCACTCGACCACTGCCTGGCGCAACGTGCTCATCCACTGGACATAATAGGGTCCAGTGAAAATGCAGATGGCAACCCAGGGGAGCAGCACCTTGCGATGCCTGAGCGCATAATAGAGCAGCGAGATCTGCAGTAATGCCCAAAAAGCGAAATAGAACGCGAAATGCAGACCAGAGCGAGCCATTACACTCGTGGCAAACACAAAACCAGGCTCGAAATTCTCGCGTGAGCACTCGCCCATCGACTGCATCGTCACATAATAATTGTAGTACATGTTGTAGTCCCAGCTCGTGAGCCACCTCACGGCCGAGATTGCAACATAGATGAGAATGGCAATCAGTATCTCCCATGAGCCAAACGGCAGTTCACGGCCGCCATTGGCCATCACCCGTTGCTCACGATGGCTCACATGCCATCCAAGCCATGCCATGACAAGGGCAGTTCCCGTATAGACTGTGAGGCTGAGTACCATAACCGATTATCGCTTACCTGACAAGTGACATGTTGATGGAGAGACCATAGTTGCAGTTGGTCGTGGGATAGGCCGACGTGGAAACCAACGGCATGTTGCTCTGGTAATCAAAGTAGGCACCCATGGTGATGCGCTTGCTCATCACATAGTTGGCAGTAAAGTTGATGCTCCACGTGCGGGTACCATTAGTCGCCTGGGCAGTGTTGTTCTCAATCTTGCGGATGAGGGATGAATTGCTTGACATCTTCACATTGAGATTGAGCGTCAAGTCATTATTGACATTCTGCTGTTTAGACTTGATCTTGAGCACCTGGTTGAAATTAGCAATCTTGTAACTGCCACCCAACGAGAACGACACGCTAGTAGCCTCAACCAACTGGCCTGCCGATGAGTTGAGCGTGAGGTTGCGTTGACTCTCATACTGGGCATTGAACGAGATGTCATTATAGAATGTGGCATCAAATCCAACCAATGGAGCAAACTTCTCGGTCAACGTCACCGAAGAGATATTGTAAGGTGATGAGGGAACCGCCTCGCCCGTAACGGCGTTTTGGGTAAAACCTAAACCGTCACCAATGGTCACCCAATCATTGAATGATGAGTAAGAGCCGACAGTATAAACACACTGGTAAGCATGCTTGAGCGAGAACGACTTGAACAGCTTCTTGAAGTAGGGGATGCGCATCAAGCCATCATAAGTGATTCGCCAATTGGGCAAAATATCCTTTAATGCGGGGAAGGGATTCAAAGTCACCTTAGAAGCGTCCTTACCCGAATAGGCCGCCATGAATGCGGGAATCAGTACATCGCTGCTCGACATATTGACGTCGCCATTAGTTGCACTATAAGTCCGACCGGCAATACCCTTATTAATCAGGAAGCCTCTGTCAGGATAAGTCGTGCCCATGTAACGCTGCCTAATCCTATCGGCAACAATATCCCTGTAGCTCAAGAACTTGTTGAACGTCTCACTGGTGTAATTGTCATCGTTCTTGAAGCCCTTGAATGCCGTAGCCATGGCAATATGGGTTTTAGTATAACTACCGCCATAATTGATATTTGGACTAGCGTAATCGACTCTGGGATTGGCATACACTAACTGGATCTGGTTTGTCCTGTTGTCAGTTCTATTGCCATTAAGAGTGATTTTGAGTCCTGCGATAGGCTCAAGTTGAATCTCAGCATTGAACTCATTAGCGTTGGAGTAAAGAGCTGGAGTGGTCTGTGACGTGTTGGTCATGAGCCAGCCACGGTTCAGTGCTTTCTCAATATAGGATTGACCAACGAGACCGAAAGCGAAGTCCAAGCCCGGAGCCATGACGTCATATTGATTGGTCTGGCCGAAGGCATCACCAATCTCAGGTATGAATTGCGGCAAGGACAGTGTGTTCGTCTTCTTAATTCTCAAATTAAAGCTGCGAACGCTCATCAGCACGCGAGTGGCATACTGAGCAGCCTCGGTAAAGAAGTTCTTCCTTTCCACATGAGGCAACTCGGTGATCGTGAACTTGAGTTTCTCGGTTCCCATTGTAGAAATCTCGACATTATCCTTGTCCACCACCTTGAAGTCGATCTTGAAAGGCTTATCATCGATAGTGGTTGCACTCACCTTAACGTTCTTGACGCCCAACTTGTGGTTGATGACGGTGGCCGAATCAGGATTCAAGTTGATGGTGCGGCTGAATTTCTTGGGCTTCTCACGCTTCGTGGGTTGGTTTGAACGCTTGGTGGTTTTGCCTGAGAAACGCTCATCCACTTTCTTGAAGTAAGGAATCTTAGTGTATAATTGCTCAAGATTGAAACGGGTCTCTAATGACCTAGCCGCCTGATTGGCAATCGTATTGCCCGACGAAACGCCATTGATAACGGTTCCACGATCCCAACGATAAGTCGAGTTATAAGAAGCGCTAGCCGTAATCCAGCTCAAGATGGGTATTTGGGTAAAAGGAGCTTTGTAACTCAGCGTGAACGTCTGGTTATAACCCCATGGTGTACCCCAATCCTTGATTGAATTGATTACTGTTTCGCGCCAGTTACGGTATTCGTCAGGGAGAAGTTCTCGGTTAACCTGGCCTACAGGCTCAAGGATGTGAGCATTTGTATTACTGCTGAATGACGCCGTGAGTGATTTAGTGAAATTCCATGAGAGCGCAAACTGGCGGTCCCAAATGAAATTCTTGCTCACCGCAGCAGGTAATTTAATAGTGATTCCAGTCTCGTTGCGCGTCTTTTGCTCATAGTAGTAGCGTGAAATATTGGTGTTGAATGCAACACTCGTCGGCAGCCAATGGAACTCCCAATCACGGAAGAACTTCATGCTCTTGTTCTTCTCATCGATGAAATGAGAGAAGGGCTTGAAGGGCTTGGCATAGGGTGTCCAGCTATACTGCATGCTTCCTCGATAATCATTGGTGTTCTCATACTCGTTATCTGGGTCATTGAGGTGTTGCTTGTTGAACGAGTAACTGAACGTGAAGTTAGCGGGATCCCAAGGCATTGGGTTCTTCATCGTCTTCACGTCAAACTTGAGTCCAGAGATCGAGAAGTTGCTCGATGTGCGCTGGGTGACAGCATAGTTCATGATGCTATCCTTTTGCTCCTTGGTCTCACAAATGGATATTGCATCGTCCAGCTTGACGTCCTGATCCAATGGGTTGTACTTGGGCTTTGACCTCTCGTTGTTGTAGGAATAATAGATGGGAGCGTGCAGTTTCACCTTCTCGGGGACAAAGCGTCCCAAGTCGGACTGTACAGCAATGTTGTACTGGTCATAATTGTCAATCCTGCGGTTAGAGAGGCTCTGATCTACCGAGCCAAAGCCCTCGGTCTCCTTGTGGAATCCCATATTGACTGAAGCGACATCGCTCATGTTGAGCGTCATCGAAGCCTTAGCAGCCCAGCCGCCCTCGTTGTCAAAGTCGGTCACACGCAACTCATCGACCCAAACGACGCAGCTCTTGGTCGTTGCTGAGTTGTTGCGCACACCGATGAGCATCACACGCACCTTGCTGAGCGATGGATTACCCATGACGTAAACCTTGTTGTTAGGATGATCTTCATCCACATCCTGATAACGGACCGAATAGCCCACACCCTCGACGCCAGCCATCTTGTCGGCGTTACGGTTCTTCTTGGCATTGATCAGGACATCAAGATTGATGTCAACCATGTTTTCCTCGGGCCATACCTTGACACGGTCAGCTGTGCTATTGGTGCTATACTTTCCGGGCGGGGTTACCGTCAACGGAATTTCATACTCATAGTAGTTGTTCTTCACGTCAGAACCCAAACGGACGAACAGTGACACGTCACCACTGCGCAGGCTAGTCTCATTTTCCATGGTCGCCTCGTTGTGAACGAACATCTGCAGGCGCTTATAGGTACGCAGATCATACTCGGTGTTGCGATAAACACCGCGTGCGTCGCCAGCATCAAGGTTTTCGACCGAGAGTTGCATGGACTGCTCATTCTTCTGAGTGATTTGGGATTGGCCACTGTCGATGATACGTGACACACCGGGAGGCAAAACGTAATTCACAGGCTCACGTGAAGCATTCTCCTGAATGTTCACCTTATTGATACTGATGCTTCCGTTAGCCGGCTGATCACCTCTCATGTTCAGGTTATACTTGTAGTTGCGCCACTCGCCCCTCACCAATTCAAGTGAAGCGAAACGCAAATGGGTTGTTGCCTTGAAACCAGTCATGAACATCCTCATGAAGCGGATGGTTGAGAAGTCCTGGATTGAGCCCACCTTTCTCTGGTATTCCATCAATGGTATGGTAACCTGATACCAGGTCGCCGTCTGGGTTTCACCATTGCGCGTGTGTACATTAGCCACTTGTTTGTCGGTGATATGGTTCATACCCACCTTGAGTGAATCGGGGTGAATAGCGATGCGATACTGGAAATAACGCTCATACTCATTGAGGGTGTTATCCTGGTTGATGTCCTCGACATCGGGCGTTGATCTTGCTGACTGATACTGAAGGTCTGTAGCATCACTCTGCGAGAGCGAGTTGCCCTCGGTACCATTATAGCGTTTATAGCGATCGTTAATCCTGGTACGCTGCTGGTCGTAATAACTGTGACGGTAGAAAACGTAATTGTCGCCTGCCGGATCATTGAAAGGCGAGAATGGGTCTGCTCGCATGGCAGTAACAGCTGACGGGAACATCGCCTCCAATGTATCCAAGTACTGTTTATATGATTTGAAATTGAACTCCTCATCGTTAGACAAACCGTCCAAGCCAACATCCTGCTTGATACGTGCGCCATTGGCGTTGTCAAATGCATAAGTCAAAGAAGTCTTAGTGGAAACTTTACCCCAATTGGTGTAAGCCACAAACGCGGAGTCGCTATTCTCGGAGAATGGCAAACCGTTCTCATAACTCTTGAGTCCATCTTTGAGGATATCCTCACTAATCTCACCCAAGTTGAAATACAGGTAACCGCCATCCTGATTATTCAAGCTGTCATCCATGAATGGGTCAAGCATCCAGAACTGAATGTACTCGATGTTGGATTGCTCAAAATTGGTGTTATCAATCTTGCGCATGATACCGCCCCACCTTTTCGTGGGGTCTTTCAGTTTAAGCCTTCCCGCTTCATCATCGTATTCCACATTAGTATCCAAGTTGTAGGGGCCACGCTCATTGGGATAATAGGACAAGTTCAGTGTCTGGATCACCGATGACTCGCCATAGTTGAGTTCTCGTCCAGGGAACACCTCGCTGAAGGACACCTCGCGGGCGTAAGGATAGGACAATTCCTCCATATCATTCTTGATGTAGCCTGGAGCATAGGAAGAGTTGCGCTGAGTGAACAAGCGGTCAATGTAATACCACGAGAGCAGCGCGCGATTCTTGCCATATTCCACATTATCTGTCAGCCCAGCCTCGGGGAAATACGCATCATCAGGATCAGAACCTGGCGATGGAGAATAAGGCGTGGAAGCCAAGAACCATGAATGCGGTGAACGAATGTCAAAGCCATACTGCGTTGACTCAAAATCATCGATGTAAGAACTACCTGACAAGGATCCCGTTTTGGCCTGATGAGGCATCAACTTAGCAAATTCACCCGAGAACTGTAACGTGGATGGTGACACAGCATTAACAGTTGGGATCTTGTTGAGCAGGTTAGTTAGCCACATGAACTGGGTGTTGTAAGACACATTGGCACCCCAGATGGTGTTGTTCACCAGCTCGCTACCTATCGCCACATTATCACCGATGGCTTTCTCGCCATAGTGCATGATGGTGGCACCCACATGGAAATTCTTATTGAACGCATAATCCAGGTCCAAACCTAACAAGGTTTTGCGCTGGGTATTAAAGGCTGATTGATTCTCGAGCGAGACACTGATGTTAGTACCCGCATCAATGATGCTTTGGTTAGTGATCGTCACTGTACCCATGGTGTAGTCGACAGTGTAATCACTATTCTCGGTCAACTCTTGACCTGCTGCAGTGACGCGAACCGAACCACGAGCCACATTGGTCGCGTTAAGCCTGATGACACTACCTGAACTGGACTGATATTCACCAGCCAGGACAAATTTATTCTTGTCGCTGAACTGCTGGGCAACAACGAGGGTCGAGTCATACAGCTCGGTATAGATATAATCCTTGGCTATCGCATCGTCATTGAATACCTTGCGCAAGTGTTCACCAAAAGGCTCCACGACTGGGAAAATGATTTTACCAGTTGATGATTGCACGGTATAGCCCTCAAGATAGTCAAACCGTCCATCTATATTGGCTTCAAGGTTGGCATCCAAGCGGTCAAGGTTCATCACCTGCAACAGCGGTTTACCATTAACTCTAGCAGTATCTCCAGCGGGGATGTAAAACAACTCGTTACCTGTTGTGTCGCTCAGGTACTTGATATTGAGCTTGAAGTTGTTCTTCTGGATCTGGTAGGCCTTCAAGTCATAGACATTCTTCATCGCCAAGTCCCACATGGGATAATAGGGCGACGAGGTGGTACCCTTAAGCATCTTGACATACAGCGATTGATCGGTTGACGTGACGTCACCCGAGAACTCACCCACTGTATAATTCTGTCCGCCATAAGTGTACTCATAGGCGACTGCTAGGATTTCATCACTGGCAAGCGCTTGCTTAAGCATGATATAGCCCAAGCTTGAATTGAGCGTATACTCTGACGAGGACAACAACCTTGCGCTCTCGATTTTCTCATAATCTTTACCGCCTTCAAAATCATAGTTTTGCCTCAATGGTTCGAGTGCAGTAGTGACTGAATTCATGTATCGGGCTTCAGGATATGAGGACTTAATCTCACTCAAGAGGTTATTGGATTCGTTAGATGGATTTGAAGACCCCCTACCCTGCCAGTGATGGTTACAGATGTTATCATACTCTCTCTCACCAATGTCCATAAAGGCCATGATGTTGCGGGACTCATTATAGTTGTTGCGCTTGTTGGTAATCCACACCTCGATGCGCTTGATCTGCAACGGGGTTGCCAACGGCAAGGATGAGCACCATTCATCATAGTTATCACGGAAGAAATGGGAAAGGAAGAAGTTACGGTTCTGGTCATATTTATCGGCCGTGATGTAGAACTCGTTGGTCTGGGAACCGCCTCTCGTGCTCACGGTTTGTGATTCGCTGTTCTGCTGCGACACAAGGGCCGTGGCAGTGAGTTTGCCAAACTGCAGCTTGGTCTTGATACCAAACAGGGCAGCGCTACCATGAATGAGCGACGACCCGGTGGTCATGCTCACATTACCGGCCTCGATATTCTTGATGATCTCGTCCTCCTTGCCCTCGTAGGCCAACTTCAAGTTTTTGCTGTCAAAATCAAATGTCGCTCCAGTATTGTATGACATATTGAAGCGCATTTTATCGCCCACGCTGGCATTGATATTGGCCTGAATCTTCTGTTCGAAATCAAAATAGGTCTTGCGACGCTGCGAAACCGACAACGCGGGATTATCGGTCGAGTTGCTCTTGACACCCATCTTGATAACCACCGATCCGGTGGTCTTTAACTGCAGTCCACCAGGGCCAAAGACCGACTCCGCCGGTCCCAAGCCAAACTGCATGTCCAGGAAGTTAAAAGGATCTGAATCCTTGTCCTGGGCACTCTCGGCATTCTTTTGTCGATAATACTCCATCATCGACCTCCTGAAGTCGGCATTGCTGAACTCATCAGAGGACATGATGTAAGGGGTAACGATGTCATAATCGCCAAGTCGTGTGTGGATCACATAGCATCCAGTCTCAGGGTCATACTCAACCTCTGAGGATATGTTTGATGGGGTCTTCAGGTCGGCAGCATATTCGCCCATGCCCTGCACGTCATCGTAATTTTGCGGGATAGTGGGCTTGACATCGTAATGAAGATCCAACTTGGGAGTCTGCTGTCGCTGAGCCGACGGCCTTGTGTCGGGAGGTGGAGGAGGCGGTGGTAGGGTGCTGGTTACATACTGTGCAAGCAAGGCATCACTACCGGCCCATAACCCGATGAGCAAGCCGATAATGACCAGAAATATTATTTTTTTTCGGTTCAGCATGAGGTATCAATCATCAACAAACCAAGTCCCTCCCTCAGAGTCAGCAATGTCACATCATCTTGAGGGCCTGCTTGATGGCATCTTCAACACTCAAGCCAGGATTGCTGGAAAACAACGACTTAAGCGTCTTTTGAGACATCTGTTGTGAAAAGCCCAACATGACGAGGGCGGCAAGTGCTTCGTCAAAGACTACGCCAGAGGCATGGCCTGTTTCTTTTAATAACGTATGACCAGTCGGTTTTATTTTATCCTTGAGGTCAACTATTATTCGTTGGGCGGTTTTACCTCCCACCCCCTTGACCGTCTTGAACATGGCCACGTTATTGTCGGCAATGGCCTGTGAGAACTCATCGACGGTCATCGACGAGAGCACCATGCGGGCGATGTTGGGTCCCACACCCGAAACCGAAATGAGGAGCAGGAAGGCCTCCCGCTCCTGTTTTGTCGCGAAACCATACAACAGATGAGCATCCTCGCGAATCGCCTCATAGATATAGAGCATAGCCACGTCCTGCTTCCCCACCCTGGTCAAGGCATCATAGGTCGACAGCGAGATGTTCACCATGTACCCGATGCCTTGATTGTCGATAACGGCAAAAGCAGGATTTAACTCAGCAACTGAGCCTTTAATGTAGTCTATCATTATTAATAGCGGTGACTGAACCTATACCGATAAACAGCTATATTAGTTATTCAAGATGACATCAATCACAAAGCTGACATCGCTGATGTTCACCTCGCCGTCGTTGTTCACGTCAGCACTAGCGAGCACATCGTCGCTCACGTTGCCACCCAGGATGATGTCGATGATGGTATTGATATCGGCAATATTGACCTCGCCGTCGTTGTTAGCGTCACCGGTCACAGTCTGCAAGTGCAGCACATAGCGCATACCGGCATTCACATCGAGTTTACCACTACCCCAACGCTCAGGTGAGCCAGCCCTCACATACTTATCGGTATAAGAAGTGTTGGCAAGGATGTCGCGCACATCGGCAGCGCTCAAATTGGGATTTGCCTGTAACCACAAGGCGACAGCGCCGGCAACAACAGGTGCCGACATCGAGGTGCCCAAGTCAGGGCAATAGGGATATTCCACGCCGTTGACAAAGGCCGAAGGCTGCCACAAATCGATGTTGTGGGCATTGGTGTCATAACGGTTACCCGATGCCAAGACCATGCTACCAGGTGCACACACGTCAGGACGGTTGATGCCGTTCTCGTCAGGTCCGAAGGCCGAGAAATAGGAGATTTCTACAGGGGTGCTCCTGGTGCGGTAATAGATGGTACCGTCACGCAAGGGGGCCGTTTGCCTGGTATTGTATGATCCTACTGAAATCACGCTGTCGGTGGTAGCCAAATCGTTGATGGAGCCATTGCTGCTACCCGATTCGGCCCAGTCATATCCATAGTTCCTGAAATAGGCGAACTGTGAGGTCCAAACCGTAAGATCGGTGGCCATGGGGGTATAATACTGGATTCCCAAGACGTAGTTACGAGCCTTAGAGGTCATCTCCACTTCGCACAATGAGTTGGGACGGCCATTATATTCAGCCATGCCCCTGAACTTTACATATCCGTTGTAGTACTTGGCCAGCACGGTGTCATTCTCGGTGGAAATCTCAACCTCAAGAATGTTGTTGTTAGCACCCATGGCACGCGAGGTGTACAGGCGGTTGCCGTTTTTGGAGTCAATGACAATCAAGCGGGTGTTGAATGGTTTACCCTGGTTGGCCCATGCGCTCACATAGCCCGAACGGTAATTACCGCCACCATAACCACCAAGCAGCGTCGTCACAGTGTCGTTCTTGTTCTCGATCGTGGAGTGCAGGCACACGTCGTTGTCACCGTCGTTACCTGCCGAGACCACAAACACGCGGCCAGGTCCTGACATCTGCTCACACACGCGATTCAGGAATGAAGTACCATCATGAGCACCTGCATTGGAGCCCAGACTGATGTTGATCACACAGGGTTTGCCCTTGCGGTTGGCATAATCAATGATATAGCTGATACAGTTGGCGACACGCACGTCGGTGATCTCGCTCTCGGGCATGCCACAAGCGACAATGTCGGCATCGGGAGCCACGCCATACCAGCCATTTCCACGATAACCGCCAGCAGCAATACCTGCGGTCTGGGTGCCGTGGGTTGTCTCAGCCTCATCGGTAGTCAGCGCAGCAATCTGCTCGGGAGTCTCATAGCAACTTCCCGGCATCCTGCGATTCCTGACCACGGGCTGCACGCCGCTATTGTCAAGGGGCATGTACACAGCCTTGACGCGTGTGTTCCCGTTAGAGTCACACAGGTTAATGTGATTGAAGTCAAAACCGCAGTCAATCACGCCCACAATCACGCCCTTGCCGGTGTAAGGCATATCCAAGCCTCGACCGAGCTGGACGTTCTCTACGCGTGAGTAATAACGGGCGCTGTCGGTACAGGTGAGCAGGGTGATAGCCGGTGAAACGTGCTCCACGCCTTCGATGGCCTTCAATGTTGACGGTTGAACGTCTGAGCGGATTCTTGCAGTATAGAAGCCTTCATATTTTGCTGTTAGTTGGGCACCAGCAGCTTCAAACATGTAATCCTTGAAGTTGTCATTTACCTTAATGAATGCCTCATAGAAACTTTCACCCACATTTTGTGCTTGAACATTAGCACTTCCCCCCGACACCAAAAGAGCGGCCAGGAATACGAATAACCATTTCTTCATCTCTGTCTTAGTTGTTTATAATTTGTTATTTTGAGACAAAAGTACAAAAAAAATGTATCCTACACATTATTTATATTCAAAAAACAATTTCTATTGACCATATACAATAAAAAACAGGCTGCTGATTGTTGCCAGCAGCCCGTTTTATGGGTTAAATTAAAGTTAATTTACATTACTTGAGACTGTTCACATAGTTGCGGAGGGACTCGTTCTCGGGGTCATACTCCAGCCACTTCTGGTAGTAAGTCTTGGCAGTTGCCTTGTCACCCTTGGTGAAGTAGTAGGTGGCCAGGTAGTTGTAGGCATACTTGTAGTAGCGCTCATAACCACTCTTGTCAGGCTTAGCATCCAGGATGTTGAGCAACTCGTTGTATGCATCCAGGGCGGCACCATTGTTGTTCTCGCCCTCACGAACCTTAGCAATCTTGGCCTTCTGGTTCACAATCTGCACGTTGCCAGGAACCAACTTGTCCACCTCATCTGCATACTTCTGAGACTTGTTGAGGGCGTCGGCCTTTACAGCGTCATCCAGACCCTCGGCAGTAGCGATACCCAGGTAGTAGTTTGACAGGGTAAACAGGTCGTTAGACTTGTTGTTGCCCGTGTCAACCAGGCGCTGGTAGTACTCGGCTGCCTTCACAAAGTTCTCGGCATCGGCATAGCTGTCGCCCATGAAGCGGATCAAGTCTGCATTGTTGGGGTTGAGCTCAATGGCCTTCTCATAGGCTGCGATAGCTTCCTCGGGCAGACCGGCATTCTGCAGTGCCTGACCATAGTCGGTGTAGTCGCGTACCTCATAGTTAGAACCCTTGGGCAGAGCGTTAGCGAAGAACGACTTACCTGCCTCGACGGCCTCGGGCCACTTCTGGAGCTGCACCAGGTTGTAGAGCTGCATACGCTTCATGTAGAACACCTTCTCATCAGCGGGGTTGAGCTTGTTCACGAGGCTGGTAGCCAGGTTGTAAGAATCCTGGTACTTCTCGCCGAAGAACAACAACTGCACATAGCGTACCTCATCCTGAGCAAAGTGGTTGGGGTTCTTGATGTATTTGCCATACTGCTCGGCTGCCTTGGCACCCAAGTTGTCGGCATAGTACTTCTCGGCGAGCTCGCGCTGAACCAGTGCTGAGTTGGGCACCTTGGCCTGCAGCTCCTCAAGACGCTCGATAGCCATCTCGGGGTTCACGTTGAAGTAAGTGTTGGCATATTTGACATAGGCCTCGATGTTGTTGGGGTCCTTGTCAAAGGCCAACTCATAGATACCGGCTGCATTGCCCCAGTCCTTCTTGTCGGCCTTAGTGTCGGCCTCGAAGATATAGCTGTTGGGATCATCGGCATTCCACTTGCGGGCATTCTTGATGCACTTCTCGATGTCCTTGGCATAGGTGGTGGGATTGGCATCGTAGAACGCGCGTGCGATTTCCATCTCCAACTTGGGATCCTTCTTGGTCAGCTTGCGTGCCTTGTCAAGAAGAGCCTTGGCCTCACCTCCGCCGTTCTTGAGGGCGATTGCAGCCTGACCCACGTAGTTGTAAGGATTCATGGCGTTAGCGGCAATACCTTTCTCAAAGTTGGCGGCAGCCTCGGCGACCTTACCCTGATGCAGGGCAATCTGACCCAGATAGTAGTAGGCCTCGGCCTTGTCGGTTGCGGCAGCGTTCAGGTTGCGTTCAAGCAGCTCCTTGGCGTTGTCCAGTTTGTCAACCTTGTAGTACTCAATACCGTCCTTGTAGCCCTGTGCGTTGGCTACCAGGGATGCACCCATCAACATGAGTGATGCAAAAAAGAATTTCCTTTTCATTGTAGTAACAATTTAATGTTAATATATGGTTTATTATTTCGATTTGTTGTCTGAATAGCAATTTCCGTGCCAATTTGTAACCTTACTGAACCTCAACGAATCTCACAGGCTCGGCAGCGGGCAGGATACCCGTCTGGAGAATGATTTTCTGGCCGATGACACCCGTCAGGAAGGCATAGAAGCCGTGATCGAGCGTGCCGTTGTAGGAGGCGTCGATGGCCCAGATGGAGCGCACGAGGGGATAGTCACCGCTGTAGATGTGAGCCTGGTAGGGTTTAACGCCTTGCGCCTTGTCCATGGCACGCACGGGCATCACCTTGATGCGGTCGGTGAAATCGATGACGCTCACCTCGTTGTTCTCCTTGAGCTCGTCATATTTCTCGGAGATGGGTTTTTCGACCGACTTGAGGTCGCTGGTAATCCAGCTCACCCCGATTAAGCCAATCACGTTTTTGCTTTTCTCCACAGCCTCAAAGACCTCGGGGCTCGACTTCTTGGCATAGACGTTAGAGCCAAACTTGCCGCCCTTAAGGAATTTATTCTTTATATAATTGACAACTCCGGTGCCCGACCCGTCAAACAGGATCTTGATGCTGTCATTCTTGAGCTTGGTGGGATACACCTCACCCCATCGCTTAGCCTTGCCGGTGAAAATTTCGCTCAAGTCCTCCATCGACAGTTCATCGATGTCGTTCTGCTTGTTGACGATGATGGCGATGGCGTCCACAGCGATCTTCCTGGAGCGGTAACCGCGCCCCAGCGTCTTGAGGCTCTTGCGCTGCTCGGGCGTGAGGTCACGCGAGGTAATGATCAGGTCCACCTTGTTGTGCATGAGCGAGTCGAGGGCATCGTGCTCGTTGATATAATCGGGCATGATGCTCGCCTCAGGGTACTGATACTCAAACACGGCTATCTCTTGCTCAAGAATACTCTGGAACGACTCATCGCACATGATCTTGGCGATGCCGCGCGTGCTCGTGCTCTTAGGCAACTTGGTGTCACAGGAGATCAGCGCCAGCAGCATGATGGCCAGCAACGGCCACAGTTGATTATTTCTTTTCATCGTTGTTATCTTTAAAGTCATTATATTGGCGGGAATAGGAACCATAGGTGTTCTCATCGCTGTCGTCATCCTGGATGCGCATGCCATAGGTGTGCTCCCCCTTCAACTCGCGGTAACCCCTGTAGAGGCCATAGAGGCCAAAGACAATGGCAAAGAACCACCTGACACCTGTCCATAGTGGTGTGACTGACCAGTCAAAGACGTTAAGCGCCATAAGCACGGCCATGGCTAGATAAACAAAGACCATGAAGATGCCAAACACCATCTTCAATACCTGATTCAAGCTCATTTGTCTTTTATTCATTGTTTATTATAATGTAGTTATCATGTCAGTTATGCCCCTTAGACTGCCAATATCAGAATAGGTTTATAACAATCAAACGACAAAGTTAACATTTTATCCTTGATTTGTGGTGTTAAAATATAAAAAAAATGCTCTTTCTCGGTCTTATTATCCTTCAATTTGAGACACAATAGCTCAATGAAACGGAAAAAACTGCCAAAAATAGTATTATCCAGTATATTTTTGACAAAATCTTTGCACATTTAAAATATTATGATTATTTTTGCAAAACCTTAAATCAAACTTTTATTCATACTATTTTTTCCTAGGGCACCTCGTTGAGAAACGGAGTGCTTTTTTATCCAGGACACAATGTGAAATACTTTTGATTTGTCCTTATTCTAAATATTGTTGCTAGAAAGGTGTGGAACCTCGTCACGGCACCACACCCTAATTAGTCATCAGCCACTCTTATCTAATATCTATTAACTGTTGTCTGTTAACTCCCCAAGAGCATATCGATGAGATCGGTAACATCATTGATGTTCACGACACCATCACCATTAACGTCGGCTACCTCATTATTTATATTATCGCCACCAAGCAGCAAGTCGATCAAGACAGTCACGTCGGCAATGGTCACGCTGCCGTCGCCGTCCACGTCGCCAGGTTCATCATCAACACCTATAATGTTGGTGAAGTTTTTCCAATAATTTGCCGTCTTATAAACATTAAGGGCTTGTTTAGGTACATATAACGTTGCACGATAACAGCCATTAAATGTATAAGGATAAACTGTTGGTGGTGTCAATGCCAAACTATAAATTTCAGTCAGGCCGCTGCAGGCTAAGAACGCCTCGTCGCCGATGGATGTAACGGAAATGGGGATGGTGATACTGGTCAAGCCGCTGCAGCCCTGGAACGCACTGTTGCCGATGCGGGTGACAGTATTGGGAATAACTGAATTCATGCAGCCTGCAATCAACTTATTGTTAGCTGTCTCGATGATAGCATTGCAGTTGTTACGGGAATCATAGATTGGATTTCCGCTTGCTACTGATATGCTGGTCAGGGCAGGGCATTGAGCGAACACTTCAAAACCAATGGAGGTGACGGAGCTGGGGATGACAATATTGGTCAGGCCAGTACACCATGTGAACGCACCATTTCCAATTTCGGTGACGGAGTTGCCAATAGTGACGCTGGTCAGGCCGGGGCAGCGACTGAAAGCAGATTTGCCGATGGTTGTGACGGAATTGGGAATGTCGATGCTAGTCAAGCCATCGCAGCCAGTGAACGCCTCGTCGCCGATGGATGTAACGGTATTGGGGATGGTGGTGTTTTGGCAACCAGCGATAAGCTTATTGGAAGCCGTTTCAATAATCGCGTTGCAGCTGTTGCGGGAATCATAAGTTGGATTATCACCATCAACAATTAAAGTGGTCAGGCCTGAACATGTACTGAAGGCCGCATAGCCTATAGATGTGACGGATTTGGGGATAAAGATACTAGTCAGGCCAGAACACGATAAGAACGCATATTCTCCAATTTCGGCGACGGAGTTACCAATAGTGATGCTTGTAAGACCGATGCAGTAAGAGAACGCATGTTTGCCAATTTCGGTGACAGAGTTGGGGATGTCAATGCTAGTCAGGCCGCTGCAGGCTAAGAACGCCTCGTCGCCGATGGTTATGACGGAGTTTGGAATGGTGACGCTGGTCAGGCCAGTAAATTGCTGGAACGCCCAGTCAGCAATGCCAATTGTTCCATCTCTTAGAATGATGCTTGTTCCGCTTGGCATTGTTCCCTTGTAATTATAGGCCACAAGACCTGCATAAACCACACCATCGGGTTGATTATTATACCACGCTGTGCCATAGAACGCATATTCGCCGATGATTTTGACGGAATTGGGGATGGTGATGCTGGTTAGGCCGCTGCAGTCAAGGAACGCATAATGGCAAATTGAGTCCACACCATTACTGATTGTCACACTGGTCAAGCCGCTGCAGCCAGCGAATGCATGCTCACCGATGGATGTGACGGTGAAGGTAATGCCGTTACATGTGAAGGTTGAGGGGATGGTTACATAGCCAGAATACTCATTGTAATAACCAGAAGCAGATCCTTTATAGGTAACGGAGACCTTGTTACTATCAAAGTCATAGATATTGTAATAAATGCCGTCGAACTCGAAATCATGAGCTAGGGCGGTGGCGGGCAACAAAAACGTCAGCAGGAACAGGGATAGTTGGAATAGATGTTTCATCGTCATTTGGTTTTAGTTTGGTTATTGATTGAGACAAATGTAGTGATAATCTCGCGGGAATGCAAGCATGTGAGGAAAAAATGACTGAAAATGGTGTTATTTACCCTGTAGAACTATTTATGCACGCTGCGCTCTCAGGTATTAGGTTTTAGGCATTTGGATGCATCCGCACTCGCCCTGCAGAGCCACCTACACTCTGGGGATGCCATTAGCGACAATATATTGTGCTACTATCCTCCCTTTGAGCGTCTCTATTAGCTCATTTTCACTCTTATTTAGGTGCGCTTTCTCTGGTTTTTTGAGGGGATAATATTGGATTATGTGGAAAAAGATGTACCTTTGTGGGTGATTCGGGGGAGAAATCCCGATGAAGATAACAAGCATTCGCTATTATTTCGCGTTCAGCCAAAAGCCTCGCAAACTCTTTGGAAATAACGTAACTCCGAAATAATGAGTGAAGGTATTCTGTATGGGTACCTTTCCCACTGTATTGGTAGCAATGCATTCACACTAGGGTGTGGTGCATTCTTACACGGTGGGTGAGGTTTCCATGCGAGGCTGCCTCATAGCTGGACGCGGTAAGGACGTCATCACGCTCTTTTCATCTAGTCCAGCGACGTGATTGATAGTCGATTGCATATAACCAGGCTATCAATCATCATGGCAAAAAGAAGTTTAGATGCAGCTAAAGTTGCAAAAGAAGACGAGTTTTACACGCAAATGAGTGATATCGAGCGGGAGTTGCAGCACTACTGGCAGCACTTCCGTGGGAAGACCATCCTGTGTAACTGCGATGACCCCTACGAGAGCAATTTCTTTAAGTATTTTGCCCTGCGCTTTAATCAGCTGGGATTGAAAAAGTTGATTTGCACCTGCTATAACGGCTCGCCGGTGCAGGGCGACGAATTGATGATTGATTGGGGTGATTTCACCGATGAGCCCAAGAAAATCGCCTATAAGGTCGAGATTACCGATGTGCGCGACATGAACGGTGACGGAGCTGTTGACCTGAGCGATGTGCAATACCTACTGCAAAACGACAAGAACGTGCTGTCCATCCTTAAGACGGGCGACTTCCGCGACCCCGAGTGCATCGAACTACTTAAGGAAGCCGACATCGTCGTTACCAACCCGCCTTTTTCACTCTTTCGGGAATACATTGGGCAATTGATGGCATATGAGAAGAAATTTTTAATAATCGGAAATCAGAATGCCATTACATATAAAGAAGTATTCCATTTTTTAAAAGATAACAAAATTTGGTTAGGTTATAAATCAGGAGATATGTCTTTTAGGGTACCAGAACACTTTAAGCCAAGAGCAACACGATACTGGCAAGATGAAACTGGACAAAAATGGAGAAGTATGGGAAATATTTGTTGGTATACTAATTTAGATCACAACAAACGTCATGAATTCATAGATTTGGTTTGTCATTATTCTCCAGAAAACTACCCAATGTATGATAACTACAATGGTATAGAAGTTAATAGGACGGCTAATATACCTTACGATTATTCTGGAACGATGGGTGTACCTATAACATTTCTTGATAAGTACAATCCAGAACAATTTGAGATTATTAAGTTTAGAAAAGGTGATGATGACAAAGACTTATCTATCAATGGGAAGACTCCATACTTTAGAATTCTTATCCGCAACAAACATCCCAAGAAAATATGATGACGATAAAACAGATTAGTGTGACCGTGGGTGAGATCACCCAGGGTTATGTGAACAACGAGGAACAGGGCGTGCGTGGCTATAACGGGTTGCTCGACATCCGCCCACCCTATCAGCGCGAGTTTATCTATAATGACAAGGAGCAGCAGGCAGTGATTAACACCGTGCTGCACGGCTACCCGCTTAACGTGATGTACTGGGTGAAGCGCAGCGATGATGCGGAGTGCCCTTACGAGGTGATGGACGGTCAGCAAAGGACACTGGCGCTGTGCGAGTATGTGGCCGGGAAATTCAGCTTTAAGTTCAAGAATTTCTTTAACCAGCCTGCCGATATTCAAAAGCTGATTTTGGACTACGAACTGACGGTGTATGTATGTGAGGGCGAGCATAGCGAGAAACTCGAGTGGTTCAAAACCATCAACATTGCGGGTAAACCCCTCAACGAGCAGGAGATCCTTAACGCCATCTATGCTGGTCCGTTTGTGAGCGACGCCAAGCGTCATTTTTCAAAAAGCAACTGCGGGGCTTACAAGTTGGGCAAGGACCTAGTAAACGGCGTGCCCATCCGCCAAGAGTTCCTGAAGAGAGCCCTGGAGTGGATGGCCGACCATGAAAAACGCGAGGGCAAGGCACAAAGTGCCGTGGGTTACATGGCGCAGCACCAGCACGACCCCAACGCCAACAACCTGTGGACCTATTTCCAGAACGTGCTCAACTGGGCTATCACCAACTTTGACATGAAAAAGTTCAAGAAGATCATGAAGGGGTTGGACTGGGCGCTGTATTATGACATGTATCATGACAAGACGCTCGACACGGTGGCGATGGCTATGGAGATCTCGACCCTGATGCGTGACAGCGAAATCCAAAAAGCTAATGGTATCATCCCTTATGTGCTCACAGGCGACGAGCGCCATCTTGACCTGCGCGCCTTCCCAGAGGACATCAAGCTGGCTGTGTGGGAGCAGCAGGGGCACATCTGCCCACTGTGCGGCAAGGAATATGACTTTGAATTTATGGAGGGCGACCACATCAAGCCGTGGCGCGAGGGCGGCCGTACGGTCATCGAGAACTGCCAGATGCTGTGCCGCGACTGCAACCGCTACAAGGGAGCGAAGTGAATCGCCACAAAGTAACGAGCGACAGTTCATACCGCAGATACCTAAACCTAAAAAAAGCCTTTCATCATTGCTCCTCTTCTGCTAGGATTCTACCTTTGCACTAGAGGCCACAAAAATACATTTAACATTCGTTAAGGATTCCGTACGCCACATTACACAATAAAACGACAAAGACACGTATTGATAATCAATGGGTTACAAAATTATCCCCTAAAAACCGCTCTGCCTTTTGTCACCACGCCTGTTATCAGAAGACTCAGCCTTTTGCCTTCGCATAGGGCCAAACGGCTGAATAAATTCACGGTAATTACACGTAAAAATAGTAGAGACGCAAGATGATGATGCGTCTCTACAGAGTTATTAAGAAATAACGTTAGTATGGTTCGTGAAATAGGTAGTTTCGGGGAGGGTTACTCCTCGGGAAGGGCGCGGAAGCCCTGGCCCAGGATCTCGGAGCTCTCCATGATATTAACGAAGGCGCCGGGATCGATGACGTGGAGCACTGAACGCAGCTTGATCATATCGGAGCGGTTGAGGGTGACATAGACCATCTTGCGCTCATTGCCCTTATAGAGGCCGCTGCCGGTGATGCAGGTGCCACCGCGCTTCAGGTCGTTGATGACATAGTTGCGAATGGGCTCGGGATTGTCGGTGATGATAAACATGGTCCTGTAGCTCTTCATACCATCGATGACCAGGTTGATGACCTTGCCCTCGATGAAGATGATGAGGATCGAATAGATGGGAAGACGGATGTCACCAAAGGCGATGAGTGTGCTCAGGGTGATGATGCCGTCAACAATCATGACGAGAGTACCCAGGGAAACCTTGGTGTACTTGTGGATGATCATCGAGATGATGTCCGAGCCGCCACTGGTAGCGCCCGAACGGAAGATGAGACCGATGGCCACACCATAGATGAGACCGGCGAGGACGGTGTTGAGGAAATAGTCGGGCTTGAACCAGCCGCCGTCATGGGGAATCTGCACCATGCCAACGCCTTCAATCTGGCTGATGGCGCCGTCATGAATCACAGGATCATATCCCCACACGCTCTCGAGCACAAAGGTTGCAGCAAAAATCAATATCGTTGAAACAATGGTCTTGATACCGAACTTGGGTCCAAGAATCCAAGTGCCGATAATCAACAGAGGGACATCCATGCAGATGGCATACAACGAGATCTTCCAAGGCCACACGGTGTTGAGGACGTTACTCAAACCATAGGTGCCGCCAGGAGCCATCAGATAAGGGTTAACAAACATCACATCGCCCACAGCGAAGAGGATGCTACCGATGGTGAGCAGGATGTAAGCAAGGATTTCCCGCGTGAGTTTAGTTTTCTTGTCAATTTTGATCATAATTGTTTTGGAATTGGGTCGTATTTTTGAATTTGGCTGCAAAGGTAGTCATTTATTCTCAATGGGCAATAAAAAACAGGCTACGGAAATCTCACGACTGCCGTAACCCACTATCTATTAGAAACCTTCTCCTGAAGGCATCTACTACAACATTCTGATGAATTCAAGTTTCTAAAGTGCTAGCGCACATTTATAAACTTGAAGTTTAGAGTGTAAAGTTTAGAGATGTACAAGCTGTAACATAATCTCTAAACTTGACTTAATAATTGCGTGCAAAGATGACGCGGCGATGGCTGGGCTTGCCAGTGTAGATGCACTTGCCCTCTTCCTCGACGGCATCCAGGGGGATGCAGCGGATGGTCGCCTTGGTCTCTTCCTTGATCTTCTCCTCGGTCTCGGTGGTGCCGTCCCAGTGAGCCAGAATGAAACCGCCCTTCTCGATCTGCTCCTTGAACTCCTCCCAGGTGTCGACCTTGCGGGTCATCTCCTCGCGCTGGCGCAGGGCCTTGTTGTAGATGTTCTGCTGAATCTCCTCAAGCAGATCCTTGACACGGTTCTCGATGCCGGCAAGCTGCTCGCTGGATTTCTCGAGCGTGTCGCGGCGCATGACCTCGACGGTGCCAGCCTCGATGTCGCGGGCACCCAGCACGAGACGAACGGGCACACCCTTTAACTCATAGTCAGCAAACTTGAAGCCGGGACGCTTGTTGTCGGCGTTGTCATACTTAACCGAGATGCCCATGCCGCGCAGGTTGTTGACGATGGGCTCGACAACCTTGTTCACTGCCTCGAGCTGGTCGTTAGTCTTGTAAACGGGCACAATGACTACCTGGATGGGAGCCAGGTGCGGGGGCAGCACGAGACCGTTGTCGTCGCTGTGGGTCATGATGAGCGCACCCATCAGGCGGGTTGAAACGCCCCACGAGGTAGCCCACACGTCCTGCAGCTTGTTCTCCTTGTCGATGAACTTCACGTCAAATGCCTTGGCGAAGTTCTGGCCCAGGAAGTGGCTGGTACCCGACTGGAGTGCCTTACCATCCTGCATCATTGCCTCGATGGTATAGGTCTCGAGTGCGCCGGCAAAGCGCTCGTTGGCCGTCTTCACGCCCTTAACGACGGGCAGTGCCATGTATTTCTCGGCAAAGTCGGCATAGACGTTAAGCATCTCGATGGCCTTAGCCTCGGCCTCCTCCTTGGTGGCATGGGCGGTATGGCCCTCTTGCCACAGGAACTCGGCTGTGCGCAGGAACAAGCGGGTGCGCATCTCCCAGCGGAAGACGTTGGCCCACTGATTGATGAGCAACGGCAGGTCACGATAGCTGTTGATCCAGTTGCGATAGGTGTTCCAGATGATGGTCTCGCTGGTGGGACGGATAACCAATTCCTCCTCGAGACGTGCCGACGGATCGACAACAACGCCCTTACCATTAGGGTCGTTCATCAGTCGGTAGTGGGTCACCACGGCACACTCCTTGGCAAAGCCCTCCACGTGGTCGGCCTCACGGCTGAGGAACGACTTGGGGATAAGCAGGGGGAAATAGGCGTTCTGCACACCTGTTGCCTTGAACATGTCGTCGAGCTGGCGTTGCATTTTTTCCCAAATGGCGTAGCCATAGGGCTTGATGACCATACAGCCTCTCACGGCCGATTGCTCGGCGAGGTCGGCTTTCACCACCAGTTCGTTATACCATTGAGAGTAATTGTCGGCTCTCTTAGTTAAATCCTTTAATTCTTTTGCCATGATGATATTATAAATGTATTATGTGTTGTTATTTGTCTTTTGCGATGTGGCCCATGTTGATTGTCCCTTTCTTGGCCTGCTGGAGCATGGTCTTCTCGGGGACGAGGAAAATCTCCAGGCGGCGGTTGCGCTTGCGGTTCTCAACCGAGTTATTCTCGACGATGTTGTTGTTCTCATCGACGACCGGGTCGGTATCGCCCAGGGCATAGGGGACCACATAGTCCACGCTGCCGTTCTCGTCAAACCAGTCATAGATGGCGTTGACGCGTTGACGCGTGAGGTTGAGCGTATATACCGAGCTGCCCGTGTTGTCGCTGTGCATGACCAGCAGCATCTTATAGAAACCGGGATTCTTGAGCATCCTGAGGAACGGCTTGAGCAATGCCTCGCCCACACTGTTCACGACAGTATCGTTAGGGTCAAACAACTGGCTGGCAGGGATGGTGATGACGATGACCTCGTCGTCACGCATGACCTCGACCGCATAGTTTGACTTCTTGAAGGCGATGGCCATGTCATACTGAAATTCCTGAATGCGGTCGGCCTGCTTGTCGTTCTTGATCTCGGGTGTGGCCAGATTCTCGTCAAGAGACAGTTCATAGATGTCATCATCGTCATCCCTTGCAAAGGATGAGACCGGGCACATGATGAACATGACTGCCATCAATGCCAAGATGATATGTGATACACGTCGTTGCATGCTCATGTATTTTATCAGTTCAGATCAAGGAGTCCTTCAGGCAGGTCCATGACCATCAATTTGTTATCAACATCAAACTCTACAATCAGGTCATCGGTGGCGGGCACCATGATTTCGCTACCGTCGTGGTCAACGACAAAGATAGCGTTCTCGGTCTGCTCGTCCACATCGGTGATCTCTCCCACCCTGCTGCCGTCGCTGTCACGCAGCTCAAAGCCGATGAAGAAATCCAGCGGGTAGCCGTCGGCATCGGCATCGATGCTCTCCTGTCTATAATCACGCTTGAGGGCATAAATATCACGGTTCACCAGGCGCGCCGCTTCTTTCTCGTTCTCGATGCCATCGATGGTCAATAGCACGGTGTCGACACTTTTGGGCCTAAAGGCATTGACAAAGAACGGCACGAAGATGCCGTCGATGTCGCTCACGAGGCACGACAACCCACTCAACTCCTCAAGCTCCACATCGACAGTTGCCGATAGTTCGCCGGCAACGCCGTGAGGCTTGTTGTAGTGCCCGATGGCTATGAGTTCGTCGCGCGTGATCATGCTACCCTACTCTTGCAGTTACTTCTTTTTCTTCTTTTTGCCGACGGGTTGGGCCGGTTTCACGATTTGGTACTCATGCAGACGATGGGTGGCAGGGTCAAGACGGATAGCGCCGTGGCTGTAACGCTCCAGATCCTTGAATATCTTGGCATCCTCCACATCCTCGTTGTTGATTTGGAAGATGAGCTTCTTCATGTGGTTAGCAAGCAGCATCACCAGCGCGTCGCGCTCCTCACCCTCGGGGTACTCGGCTGCGCGCTCAATCATGCGCTCGATATTCTTGCCATAGTGCCTGTAGACAATGGGCTCCAGCTCATACTGGATGGGGTCAGGCTTGGTGTCCAGGTTCTCCTCCATGATGATGTCGTCAAAGGGGAAGTCCACATCGAGCTTGAAACCACTCATGATCATGAGGTGGTCCCACAGTTTGTGCTGATAATCGGTCTCGGCACGCAACTGGGGGAACATGTTTGACATGTTCTGCACGATGGTAAAGGCGCAACGCGTGCGCTCATCGCGGTCCTCGATGGTGAGGCAATGGTCCACCATCTGCTGGATATTGCGGCCATACTCGGGCAGCACCAGGGTCTTGAGTTGTGAGTTATATGTCAACATAGTCTGCAAAAATACTACTTTTTTTTCAACTGTGAAAATCCCATATCGCTTTCCTTACAGATTGAGAATAGGATTCTTAGGTTTAGTTGCCTGAAATTCTTTGAGATAGAGAGGCGTGCTATAGGCCACATCAATGAACTGTTGTTCACGGAAGGCCTTCTCGGCCAGCGCCATCATCTCGAGTGCGACGGGCTTGATGCCAGCGATGAAGCGCATGTGGTCGTGCTTGAGCACCTCACGTGCCTTGTCACTGCCATTGCCCACTGCCACAAGGGTGTAACCCTCGTCGAGCAGACTTTCAAATGAATGCTCATCAAGAATCATGGCCTGGGGTTCCACCAGGGCCTCGAGAGCGGGCGTATAAGCGGCAGTATAGACCTCCATGCGTCGCGCGTCAATCATCGGGACATAGAGCAGTTTGTCCTCATCGATGAAATGGTTAAACATCGCGCTCACGGTGAGCAGTTGCAGGGTGTTCACGCCAATGAGCGGCACTGACAAGCCAAAAGCGAGCCCCTTGGCTTCGCTCAGGCCGATGCGCAGTCCCGTATAGGAACCAGGGCCAATGCTCACCGCAATGGCATCGATAGACACCTCGCGTGTGCGGGCATATTGCAACGCCTGTTGAACATACTGGCTCAGCATCGTGGCATGGGTCTGGCCCTCATAGTTCTCGCTATGGTCCAGCACTTGCCCCTCGCTGGTCAGCGCTACCGAGCACACCTCGGTCGAAGTCTCTATGTTCAGGATGGTCGCCATTTCTTTATTTACCTAAAAAACGCGCAAAATTACAAAAAAGTATTGACATGGCGCACAAATCACGGCAAATCCCGTCGTTTATCCCTGAAAAACGGTACTTGAGCCTATCACAAGGCCAGGCGCAGCCCAAAGTGGACAAAGGCATCATCAGGGGCGCTATAGTCACGCGACGAGTTGCGGCAGTCGTTAGCCGGAGTGTACCAGCTACCGCTACGAATCACCCTATCCGAGCCTGTGGCTGGTCCCTGAGGATTCGTTTGTGCATCTGATGGGTAATCACCATAGAAGTCGGCACACCACTCATAACTGTTACCGCACATGTCATAGAGCCCCAACTCATTAGGTTGCCGCTGTGCAACACGACGGCCGTAGGAATAACATGCGTTGTCAAAGTACCAAGCTACCTTATCGATAACATCGCTGCCGGCATAGGTGCAGCCATTGCTCTTGTTGCCGCCACGTGCGGCAAACTCCCATTCGGCCTCGGTGGGCAAGCGGAACGAGCGGCCAGTCAATGTGTTTAATTTAGTGATAAAAGTCATGCAGTCATTCCAACTCACGCCACCCACAGGCAGCTCGACGCCCTTCACGCTGCTAGGATTGGTGCCCATCACAGCTTTCCATAACGCTTGCGTCACTTCGGTTTGGCCGATATAATAAGGCGACAAGGTGACACGATGCACGGGGAACTCATTAGCAATGGCTTGATCATCAGTTCCTCCCATGTCAAACGACCCGCCATCAACCTTGACCATCGTGAAGGTCACACCATTGACGGTAAACGATTCCCCATCGGTCGCGACTGGTCCGGAGCCATTCAAGAGCATGTCAATCAAGTAGGTAACGTCAGCGATGGTCGTCTCGTGGTCGTTGTTCGCGTCACCAATGCGTCCGGTAACCTCGCCCGACAACAACAGGTCTATCAATCTGGTGACATCAGCAATAGTGATTTGGTCGTCGCCATTCACGTCGGCATAATCTCGAGCCAAACCCAATAACGCATATTGGCGCGTAGAGTAGTTGTTCCCGTTGGGTGTCAAGGCCGACAGTTGCCAATAGCTGTCATGGTTTCCACCCCAGCCCCAATTAATGTGGAACATCCCGTCACGATAGCCGTCGAGGACAAACGCATGGCCACCGTTGGAGTCGTCACTGCCCATATAGATAACAGGTCGTCCCTCGGCCAGCTCGTCATACATCATCTGCTCCCAATCGGCATCATTTGACGAGTCGCGCATCCAGGTCATGGCCTGGTTGCTGTACCCGAAGTAATAATTCATGGCGAAAGCGACGGTCGGGAAAACAGCGTTGCTCACCTGAGTGCCATAGTCCATCTCGACCGACTGGCCGCAATACCTCATGAGCTGTGCCACAGCCGCTGCCTGGTCGCTCGTGTAGCTATAGTAGGTGGGGAGCATCTTGTCCCAATCAAAAGTCACTGGAGGCAGTTCCGGTAAATCGATACCACGCTTAGACGTGTAGGCGGGAATACCGAGGCATTGCCCTGACGGATAGCGATGATAGTACATCACTTGGGCCATCGCAGTAGCCACACATCCCGTGTAGGTTGGGTAATAGCCCACCTTGGGACACTGGCCATTGAAGGGTTGCGTTTGATCCCATGACGTCGCGAGCATCGGGAGAATATCGCTCAAGGACGAATCGCGATGAGGATCGCTAGTGCTGCCTTTGGCATCGGGATGTGATTGCAGGTATTCGAGTTGAGTGCAATAGCCGTCGAGCCATGCACGCATGTTGCAAGGCAGGTCTTGGATGTCAAAATCGCCGTTTTCGCTGTATCCGAGCACAGGTATTGCACCGTCATCGGCCGACACGACTACCCAGCCTCCGTGGCTATTGTCGTTAAAAACATAATAGAGCGGGTTGTTGTTTTTGGAATCGGCATTGCGCGTGTAGGCCAAGGAGAGATCAACCTGTGAAATGCTTGAACGTATTCCTGACTGATGGTGTGTCAAAAAATCAGTGGCGATGGCTTGTGCTTCATCGGCTTCGATCGTTGCGGCCTGAATGGACAGCGCGCTACCAACGGCCATGGCAGCCACAATGAACAGCAATGGCTGCACTCTAATATTTGAAAACATGTTTTTTATTTATATATGGGTTTGTTAGTTTTATTGTTTGCAAGGTATAGCGGCGATGAGGGCGGTGACGTCGTCGGGGCGGGTGGCCCAGCTAGTAACGAAGCGGCAGTTCATCAGGTCGCCGACGGGGAACCACTGCTCGAAAACAAAATCTTTCTCCAAACGTTCGATGGTGGCCTTGTCCAGCAGGACAAATTGCTGGTTGGTGGGCGAATTAGAATACATCTTATAGCCCTTGGCGACAAAGGCGTCACGCAGGCGCATCGCCTGCTCGACGGCATGGCGGGCAATCTTGAAGTACAGTCCGTCAGTCATCAAAGTGTCGAACTGGATGCCCAACAGGCGTCCCTTGGCCAATAATGCCCCGTGCTGCTTGACGGTGGTGAAAAATTGGGCCGGTGCCTTCATTCCCGAGAACACGACCGCCTCGCCGCACAAGGCTCCGCACTTGGTGCCGCCCAAGTAGAACACATCGCACAGGCGGGCCAGCTCAGGCAAGGAAATGTCACAACCCTCGGCCATCAGGCCATAACCCAAGCGCGCACCATCGATAAACAAGGGGAGTTCATACTGGCGGCAGATTCCGTAGATGGTCTCAAGTTCGGCACGGGTGTAGATGGTGCCCATCTCGGTGGCAAAAGTGATATAGACCATACCCGGGAACACCATGTGTTCATAGGCAATATCGGCATAGAATGCTTCGAGCCACTGACGCAATTCGCCAGCATCCATCTTGCCGTCGTGAGTGGGTAAGGCCAGCACCTTGTGACCACCGAACTCGATAGCGCCTGACTCATGGACGTTGATGTGCCCGCTCTCGACGGACAGCACGCCCTGGTAGCCGCGCAACAGTGCATCGATTACGGTAGCATTGGTCTGGGTACCACCAACGAGGAAATACACGTCGGCATCGGGCATCTCACAGGCTGCGCGCACCTTGTCGCGAGCCGCATTGCAAAAATCATCCAATCCATAACCCGTGGCGCGCACGTCGTTGGTCTCGTTCAATCGTTGAAGGATGGCAGGGTGGCATCCGTTATTGTAATCGCTCTCAAAAGAAATCATAATTTTAGTTAACAGTTAAGAGTTTTCAGTTAACAGTTAGTTTTTGCTGGTTAACAGGTTGCAAAAGTACAAAAAACAATAACTAAACACAACTATTAACTATTCACTTTTACTATTCACTAAATTATTTGTTATTTTTGCCGCATGAAAGAGGAAAAGAAAACGATAATCTACCAGCTGATGCCACGCTGGTTCACCAACTGCAACGCGCAGTGCGTCCCCAACGGAACTTTGAAACAAAACGGATCGGGCAAGTTTAACGAGATTGACGAGAAACGGTTGCGCTCCATCAAGTCGCTTGGCGCCACCCACGTGTGGTACACCGGCATCATCGAGCATGCCACCGCCACCAACTACAGCCGCCAAGGCATCACACCGTGTAATCCACACGTGGTGAAAGGTTTGGCTGGCTCGCCCTATGCCATCCGCGACTACTATGACGTGTGCCCCGACCTGGCCGTCAACGTCAAACAGCGAATGGCAGAATTTGAGGCCCTCGTGGCACGCACCCACAAGGCAGGCCTGAAGGTCATCATCGACTTTGTGCCCAACCATGTGGCTCGTGAGTATGAGAGCGACGCCAAACCCGCCGGTGTCCAAGACCTGGGCGAGAATGACAACCCGATGATGTTCTTTGACCCGAAGAATAACTTCTATTACATCACTGGCCAGGAGTTTGCGCCTAATGGTGTTGACCTGGGTCATGACAAGGGGGCATATCGCGAGTTTCCTGCCCGAGCCACCGGTAACGACTGCTACAGCGCGTCGCCCAACCGCGACGACTGGTATGAGACCATCAAACTCAATTATGGCGTTGACCCATGGAATGGCAGCAAGCACTTTGACCCCATCCCACCCACGTGGCACAAGATGCTCGACATCCTGCTCTACTGGGCTGGCAAGGGCATCGACGGCTTGCGCTGCGACATGGCCCACATGGTGCCAGTGGAGTTCTGGCACTGGGCGATAGCTCAAGTCAAGGCCCAATATCCAGCGCTCATCTTTATTGCCGAGATCTATGACGTGGCACTTTACCACAGCTATATAGAATATGGTGGCTTTGACTACCTGTATGACAAGGTAACGCTCTATGACACACTGCGCGGCATCCTGTGCGACAGCTGGCCCGCCAGTGGACTCACACGATGCTGGCAGACTGTCGAAGGCATGGGTGACCACATGCTCAACTTCCTCGAGAACCACGACGAGCAGCGCATCGCCTCGAGACAGTTCTGTGGTGAACCCTGGAAAGCGCTACCTGCCTTGGTAGTCAGCGCTACGATGTCCAAGTGCCCATTTATGGTCTATGCTGGGCAGGAACTGGGAGAGCCCGCAGCCGATGCCGAGGGATACAGCGGCCATGACGGCCGCACGACCATCTTTGACTACTGGAGCGTCCCCACCCTGCGTCGCTGGCACATGGATAAACCGACTGCCGCAGAGCGCAAGTTGCGAGCCATGTACCGCCACCTGCTGCGCCTGTGCAACAGTGAGCCCTCTCTGGCTCATGGCCATTTCTTTGACCTGATGTACGTTAACCAGGAGACGCTCGACACGCGGCTTCAATATGCCTACCTGCGCCACTGTGACGGCGAGATGACGTTGATTGTCGCAAACTTTGGCGACACTCAGATTGACACATTGATTAATATCCCGCAACATGCCCTTGATTGCGCAAAAATGCCGGCAGGCAACTACTCTTGCGAGGAACTGTTCTCGGGGCAAACAACCCAGATGACACTCGATGGCGACAGTCGCTTCGAGGTCCAAATCGCCCCGCACAATGCAATCATGTGGCGCTTTAATAAGATGTAATATTTTTAATGAAAAATATTCTTTTAAAAATAGTGATATTACCACCGAAAATGCTTAATTTTGCACAAACAAATTAATAGGTAAACTAGTTATGGCTGACATGAAAGTATTCTCGGGCACTAACTCACGTTATGTTGCCTTGAAGATTGCAAAGGAATTGGGTGTGGAACTCGGCAAGATTAACATTCAACGCTTTGCCGATGGAGAATTTGAGGTAAGTTATGAGGAGCCTGTGCGAGGTGCTGAGGTCTATCTGATCCAGTCCACCTTCAAAGCCAGCGAAAACTTGATGGAGCTACTGCTGATGATCGATGCCGCCAAGCGTGCGTCGGCTCAGTCGGTTATCGCTGTTATCCCCTACTTTGGATGGGCCCGTCAGGACCGCAAGGACAAGCCTCGCGTGTCGATTGCCGCAAAGCTGGTCGCTAACATCCTGATAGCCTCGGGCATCGACCGCCTGATCACGATGGACCTGCACGCCGACCAGATCCAAGGCTTCTTTGACATTCCCGTGGACCACCTGTATGCCTCGACCATGTTTGTCCCTGACATTGCTTCGCTCAACCTCGAGAACATGGTAATCGCATCGCCTGACGTGGGCGGCGCCAAGCGTGCTAATTCCTATGCCAAATACTTCAATGCCCCACTCGTGTTGTGCCACAAGCATCGCCAGCAAGCTAACGTGGTGGAGAGCATGACCATCATCGGCGACGTACAAGACAAGGACGTTATCCTTATCGATGATATGGTTGACACCGCAGGCACCATCTGCAAGGCGGCCTCACTGATGAAAGATAACGGTGCCCGCAGCGTGCGCGCCTATATTTCTCATGCCGTGATGAGCGATCCCGCCAGCGAGAGGGTCATGGCCAGCGGCCTTGATGAGCTTGTCATCAGCGACAGTATCCCATTTGATACCGAACGCTGCCCCAAGGTGAGGATATTGAGCTTGGATAAGATGTTTGCCCATGCCATCAAGCATGTTAATATCAAGCAGTCAATCAACGACCTCTTCCTGTTCAAGTGATGCTCGCTGCGCTCGCTGATTAGAGATTAGTGATTAGTGATTAGAGAAGGTATCCGCGCGTTTTTGCCTCACGCCAAGGCGCCAAGACGCGAAACATTTTTAAAGACGCCCTTAGGGCAGCCAATTGAGTAACCCCCAGTAAACTAGGCGACCAAGAGAAGCGCGGGAGGCTGGTTCACTGGGGGTGATGGCATCACTCCTCACTGTCGCACAACAGGCGACCCCATTACTGCTGGGGTATGGCGTGGGGTCGTGGCTGGGGCGTTATTGACAATTATGGTTTTTAAACAGATTTTATTTGTCTTTTACACTTTTTTTAATTAATTTTGCTGCCAACGTATGACTTATTTCCATCTTGATTGAAAGATATCTGTATTCAATATTTATTGTTTAACTTAAAACCATTTAACCATTATGATGAGAAAACTTCTTTTAGCATTGGCGCTAGGTTTCTCAATGAGTGCAATGGGTCAGGTATTGAATGTGACCTCTATTGAAAAGGTCAATCTGCCTGAACAGGCTGCTGTTGCGGCAATCAGTCCACAGGGCGATTACCTGCTGCTGACCAGCGCTACCAACCAGGGCCTCACCAAGTATGACCTGGCAAGCCATCAGACCCAAGTGCTGAGCACCGCTCCCAGCGCGGGTCACAATGTGAAGATTTCGCCCAACGGCCAGACGGTCGTTTTCCGCGAAGGCTCATTCAATGACAAGCACCTGCGCCTGTCATCGCTCAAGAGCGTGAACCTCACCACCGGCGAGAGACTAGAGCTGGTGAAACCCACTCGCGACCTGCAAGGCTATGCCGTTGACGCCAACACTGCCGTTGCAGTGAACAAGGGCAAATACAGCAAGAAGGCGATCGGCACCGCCAAGGCCCAGAAAGTACCCGTGCTATCGATTGACAAGGGCAAGCTGATGATCACTGTCAACGGCAAGACCCGTAACCTGTCACCCAACGGCAACAAGTTCAGCTACTTGTGGCCCTCGTTGTCGCCCGACGGCACCAAGGTGCTCTATTACCTTGCTGCCCATGGTGCGTATGTGTGCGACCTCGACGGCAGCAATGCCCGCAAGGTGGGTCAGATGCGTGCTCCAGTATGGTATGACGACAATACTATTGTGGGCATGATGGATAAGGACGACGGCGAGTTCATCTATGCCTCGACCATCGTTGCCACTACACTTGACGGCGCTATCCAAACGCTGACCGACGATACCACCATCGCCATGTATCCTCACGCTGCCGCTGGCATGATCGCTTTCAGCACTCCCGCCGGCGAGGCTTATATTATTAATGTAACAAAATGATGACAGCTATGAAAAAGATTCTTTTACTTGCCGTAGCCGCCATCATGGCAGCAGGCGTTATGCAGGCTAAGACAGCCGACGAAATTCGAATCTATCTGAATCCCGGTCACGGCAGTTGGGGTCCCAATGACCGCCCGATGGCGACCATTCCCTACCCGATGTTGCCTGAAACCGGCCGGCCTGACACCAATGGTTTCTATGAGTCAAATACCAACCTGTGGAAATCGATTGAGACCTATCATGCCCTCATCAAGATGGGTGTGAAAGCCGAGAACATCACCTTGTCGAGGTGGTTCAACGGTCCGTTCCCCTATGTTAGCGGAGCTGCCGATGCTGAAATCTACAACCGTCCCTTGTCAGAAATCTGTGAGGAGGTGGAAGTGGGCAACTATGACATGTTCCTATCCCATCACTCCAACGCTGCCACCGACGGCACACCAACCAACTACCCGCTGATACTGTATCGCGGCAATGACGGGGATGGCGGAGATTTGGCCCCCGGCAGTCGTGCCATGGCATCGGCTTGCTGGCCGTTGTTCTACACCAACGAGATCGACCCGATGACCCACTACGGTCCCACGAGCCCTAACATCCGTGGCGACATCAACTTCTATGGTAGTTCTTCTACCCGTGTCGATCCAAACACAGGTATCGCCTATACCGGCTACCTGGGTGTGCTTAAACACGGAGCCCCAGGTTTCCTGATTGAGGGCTATTTCCACACCTATCAGCCCGCACGCCACCGTGCGCTTAACATGGACTATTGCCATCAGGAAGGCATCCGCATTGCCCGTGGTATCGGTCAATACTTTGGCTTGACGCCCTATAGCAAAGGATACATCATGGGTACCGTCAAGGACATGCACAACCACCTGATCGACAACCTGTACAAGTACAATGCAGGCACAATGGACCAATGGGCACCCATCAATGGCGCCGTTGTCACCCTGCTCAAGAACGGTGAGAGCGTAGCGACCTACACCACCGACGAACTGTACAACGGTGTGTTTGTGTTTGAGGATTTGGAGCCCGGCACCTACACCCTGACCGTCGAGGCCGAGGGTTACAAGCCCCTGGGCGAATACACTGCCGCCACCGTTGACAACGAGTGGAAGGAACTCATCAGCAAGGCAGCAGGTGAGCTTGTGGTTGAGGCCAACAAGACGACCTATGCCGTTCCCATGCTCGAGGAGACCGATTATGTGATTCCCGAGGATCTGTATCAAAACTATCCCGAGCCCGAGTTGCCCGGCTATGTTTCAGCCCCCGAGAAACTCGAACTCACCTGTGACGAAGGCACCGAGTATGAGTTGGACGGCACCATCCTGCGCATGCTCGTGCGCGGTGACAGTACCGTTGTGCTCACCAATGCCGAGGATGGCACGCCTCACGTTTACCTCATCAACAATGTTGACAAGGCAATCATTAAAGAACTGAGCACCAACGGCATCGCAGCAGCCGAGCCCAGCAATGCCGGCTTCTATAGCCGCCTGGCTGACATCTGCTTCACTGCCGATAACCAGCTCGTGGGTATGAACAGCGTAATGACCCAATACAGTAACGATCAGGTTGATGAAGGCTTCACTCGCGGCACGCTCCGTCTGTTCAAGTGGGCCGACTTTGACAGCGATCCCATCGAGTGGGTGAACACCCAGAGTTCAGCAAACTTCTATCGCTATCGTCCACAGCGCTTGGTGGTTGACGGTGGCGCTGACGAGTGTGAGATCACCGTTGTGGGCACCAATGCCAGCAGCTCTGTCGGCGGTATGAGGTTCTTGAAACTGGGTATTGCCAACAACCAGATCACCAGCACTGTTTACACCGAGAGGACCATTAGCGCTGGCAGCAACTTCACCTTGCCCAAGATTGGCGAGCCCGTGCTGACCCTGTCACCGCGCAGCGATGACAATGTCGTGCTCGACGGTGCCATCACACTGCCGTTTGAGATTGCTACCGCTAAGACTAACGGTACTGACAGTGAGGTCGTAGGACGCTTTGAGAGCGAGGATGCCGACACCCTTGCAGTGGGCGTATCCTTCTTCAAGTATGCTCAGCACCAGTATATGGTAACTCCCTACATGGTCGAAACCGCTGTGGGAGGCATCAAGCTGTATGACATCACTGCAGGTATGGATCAGGCTGCACTGGTAGCAACTACCAATACTGACCTGGCACCGCTGGCATGTGAATTCATGTCAACGGGCGCTGCTGTCAAGGGTGAAGACATCAACCTGTACCTGATGCAGGATAACAAGATCACCAAGTGGCAGGCACTTGCCAACCAGCAACCCGCTGTTGTCGGCATCTATGCCTACGGCTTGAAGGCCAGTGAATCGGATGGCACTTACACCTTCAACTTCAATGCCAACAATGATGCCCAGAATGCTTACATCACCTTCTATGACATCGAGGGTAACGAGCTGGGCACCTGCGAGATTCCCAATGTAACTGCTGGCGAGAACAGCGTCGAGCTGTTGTGCAGCCAGATTCCCGTTGAGGCTGGTCAGGAGTTCACTTGGTCGGTAACTCTTGAGGGTGAGAACATCACCACCATCAGGCGCGTCAACCCGATCGGTCAGACTTACAGCGGCCAGTTGTTTGTGGCTGTCGACAAGTCACCGAGCAGCCCCAGGATGGGTACCATCTATGCAGGCAACCGTGTTGCCAACAACGATCCCGGCAACGGCGTTTACCTCTATGACGTGAACGGCGTACGCGTGAGCGACCAAGTTTACAACGGTAACCGCACCTGGCGCAGCAACTACCGCATGGGCATTGACTGCCAGGGTAAACTCTACGTTCCTGATTGGGGTGATCCCTCATCGGGTGTATTCATTGCCGATCCCGAGGATCTCGAGGGCACATGGACCACGTTCTTCATCGGTGAGCGCAATGGCGACGGCCTGATCACCAACAATGGCGAGAATGTAGGCTCCTCATCGCCTGGCGTAGGCATTGGCGGCAAGGGTGCTGACACCAAACTGTATGTATATCTTGAGGACTTTGGCAACGGCGTTGGCGTTTACAACATTGGCCAGCCCGACGGCAGCATTGTTGATACTTGGTCAACCGCTCCTAACCAATACTTTGACATCGGTGCATGGCAGCTCAACACCAACGGTAACGTTGTGGCCGATCCTCAGGGTCATGGTGTGTGGGTATCACAGTATCGCAGTGCCGGCAACAATGCGGCAGGCGTTCCCTCGCTCATGTTTGTTGACAATGACGGCAACGTGACCTTCAACTCGGGTCGCGCACCCTACATCGACATGCTCAATGGTAGTGACCGCGCCGGCTTTGCTGTCAGCGAGGCCTCTGACCTGCTCGTCATCAATGACGGCAGTGGCTACCTCCAGTTCTTTGACCTGACCTGGGACGGCAATACGCCCGACATCACGCCCAAGTACGCTTACAAGACCGGCCAGGGTGTTATCTTCCAGATGGCATTTGACTATGCTGGCAACCTGGTTTGCGCTGGCGGCAACATCGGTCTCTACTCGCTGCCCATCGGCGAGAATGTTCACACGACTCCCGCTTGCGGTACCATGACAATGCCCGATGCTTCTATTGTCAGCGAGACCACCGTTACCAAGACCGTTGTCAGCGAGCGTTACTATGACATCCGCGGTATTGAGTACAGCCAGCCCATCGAGGGTGTGAACATCGTTGTTCGCACTTACAGTGACGGCTCGACCCAGAGCGTGAAAGTCATCAAGTAAACAATCCTCTCGAGAGCGGTAACAACCGCTTAAACGTGCAAGCGACCTGCAGTTGATGCGGGTCGCTTGTTTTGGCAATTTGGCCCATGAAAAGCTCCTGTTGAGCACAATAAAACAGGAGCAAAAATTTTTTATGTTTTTTTTGAAAAAAAAAGCGTGTTATTTGCGTTTGTAAATCAATTTTATTTTGTAATTTAGCGCCCCAAAATTGAACGATAGCAATATGAGCAAACACAAAGGCAACCAGAATAAGAAAGTGAGTGATAATCAGAGGTATTTCAATCCTGACATCAGTGGAGTACAACAATCCGAGGATTACCGCAAGAAACGCGAAGTCGAAGAGGCCATCGATCACGAGAAAACCACCAAGTGGCAACGCTTCATAGCGTTCTTCCAGAACGGCAGGCTCCGTTTTGCGACAGGCATCATCCTGTTGATATTAGGTGTCTACCTGCTCATCTCGTTCCTGTCCTTCTTCCTGTCGGCAGGGATGAGTGACCAGAACCGCATCACTAACTACTCGATGATCGAGAACGCCCAGATGCCCGACCAGATCCGCAATGCGGGAGCTGCGGTTGGCGCGTCGTTGAGCGACTTTTTCATCTCCAGTGGCGTGGGCGTGGCCGCGTTCATCATCGTCATCTGGATACTCACGTTAGGCATGAGATTTGTGCGCAAGAGGAAAAAGATTCATTTCTTCTCCTATACCTTTGTGTGCCTTTTCAGCATCTTCACCTTCTCGATGGTTGTTGGAGCTGCCACCTATTTCATCAAGCCCATCACATTCTTCCCGTTGGGTGGATACTTCGGGTTCTATGCCAACAAGTGGCTGCTGGGACTCGTGGGCTTATATGGCATGATTGCCGTGAACCTGATCATCTTCATGCTGTGGGGATTCCTCACTTACCAGACCTTTGCGGCAATTTACAAGCAGTTGCAATCTGAAATTGAGAAAAAGCGCAACCGCAACAAGGATGAGGACGAGAGAGTGGTGAATCAGCCTGGCGAGTCGACCTTCCTGGGCGGTGAGCAGCGAGTGACCGAGGCCTCAAACGCTGAACCGACTGTTGAAAAACGAGGGTTCACTAACATAGTGCGCAGGAACAAACCCCAAGCCCCCAAGAGCGAAAACGAGGATGGCGGCAAGACCGCTCGCCTGAAACCCATCACAGCCAGTACTGATGTGAGCAACCCTCACGATCCCACTGGTGAATACCGTCATTATCGCTTCCCCACCCTGGACCTGTTGCAGGACATCCGCATGAATCCCAACAGCGTTGACAAGCAGGAGCAAGACGAGAACAAGCAGCGCATCCGCGATACCCTGAGCAAATATGGCATCGAGATCAAGGAAATCATGGTCCATGTGGGCCCCACGGTGACCTTGTTTGAGATTGTCCCCGAGGATGGTGTTCGCGTGAACAAGATCCGTGGTTTGGAGGATGATATCGCCTTGAGCCTTGCCGCCCTGGGCATCCGCATCATCGCGCCCATGCCCGGCAAGGGAACCATCGGCATCGAGGTGCCCAACCGCGACCCGCAAGTGGTGCCCATGCGCGAGGTGCTTGGTTCCAAAGCCTTCCAGGAGAGTCGTGCCAAGCTGCCCATGTGCCTGGGCTGCACAGTGAGCAACGAGGTGTTTATCGCCGACCTGACCAAGATGCCCCACTTGCTGGTAGCAGGTGCAACCGGTAAGGGTAAATCTGTTGGTCTGAACGCCATCATCACGTCGCTGCTTTACAAGAAAGGACCGTCGGAGCTGAAGTTTGTCTTGGTTGACCCCAAGCGCGTCGAGTTCAGCGTGTATGCCGACCTAGAGAAATACTACTTTGCCAAGGCACCCGGTGAGGAAAAAGCCATCATCACCGACACCGACCGCGTCATCAAGACCCTGAACTGCCTGGTTCAAGAGATGGAAGACCGCTACAGGGTGTTTGAGGAAGTGAGGGTGCGCAACGTGAGCGATTACAACGATATGTGGCGCCGCGAGCTGCGTGAAGTGCGCGACGAACACGGCGAGAAGAAATATCAATATATGCCTTATATCGTGGGCATTATCGACGAGTTCAGCGACATGATCATGACCGCCGGCAAGGAGGTGGAGACGCCGCTGGTGCGCATTGCTCAGAAAGCGCGTGCCGTGGGTATCCACATGATTATCGCCACCCAGCGCCCGTCGTCCAAGGTCATCACTGGTCTGATTAAGGGTAACTTCCCGGGCCGCATCGCCTTTGCCGTTGCCCAGCGCATCGACAGTCAAATCATCATCGACCGCACGGGAGCCCAGCAGCTCATCGGACGCGGTGACATGCTGTTCCAGATTGACGGCGAGTTGACCCGACTGCAGTGCCCGTTTGTCGATACTCCTGACATCGTGCGCATCTGTGACTTCATCAAGGAGCAAGAGGACAACGACCGTGACATCAGCCACGAGGAACCCTACCTGTTGCCCGAGTACGTCGGCAAGGATGAGGGAGGTAGCAGCGATGCCAATGTGGGCAACGTCAAGGACCGCGACCCGCTGTTTGAGGAGGCCGTCAGGTTTATCGTGATGGGCAATACCGCGAGCACCTCGTCGTTGCAGCGCCGCTACGAGATCGGTTACAACCGAGCAGGTCGCCTCATGGACCAGATGGAGCATGCGGGCATCGTCGGCCCAGCCCAGGGCAGCAAGCCGCGCCAGGTGCTTGTCAGTCCCATGGACATTGACCAACTATTCACGTGATCAGCAACAGAGTGCCCCACATCATGGTTGGCACTCTTTTTGCAGTAAAAATTGACTGGACAAAACTTTACTGAAATGAAAAGAATAGTAATTGCTATACTTGCAGTTATAGCCGCAGTGAGCATGGAGGCACAGACGCCCCAGGCCATGCTCGACAAGTGTGTGGCAGCTATTAACGCCAGCGGTGGCGTGACCGCCAATTACAGCATCATCACCGACCAAGGCACCAGCAGCGGCACCATCGCCATGCAAGGCAAGAAGTTCAGAGTGCTGTCACCTGATGCCAAGTGCTGGTATGACGGCAAGACCCAATGGTCATGGTCACCTCTCACTGGCGAGGTAAATATAACAACACCTGACCAAGAGGAGTTACAAATGACCAATCCACTGGCTGCGGTACAGCACTTTAAGGCTAACTTCACCATGAAGAAAGCCAAGGCCAAGACCGCCAAGACCTACGTCATCAAGCTCACACCCAAGAAAAAAGACAACATCAAGACGTTGTGGCTATATTTTGACGAGACGACCTCGCTGCTGCGCACAGCACGATTTGAGATGAAAGACAAATCGGTGTACACTGTCAGCATCAAGGGCTATAAGCACAAGTCACTGCCCGCATCCACATTCACCTTTGACAAGTCACAAGTTCCGGCAGGCACCGAGGTTGTGGATTTGAGGTAGTTTCGCTTTAGGCGTTAGTTTTTAGGAATTTATAGTAAAGACATGTATCAATACTTTGTTGGCCCCCTTGTAGGTGCTGTCATTGGCTATATCACCAATGACATTGCCATACGCATGTTGTTCAGGCCCCATCAGGCCAAGTATTTCATGGGAATCCACATCCCGTTCACGCCTGGTATCATCCCCAAGGAGAAAGCGCGTATCGCTGGAGCCATAGGCAAAGCCGTGAGCGAGAACCTGATGAATCGCGAGGTGCTGGAGAAGAGTCTGCTCAGTGAGGACATGCTCACCAAGATGAGCACTGCTATCGACGAGTTTGTCACCACTCAGAGCACCAACGACGAGACCATCGAGCAGTTTGCCCGGCACTATCTGACCGAAGAGGATATCATCGCCATGCGCCAGAACGTGTCGGATGGCATCGTCAAGATGGTGTCTTCAAAATTGACCGACAGCAACATGGGTGAGCAAATCGCCCACATGGCCACCGAACATGTTCTAGCCAAAACACGCAACAGCGTGGCCGGACTGTTTGGAGCAGATAAACTAGTTGCCGGCGTTGCACAGCCCATAGAGAAAATTCTGGCAAAACACATCAATGAAATCCTGCAGACCAACTCACAACAGATGATTAAAGACCTGGTGGTGAAGCAGTCAGACGACCTGTTGAACATGTCCATGAGCCAACTGGTGAGCAACCATGACGAACAGGTGGCGCAAATCAAGAGCGGCATCCTGAATGCCTATCGCGTCATCATCACCGAGCACCTGCCGCGCATCCTGCAAGATATCGACATCAGCGGCATCATCGAGCAACGCATCAATGAGATGGACATGGATGAAGCCGAAGCCATCATCCTCGACGTGATGAAAAAAGAGCTCCGCGCCATCGTGTGGCTCGGAGCACTGTTAGGTAGCATCATGGGCACCGTTAATGCCCTGATTCTTTAATCATTAATCTACTTGCCAAGTGTCGCCTGACATGATTACGTCTCTCAAGCAGGTGAAACCATGCTTTGCCTTGGCTTCCTCGACCTGCTCAGCAACAGAGACTTCATAGGTAGAATCTTCAACCGAGCGGATGACACCCAGTGCCACTGGAAGGTCGCTTCCGTCCATCTTGGCCAGCATCTGATGCAGGAAGTTGCTCTCGCAATGGGCATCGTGGACGAGCACGTCATCGATAGTGTAACCGTCCTCACCGATGGTCACAGCCTTGAGGCCAAAGCCATCCTGCACGAGTCCGCGGTTATTGTCCTTACCAAAGATCATCTTCTCGCCATGCACGAGGTGGATAGTGCGGTCAGCACGGTTCTCACGATCGGTGATGTAGTTGTGGATGCCGTTGTTGAAAATCATACAGTTCTGCAGAATCTCAACGACCGAGCAGCCCTTGTGCTCAGCGGCAGCCATCATCACTTCCTGGCTGATATCAAGTGCTACATCAAGACTGCGGGCGAAGAAGGTGCCACGTGCACCGAAGGTCAACTCGGCGGGCACAAAGGGATCCTCAACCGTGCCATAGGGCGATGACTTGGACTTGAAACCGCGAGCGCTCGTGGGTGAGAACTGTCCCTTGGTCAAACCGTAGATGCGGTTATTCAACATCAGCAGGTTCACGTCGATGTTACGACGCACCTCATGGATAAAGTGATTGCCACCAATGGCCAGGCAGTCACCATCACCCGACACCTGCCAAACGGTCATGTCGGGGTTAGCGGTCTTGAAACCTGTAGCCACCGCTCCACCACGGCCGTGAATGGTGTGGAACGCGTAGGTCTTGGTATAGTAAGGCAGACGCGAACTGCAACCGATACCCGAAATCACAGCGGTCTTCTCGGGCGGGATGCCCAGATGGGCCATCGACTTGAGCAGTACATTGAGCACGGCGTGGTCACCACAACCGGGACACCAGCGCACGGGCTGGTTATTCTTGTAATCCAAAGGCTTATAAGCCATTTCTTGGTTCTTATTCTCTTCCATTACAATTCCTCCTCCATCATGATGTTTTTAACTCCGTCAACAATCTCCTGTACCAGGAATGGCTGTCCCTGCACCTTGTTGATGTGGCAGATGTTCAGGTTAGGTATCTTGCTCTGCAGGTAACTTGCCAATTGACCGGTATTGAGCTCGGCAACAATCACAGTCTTGAAGCGGCTGAGCAACTCGGCCGTGTTCTTGGGCAAGGGGTTGATGTAGCGGATGTGGGTCATCGCAATCCTGAAGCCCTCATTGTTCAAGCGGTTAACGGCATCCAGGATGTGGCCATAGGTACTACCCCATCCCAGGATAATCGTGTCGGCGCCCGAGTCACCCTTCAGTTTGAGTTCGGGAATGTCGTTGACCACATTAGCGATCTTCATGCGGCGAGTCTCAACCATGTGGGCATGGTTGATGGGATCGTTACTGAGGACGCCCAGGTTATAGTCCTTCTCCAGACCACCGACAACGTGCTCCAGACCGGGAGTGCCGGGGATTGCCCAGTAGCGGATGCCCAGGGCGTTGCGCATGAACGGTGTCCAAGTGGGCTTCAATGCCTCAGGAACATAGTTGGGCTTAATCACGGGATACTCACCCTCCTCGGGTACGCGCCATGCCGATGAACCATTAGCAATAAACGCGTCGGTCAACAAGATAACCGGAGTCATGTGCTCGATAGCGATGCGGGCAGCCTGGAATGCCATCTTGAAGCAGTCGGTGGGCGAAGCGGCAGCCATCACCACGAGGGGGCTCTCACCGCTACGGCCATAGAGTGCCTGGTTGAGGTCGGTCTGCTCGGTCTTGGTGGGCAATCCTGTCGAGGGGCCACCACGCTGCACGTCAACGAGGACGAGAGGCAACTCGGCCATCACTGCAAGTCCCAGGGCCTCGCTCTTGAGCGCCAGACCAGGACCAGAAGTCGTTGTCACTGCCAGGTGTCCGGCAAAGGCGGCACCAATAGCCGAACAAATGCCGCCGATCTCATCCTCCATCTGAATGGCCTTAACGCCCAAATCGCGGCGCTTGGCCAGCTCATGCAGGATGTCGGTAGCGGGGGTAATGGGATAGGAACCGAGGAACAAGGGACGACCGCTCATCTCAGAGGCCATAATCAAGCCCCAAGCAGTTGCCTTGTTACCACTCACGTCGGTGTAAGTGCCAGGACGAACCTCATCGCTCTGAATGCGGTAAGTCGATACCGTGGCGTGGATGTTGTGTCCATAGTTGTAACCACCCTTGATGACCAGTTCATTGGCGGCATAGACTTCAGGTTTCTCGGCAAACTTGGCCTTCAAGAACTTCAACGGAGCCTCCATGGGGCGGTTGAAGAGCCAGCACACGAGACCCAAGGCAAACATGTTACGGCACTTGAGCTGGGCTTTCAGATCCATGCCGGTGTCCTTGAGCGCTTCCTTGACCATCGTGGTGATGGGCGCCTCAATGACCTGAGCCTTGAGGTTCAATTCCTCATAGGGCTCGTCGGTGGTGTACAAAGCCTTGTCAAGACCAGCCTGGGTAAAGGTGTCGATGTCCACGATGGCGGCACCACCCTTGCGCAGGAACTGAGCGTTCATCTTGAGCGCCGCGGGATTCATTGCCACTAGCACATCACACTCGTCACCAGGCGTGTGAACGCCATGACCGATGTGTACCTGAAAACCCGACACACCACCCAGTGAGCCCTGTGGGGCACGCACCTCGGCGGGATAATCGGGGAAAGTTGAGATGCGGTCGCCTAGACCTGCACTCACATTTGAGAAGATGTTGCCAGCCAACTGCATGCCATCGCCACTATCGCCTGAAAAACGAACGACGATGCTCTGTCGGAACTGGACTTTTGCTTTTTCTGCTTTTTCTGCCATTTCTGAATATTGAGGTTTTATAAACAGTTCACAGTAATTTAGCTTCCTAAAACAGCGGCAAAAGTACAACTTATTTTGCTAATAAGGGGTAGCAAGAGGGTGCTATTTTTGAGAACACCTCAAAAAGACGCACCAAAACGAGCCCAACGGTCATTGCACGGCCATAATGAGCCTTTTTTCGGGCTTCTCACCCCCAATAAGTGAACGGCATGAGGGCCCAAAAGCACGAAGAAAACCACTACTTCTTGATGGTGCGGTAAGTATCGTCGTCAAGATGCTCGACAAAGCCTTCATCAACGAGGAAAGAGAGCATGTTGATGACCTCGTCACGGGGAAATGACAAGGTGTTGAGAAATTCATCCAGGCGGCGTGGCCTCAGGCCTGCCATGTAGAGGATGCCCTGTTGCACATCCTGGGGCTGGTGATCACCACGCTTGCGGCGGTCATTACACAGGTCACAATGGCCACAATCCTCATCGGCCCGCTCGCCAAAGTAGCCCAGCAACATGCGTTCACGGCATCCTGCATCGCTATAGGCATAATTGATAGTCGCCTCGACACGCTGGGTCATGCGGTCCCGCAGGTCCTCATAGACCGCTTTGGGGATGAGCACGTGCTTGGGTTCGTCGCGCGAGGTAGTATAGATAATATAAGGTGTGCGCTTGCGAGGCACGTAGTGCAGGATGTGCATCCTGGTGAGTTCAAGCAGGGAATTATATATGGTTTCCTGGTCAAGACCGGTCCTGAATGCGATGACATCCTCGTTGATAAAGACATAATCGGCAAACAGGCCCGTGTATAGCCTGAGGATGGCCTGCAACACCTGATCGGCACCCCGAGTGGTGGTTTCCAGATCATAGAGTTCTTCCTTCTTGGCCAGAATCATTACGCGGGATTGGGTCTCGATTTCCTCGACAAACTCGATATATCCTGCCTGGGTAAGGATTTTCAATGCATTGTGGGTGGGAAGCACGGGCAGGTCATAAGTGCGGCAGAACAAGTTAAAGTTGAAATCAAACATCTGCTGGAACCCCTCGCCCAAACTCACACCCAGGAAATCGCCCACACGCTCATAGACCATGCGGATAAAGTCTTTCTCAGGAAAAGCCTCGGTAATGTGCCGCCGCAGCACTCGCTGGTCGGTGTGCTTGACCAACAGCACGGCGTAGGATCGCTTGCCGTCACGGCCAGCCCTACCCGCCTCTTGATAGTATTCCTCGAGCGAGTTGGGCACATCAACATGCACCACAAGCCTCACGTCGGGTTTGTCAATACCCATGCCGAAGGCATTGGTCGCCACGATCACACGGCACTCGTCATGGGTCCACTTGTTTTGCTTGTCCTCCTTGTCCTCGACATAGAGGCCCGCATGATAAAAATCGGCATTGATGCCTGCACGGTTGAGCTCATCAGAGATCTGTTTGGAACGTTTGCGGGAACGCACATACACGATAGCGGTGCCAGGCACTGAACGCAGGATGTGGATGAGCTCGGTTACTTTCTCCTCGGTGGGCCGCACGACATAGGATAAGTTACTGCGGGCAAAACTCATCGACAACACATTGGGGGCCTTAAAGTTAAGACACCGCTGGATATCCTCCACGACGACAGGGGTAGCGGTTGCCGTCAAGGCCAACACAGGTACCGAAGGAAAGAGTTTGCGCACCTGGGCAATGCGCAGGAACGATGGGCGAAAGTCATAGCCCCACTGCGAAATGCAGTGAGCCTCATCGACCACAATGAGGGAAACGGGCATCTGGCGCAGGTGCTCAAGGAAAGAGCGCGACTGCAACCGCTCGGGCGACACATAGAGGAATTTATTGTTGCCGTAGAGGCATTTCTCGTAGGTGCGGGTCACTTCTCCACGCGTGAGTCCGGCATAGAGGTAGGTCGCCTTGATGTGCAGCGCGCGCAGGCGGTCCACCTGATCCTTCATCAGCGAGATAATGGGCGTAATGACAAGGGCCATGCCATCGATGGCCATTGTGGGAACCTGAAAAGTGATAGACTTGCCTCCACCCGTGGGCATCAGCCCCAAAGTGTCACGACCAGCAAGCACCGACTCGATGATGTCTTGCTGCAAGGGCCTGAATGCATCATAGCCCCAATATTTTTTCAGGACATCGTGAATGGGCTTATGCTGACTCGGCATCGTCGTGGAGCTTTATAGCCTTCACCATGAGTTGCACCGAAGTGCTCGTGCGATGCCTGGTCTCCTCGATCGTGTAGCAGATGTCAATGGGCTTGCCTGCCTTGAGTGCATCGTTAAAGCCTGCCATACCAAATGCGATGGCATTGTTTATCGTGTTGCCCTCCTCATCCTTGAGGTCGAGTTTAATGTGCTCTGATTTCTTACCCACCACTTTGCTGGTACCCACGTCATACACATTGCGGGTGACAAACAGCGGCTTGCTGTTGCCTGGCCCATAGGGGTTGAGCATGCGCAGGTAGCGCAACAAGGCACCATTGATGTCGCTGAACTTGATTTCGCAATCGATATCCATGGCTGGAGTCACCTGCTCATCGTGGATATGCTGCTCGACATACTCTGTGAGACGGCGGCGGAATTCGGGGATGTTCTCCTCCTTAATCGACAGACCCACCGCATTGGTATGTCCGCCAAAGGTCTCCAGCAGGTCGCGGCAAGACTTGATGGCCGTGTAGACATCAAAACCGCGAACTGAACGCGAGGATCCCGTAGCAACACCATCAGCATAGTATGTGAGCACAACGGACGGACGGAAGTAAAGCTCGGCGAGGCGTGCAGCCACAATGCCGATGACTCCCTTGTGCCAGTTGCGGTCATAGATGACAATGGGTTTCTTGCCGTCAAGCACCTGAGCATGACTCTCGATAATCTCATTGGCCTCGACGGTCACCTGGCTGTCAAGTTCCTTGCGATTATTGTTATACTGGTCGATGCGCTTGGAGATTTCCATTGCGCTCTGCATGTTGCGCGACACGAGCAGGGCTACTGACTCCTGCCCCGACTCCATGCGCCCCGAGGCGTTGATGCGCGGCCCTATCTTGAAGATAATGTCGTTGATGGTCAACTCGTGCCGGTTAAGGCCACAGGTGCGGATAATGCTGCGCAGGCCCACGTTGGGGTTGTTGTTCAACCGCCTGAGGCCATAAAACATCATCACGCGGTTCTCGCCCGTGAGCGGCACAATGTCGGCAGCGATGCTCACAGCCACGAGGTCAAGCATGGCCTCGAGGTTGTACATCGTGCCCAAGCCATTGCTCTTGGAGAACGCCTGCATGAACTTGAAGCCCACACCGCAACCCGACAACCCCTTGTAGGGATAGGTGTCGTCAACCAGTTTGGGATTCAGGATAGCCGCAGCATCAGGCAGGACATCATCGGGGACGTGATGGTCACACACAATGAACTCTATGCCTTTTTCCTTGGCATAGGCAATCTCGTCAACCGCTTTAATGCCGCAGTCGAGCACAATAACCAGACTCACCCCAATCGAAGCCGCATAGTCGATGCTTTGCAGTGAGATACCATAACCGTCGTCATCGCGCGTCGGGATATAGTAAACCAGATTGGAGTATATGTTTTGAAGATACTTATACACCAGCGCTACAGCCGTGGTACCATCCACGTCGTAGTCGCCATACACCATAATCTTCTCTTTTGCCCCTAACGCCTGATTTAGCCTTGCCACTGCCTTGTCCATGTTCTTCATCAAGAACGGATCGTGCAGCTGCTGGAGTGACGGGTAGAGGAAGTCGTGGACTTCGTCCGCGGTCTTCAAGCCCCTGAGCACCAACAGCCGAGCGATGGCAGGACAGTTGGGGAACTGGGCCGCCAACTGCTCTTGGGCAATGCGTTCGTCGGATGTTAGAGGTAAGTAATTCCATTTACTTATCATTATGTTTGTTTTTGTTAATATGCAATGACAGGGGCTCATTACCGCTGAGCAATGAGCAAGTGGAGATTTGGTATATATCGTATTGGAACCCAGGCAAATAAGTCTCCGATTTTTAAGAAGCCGCCCCTGTGGGATGCCACCAGTGACCACCTGATCCCAATTTATCGTGCACAAAGTTACTATAAAGTAGCAATTCTAGCAAGCAAAAATTGGCGATATTTACTGAATTTAAATGTTATTATAGAAATTTAACGGGACTATGAGCAGCACAGCCTGGCCACACAGCCACAATTGAGTTCAGACTAATTAAACGAGGAGACCATATATAAGTGGATAGGCATTCTACAAAAAGGACACTTTTGAGAAACAATCCAAAACAATGTGAATATAAAAAAATCGCTAACCACCTGTAAAATAGATGATTAGCGATGCAAACTTGGAGGTCGCTAGCGGACTCGAACCGCTGTGCCCGGTTTTGCAGACCGGTGACTAAACCACTCATCCAAGCGACCTTTCGTGATTAGCGGTGCAAAATTACTGCAGATTTTTGACCTGTGCAACTTTATCGGCACATTTTTTTGCTGAATTTTTATCTGGACGTTGGCAGCAGTCCCGCAATTTGCAACTGGCACAAGCAGTTAGCGACGATTTCTTTCCCCTAATGGAGCGAACCACCGACCTCACTGTCACCAACACGGCGGCTAATACAATAACGCCCGCAACCACATATTGAATTACTTCACCCATCGAATCCTTATTCTTTTGTTCTAAAATTCTTCTTGACCAGCCTCGACAAGCGGGCAGGTGTCAAATCGGCCGGATACTCGGTGAACGGCAACACGGTGTGGCAGCCATTCTTGTACTCGCTGCAGCCAAAGGCTGTATGGCCCTTGACCAGATGACCCTTGCCACACACGGGACACGGGATTTCCTCAATGCTATTCAAGCGTTTGCGCTGTTTTTTGGGCCCATCGGCGCCTTTCGTCTGAGGTGATTTGGGCTTAGTGGGCTTACCCTGCTCTACCGCAATGCTGCCACTGTTGTTGTCACGCAGCACGTTGAGAACGATTTCACCAATCATCTGCTTGAGCTCATCAATGAATTGTGAGGCGCTGAACTCACCACGCTCTATCATTCTTAACTTTCTTTCCCACAAACCAGTAAGTGCTGCACTTTTAAGCAATGGTTCATGTATTGTATCTATGAGCTGGACGCCCGCTTGGGTGGGCATGAGACTCTTGCGCTCCTTGCGTATGTAGCGACGCTTGAATAGCGTCTCGATGATGGCGGCACGGGTCGATGGGCGGCCGATGCCGTTTTCCTTCATCGCGTCACGCAGTTCCTCATCGTCAACGGTCTTGCCGGCAGTCTCCATTGCCCGCAGCAAGGTGCCCTCGGTGTAGGGCTTGGGCGGCTGGGTGGTGCGCTTGAGCACCGACGGCTCATGGGGGCCGCTCTCGCCTTTCTCGAAGTGAGGCATCACGCCATTATCCTCATCTTCAGTCTTTTGTTTCTCATCATCCTCACTCTTATCACCGGGTTTATTGTATAGGGTGCGCCAGCCTGCCTTAAGGATTTCCTTGCCTGTTGCCTTGAAGCCATACTCCCCCACCTTGGCCATCACTGTGGTTGTATTAAACTCACAGTCAGGATAAAACGCTGCAATAAAGCGGATGGCGATAAGGTGATACACACGCTTCTCCTCTTGCGTCATCGCAATGGTAGCGGGGTTGACATTGGTGGGAATGATGGCATGGTGGTCGGTCACCTTGCTGTTGTCAAACACCTTTTTGCTCTTGGGTAACTTACTGAGGCTCAGCACGGGAGCGGTAAGTCCCGCGTAAGGCGCCATCGCTTGAAGGATGCCCGGCACTTGAGGATAGATGTCGTCGCTCAGGTAGGTCGTGTCCACGCGAGGATAGGTTGTCGCTTTTTTCTCATAGAGCGACTGGATGGTCTTGAGGGCATCATCGGCCGACATGCCGAACTTCTTGTTGCACTCGACCTGCAGACTGGTGAGATCAAACAATCGGGGAGGCGCTTCGCGCCCTTTCTTGGTCTCCACTGAGGTAATAGTGAGGGGCAACTGCTTGATCTTCACAACGATATCGTTAGCTTCGCCTTCGGTCTTAAAACGTCCGCGTGTACTGTTGAACGTCACGCCACGGTATTTGGTCTTGAGCTCCCAGTAGTTCTCGGGGACAAAATTTTCGATCTCGCGTTGACGGGCCACAATCATGGCGAGCGTGGGTGTCTGCACCCGGCCCACCGAAAGCACATCCCGCGAGCGCGAATATTTTAATGTGTACAGGCGGGTGGCATTCATGCCCAGAATCCAGTCACCAATAGCACGTGACAGCCCTGCAAAGTACAAATTATCAAATTCTTTGGAATCCTTAAGCTGCTCAAAACCTTTCTTGACGCTCTCGTCGGTCAACGAAGAGATCCACAGGCGCTTGACAGGCTTGCTGCACTGTGCCTTTTGATACACCCAGCGCTGGATGAGCTCACCCTCCTGGCCAGCATCACCGCAGTTAATGACCTCATCGGCCGTAGATATCAAACTCTGTATAACCTTAAACTGTTGCTCGATACCTTTATCGTCTTTCAGCTTAATACCAAAGCGTTGCGGAATCATGGGTAACTGACCTAGACTCCACCATTTCCACTGATCGGTGTAGTCGTTGGGCGCTTTGAGCTCGCACAGGTGCCCGTAAGTCCACGTGACCTGATAGCCATTGCCCTCAAAATAGCCATCGTGCCTGTCATTGGCACCCAGCAATCGGGCAATGTCTCGTGCCACACTCGGTTTCTCGGTTACGCAGACCTTCATTTTAGATAAAAAATATTAGATAATAGATAATTTTTAAATAATATCTATTTATTAACTTCTTACTTACTGAAACTTAAAGCGATTATTTAGGTTTTATTCGCCAAGGTGCTGTGCTTTGGCTTCGTTCCATAGCTCATCCATCTCGGCAAGGGTCAGCTCATTGACGTGGCGGCCTTGCTCGTTGGCTTTCTGCTCGATGTAGTTGAAGCGGGCGATGAATTTGCGGTTGGTGCGCTCCAAGGCGTTGTCAGGTCTCACGTCATAGAGCCTTGCTGCATTGACCAACGAGAAAAACAGATCTCCAAACTCCTTCTCGCGGTCGGCCATGTCGTTTCCTCGCAGCTCGGCCTCAACCTCATTGAGTTCCTCCTTGACCTTATCCCACACATCCTCACGGTTTTGCCAGTCAAACCCAACGTTAGCGGCCTTCTCCTGGACACGCTCAGCCTTGATGAGCGAAGGCAGGCTACGGGGCACACCGCTGAGCACCATCTTGTTACCGTCTTTCTCGCTCATCTTGATCAGTTCCCAATTCTTGAGCACCTGGGCGGCTGTGTCAGCCTTCTCGTCACCAAAGACATGCGGATGGCGGTAGATCAGTTTCTCGCACAGGGCGTCGCACACGTCGGCGATGTCAAATTTTCCCTTCTCGTCACCAATCTTGGCATAAAAGACAATGTGCAGCAGCACGTCGCCCAATTCCTTGCGCATTTTCTCATCGTCCTCGCCCATGATGGCGTCGGCGAGCTCCATTGTCTCCTCGATTGTGTTTGGACGCAGGCTCTCGTTGGTCTGCTTGCGGTCCCAAGGGCACTTCACGCGCAGCTCGTCAAGGATGTCAAGCAGCCGTCCGAAGGCCTCCAATTTCTTCTCTCTGCTGTTGTTAGGCATGGTTACAAAGTGATTATCATTGTTTCAAACCACAAAATTACTCATTTTTTCTGAAAATTTTAGTAATTTTGCCGTATGAGTAAAATCAAGCTGATACTATTGGGATTTCTGTTGGGAATAGGAGGATGCGCTGAAGCCCAAATCCTCTGCAAGGAGTTTGTATATGAACCTCACGCATTCCCATCGTGCCATGCCTCGACCATCGCTTGTCTCCAAAACGGCGATCTGGTGACGGCCTTCTTTGGCGGCTCCTATGAGGGCAGCCCCGATGTGTGCATCTGGGTTTGCCGCAAGACAGCGGGCAGTAATCACTGGACAGAGCCAGCGATGGCTGCTGACGGCGTCATTAATGACACCCTGCGCAAGGCGTGCTACAATCCCGTACTGTACCAAATGCCGGACGGCGAGCTGTGGCTATTCTTCAAGATCGGCTCCTGTGTAGCCGACTGGAGCGGATGGCTGACCCGTTCCAGTGACAACGGCGCGACGTGGAGTCCCCGCGAACCGCTGCCTGATGGTTTCCTGGGGCCCATCAAGAACAAACCTGAGCTCATCGGCAACCGTCTTGTGTGTCCTTCCAGCACTGAGAGTGACGGTTGGAAAATCCATTTTGAGATTTACGACCTTGATACTCACCGTTGGCACAAGACTCCCGACATCGAGGCAGAGTTGGCCCCGTCGTTGCAAGAGCCCGGAAGAATTACGCCCATCGGTGCCATCCAGCCTTCTATCATCAGGCTGGCCGGCGGAACGCTGCAAGTGTTGTGCCGCACTCAGAACGGCAAACTCGCCACATCCTATTCCCATGATAATGGCGAGAGCTGGAGTCTTGTGGAACTGACCAACGTGCCCAACAACTGTTCGGGAACCGATGCCGTTACCGTCAACCCCATCCTGCACGCCCTGGTCTACAATCCCGTGCAATCAGAGTTGGGAGACTATCGTGACCCTCGCACACCACTTGATATAGCAACGAGCATGGACGGCATCTATTGGAACAAGCTCGTCACCCTTGACCATGAGCCCGGAAGCGAGTTTTCTTACCCTGCCGTCGTCGTCGACCCCCGCGACAGCACCTTGCACATCACCTATACCTGGAAACGTCAGCGCATCGTCTACGCCCACGTGAAACCTTGAGCTTAAAACAAGAGGTTTTCTTTGGTGGAGGCATACTTTTGCAGTAATTTTGCAGCCAATTTTAAAACCATATCACGAAAACCATAATGACTAAAAAAACACTGCTGATCATCTTATGTGCTACACTGCTGGGAATCAATGCCATGGCACAGGGCAACAATACCCGCATGGGTGGTGATGAGAACGATGACACCGAGTCGCTTGCCGAGCGCATCTTCAACCTGGAGAAGAAGACCGACGCTTTCAATTTCCACATCAATTTCGCGTCAAGCCTGATGGCCGAGGACGCCCATCATGGCGAATGGGACTCGAAGTTCATCTGCCGCGACCTGCGCATCGACATCAAGGGCGACATCACGCCCAAGGTGTACTACCGCATCCGTCACTGCCTCAACAAAAGCCAGGAGGCCAAGGGCCTGGACTATCTCGCCAAAGCAACCGACATCATGATGGTGGGCTATCGCCCCAGCAGCAAGGTGGATATTGCCGCCGGCAAGCTCTGCCAGATTTGGGGAGGATTTGAGTACGACCAAAATCCCATGGAAATCTACCGCTATAGCGACATGGTTGAAATGATGGACATCTTCATGACTGGCGCGATGGTGAGCTATCGCCCCGTGCCCACCCATGAAATCGCTTTTCAGATAACCAACAGCTATAACGGCTCGTACACCGAGGAGTTGGGTGAAGACCCGCAGATTGTGACCAGCGACCTTCAGCGCCCCGAGAAGCTGAGCCGCAGCCGTGCCCCATTCACCTATATCCTGAACTGGAACGGCAACCTCTTTCAGAACCAATTGCAGACCCGCTGGGCTTGGGGCATCCAGACGCAGGCTAAACACAAATACTCGCGCATGATCACCCTGGGCCAGCAGCTCAACCTGCCCAATTACCAGCTGTATTTTGACTACTTCGGCGAATGGGACGACGTGGACCGCCTCCACTTTGCCACGACCGACCTGCAGGACAAGATTGCTCCAAGTTCCACCCATCTGGGCAAGGTGCATAGCCACACGTTTATCGCCAAGATGAACTGGCAATTCGCCCCCAAATGGAACCTGATGCTCAAGGGCACCTACGAGACGACAAGCATCGCCAAAATTGACGACCTGCACAACTATCGCAAGTCCATCGGTTATCTGGGCAGCATCGAGTACTGGCCAGTGCCTAAGCATGACTTCCGCGTGTTCCTGGCCTATCTGGGTCACAAGTACGATTTCAACAAGGCATCAGGCCTGCAAGACTATAACACCAATCGAGTGGAGCTGGGCTTCATGTACCGCATCAAGTGCTATTGACGAGCCGAAAAACGGCGGCAAAGCCGCCATCCATTTAGCAAAGCTGCTGTCACGGTTGAAAACCGTACCATAGGGGTTGCCGCGAGTGTGCGGCAGCCCTTTTATTGTCACCGAAATGGGTTAAACTCGGGTTTTAATAATTATTTTGAGTTATTATTTTATAATGTGAGGAATTTACCCTACTTTTGTGGGAAGTTTAGAAAAACATGATGAAATACCTTAGTCTGCCTGACAACGCGACGCGTATCCTCCCTTTCTACCTAGCGATGGAGGAGTATGCTGCACGTATCCTTGGAGAAGAGGATATCTTCTTCATGTGGCAGGTGGAGCCCACGGTCATCTTCGGCCGCAACCAGCTGATGGACAATGAGGTGAACGTGGATTACTGCCGTGAGCACGGCATCGCCTTCTACCGTCGCCGCAGTGGCGGAGGTTGTGTGTATGCCGACAAGGACAACATCATGTTTAGCTACATCACCCGCAGCGATGAGGTGCAGACGACATTCTCGACCTACACGGCCGCCGTCGCGTCCATGCTACGTGGCCTGGGGCTCAACGCCACCGCCAGTGACCGCAACGATGTGCTCATCGACGGCCGCAAGGTGAGCGGCAACGCGTTCTACCACATTCCGGGCCGTAGCATCGTCCATGGCACCATGCTCTTTGACACCAACATGGAGCACATGCTCAACGCCATCACACCGTCACGCGAGAAGTTGACCAGCAAGGGTGTGGAGTCGGTGCGCAGTCACATCACCGTGTTGAGCGACCACCTGTCGATGGATATCGAGGCGTTTAAGCTCCACGTGCGTGAAACGCTGTGTGACGGCGAGATCATGCTCACCGATAACGATGTGGCCGAGATCGAGCGTTTGACCCTACCCTACCTGGAGCCGTCGTTCCTCCTGGGCAGCAATCCCAAGTGCGAGATTGTCAAGGGAGGCCGCATCGAGGGCGTGGGCAGTTTACACATGAGCATAACGCTCAAGGGCAACGTCATCCGCGACCTGTATCTCTCGGGGGATTTCTTGCCCTTGTGTGATGCGCGCGAGAAATTGCTCGACAAACTGCAAGGATCGAGCCTCACCGTGGCCTCGCTTCAAGCCGCACTCGACGGCTGTGATGTGGGACAATGGATAATGAATTTGAACAATCAACGATTAATAACTCTTTTAACCAATTAAAAACCATTAAAACTGTGACAGAAGAAATCAAAGTAACCTGTCTGCATGACAGGCACGTAGCGCAAGGCGCTCAAATGTCCCCGTTCGCGGGTTATGACATGCCCATCCAGTATGTAGATATCACTACCGAGCACAATGCAGTGCGTCAAAAGGTGGGCGTTTTTGACGTTTCGCACATGGGCGAGGTGGAAATCACCGGCCCTGATGCCGCCAAGTTCACCAACTACATCTTCACCAACGACATCAACACCATCAAGGCCGGCCAAATCCTCTACGGCATGATGCTGTACCCCGACGGTGGCACTGTTGACGACCTGCTGGTTTATCGTGTTGATGATAACGACTTTTTCCTGGTCATCAACGCCGCCAACATCGACAAGGACGTCGCTTGGATCATGGAGCAGGCTAAGAACTTCGATGTGAAGGTTGACCACCAGAGCGAGCAATACGGCCAGATCGCCGTCCAGGGTCCCGATGCTGAAAAGACCATGGGTACCGTGCTGAGCATTGACACGACCGACCTGACGTTCTACACCTTCAAGAAGCTGCAATATGACGGCCAAACCATCATCGTGAGCCGCACCGGTTACACCGGCGAGGATGGCTTTGAGGTATATGCCGATCCCGCTATCATCTGCAAAATGTGGGACATGCTCATGGACGCTGGCGTACAGGCTTGCGGACTGGGTTGCCGCGACACCCTGCGTTTTGAGGCTGGTCTGCCGCTGTATGGCGACGAGTTGACCGCCGAGATTTCGCCCATCGCTGCCACATTCGGCATGTTTGTGAAACTCGACAAGGAAGGCGGTTTCATTGGCCGCGATGCCTGCGCTCAGCAAAAGGCTGAAGGCACCCCCAAGAAACTTGTGGGTCTGGAGCTTGAAGGCAAGGCTATTCCCCGCCATGGTTATGAAGTGCTCGACGGCGAGAACGTAGTGGGCTACATCACCACCGGTTATCACAGCATCACGCTGGACAAGAGCGTGGCATTCGCGCTGGTTGACCGCGCCGTTGGTGCCCTGGGCAACACGTTGAACGTGCGCATCCGCAAGAAAGTGTTCCCCGCTACCGTGGTTAAGAAACGCTTCTATACTCCTAATTACAAGAAGTGAATCAGTCGCTAGTTTATAGCAAATAAACTTGGTATCAATAATTTAGAAACATAATATTAACTAATTAATTATTTATAACACAATGAGTAAGATTATCGACGGACTCTATTACATGGAGTCACATGAGTATGTAAAGGTAGAAGGCGATTTCGGTTTTATCGGTATCACTGACTATGCACAGCACGAGCTGGGCAACGTGGTTTATGTTGACATGCCCGAGGTTGACGACGAGGTAACCGCAGGTGAGGAGTTTGGTGCTGTTGAGAGCGTTAAGGCTGCCAGCGACCTGATGTCACCCGTTAGCGGCACCGTTGTTGAGGTGAACGAAGCCCTCGAGGACGAGCCCGGCCTGATCAACAAGGACGCCTTTGAGAACTGGATCATCAAGGTTCAACTCAGCGACAAGAGCGAGCTCGACAACCTGATGGATGCCGCTGCCTACAAGGCCATGATTGGCGAGTAATTGTGAGTTAGAAGTTAGAAGTTAGGACTTAACCGACAACTGTAAACTAATAGATAAATGAGTTATAAGTTTTATCCGCACACCGACGAGGAGTTGCGTGCCATGCTAGCCACGGCAGGCGTCAAATCGTTGGACGACCTCTATCAGGACGTGCCCCAGGAGCTCCAGCTCAAGAAAGAGTATGAGTTGCCCGAGGCCATGAGCGAGATTGAAGTGCGCCGCTTCTTTGATGACCTGGGCATGGGCAACATCACCATGCGCACGTTCTTGGGAGCCGGCTACTATGACCACTACAGCCCTGCCGTCGTTCAAGACATCGTGGGCCGCAGTGAGTTCCTTACCGCCTACACACCCTATCAGGCCGAGATTTCACAGGGTACCCTGCAATACATCTTTGAGTACCAGAGCATGATGGCCGAGCTCACCGGCATGGAGGTATCCAATGCCTCGATGTATGACGGCACGACGGCTACTGCCGAGGCCATGATGATGGCTGTCTCCAATGCCAAGAAGCGCAACCGCGTCCTAGTGAGCGAGACCGTTAGCCCTTATGTCCTGCGCGTGTTGAAGACCTACGCCAAGTATCAGGGCATCCAAATCGACATGGTTCCCGCCAAGGGTGGCGTGATGGACCACGAGGCCCTCAAGGCTGAGGTCGAGAAGGACGACGTGGCTGGTGTTATCGTCGCCACGCCCAACTTCTACGGCATCCTCGAGGACTACACTGGTGTTGCCGACCTGTGCCACGAGCACAAGACGCTGCTCATCATGCACTGTGTCGCTACCGCCTTGAGCGTTGTCAAGAGCCCCGCCGAGTGGGGTGCCGACATCGCAGTGGGTGACGGCCAGAGCCTGGGTATCCCCTTGAATTATGGTGGTCCCTATGTTGGCTTCCTGTGCACAACCAAGAAGCTCATCCGCAAGATGCCAGGCCGCATCGTTGGTGCTACCAAGGATGCTGACGGCAAGCGCGCGTTTGTGCTCACCCTGCAGGCTCGCGAGCAGCACATCCGCCGCGAGAAGGCCACAAGTAACATCTGCTCCAACCAGAGCCTGATGGCGCTGTATGTGACCGTTTACATGGGTCTCATGGGCGCTAAGGGCCTGCGTGAAGTGAACGAGATCAGCTACAGCAATGCCCACTACCTTGCCGATAGCCTGGTCAAGACGGGATTGTTTGAGATGGCTTATCCTGACAAGCCTTTCCTCAACGAGTTTGCAGTGAAAACCAAGCTCAATATTGACGAGTTGCAGGAATACTGCAGCGAGGAGTACCTGCAATGCGGTCTCAAGATTGCCGATGACACCCTGTTGCTGGCAGTCACCGAGACCTATAGCCGCGAGGACTGTGACGACCTGGTTGACGCATGTGTAACCTTTAATGAAGAACAGGAGGGCAAGTAAGTTATGAACAACACCTATTATGGAAAACTCATATATGAGTTGTCGCAACCTGGCCGCCAGGGCTATTCCCTGCCCGAGAACAGGTGTGCCGAGTACAAGATGAGCGACCTTCCCAAGGGGCTGATGCGTGAGAACGCACCGCTGCTGCCCGAGGTGGACGAGTTGAGCGTTGTACGCCACTACACCAACATGAGCAACAACAACTTCGGCGTGGACACGGGCTTCTATCCCCTGGGTTCCTGCACAATGAAGTACAATCCCAAAATCAACGAAGAGATTGCTGCTCACCGCGAGTTCACGGGTCTGCACCCGCTGCAGAACCCCGAGACCACTCAGGGTGCGCTGGCTGTGTACTATTTCCTGCAGACGAGCCTTGCCGAAATTTCAGGTTTGAGTGAGTTCACATTGAACCCCTATGCCGGAGCCCATGGTGAGTTGACTGGCTTGATGATCATGCGTGGCTACCACATGGAGCGCGGCGACATGAAGCGCACCAAGGTGATCATCCCCGACAGTGCCCACGGCACCAACCCTGCCAGCTCGGCCGTTTGCGGTCTCGACGTGGTGACTGTTAAGAGTCGTCCCGACGGCACTGTTGACGTTGACGACCTGCGTCCCTTGCTCGACGATACCGTTGCCGGCATGATGATGACCAACCCCAACACGCTGGGCATCTTTGAGCAGAACATCGGTGTGATTGCCAAGGCTGTCCACGAGGCTGGCGGTCTGATGTACTATGATGGCGCTAACCTCAACCCCATGCTGGGCAAGGTGCGTCCCGGTGACATCGGCTTTGACATCATGCACATCAACCTGCACAAGACCTTTCCCAATCCCCGTGTCGTGAAAGTGAGCGAGGATGACTACGACTACTTCAAGGTAGAATGCAGCGACAAGTCCATCGGCAGCATCAGCGGTCATCTGGGCAACTTCGGCGTGATGATGCGCGCCCTGGCCTATATCCTGACGCTCGGTCGCGACCAGCTCAAGTGGGTAGGCCCGTTGGCAACGCTCAACGCTAACTACATCAAGGAGTCGTTGAAGGACGTCTTTGAACTGCCCATTGGCGGCGTGTGCAAGCACGAGTTTGTGTTTGACGGCTTGAAGGACAAGTCGACTGGCGTGACTACGCTCGACGTGGCTAAACGCCTGTTGGACTATGGCTTCCATGCTCCCACCATCTACTTCCCCTTGCTGTTCCACGAGGCACTGATGATTGAGCCCACCGAGAACGAGAGCAAGCAGACGCTGGATGAATTCATCCGCATCATGCGTGTCATTGCTCAGGAAGCCAAGGACGATCCCGAGATGGTGAAGAGTGCTCCGCACAACACCCCCGTTCGTCGTCTCGACGACACCCAGGCTGCGTTGCATCCCATCGTGACCTGGCGCGAACTGGTGGCTGATAGTCAAGTTGCTGAATAAACAGCAACTTTCCTGATTAGTGATTAGAGATGAGTGATTAGCGAGGGAACACCTCCAGCCAATCGACCAATCTCTAATCACTAATCTCTAATCGTTAATCACTAATCTTTTATCTAGTATGTTTGACATTATTATAATAGGTGCTGGTCCCGGCGGATATGAGACCGCTGCCGACGCTGCCGCTCATGGGCTGACTGTTGCCATCGTTGAGCGTGACCAGATGGGTGGAACCTGCCTGAACCGCGGCTGTATCCCCACCAAAGCCCTGTGCCGCAATGCCGAGGTCGTCAACCTGATGCACGAGAGCGAGGTTTGGGGTGTCAAGACAGGAGAAATCGCCTTTGATTATGCGCCCGTGTTTGAGCGCAAGGAGGCTGTTGTCAAGCAGTTGCGCGACGGCGTGGAAATGCTCATGGGCGCTCCTGGCATCACCGCCATCAAGGGCGAAGCAAGCTTGAAGGACGCCAATACCGTTGTGGTGAACGGCGAGGAATACCAGGCCAAAAACATCATCATCGCTACCGGTTCGGCTCCTCGCGGGCTGCCCATTCCCGGTGCTGAGTTGGCCATGACCAGCGACGACATTCTGGCCATGGAAACGCTGCCCAAGAGCCTGTGTATCGTGGGAGGTGGCGTTATCGGCATGGAGTTTGCCGCCGTGTTCAGCACATTTGGTGTTGAGGTCACCGTCATCGAGTACTGCAAGGAAATCCTGCCGCCGTTTGACAAGGATGTGGCCAAGCGCCTCAAGACCGTCCTAAGCAAGCGAGGCATCAAGATCATCACCAGTGCTGCCGTGAACGGCATCACCCAGGGCGAGGACGGCATGACCGTGACCTATGAGCTCAAGGGTAAGCCCCAAAGCGTTACTGCCGAGAAGGTGCTCATGTCGGTAGGTCGCCAGCCTGTCTTGCCTCAGGGTCTTGACACTGTAGGCATTACTGTTGGCCGCCGTGGCATCGAGGTTGATGACAACATGATGACCAACGTGCCTGGTGTGTATGCCATCGGTGATGTGAACGGTCGCATGATGCTCGCCCATGCCGCTAGTGCCCAGGGGCAGCGTGCCCTGCATGCCATCATGGGCAAGGCCGATGACATCAAGCTTGACATCGTGCCCAGTGCTGTGTTCACCGTGCCCGAGTTGGCGATGGTGGGCCTGACCGAGGAGCAGTGTGCCGAACGTGGCCTTGATGTGACGGTCAAGAAAGCATTCTTCCGCAGCAACGGCAAGGCAGTCTCTATGAACGAGACCGACGGCCTGTTGAAGATGATTGTCGATAACGCGACACGCCAGATTGTGGGTTGTCACATCTGTGGCGCTCACGCAGCCGACCTTATCCAGGAAGTGGTCACCGCCATGAATGCCGGTGCCACCGTCGACCTGCTGGCAACGAGCATCCACGGCCACCCCACCCTGAGTGAGGTGACGCTTACCGCTGCCCGCCAGTTCTAACAGCAATGTACCAAAAAAACTACGCCACCTGACCGTGGCGTAGTTTTTTTGTATCCTTAAGTTTCATTTCATGCCATGAAAGAAGCAACTCGCTAAACGCCAGAGCAAACCACATCTAACTGGCGTCAAATAATCAACGATAGCCCTTTCAGTAATCCTCATATAGTGTTTGTCAATTCAACAATTTGTTGTAATTTTACGACAGAATTGTATAGTATTGTGTTTAAAGCAACCTTCAGACTATCATTAACAACCTCACATTCAGATGATTTTATTGGGGCTAACAGATAAATGCACACTATTCAATCAATCATTAACCTATCATTATTATCAATAAACCGTAACATGAAAAGAATTAATAGACTTTTTACTGCCTGGCTCATGGCAGCAGCTACTATCATGCCAGCATTGGCTAATGAGACATTCACCTTGTATGAAGACACCCACTTGAGCAACACGGTACCTATCAACAACGTCTATCTCGACGCGGCTGGCACACGCACCCAAGTGATTTATCCCGCTGCCGATTTGATTAGAATGAATGGCGAGGTCATCAACTCAATGACTTTCTATGCCGACAGCCCCATCACCGTGAGTGGTGGCAGCATCGAGGTCTCAGTGGGAGAGACCGATAAACTCAGCTACACCGACGTCCAGTACGTCGAGGACTTGACTCACGTGGCAACGATTAGCATGCAAGAAGGCGCCACCGAGGTTGTGATAACCTTTGAAACGCCCTATTACTACAAGGGTGGCAATTTGGTCTTTGAATCGATTGTCAGTGAAACAGCATCAGACTATTGCTATACTACCTATCAGGGCATTCGGCCCAGCAATTATAGTGCGATCACCCGTGGCCAGATTTCCAAATTCTTGCCCAAAACGACCTTCAACTATGGCACAAACAGTAATTATAGCGCCAAAGTATTGCCATTTGACCTGTATTTCAAAACCATCCGCGCCCAGCGCCAAAACGTCCAGACTGTCGTCCTAACCAATACCGGCTTGAGACCATTCACGCCAGTGTTTACTGCCGATGGGCCATTCAGTGTGGGGTCGTCCTATGCTGTAGTTACCGCTGGTAGCACCCTGGAAATGCCTGTGACCTTTGCTCCCACCACCCCAGGCGACTACACCGGCACACTCGTGGTGGATTGCGGCCAGGCTGGCATCCACAGGGTCACGTTGCATGGTAGCGCCATCGAGAGCGCCAACGACCTGGTTGCAGGTGACAGCACCGACTATGCGAGCTTTGTCCCCATCTACGGGCCCGACATTGACATTGTCGGGACTCAGGGCCAGGTCATTTACCCCGAGAACATGTTGCGAGACATGGTGGGTAGCCAGATTGTCGGTCTGCAATTCCACCTCAAGGACCAAGTGGAGATGGATGGCGGTAAGATTCAACTATCTCTCAAGACTGTCGATAGCAATGCTTTTTCCAGCCTACAGCCTATCACCGATTTGACAGCGGTTGCCACGATTAGCCCTGAACTGAGCAGCGATGAATTTGTCTTTTACTTTGACGAGCCCTTTGAGTATCAGGGCGGTCATCTGCTCGTGGATTGCGAGGTCATCGAGGCTGGTGTTACCAACTACAACCCCACCTACTTTTACGGCACACCGATGAATTATAATTGCAGCCTGTATAAAACGTTCTGGTACGATGATTTCTACACCGATTATGTGCCATTCCTGCCTGCTGCCACCTTTGCTTATCAGCAGATTCAAGCACTGCGTGGCGATGTGGATGGCAACGGTGATGTCAGCATTGCCGACGTGACATGCCTCATAGACCTCTTGCTCAGTGGTGCCGAAGCTCCCACCGCAGCCGATTGCGACCTCGACGGCTCTACCGGCATCAGCGATGTAACCAAGTTAATCGACTACCTGCTGTCAGGGGAGTGGGAATGATTGATATTTCATCTTTCCAGAAAATTGTACAGGTTCCCTTTTTTGTCTAATTTTGCAGTTTAATGTAAAAGTGAAGGACGATGGAGTATAGACTGCATAGTGAATATGAGCCGACTGGTGACCAGCCGCAGGCCATTGCCGAGTTGGCGGGTGGCGTGAATGATGGTGTGCCCTATCAGACCCTCTTGGGCGTGACAGGATCGGGCAAAACGTTCACCATGGCCAACGTCATTGCGCGCACCGGACGCCCCACACTGGTCTTGTCACACAACAAGACCCTGGCAGCACAGCTCTATGCCGAGTTCAAGAGTTTCTTTCCCGAGAACGCGGTGCACTATTTTGTATCCTACTATGACTACTACCAGCCCGAGGCCTACATCCCCTCGACCGACAAGTATATCGAGAAGGACCTGGCCATCAACGACGAGATCGAGCGCCTGAGGCTTGCCACGGTGACGGCTTTGTTGTCGGGCCGCAGGGATATCGTGGTGGTGTCGAGTGTGTCGTGCCTCTACGGCATGGGCAACCCCGAAGATATCACCGCCAACGCCATCGAACTCAAGGTGGGCGACCAAATCGGGCGTGACGAACTGCTGCATCGCCTGGTAGATGCCCTGTACTCGCGCAGCGATACCGAGTTAAGGATGGGCACCTTCCGCGTCAAGGGCGACACGGTCGACGTGTTCTTGAGCGACGAGGACATCATGCTGCGCATCATCTTCTGGGGCAACGAGATAGAACGCATCCAGGTACTGGACAGCGAGACACAGATGCCCACCGAGGACGTGGAGGGCTTCAAGATTTTCCCGGCCAACATCTTCGTCACCACCAAAGAGCGCATGCGCGCCGCCATGGGGCAGATTGACCTTGACCGCGAGAATCAGGTGGCCGCTTTCGCCCGCGAGAACCGTTTCGCCGAGGCCAAGCGACTGAACGAGCGCGTGACCTATGACATGGAGATGATGCGCGAGGTGGGCTACTGCTCGGGCATTGAGAACTATAGCCGCTACTTCGACGGACGCCGACCAGGAATGAGGCCTTTCTGCCTGCTGGACTACTTCCCCGACGATTTCCTCACCATCGTCGACGAGAGCCACGTCACCGTGCCGCAAATACGCGCCATGTATGGCGGCGACCAGTCGCGCAAGACCAACCTGGTGCACTACGGTTTCCGTCTAGAAGCCGCGCTCGATAACCGTCCCTTGCGTTTCGAGGAATTTGAGGATCTGACGCATCAAACCATCTATGTGAGCGCCACGCCTGCCGATTACGAGCTGAACAAGAGCGAAGGCATCATCACCGAGCAACTCATCCGCCCGACGGGACTGCTTGACCCCCAAATCATCGTGCGCCCCTCACAGGGACAGGTCGATGATCTGGTCGAAGAGATACAGCTGCGCATCGAGCGCGGCGAACGCACCCTGGTCACCACCTTGACCAAACGCATGGCCGAGGAATTGAGCGACTACCTCAAGCGGCTGGATATACGCACCGCCTATATGCACAGCGATGTCGAGACGATGGAGCGCATCGAGATCATCGACAACCTGCGTGCAGGCGCTATCGACGTGCTCGTGGGCGTGAACCTGCTGCGCGAGGGACTTGACCTGCCCGAGGTGTCGCTGGTCGCCATCCTCGACGCCGACAAGGAGGGCTTCCTGCGTAGCCGCCGCTCATTGACCCAGACTGCCGGCCGCGCCGCGCGCAACCTGAACGGCACCGTCATTATGTATGCCGACAACATCACCGACTCGATGCGGCAGACCATCGACGAGACGGAGCGACGCCGCACACTGCAGCTCAAGTACAACGAGGAAAACGGCATCACCCCCACGGCCATCATCAAGGCCCGCACGGCCATCATCGGCCAGGATACCGACATGCGACACCCGACGGTTCCCAGCCGCCACAACCAGTCGCCGATGCCCGCTGCCGCACCTGCCATGCGCTATACCCAGGAATTTGACTCAAGCGCCGGTGTCGCCGCCGATCCCGTTGTCGCCTACATGAGCGGCAAGGACATGCAGGCCGCCATCGACCGCCTGAAGACGCAGATGATCGAGGCCGCCAAGCGCATGGACTTCCTCGAGGCCGCCCAGTACCGCGACGAAATCCTCAAACTCGAAGAAATGCTCAAAGAAAAAGACTAAAAAATCTGTAGAGACGCAAAATCTTGCGTCTCAATACAATAGATAAATAACCCAAGGCACAAGGCATCTCGACAATAAAAAAAGAGTGAAGAAGGACCAACGACATACCGACCACCGCATCAAGGGACAATGGCTGCCCACCACCCGCAAGGAGATGGACCATCTGGGTTGGGAGCAGGCAGATGTGATCTTGTTCACGGGCGATGCCTACATTGACCATCCGTCGATGGGCACCGCTGTCATCGGGCGTGTGCTCGAGGCTCATGGTTACAAGGTCGCTATCGTGCCTCAACCCAACTGGCGCGACGACCTGCGCGACTTCAAGAAACTGGGTCGTCCTCGCTTGTTCTTTGGCGTGTCGGCTGGCGCGATGGACTCGATGGTGAACCATTACACCGCCGCGCGACGCAAACGCAGCGACGATGCCTACACACCCGACGGACGCGCCGGCGCCCGTCCCGACTACCCCACCATCGTCTATAGCGAGATATTGAAGCGCCTCTTCCCTGGTGTGCCCGTGGTGGCTGGCGGCATCGAGGTGTCGTTGCGGCGCTTGGCGCACTACGACTACTGGCAGGACAAGATCAGGCCTTCCATTCTTGTGGATTGCCCCGCCGATCTGCTGGTTTACGGCATGGGCGAACTGCCTAACATCGCCATCGCCGACGCCTTGAATGACGGCAAACGCATCGAGGAACTGACCGACATCCCCCAGACGGTGGTGCGTCGCCCTCTTGACGAACTGCCAACAGGGAACACGGCTACCGACGTGGTGCTGCACCCCTATGAGGAATGCAAGAAAAATAAGAAGGCTCAGGCCGAGAATTTCAAGGTGATCGAGGTGGAGAGCAACCTGTGGCACGGTCACAACGTGTGGCAGGCTACCGGAGACATCGCCGTGAAGGTGAACCGCACCAATCCGCCAATGACCACCGAGCAGATTGACGCCTCGTTCGACCTGCCCTATACCCGTCTGCCCCACCCCCGCTACCAGGGCAAACGCATCCCGGCCTACGAGATGATACGCCACTCGGTGTGCATGCACCGTGGCTGTTTCGGCGGTTGCGCCTTCTGCACCATCAGCGCCCATCAGGGCAAGTTCATCGCCTCGCGAAGCAAGGAGTCCATCCTGCGGGAAGTGAAGCAGGTGGTTCAGATGGAGGACTTCAAGGGCTACATCAGCGACCTGGGCGGGCCCAGCGCCAACATGTACGGCATGCACGGCAAGGACCTTGAGCGGTGCCAGCGGTGTCAGCGGCCCTCGTGCCTGCATCCGCAGCCCTGCAGCAACCTGAATACCGACCACAGCCGGCTGCTCGACATCTATCATGCCGTTGACGCCCTGCCCCAAGTGAAGAAATCGTTCATCGGCAGCGGTGTGCGCTATGACCTGTCGATGCACCGCACGGGTGACCCTCGTGTGGACAAGGTGAATGCACAGTACAATGAGGAGCTTATCCGTTTCCACGTTTCGGGCCGCCTGAAAGTCGCCCCCGAGCACACCAGCGACGACGTCCTCATGCTGATGCGCAAACCCTCGTTTGAGTTGTTCAGGCGCTTCAAGGCGCTGTTCGACCGCGTGAACGTGAAGTACAACCTGCGCCAACAGCTCATCCCCTACTTCATCTCCTCGCATCCCGGCTGCCATGAGGCCGACATGGCCGAACTCGCCGCGATCACCAAGGAGTTGGACTTCCGCCTAGAGCAGGTGCAGGATTTCACACCCACGCCCATGACCGTATCGACCGAGGCTTATTATACCGGCTTCCACCCCTATACGCTTAAGCCCGTTTATTGCGCCCACACACCACAAGAGAAACAGGCCCAGCGGCTATTCTTCTTCTGGTATGACCGCAAGAACCGTGCTGCCATCACCGCAGCACTGAAGCGCATTCACCGCAGCGACCTGTTGCGCAAACTCTACCCGCAGCGATGACAAAACGACTTTTTATAGCGATCTTGCTCACCATGACCATCTTCAATGGCATGGCAGGGGACAAATTTGTCAAGAGGAGCACCGATGCCTTGTGCATTGCGCCCAGCGCCACTGGCCTGTGCATCGCTATCGCCAAGCATGACAAGGAAGGCATCAAGCAGTTAGGCTTAAGCACCGCCACATGTCTCGCCGTGAACTATGGCCTTGAGCTATGCATCCGCAAGGAGCGCCCCGACGGCACAGGCCATCACGCCTTTCCCAGCACCCACACCGCAGTGGCTTTCAACGGCACCACCTTCCTGATGAAACGATATGGTTGGAAATGGGGCGTGCCAGCCGCTGTTGTGTCAAGTTACGTCGCTTGGGGGCGCGTCCACACCGACCGCCATGACTGGTGGGACGTGCTGGGCGGAGCAGCCATCGGCGCCGGCAGCGCATGGATTTTTTCCCGCCCGTTTACCCAGGACGTGGAGGTAAACATAAGCCCGACCACCTTTGGTGACCGGGCCTATGGATTTACTGCAACTATTCAGTTCTGATTATTTCACGAGCACTTTTCTAGCCGTGCCATCACTCATCTTCACGATGTTGATGCCCTGCTGCAGGCTGTCATGCTGACGGCCCATGATGTCGTAGTACTCAACGGGAACGATGTCCTGATTACCAATCAATTCGTCAACACCACCGCTCTCGCCGAGAAGTCTTACTGACTCGGCATTGAGGATGCGCAGGTCGGACATCACACGATTCTGCAGCGGACGGCTGATGAAAGCAACGACATTCATGTTCTCAATCTTCCAATGATCAGGAAGGGTCAAGCTGTACTCATGTTCATAGGTGGTATTCCCAACTTTATTGAGATTCACACCCAGAACCGAACCTAAAGCCCAACGGAACACGCCGTTATGCATATACTGGGAAACCCAAGTACCACTGTTCAACTGGGGAGCAATGAGGCTATCCTCAGTCAGGTAAATCGACAGTTTATTGTCGGTGCCCAACAGCGCATCAAAGTCCTCGCTCATCTCACCCGAAACCTTGATGACGGCCTCGCGGGTAGCAAGATCCACCTTAGGTTCAATGTTAATTGAAATGAAGTTAGGCGTCTCATCGAGGGCGTCAAAGAAACCGCACAATTCATCGGCGATTTGCTGGTGATATTGCTCATAGTAACCGATAGAGTTGACAACATTAGCGTCCTCCCAACCGGGTGCACGGTCAAATGCGGCCGAAGGATAGCTGTTAGAGCCCATGTAGGCCATCAAGCTGTCGCCCTGCTGAGTAGTATAGGGGTCAACACCGCTACCCAAATTGCCATGCACGCCAACCCAGATGACATCATCGCGCTGAGCCTTGACAAGGCTAAGCATGGAGTTGCCCAGCGGGCAATAGGTGCAATAGGTCGAGGTGAATTGCTCAATCATGTGTTTTTGACGAGGGAACACACCATTGTGAACGGTAAACTTGTGGGTCAGCGGCCTTACATTATCAACAGGTTCGCCATTGAGCGATACTGCCTCGACTGACAAGGTGTGCTCGCCTGAAGCCAGTCCCTCGGTAGAAACCACACCATTCATGGTAATGGGGGTAGCCGTGAGCGGCTCGGGGTTAGTGATGGATAACATGGTCTCGCCATCCACCTTGATGTCAAACGTCAAAGCGTTGGCCTCAACAACCTTGGGACCCTTATTCTTAGCGACAAACGAGAAAGGCAAATCATCGCCACTATTAATATACTTCTCACTTACCAGGTCACTGGTCCTGATGAGGATTTCAGGGAAATTGTCGTGCTCAACAATGCACTGCAAGCACAGGTTGCCATGAGATGACAAGCCAGCGGTTGCCCACATGGGGATACGTCCAACCCTCTTGTACTGGTAAGTATCATAGATTGTTCCCTCTTGAACCATCGAGAGGGGAGCATTGTCCTCGGTTTGCTGATAATCAAAACCAATCAACAGTTTCTCACCTTCCTGGATATCGATTGTATAGGGGGTGGGAATCTCAATCGTGTTCCAGCCGGCTGAACTGGCATTGCAGGTCCAGGGCACCACAGTGCCATAACCTCCAGCAGCATTAATCGGAATCACAAACACTCGGCTAATGGTAGTAGCCTCGGCAAGACCTACACGGAAAGCGACAATCTTGCCGCCCATGAACATTTCGACCTCCTCGGTGTCAAGAATGACGCCCACAGTGATCACTCCTGTTGCAGGACTAGAAACACGCACGCCCTCGGTAGAAATGGCATCGGTGTCAAAATGGCCCATGATCCTCTGATTATCGGGCAACTGTGCCTTCATTGCTCCTGGGAGCAACAAAATCGCCATCAATAAGAAAAGTAACGATTTTTTCATGTTTTAAACTGTAATTTATAAGGTTAATCAATGATTGTTCAATTACCACTCAAGATGATGGATATAACCTCATTCACGTCGCTGATGTTGATCTCGCCATCACCGTTCACGTCGGCAATGGGATTGTCTGACGATGACAAGATGAAATCGATCATCGCGTTAACATCGGTGATGTTGACCTCGCCATCGCCGTTCACATCACCCTTGATGGGCTCGGGAGCACCACCCTTGACAAACTGCAGCGTGACCGTGGGGCCATAGCCCAGATGATCATATCGCGGAGGGAATCCGGGACTTTTGGTGAGCGTTTCGATTGACAAAGTAACAACACACGAGCCATCGGCTGTGGGGAACCACTCGCTCTGGATATCCTGCACGCCCGTAAAGATTTGACCCGGACTTGTCTCATACATGCCAGTGGCCGTTTGCATGTTGCAGGTCATGGGGAAACAAATCTGGAAAGAACCGTTGTCAATCTGAGTGATGTTATATTTCATCTTCAGATAGACATTGGACGCAGCGCCCATGTCAGCAACCGACAATCCAGAATAAATGACCTCAAGGCCTTCCTCATTGGTCTCAATCAGGTTGCGAACAATGGTTGCACCATTCTCGATAATTTCCTCATTCTCATCGACGAAAACATAGTTCTCGTCAATGTCCTGAGCCATCAACGAACACGTCGCCAAAGCGAACGCACTTAAAAAAGTAAATAATTTTCTCATAACAGTAGTTTATGTCAGTAAATTTAATCAATTAGTATATCAATTTACGCTTGACCACCTGCTTGACCATTTCCTCGTCATATACAAAGGCGACAATGGAACAATGCTGGGGTTTCCACGCGGCATCCATCGGGATGCTGTAAGCCTTTTCCACCACTTGGCCGTGATTCACACTGATGTCATCACCCCATGCCCCATTGAGCGTTGCACGGAAGACATGCATGTGGTTATAATGCTCCTCACGACTGCCGTTGGGCATCAACTGGAAACTGTCGATGCTATCCTCAACGAGCCACACCTGCAATTTGCCCTTGACAAGGGCCGAATCGAGGCCAATCACCTCCACACTGGCGTGACACATATTATCATCTTCCGCCCTTTCGGCTTCCACCGTGATGGAAACAGGGGCTTTCATCTCCAACTCATAATTGACAGCACCCGCCCAATCGGTATAATTCAAAGGAACCAATTCAGACTCATAGGTAAGCCTATCCACGAGGCCCACAGGTTGTCCTGACAAATTCCAATGGGAAAAATACTCATCGCCTTGAGCCGTGTATAACGGCGTGTAGCCTCCCTGGTTCTTGCTGAACGGTCCCGAGTGGATTGCAACAGCAATCACGGTAGTGTCGCCATACTCTTCAACCAGGCGTTCTATTTCCTCGGTCGCGCGGGGGCAGTTCACACAGTATTGTCCAGTGAAGTCCTCGATGAGCACAGCGCGGCTCACTTGAGGCGGCTCCACATAGATGAGGCGATCCTGAGGATCCATCTCATCACAGGACGTCATCAACACCGCGGTAAGCGTCAATATGGTATAAAAAAATCTTTTCATCTTGGGTTAGAATGTGTAATTATAGGAGAACGTGAAACCCTTGCTGGCGGGTACCCAACGGCACACACCACCCGAGCAGTTGAAACCGTCGTCGGTGCGGCCATATCCCAGCTGGAAGCGATGAGCCTTAAGGTTATAGGTCACTAAAGCCTGATAGTAATGCAGGTCGGTCTCGCCACAATTCCACTGGTCGCTCACGGTGAACATCCAGTGGGGAGCAAACGACAGCTCAGCAAGGCCAAAAGCCCAATCACCCTCATCACCATCACAGAACTGGTACTGCAACTCACAACGCAGGGTCAGTTTGGGCGAGAACTTGTATTTGCCATCAGCGACAAGGATGTTAGAATTGATCATGCCACCATGTCCCTCGACAACAGTCATGTTGTAACGCTGGTTCATGTACATGAAAATCAGCGAGAAATCGCGCGTAAACCGCTTGTCCACAATCACATTGATATCCTGGTAAAAGGTCTCACCCATCTTGAAGAAGTCACTCTTGTAACCATCGCTGCCAATGATACGGCCCTCGGCAGCAGGATTCTTGATCTCGCCATTGTCAAGGCCACGCACATGAGAGACGTTCAGTTTCACCTTAGTGCCATACTTGCCACCCAGGGTTGTGTTCTTCTTGAACGAGTAACCCAGCTCGGTCTGGAAGGCCCACTCACCATTCAGTTGAGTGGCATAGGGATAGGTAGCGGCAAGCGCATAGGTATGGTCATGGGTGAAAGCGGGCATGTGATTGATGAAACTCGACGTGCCGTTCATGCTGCGACGGCTGCGGAATGACATGCCCTCGCTGCGCTTGGCCTGCAAGAGCACACTCATACCCTTCTTGGAATAAGATGTACTCAGCATTGCCACGTTGCCACGTCCATAGTGGTAACCATTATCAAACGACGGGTCCTGGGTTTTCTGGGCATACTCGGCAAGCACGCTAAACCCCTTGTGGTTCACATTTACACGGGCATCCCAGGCATTCACGTTCTCGGGCAATTTCAGTTTGTGGGTCGCGTCGACAAAGATGGCATCATCATCGGCACTCTCATGCTTGATGACCCACGAGCCGCCAATACTGATGTGAGTGCCAGCGGTCTCCAGCGGCTTGATAAACTGCTCCAAGCCCACCTCAACATCCACACCGCTCACCAGCGCGTCGTTATGGTCCCAGTAGCGACGCTGCTTGCCCGTGAGGGCCTTGATGCTCGTGCCGTTAACGGGATTATAAACGAGGCGAGCGCCACGCAGGGCGTTGTCGAGGCCCAACGAGCGCTCTTCGTAGGTGCGCAGTACGAAGCCCGAGCCAAACTGCTCGTAATAGTCACCCAGCGTGAGTTCCACATGCTTGACATGACCTTTCACATAAAAGTGGGGAAAGCCCCACCCCTTGAAATCTTTCTCATAGCCTGGCAGCGGGTGCTCGAGGAACTCAAACCTAGTCCCTGCTTCCACATACTTGCTACCTAATTTCAAGTCGACATAAGTATTAGTCAGCGCCCAGTCACTGTAATGCTCGGTACCAATTTTTTCATCATCCTGGGGGATAAGAATGTCGCTCTGGATGCTACCGCTCAGGGTTACCTGTGCCTGCAACGACGGTGCCGCAAGCAGCATCGCAGCGATTAGCCACAGGACAGAACCATTGATTCTTTTATTCATGCCTGGTCACAATTATTTGGCCAGGAGATGGTGAACTTCCTGAATGAGCTCATCCTCGGCTCCATCGGTATATCCACTGTGCTTTGAAACGATGTTGCCATTGCCATCAACAACGACAACAAAGGGGATCATTTGACCGCCCAGTGCCTTGAGGAAATCACTGTTAGAGTCAAGCAACACCTCATATTCCCACTCGTTCTCGTCAACCAGCGGCTTCACCTTGTTGATGTTTTGGGCCTGATCGATGCTCACGGCATAGATTTTAAGGCCAGTTTCATCTTTCCACTCGTCATAGACCTCGGCGATGGCCGACAACTCTCGGTTACAAGGTTTGCACCATGTAGCAAAAAAGTCAATAATGAAGGGCTTGCCGTCATTACTCAGAGTGTCGGTCTGCACGGTCGCGCCATCAATAGTCTTGAGTGTCACTGCTGGAAGTTGTGCCTGAGCCACTGCAAAACCGGCCACCAGGCAAACAAAAAACGATATAATACACTTTTTCATACACATTAAATATTAGGTTTAACACGCAAAGGTAGATATTTTTTGTTTTCAACAAAAACAATTAGCTAAAAAAATAATTATCATGGCAGTTTTTTCCCAATAATGTTGCCACACAAAACAGAAATCAAGCCTTGCACATATGCGCAAGGCTTGACTAAAACTTATCACTTTAACGTGAACAGGGATGGGTTACTTCATCACCTTGGTCGTGGTCACATGACCCTGAGCGTCGGTCGTGCGCACGATGTAAACGTTTCCGTTCTCCATCTTGTTAACACGCCTTCCGTCAATCGTGTAGACCTCGGTGGTGTTAGCACGAGCGACGTCGACCTCATCGATAGAGGTTTGGCCACCGCTGATGTCAACACACATCACGAACATGCCGCCACTGCCAGGAATCACGTCCCAATTGTCATCATACTCCTCTTCCTGGGTGTAGAAAACATAGGCGTGGTTCTCATCATAGGCCACCTCAAATCCGCTTGACTTGAAGTTATCCTCACAGATCTGCTTGGTCCACATTACAGTGCCCATATCATCCATCTTCACAACCATAAAGTTGGCGCCGTTCCAGCTCTGCAGGTTGCCATAGAGCAGTACCCAACCGTCGGCCTGGGGGATTACCTTTACAGGCCTGAAGCCCCACATGTCGTTCTGTGCTAGGCTCTTGCCATAGATATCCTCACCCATCCACAGGTAGCCGCCATAGGTATCGAGTGAGTTGACATACATGTTCTCGTTGCCCTCAACATCAGTATATTCCCATGCCACAAAGGTCTGATAGTCCTTCACTGTCATAACGGCAATGCTGGCATCGCCATCGGTCGTGTTATTGCAGCTAACGGGCTCGGTAAGAATGTCACCATCAGGTGAGACGTAGTTCACTACTTGATAACCTGACCAACTGAGCAACTTGCGATAGGACAGCACCAAGCCTCCATCGGCATCAATCTCAGCCAGGGGGCTGGGCATATACATGCCGCTCGTGAGCGGTTCAGCTTCTACCACAACGGGCTCACCCCACAGGTTGGTGAGCGTATTGTCCAGACGCTGAGCGTTGAGGCCCATATCCTCGTTGTTATAGATAGCATATACACTTCCCTCGGGAGCAGGACGCATCATCAGGATCTTGGACGGCAGGAGCATGGGGTCAACAGCGTCCATCGAGCCGTCGGCAGCAGCCACCATGATCAACCATTGTGAATCGTTTACCAAGACCGAGTCGGGCATCTCCTGGTTGGGGAACCAGGGCGAGGGTGACCAGTTGTCCTCGGTGGCCTTCTCATTGTAGTACTCATTGTGGGAAGCGGCCACATAGATATTGTCACCACTCACGCAGATCACTGGGTTGACGTTCTCGGCAAGCAAGGCGTTCTCATGCAATCTACCGGCGGGGAACAGCACACCGTCAACATCCCACACAGGCTCACCCTGCTGGGTGTAACGGTAAACATACACCTCGCTGTTCTCCTGGACCTCCATATCGTTGCGGATGTCATGATAGCCAAGCAGGATATCACCATTGGGAGCCAATGCCAGAGCATAGTCGGTGGTATAGGTCCATGTGGCCTTGTCGCACACAATGATACCCTCGTCGCCAAACTGGGCATTGCCCTCGGCATCAAACACCTGCAGGTGCAGGCGATAGCCAAACACGCCGTCAACACGCTCACCGCGCAGCCAGCTCAAGATGATCTTGCCCTCGGGAGTGGTTAAAGTCTTCATTTGCACTTGACCATTGGTACCTTCGGCATCAAGGCGGGTGGCCTCGGTGTCACTCGTCTGCCATGCCAGCATCGTGCCTACGGCCAACATAAACATCATTGAAAATGTAAGGATTCTTTTCATAAGTAAAAGGTATTAAAAAATGAATAAATCAAACTATTTTGCGACAAAGATAATCAAATCTTTCGCATAACGAACCTTTTTTGCACAAAATAAATGACAGGGCAAAAGCGAACCCTAAGGAAAGTGGTTAACGGGAGGCGCGGTAGTACAGGACGGCCGCAATGATGGTATAGACAAAGTTGGGAATCCACATCGCAACGCGGGGACTGGTATAGCCAGAAACGGCGAAGGTGGAGGTAACAGTCATGAACAGGATGTAGGAGAAACTGAGCAACAGTCCAAGGCCGATATTCAGGCCGATACCGCCCCTCACCTTGCGCGACGAGAGCGACAGACCGATGATGGTGAGGATGAAGGCGGCCGCAGTCATAGCGATGCGCCGCTCATACTCAATCTCAAAGTTCTTGATGTTGGCGACACCACGCGCCTTTTGCTTATTGATGTAGTCCTTGAGTTCGGGCGAAGTCATCGTCTGCTCATCATTCTTGGAGATGAGGAAGTCACGCGGGTCGATATTGAGCAGGGTATCCATCACCGAGCCCGAGCGCATGGTCTCTTTTAAGCCGTTAAAGTCACGGATGGTGTACTGGCGCACTGTCCACAAACCCACCGAATCATACTTGATGGTCTCGGCAGTGAGCCTTGACTTGAGGGTCGTGCCGTCAAACTCCTCGAGCGAGAACCTGAAGCCGCTGCGGGTGGTGTTATCATAGCGGGACATGTAGGCCATGACTCCCGGTTTGACCTGCAACTGGATGTTATCGCCATAGATCACCTCCTTGTTTTTCACCCATTTGTTAGTGTAGGCGATGCGCTCGATATTGGCAGGCGGAATGATATAGGCGGCAAGCAGGTAACTGCCCAAGGCGATCACCGCTGCCGAGAACAGGTATGGCACAGTCAGGCGATAAAAACTGATGCCGTTAGAGAGCATGGCGATGATCTCGCTGCGGTCAGCCAGTCGCGAGGTGAAGAAAATCACCGCGATAAAGGTGAACAACGGGCTGAACTGGCTGAGCACAAACGGCAGGAAGTTCATGAAGTACTGGAAGACCGTCGCCTTCCATGGCGCGGTGAGCACGGCATCAAGTTTCTCGTTGATGTCAAACATCACCACAATGGCAAACAGCAACAGGATGGCGAAGAAGAATGTACCCAGGAAGTGCTTGATGATATAGCGGTCAAAGCGCTTGACGTAGTACCACGGGTAGCGCTTGAGGGGCTTGGACGAAGCGGAACCAACCGATTGGGCAGAGTCGGCGGGAGTCGCAACATTTTGCGTCTCTACAGGCTGTTCCATATTCTTGAGTTCTTCTTCCATCACCTAAAAACCCTAACACCCTAAATCACAGCCTCACCTGAACATCATGAAGCATCTGGCGCTTCCATGCGGGAAAATCGCCATCGATGATGTGCTTGCGGGCCTCGCCCACGAGCCACAGATAGAACGCCAGGTTGTGGATGCTGGCAATCTGCATAGCCAGAATTTCCTGGGCGATGAACAAGTGGCGCACGTAGGCCTTGCTGTAGATATGATCCACAATCGAGGGGCCGTCTTCCTGCAAGGGGCTGAAATCGTCAGCCCACTTCTTGTTGCGCATGTTCATAATGCCATGGCGGGTGAACAGCATGCCGTTGCGGCCATTGCGCGTAGGCATCACGCAATCCATCATGTCAACACCGCGGTCAATGGCCTCAAGGATGTTGGCAGGCGTGCCCACACCCATCAGGTAGCGGGGACGGTCCTGTGGCAGAATGTCATTGACAATCTCTATCATCTCATACATGACCTCGGTGGGTTCGCCCACGGCAAGACCGCCAATGGCGTTACCATCAGCCCCCAGGTCGGCGACAAACTTGGACGACTCCTGACGCAGGTCCTTATACACACAACCCTGCACGATGGGGAAATAGGCCTGACTGTGGCCATAACGCGGCTGAGTGTTCTTGAAATGCTTCCAGCCACGGGCAAGCCAGTTGTGGGTCAGCGTCAATGACTTGCGGGCATAGTTGTAGTCGCTGGTACCCGGCGGGCACTCGTCTAGCGCCATCATGATGTCGCTGCCGATGGTGCGCTCGATGTCCACCACCTTCTCGGGTGTGAACAGGTGCTTGCTGCCGTCGATGTGGCTGCGGAAGGTCACTCCCTCGTCGGTCAACTTGCGGTTCTCGGCCAGCGAGAAGACCTGGAAACCGCCACTATCGGTCAAGATGGGGCGATCCCAGCCGTTGAACTTGTGAAGGCCTCCGGCACGTTCAATGATGTCCATGCCGGGACGCAGGTACAGGTGATAGGTATTGCCCAAGATGATCTGCGCCTTGATGTCCTCGCGCAGTTCGGTCATGTGGACCGCCTTTACGGCACCCACCGTTCCCACGGGCATGAAAATCGGTGTCTCGATCTGACCGTGGTCGGTCGTGATGAGTCCGGCGCGGGCACTAGTGCCGCTGGGAGTGGCTATGAGTTGATAATCCATTCAGTGTCTCTAGTAAAAAATCGTGCAAAGATAGTGTTTTTTTTGTAGAGTCGCCAAATATAATAAAAAGAAAGGCCGGCGACCAATCTTCATCGCCAGCCTCTAATCGGTTCCTTAAAGTTTATCGCTAGAAGTCTTATTTGTATTTCTCCATTTCCTTCTTGGCCTTCTCGAGATTCTGCTCGGCCTTCTTCAGGTTGGTGACTGACTTCTCATAGTCCTTCTGAGCCTTAAGGTTCTGTTTGGCTACCTTCTCCTCAAACTTCTTTTGCTCGGTCTCCATCTTGAGCATCTTCTCGGAGTTGCCTTGAGCCTTGGCTACTTTCTCGTTGAGTTTCTGGCGCTCCTGAACCTGCTTCTCGGGCAGTTCGTTCATTTTCTTCTGGGCCTCAGCCTGTTTGTTCTGAGCATCTTTCACCTTATCAACGGCCTTGTTGTACTTCTCGGTAGCCTTTTGGCGTTTCTCGATCAGCTGTTGCTGTTTCTTAGCCTCTTTCTCGGCCTTCTTGGCTTCCTTTTCCTTCTTCTCGGCAGCCTTCTTAGCCTCCTTGGCCTTCTTCTCTTGCTCTTTGAAAGCGTCTTTCTGCTTCTTGGCGGCCTCGGCCTGCTTCTTAGCTAGCTCGGCATCCTTGGCATACTGTGCCTGCTGCTGTTCAACATGCTGAGGGGTTTCATAATTCTGAGCCATTGCGGCGGGTGCTGCTGCAAAGCAGAACAACGCTGCCATCAACAATAATTTCTTCATAATCTTAGTATTATTAAAAATTAAACTTTGTTTCAATACTGCAAAGATAGTGCAAGTCGAGCACAATGCCAAATTTATTTGAGCATTGTTGAGACGCAGCCTATCTTCGGCATAGCCAACAACAGCATTAAGACCTGATAAAACAAAAAAAGTTTAAAGGTGAATTCTGCAAAGTGTCTCACTCCCAGCGAAGCGGTTATCGCTCAATCCCGTAATTACTTGCTAATAATGTTAAACATCATCAGAGATACCTGACGATTCACTTCGCATCAATCTGAACCGACCTCAGATATTGAGTCTTTAAACCAGGGATTTTGAATCTGATCGGCAGTTTGAAAAGGACTTCGACGGGCTCGCCATTCACTGTGGCTGGGATGAAATCGGGCAGTAACTTGCAGACGCGGACAGCTTCTTTGTCAAGGTCTTTATCTACCGACTCAACAACCTTGACATCATGAACTTTTCCACTCTTATCGATCCAAAAGGCCACCTCAACGCGTCCTTGAATTCTCTTCTTGGCGGCTTTGGGTGGATACTTGATATGGTCCTTAAGGAACTGGCTCAACGCTTCCTCGCCGCCAGGAAATTCCGCTTTCACTTCCACGTCTTTAGGCTTTTCTTGCTCTTGTTTGTCCTGCAACTTGAAAGTAACGGGCAAGGTGTACCACACACTCACAGCTTGACCATTCTGGCGACCTGGATAGAACTTGGGCAGGGTCTTGATTAGGCGAACAGCCTCATCGTCAAGGTCCTTGTTCACCGAGTGGACCACTTTCACTTCACCGACCTTACCCGCCTTGTCAACAACAAATTGAACTACAACGCGGCCTTGTATGCTATCCTTGAGGGCCTTGGGCGGATACTTTATATTTTCTTGCAAGTATTTCAATAAAGCGGTTTCGCCTCCAGGGAACTGGGGCTGCTGCTCATAATCGACAAAAACTACCTCCCCATCCACTGAATCACGGGCAAGACTATAGGCCCCACGATTAGACGCTATGGCCGAGAGGTTCGTCATCACCACGCTCAAGAGTACAGCAACCCTGATTACCCTCATCATATCGATATTTAATTTACCGTGTTTCATCATCACATTAATTTTTGAGATACAAATTTAGTGCTTTTTATTCATCAACGATAATTATTTTCCCTTTTTCCCGTAGCTTAACGTGAGTTCGATGAATTTGTCATTTGTCAATCATGGTGTTAGCAACTGCGGGTGTGTCATAATTGCAATGTCGCTACATATATCGGCCTACGGCCGAGAAATTTAAACAAATTATTTAAAAAAATTAAATAAAAATTTTATTTGTTCTAATTTTAATACAAAATTTGTTTTAATTTCCCGCCCGAAGGGCGGTTATAAATCCAGCAGATCTATGACACACTCTCTGCCGCGGGAGCGGCGGGGGCGTTGATACCATAAGATATAATTCGACGACAAATCATACTCCTCCGGTGCTTCGCACCACCTCCCCTAGCTTAGGGGAGTTTATTTTTGTCGAACTGACGACAACTTAAATGCCACGGGCAAGATGTACCACACACTCACGGCCTGACCATTCTGGCGACCTGGAATGAACTTGGGTAGCGTCTTGATGATGCGAACAGCCTCCTTGTCAAGGTCCTTGTCCACCGAGCGGACAACCTTCACTTCACCAATTTCACCGGTCTTGTCAACAACGAACTGCACAATGACTCGTCCCTGAATATTATTTTTGGCAGCTTCGGGAGGATACTGAATGTGACTGTCTAAATGCTCCATCAGAGCTGCCTCGCCACCGGGAAATAGGGGCATTTGCTCTACTGACTTGAAGATTTCATCTTCACTTCGCTTAGGCATTTCAACTGTAAAATCATGTCTACCAAGTACTGGTTCACGCTCTTCAAGTGGTTCTTTTATGGTCACCTGTTCTCCAGTATCGTCGAAACAATAGGTGCCCATAAAGTAGATGGAGCCAGTGCTTTTTTCCACGATGTAATATACAAATGGCCGCGTGGCGTAGAAGTACTTATAAAAGTGCTCTCCTTTTTCTGCCATTTCAGCTACCGTTGTGGCAGCGGCTTTTGTTCCCTCTTCGTTGACCTCGATTTTGGCCTTCTGCTTCATCATCGACACATACAATTCGTCATGATAACCCTTGAGCATATTGGGAAATTCAGCTGCATTATTGAATGCTCGTTGCATGCCCATCGACGAGAGTATGTCCTCAAGATGTGTCTCGCTTTCGGTAGTGAAGCGGGGCATCAGGATATCAACGTCTTGAGTCCTCATTTGTGACTGCCACTCCTTCAGTTTCTGTGCAGAGAGGTTCCGGATGATATCGCCGGTCGTCTTACCCTCGTTGGGGAGCAGCACAACCATGCTATAGGCTTTGTTACCGTAGGGCAGGCATAGCATTTTGCACAAGTCGTTCTTGCCGTAGGCGGCCATACCTTCGCGGTGCATCATTGGCCGCTTGACGGTTTTGCCGTCATGCGTAATAAAGTCTAGGTCGCGAGTGCACCTTGGGTCAAATTGATCGGTCCATGAAGCCTTGAAATAGACGGCGTTCAACAGATACATCTCGGCGAGGGGGTTGAGTTCTTCTTTGGTTACAAGCTCTGGTATCATGCCGTCGGTATGTGTCTTGCACCAATTGTTGATTTTGTTCACAATGCTGCTTGAGTTGAAGTTAATCGCTTCAACATTGGCGTCATAATAGTTTTGCATGTCAGCTTTGTACTTCGGGTTGATGCTCATTCCCAATCTGAAGTAGATGCAGTTGGCGTTTTTTAATTTCACGCTTGGGTCAACAGATTGGGCGTCACCCATCATCTTCTTGAAATACTTGTTGATCTCCTGCACCGAGCCGCCTAGCCCAAGTACATCGGTTATCTGCTGGCGAGTCTCGCCACCAGCTCCCTCATTGAGCATGCTCAGCACATAACTCACACTGATGGGCGACACGATGGTGCTACCCTTTTTCTGCTCATAGATGGTGCGGAACAGGTTGCAGGCAAAATCATTGTTGTCGACACTCGTCTCGCTTTGCGATGACGCCGATGAATTGTTATCAGGCATCACTGCTTGAGATTCGATAGATGCGATCTCCTTCTTCTCGGGCAGCTCACCACCATTAAAAGAGTTTCCATCGCTAGAGAAAGCCGAGAGGCTCGTCAGCACCACGCTCAAGAGGACAGCAACCCTGATTGCCCTCATCATCTCGATATTTAATTTACCGTGTTTCATCATCACATTATTTTTTGAGATACAAATTTAGTGCTTTGTTTTCATCTACGAAAATTTTTCACCTTTTCCCGTAGCTTAACGTGAGTTCGATGAATTTGTCATTTGTCAATCATGGTGTTAGCAACTCCCCCTCTTGGATAAGAGGGGGTGCCGCGGGAGCGGCGGGGGCGTTGATACCATAAGATATAATTCGACGACAAATCATACTCCTCCGGTGCTTCGCACCACCTCCCCTAGCTTAGGGGAGAACTTGAAGGTCACGGGCAAGGTGTACCATACACTCACGGCCTGACCTTTATGGCGGCCCGGAATGAACTTGGGTAGCGTCTTGATGATGCGAACGGCCTCCTTGTCAAGGTCCTTGTCCACTGAGCGGACAACCTTCACTTCACCGACCTTACCGGTCTTGTCAACAACGAACTGCACAATGACGCGACCCTGGGCGCAGGTAGCCGTGGGCGGCCACTGGATGTGACTGTCGATATACTCCATCAGAGCGGCATCACCACCAGGAAATTGAGGCATCTGCTCTACTGACGTGAAGATTTCATCTTCACTTCGCTTAGGCCTTTCAACTGTTAAATCAAATAATGTTTCAGGCTCTTCAAGTGGTTCTTTTAAGGTCACCGGTTCACCAGTATCGTCGAAACAATAGGTGCCCATGAAGTAGATCGCTCCAGTGCTATTTTCAACGATATAATACACAAATGGACGTGTGGCGTAGAAGTACTCATAATAATGCATTCCTATACATATGTCCATCTCGGCAACCGTTACGGCAGCGGCCTTGGTGCCCTCTTCGTTGACCTCGATTTTGGCCTTCTGCTTCATCATCGACACATACAGAGCGACCTTGGGCTTTTGTATCATATTGGGGAACTCGGCAGTATCTCTTTTGAATGCCCGTGGCATGCCCATCGACGAGAGTATATCCTTAAGACGTGTCTCGCTTTCGGTAGTGAAGCGGGGCATTAGGACATCGACTTCCTCTGTCCTCATCTGTGACTTCCACTGCTTCAGTTTCTGTGCCGAGAGGTCCCGGATGATATCGTCGGTCGTCTTACCCTCGTTGGGGAGCAGCACAACCATGCTGTAGGCTTTGTTGCCGTAGGGCAGGCACAGCATTTTGCACAGTTCGTTTTTCCCGTAGGTGGCCACACCTCTACGATTCATCATCGGTCGCTTGACGGTTTTGCCGTCAAGCGTTATAAAGTCCAGGTCACGAGTGTTCCAGGGGTCAAATTGATCGGTCCAAGTGGCTTTGAAATAGATGGCGTTCAACAGATACATAACGGCTCGGGGTTTGAGTTCATCCTTCTTTAAGAGTTTTGGTATCATGCCGTCGGTGTGGGCCTTACTCCAACTGTTGATTTTGTTCACAATGTTGCTTGAATTGAAGTTAATCGCTTCAACATTGGCGTCATAATAGTTTTGCATGTCAGCTTTGAACAGCGGGTTGATTCTCATTCCCAATTTGAAGTAGATGCAGTTGGCGCTTTTTAATGTTACACTTGGGTCGACAGATTGGGCTTCATGCATCATCTTTTTGAAATACTCGTTGATCTCCTGCACCGAGCCGCCTAGCCCAAGCACATCGGTTATCTGCCGGCGCGTCTCGCCGTCGGCTCCCTCGTTGAGCATGCCCAGCAGATAACTCACGCTGATGGGCGACACGATGGTGCTACCCTTTTTCTGCTCGTTGATGGTGCGGAACAGCTTGCAGGCAAAATCATTGTTGTTATCAG